>NZ_JANJZR010000001.1 GCF_024623065.1 Bacteroides acidifaciens
ACGGAGACTATGTGACGAATATAAACAGGTCGGTAAAGCCTATCTAACATAATCTCAGGAAAATTTAAACAGGCTCTTACTGTAATATTTAACACCAGCATTAAATTCTAACCCGTACATTATAAATTATCATTATCTTTGGGCAGTTTTATACTCGTAAACCAACTAACACCCAATAATTACAAAACACCATGAAGAAACTATTTCTACTACTAATGGCTTTGTTTGCACTGACGCAAGTGAATGCCCAGGCAAAGAACGTCATCCGCATCGCAACGGACAACACGGACTTAATCCTTCAAGTGGCTCCGAACGGACGCCTTTATCAGGCTTATCTCGGCGATAAGTTACTGAACGAACGCGACATAGACAATTTCTCCCCTTATGTGAAAGGCGGCAGTGACGGAAGTGTATCCACACGCGGCTGGGAAGTATATCCGGGTTCCGGTGCAGAGGATTACTTTGAACCGGCTGTGGCTATCACTCACAGCGACGGCAATCCGAGCACTATCCTCCGCTATGTATCTTCGGAACAGAAAGCCGTGGCAGGCGGAACGGAAACAATCATCCGTCTGAAAGACAACCAATATCCGGTAGAAGTGGCTTTGCATTATATCGCTTATCCGAAAGAGAACGTTATCAAGACATGGAGTGAAATAAAACATAAAGAAAAGAAACCGGTCACTTTGTGGCGTTATGCTTCCACCATGCTCTATTTCTCCGGAAATGAATATTATCTGACTGAATTCAGCAGTGACTGGGCGAAAGAAGCACAGATGAGTACACAGCCACTACGATTCGGAAAGAAAGTAATCGACACTAAGCTCGGAAGCCGTGCTGCCATGCACACGCATCCGTTCTTCGAACTCGGTATCGAGCAACCGGCACAGGAAACACAAGGACGTGTGATGCTGGGCACTATCGGATGGACAGGAAATTTCCAGTTTACTTTTGAGGTGGACAACATCGGCAATCTTCGTGTAATCCCGGCTATCAATCCTTATGCTTCTGATTATGAACTGAAAGCGGACGAAGTATTTACAACTCCCGAATTTATGTTCACTTTCAGTAACAACGGCACGGGCGAAGCCAGCCGTAACTTTCATGCCTGGGCTCGCAACTACCAACTGAAAGACGGGCAAGGCGACCGCCTCACCCTGCTGAACAACTGGGAAAACACCTACTTCAAGTTCAATGAAGAATTACTCTCCGAACTAATGAAGGAAGCCAAACACCTCGGCGTAGATATGTTCTTGCTCGACGATGGCTGGTTTGGAAACAAGCACCCGCGCAACAGCGACAATGCCGGACTGGGCGACTGGGAAGTAATGAAATCCAAACTGCCCGGCGGTATCCCCGCTCTTGTAAATTCGGCCAAAGAAGCCGGAGTGAAATTCGGTATCTGGATTGAACCGGAAATGGTGAATCCGAAAAGCGAACTCTTCGAAAAGCATCCCGACTGGGCTATCACCCTACCGAACCGCGAAACGTATTACTATCGCAACCAATTGGTGCTCGACCTCAGCAACCCGAAAGTGCAAGATTTCGTTTTCGGTGTGGTAGACAACATTCTGACCGAAAACCCGGAAGTGGCTTATTTCAAATGGGACTGCAACTCGCCTATCACCAACATCTACTCTCCCTACCTGAAAAACAAACAGGGACAGCTTTACATCGACCACGTGCGCGGTATATATAATGTGCTGAAACGTGTAAAAGAGAAATATCCCAATACACCGATGATGCTTTGCTCCGGTGGTGGTGCGCGTTGCGACTACGAGGCTCTGAAATATTTCACAGAATTCTGGTGCAGTGATAATACCGACCCGATAGAACGTCTGTTCATCCAATGGGGATTCTCACAAATCTTCCCCGCCAAAGCAATGGCTGCACACGTGACTAGCTGGAACAAAAAGACAAGCGTGAAATTCCGTACCGATGTAGCCAGCATGTGCAAACTTGGCTTCGACCTCGGACTGAAAGAACTGAATGCCGACGAACTGGCTTACTGTCAAGGGGCAGTTGCCAACTGGACGCGTCTGAAAAAAGTGATTCTCGATGGCGACCAATACAGACTGGTTTCTCCTTACGACGGCAACCACATGTCCGTAATGTATGCCACACCGGATAAGAATAAGGCTGTGCTTTATACGTATGACATTCATCCGCGTTTCGGCGAAAAGTTGCTTCCGGTGAAACTTCAGGGATTGGATGCAAAGAAGATGTATAAGGTGAAAGAGATCAATCTGATGCCAAACCAGAAATCTAATCTGGACGCCAACGAGAAAACTTATTCCGGCGACTATCTGATGAAGGTAGGCATCCATGCTTTCACTGCCAACCGGACTTTCAGTCGTGTGATTGAGCTGACTGCAGAATAAAAGAAACGAAAACAGAAAAGGGGATTCACCGTTTAAC
This sequence comes from Bacteroides acidifaciens, assembly GCF_024623065.1. GTDB lineage: Bacteria > Bacteroidota > Bacteroidia > Bacteroidales > Bacteroidaceae > Bacteroides > Bacteroides acidifaciens. Next base: position 2,419 of record NZ_JANJZR010000001.1, read on the forward strand.
GGCGTTTCCCCTTTCTTTTCACACAATAATAATCAGTTAATCCTCAATCTTTACGGCTGTACCGTTGGCAGTCACCATCAGCATACTGCCACTACCTCCTACTGTCTCGTAGTCCAAATCAACACCTATCACGGCATTAGCTCCCAGTTGGGCTGCCTGTGCCTGCATTTCTTTCAAAGCGGTATCTTTCGCCGTACGCAGCACTTCTTCATAAGAACCGGAACGTCCGCCTACAATGTCACGGATACTTGCAAACAAGTCACGGAATACGTTGGCACCTATGATTGTCTCGCCGGAAACGATTCCATAATACTTCACTATTCGTTTTCCCTCAATAATGGGAGTTGTCGTTACTAACATGGCCTTTTTCTCTTTTTTAATTTATTCGCTTATCTATTAAGACGGGGAACACCCCTAAAAAGTTGCAGCTATACCGTAACTTTTTACGATATAGCTGCCATTAATGTTAAAGAGAGAGAATTTATAATATAAGCATAGTCTCACGACTCTCCGAATATTCCTTTTTCTACTATTAGACGCTTGAAACTTCAAATCACTGCACTTGAAGGCATCTTTTTTAGTTAAAGAAAAAAAAATCGCCATTCCTCACAGGAGCAGCGATTTATATCTTAAAACATACGGCTGACGCGTTCGATTCCCGACACTAATGCATCAACTTCCGATTTCGTATTATACATGGCGAACGAAGCCCTGACGGTTCCTTCAATGCCTAGCCGTTGCATCAAGGGCTGCGCACAATGATGCCCCGTACGGACGGCAATTCCTAAACGGTCGAGCAGAGTACCCAAGTCGAAGTGATGGATATTGCCTACCAGGAAAGAGATAACCGCTCCCCTGTCGGCAGCTTCACCGAATATACGCATATCAGGTATTTCCCTCAGGCGTTGCAGGGCATAGGTGGTCAGTTCGTGTTCGTGCTTCGCGATTTGCTCCATACCGATACCGTTCACGTAGTCGAGAGCTTTTGCCAATCCGGTAGTTCCTATATAATCGGGCGTACCGGCTTCAAACTTGAAAGGCAGTTCGTTGAAGGTCGTTTTCTCAAAAGAGACGTGTCGAATCATCTCACCGCCACCCTGATAAGGCGGCAGGCGATCCAGCCACTCTTCCTTTCCATAAAATACGCCGACACCGGTCGGTCCATATACCTTATGAGCCGAGAATACCAGGAAGTCGGCATCCAAGTCCTGTACGTCCACTTTCATGTGAGGGATAGACTGGGCGGCATCAACCAGGCAAGGTACACCGTGGGCGTGGGCTGTCGCAATCATTTCCTTCACGGGATTTACTGTACCCAAAACATTGGAAACCTGGACTACGCTGACAATCTTCGTGCGTTCCGAGAAGAGTTTCTCGTATTCGTCCAACAACAGTTCGCCTTTGTCGTTCATCGGAACCACTTTGATTGCAATTCCTTTGCGGGCTGCCAGCAGTTGCCAAGGGACGATATTGCTGTGGTGCTCCATCACCGAGAGGATGACTTCATCGCCCTCTTCCATAAACTCGTCGCCAAAGCTGGAGACGAGCAGGTTGATGCTCTCCGTCGTTCCCCGGGTGAATACCACTTCACTCGTGCTACCGGCATTGATAAACCGGCGCACCGTTTCGCGGGAAGCTTCATGCAATTCCGTTGCCTGTTGGGAGAGGTAATGTACACCGCGATGCACATTGGCATTCACGGAATAATACTCGTCTACCAACGCATCGACTACCAGGCGAGGTTTCTGCGTCGTCGCACCGTTGTCGAAATAAACCAAAGGCTTGCCATAAACCGTACGGCTCAATATCGGAAAATCCTCACGTATCTTTTGAATATCCACGTTTATCAGTTATTAGCAGTTTAATGACTATCATTTACAAATCGCGCACCCCTGGCATCTGTTCAACTCGCCACGGAAACGCTTCTCAACCAATAAGTGCAGACGGTCTTTCAACACATCCATACGAATCGTATCAATCACTTCATTGACAAATGCAAACATCAGAAGCAAACGTGCTTCTTTCTCATCGATTCCACGCGAACGCATATAAAACAGTGCATTCTCGTCGAGTTGCCCTACCGTTGCCCCGTGCGAACATTTCACGTCATCGGCATAGATTTCCAACTGGGGTTGTGTGTACATACGGGCATCGCGCGTGGCACAAAGATTCCGGTTGGTCTGTTGGGAGTTTGTATGCTGGGCGTCAGGACGCACCAATACCAGTCCGGCAAACGCGCCTACCGACTGGTCATCGAGCACGTATTTGAACAGCTCGTTGCTGGTGCAGTTCGGAACGGCATGGTCGATGCTCGTATGATTGTCAACATGCTGGTTTTTGTCAGCAATCGCCATACCGCAAAGGTTTATTTCAGCGCCCTCGCCTGCCAGCAGGACTTCGGTAGTATTGCGGGTGGTACCATTGTGCAAAGTCATGCCATTCAGAAGGACGTTGCTGTCGGCTTCCTGCTTCACATACAGGTTGCTGATGCGGACGGTGCTTGTATGTGTTTCTTCCAACTCATACATATCGAATACCGTATTTTCTCCGGCAAAGACTTCAATCACTTGTGTGGCAAGGAAATTCACATTATCCATCGCATGGTCGCAAATCAGCAGACGGGCTTGCGCTCCGTCTTCCAGAATAATCAGCACACGGCGGTTGACCATAAAGTTAACGTCCGCACGCAGGATATTCACTAATTGGACGGGCTTCTCCACGATTACATTCTTCGGCACATAGAAGATAACGCCATCTTGTGCAAAAGTCGTATTGAAAGCCGTCACGCCATCTTTGGACGTGTCCGCCAGTTTGCCATAATATTTCTTCACCAGGTCCGGGTGCTGTTCGGCCACCTCTTTCAAACTGCCGAAGATAACGCCTTCCGGCAAATGGACTTTAGGAAGTGCCTTATTATAAAATGCGTCGTTGACCACAAAATAAAGAGCCGTGCTCATATTCGGAACGTCACACTTAAACACTTCATACGGGTTGACCGGAATAGGCAGGCGGTTCAGGTTCAAGCCGAAGTCCGGCTCGAAATACTTGCTCACATCCGTATATTTATACTTTTCCATCTTACGGGTCGGGAATCCGATTCGCTCAAAATCGGCAAAGGCAGCAGCGCGAGGAGCATTCAGCACTTCAGCGCTATGCTTGCAAATCATGGCTTCCGTCTGTGAGAAAAGTTCGATATATTGTTGTTCAACTATCATAGTTTATATTTTTATTTATAGGCACGGATTATTCTCCTACTTCTTTCTTAATCCAATCATATCCTTTCTCTTCCAGTTCCAGGGCAAGTTCCGGGCCGGCAGTTTTCACGATACGGCCTTTATAAAGTACATGTACGATATCCGGTTTGATATAGTCGAGCAGACGTTGGTAGTGAGTGATGACAATCGTGCTTGTATCGGGAGTCTTCAGTTTGTTCACCCCTTCCGCCACGATGCGGAGTGCGTCAATATCCAGACCGGAGTCTGTTTCGTCAAGAATACTCAAACGCGGTTCGAGCATTGCCATCTGGAAAATCTCGTTCCGTTTCTTTTCACCACCCGAAAAGCCTTCATTCACCGAACGGTTAGCCAACTTATTATCCAGCTCTACCACCGCACGTTTCTCACGCATCAGTTTCAGAAACTCACTGGCCGTCAGCGCAGGCAGACCTTTATATTTGCGTTGCTCGTTCACGGCAGCACGCATAAAGTTGACCATGCTTACGCCCGGAATCTCTACCGGATACTGGAAACTAAGGAAAATACCTTCGTGGCTACGGTCTTCGGGGCTCAATTCCAACAGATTCTTTCCATAAAAAGTGACCGAGCCTTTCGTTACCTCAAAAGCAGGATTCCCCACCAGAACGGAAGAAAGCGTACTCTTGCCGGAACCGTTCGGCCCCATAATTGCATGTACTTCGCCGGGCTTCACCGTCAGGTTGATGCCTTTCAATATCTCTTTGCCATTAATGCTGGCATGCAGGTCTTTTATTTCTAACATGATATATGTACTATTTTTCCATTTACTATTTACTATTAAAACCCCATACTACCGACAATTTACCTCCTACAAGCGCGCAGCCAAATAGTAAATCGTAAATTGCCAACTAGTAAATCACCCCACGCTTCCTTCCAATGAGATGGCAAGCAGTTTCTGTGCTTCTACCGCAAATTCCATCGGAAGTTTATTCAATACTTCTTTTGCATATCCGTTCACAATCAGCCCGATAGCATCCTCTGTGGGAATACCTCGCTGGTTGCAATAGAAAATCTGATCTTCGTTGATCTTGCTCGTTGTAGCTTCGTGCTCCACTACCGCCGTTTCATTGTGAATATCCATATAGGGGAAGGTGTGCGCACCGCACTTGTCTCCCAACAACAAAGAGTCACACTGACTGTAATTGCGGGCATTATCCGCTTTTTCCGCTACACGTACCAGCCCTCGATAGGAGTTCTCGCTATGTCCGGCAGAGATACCCTTACTTACAATCGTACTGCGGGTATTCTTGCCCAAGTGAATCATCTTCGTACCGGTATCCGCCTGTTGGTAGTTGTTTGTCACAGCTACGGAATAGAATTCGGCTGTCGAGTTGTCACCTGTCAGGATGCAGGAAGGATATTTCCAGGTAATTGCCGAACCGGTTTCCACCTGTGTCCAGGACAGTTTGCTGTCTACCCCTTTGCAGTTGCCACGTTTCGTCACGAAGTTATATACACCGCCCTTGCCCTCGGCATCACCCGGATACCAGTTCTGGACAGTGCTGTATTTCACTTCGGCGCGGTCGTGCACGACAATCTCCACAATAGCGGCATGCAACTGGTTTTCATCACGCATCGGTGCCGTACAACCTTCCAGGTAAGAAACGTAAGAGTCATCATCCGCCACAATCAACGTACGTTCAAACTGTCCCGTATTGCGGGCATTGATACGGAAATAGGTAGAAAGCTCCATCGGACAGCGCACACCCTTCGGGATATATACGAAAGAACCGTCCGAGAACACTGCGGAGTTCAACGCAGCAAAGAAATTGTCACGGTAGCCTACTACCGACCCCATGTATTTCTTCACCAGATCCGGATGCTCCCGCACCGCTTCGCTGAACGAGCAGAAAATAATCCCCTTCTCCATCAGTGTCTCCTTGAAGGTGGTCTTTACGGAAACGGAGTCCATCACGGCATCCACCGCCATTCCGCTAAGGGCCATCTGTTCTTCCAAAGGGATTCCCAGCTTATTAAATGTTTTTATCAGCTCAGGGTCTACTTCTTCCATGCTCTTCGGCCCTTCTTTCTTCTTTGTCGGGTCAGCATAGTAGGAAATTGCCTGATAATCAATCTCAGGAATACGGAGATGTGCCCAGGCAGGCATCTCCAGCGTCAGCCAATAGCGGTATGCCTTCAGGCGGAACTCCAGCAGCCATTCCGGTTCGTCCTTTTTCGATGAAATCAAACGAATCACATCTTCATTGAGTCCACGCTCAATGATGTCTGTATGTACCTCCGTAGTGAAGCCATATTTGTACTTCTCCTGCGTCAGTTCCTTTACATATTTATTGGGTTCTTCTTGTTGCATCTTTATTCTCTAATATATATTGTTGCGTCATATTCTTCGCCACAGGGAAAAATATCCCCGAAAACGTTTCCATCGGATAATATAACAAAGATTCCTCCTTTTTTGTTGCACTAATTAACTTATTATCGCCATCTATAAACTCTATCGCACCAATCACCACACTTGTTAACAAGAGGAATTTGAGTGTTCCAAGCCCGCTTCCCAACCAACGGTTCAGCCAGTTCAGCGAAATTGCTTTCATTGCCCTTGTCAGCAATGAAGCAACCAGTACAAAAATCAACGGTACGGCAATCCAAATCATAATAAAAGCCAGCACCTGCGCAACTGTCATCGAATCGGTCACTGCCGGGCAAAGTTTTGCTGCCAAAGAAGCATACAAAGCTTTCGCCGCCATCAGGCCGACTATCAACCCCAAAATGGAAGCCAACTGGCGAATGAAGCCTTTCATAAAGCCTACTATCGCCCCTGCACCTACTATAATAAGGATGATGATATCAATCGTTGCCATATTTCTTTGCTCTATTATATAATTCAGGCACGGATTTCACGGAATTCACGGATTTATTAAGAACCGTGAAATCCGCGTAACCCGTGCCTGATATAGATTCAGCACTGCTTTATTACAATGTCTGTTTCACTTCAATTTCTTCGAATGTCTCAATCATGTCGCCTACCTTCATGTCATTGCAGTTCACCAGACTGATACCGCACTCGAAGTTTGTACCTACTTCCTTCACGTCGTCCTTGAAACGTTTCAATGCATTGATGTTTCCGGTAAAGATAACGATGCCATCGCGAATCAAACGAGCCTTGTCGCTGCGTTTCACCTTTCCTGTCTTCACCATTGCACCGGCTACAAGACCCACCTTCGTGATGTTGAACACCTCGCGGATTTCGATCGTTGCGGTAATCTGTTCCTTCAACTCCGGAGCCAACATACCTTCCATAGCAGCCTTCACCTCTTCGATTGCATCGTAGATGACAGAGTACTTGCGGATATCGACACCTTCCTGATCAGCCATCTTACCGGCAGCTCCCGAAGGACGTACCTGGAATCCGACGATAATCGCATCCGAAGCGGCAGCCAGAGAAACATCCGATTCGGAAATTGCTCCTACACCCTTATGGATAACATTTACCTGGATTTGTTCTGTAGACAACTTAATCAACGAGTCGCTCAATGCTTCGACAGAACCGTCCACGTCACCCTTAACGATGATGTTCAATTCCTGGAAGTTACCCAAAGCGATACGACGTCCCAACTCATCCAAAGTAAGAATCTTCTGTGTACGCAAGCCCTGTTCACGAGCCAACTGTTCACGTTTGTTGGTGATTTCACGGGCCTCCTGGTCTGTTTCTACTACATGGAACGTGTCACCGGCAGCAGGAGCGCCGTTCAGTCCCAGAATCAACGCCGGTTCGGAAGGACCTGCTTCCTTGATGCGTTGGTTACGTTCGTTGAACATAGCCTTCACACGTCCGTAGCTTGTTCCCGCCAAGACGATGTCCCCTACCTTCAAAGTACCGTTGGATACCAGCACGGTAGCTACATATCCACGTCCCTTGTCCAGTGAAGATTCAATGATGGAACCCGAAGCGTTACGATTCGGATTTGCCTTCAAGTCAAGCATTTCGGCTTCCAGCAATACCTTCTCCAACAGGTCTTCTACACCGATACCTTTCTTGGCTGAGATATCTTGTGACTGATACTTACCACCCCATTCTTCAACAAGGTAATTCATCGCAGCCAGTTCTTCTTTAATCTTATCCGGATTAGCAGTCGGCTTATCTACCTTATTGATAGCGAATACAATAGGTACGCCTGCTGCCATCGCATGGTTAATTGCTTCCTTCGTTTGCGGCATCACGTTATCATCGGCAGCCACAATAATGATGGCGATATCCGTTACTTTCGCACCACGGGCACGCATAGCTGTAAACGCCTCATGACCCGGAGTATCGAGGAATGTGATACGGCGTCCGTCTTCCAACTTCACATTGTACGCACCGATATGCTGTGTGATACCTCCGGCCTCACCGGCAATTACATTCGCCTTACGGATATAGTCAAGCAAGGATGTCTTACCGTGGTCAACATGTCCCATCACCGTAACAATCGGAGCGCGCGGCAGCAAATCTTCCGGAGCATCTTCCTCTTCAACGATGGCCTGTGCCACTTCCGCACTTACATATTCGGTCTTGAACCCGAATTCTTCGGCTACCAGATTGATTGTTTCCGCATCCAGACGCTGGTTGATAGAAACCATGATACCGATGCTCATGCAAGTAGCGATAACCTGGTTGACAGAAACGTCCATCATCGTAGCCAATTCATTAGCCGTTACGAATTCGGTCAGCTTCAATACCTTGCTGTCTGCCATTTCCTGGTCTTCCAGTTCCTGCATACGGCTGGAAACCATTTCACGTTTTTCCTTACGATATTTGGAAGCCTTGTTCTTACCCTTGGTTGTCAGACGTGCAAGAGTTTCCTTTACCTGCTTAGCTACGTCTTCCTCGCTCACTTCCTGTTTGATGACCGGTTTCTTGAAGCGGTCTCTGTTATTGTTGTTGTTATTTCTTCTATTGTTATTGTTTCCGCCCTGGTTGTTGCCACCACGATTATTACCGCCCTGGCCACCGTTAGCGTTGCCACCACCTTTACCTTGCACATTCGGTCTCGGAGCCGCGAAGTTGGAAGTTGCCACGTTATTAACGTCCACTTTCTCTTTGTTGATACGATTCCGCTTCTTCTTAGAAACTGCATCCACACTCTCTTTTGCTCCGCCCTTCATCTGTTTAGAATCATCCCTGCGGATTTCCTTGATGATGGCTTCTTTCATTTGTTTCTTCTGATCCTGACGGATTTTATCTTTTTCTTCGCGTTCGCGACGTTTCTCTTCCTTCGATTTTTTCTTAGGACGAGTAGACTGATTCAATGCTGCAAGGTCAATCTGACCGATAACATTAATCTTTGCGCCCAATTCCGGCTGACGGATCTTAAAAATCTCGTCTTCCTTGGGAGTGCTTTTTTCTTCCGAAACTACTGCTTCCGTTGCTACTGCTTCCACAAGCTTTTCTTCTTTTTTATGTTCTTCGGCCTTCACAGGTGCTTCTACCTTCTTCGGCTCTTCTTTAATCACTTCTTCCACTTTTTCAACCTCCGCCGGTTTGTGTTGTGCTACAGGTTCCGGTTGTTTCACCATAGGTTCAACCTGAACTGGAGCCGGAGCAGGTACTGCCACCTCTTCCTTCTTCATTTCGGGTTCTTTCTTTACCTCCGGTTCTTTCTTTACCTCCTGTTCAACACCAGGACGTTCTACTACAGTTTCTTTTTTCTGCTCCGGTTCTTTTTCTACTTTTTTATCAGTTTTACGACCGCTCAGGTTATTTAAATCAATCTTTCCGACAGGTTTAAACTTTGGACGTGAATCCTCAGGTACGACTGTCTTGATCACATCTTCCGACTTCGGTTTTTCAGCCTGCTTTTCGAAGCCTTCAATCGACACCGACGCCTTATTACGATCCTTATTCTGACGTTCCTGAATGAAACGCTCCGATTCAAATCTAAGGTTCTTGTCTGTGCTAAACTCTTTTACGAGTATAGCGTACTGCTCCTCACTAATTTTGGTATTAGGATTAGCCTCAACGGTATGCCCTTTCTTTTGCAGGAACTCAACTACCGTCGCGATTCCTACGTTCAAATCTCTTGTAACTTTGTTTAACCTTATCGTCATATTTTAAATTTAATGAATAAATGGAGCGAAGAAAATTTCAATTGTAATTACCCATTACTCTTGTCCTTGTTCCGGTTCTTGATCGTGTTCCTGATTATGTTCCGGTTCCAATTCTTCTTCAAACTCCGATTTCAAAATGCGTATTACTTCGTCCACTGTCTCTTCTTCCAGGTCCGTCTTTTCAATCAACATCTCACGAGGAGCATTCAACACAGCTTTTGCCGTATCAATACCGATAGCCTTGATTGCATCAACCACCCAGCCGTCGATTTCGTCTCTGAATTCGTCGAGATAAATATCCTCATCAGCCAAATTCTCATCCAACTCACGGAACACGTCGATAGTGTACTCAGTTAACATACTGGCCAGTTTGATATTCAAACCGCCTTTACCGATAGCCAACGATACTTCTTCCGGTTTGAGGAATACCTCTGCTTTTTTCTCTTCCTCATTCAGACGGATAGAAGAAATTTTTGCCGGGCTCAAAGCGCGCTGTATAAACAATGAAATGTTCGATGTATAATTGATTACATCGATATTCTCATTGCGAAGTTCACGAACGATGCCATGAATACGACTTCCCTTGACACCTACACAAGCTCCTACGGGGTCGATTCTGTCATCATAAGATTCTACCGCAATCTTGGCACGTTCGCCGGGGATGCGGGCAATCTTCTTGATGGTAATCAATCCATCATTGATTTCGGGTACTTCCATCTCAAACAGACGTTGCAGGAAAACGGGAGAAGTACGTGACAAGATAATCTTAGGATTATTGTTCTTATTATCCACGCGGGCAACTACTGCGCGCGCCGTTTCACCTTTACGATAGAAGTCGCTCGGGATTTGTTCGGTCTTAGGCAACAGCAGTTCGTTTCCTTCATCGTCGAGAAGCAACATTTCCTTTTTCCAGATTTGATAAACTTCCGCATTGATGATGGTACCTACCTGATCTATATATTTATTATAAATACTGTCTTTTTCGAGTTCCAGAATCTTGGAAGCCAGCGTCTGGCGGAGATTCAGGATAGCGCGACGACCGAATTTTGCAAAGATAACCTCGTCAGTCACCTCTTCACCCTCTTCATAGGAAGCATCGATTTTCTGTGCTTCGCTCAACGAAATCTGCATGTTCGGGTTCGTCAAATCTTCATCGGCCACAACTTCACGGTTACGCCATATCTCGAAGTCACCCTTGTCCGGGTTCACGATTACGTCGTAATTTTCATCGGTGCCAAACATTTTCGCGATAACGCTGCGGAACGACTCTTCAAGTACACTGACCATCGTCGTTCTATCGATATTCTTCAGTTCTTTAAATTCCGAAAATGTATCAATCAAGCTGATTGTTTCTTCTTTTTTGGCCATAACTATTTAAAGCTAATTAAGTATTTAGTATATTTTATTTGCTCATAAGTGAAGGTTTCGTCCTCTTCGATCAGCTTCGGACGCTTGGAACCTTCGAGTTTTACCTTCTTCTCTACGCCTACCGTAAACTTCTCTTCATCGGCATCTTTCAATATGCCGGCCAGTTTGCGTCCGTCTTTAGTCAATACCTCCACTTCTTGTCCGATGTGGATATAATACTGTTGCAGTACTTTAAAGGGCTGTCCGATACCGGCCGAACCCACTTCCAGTTCATAATCTTCCTCTTCACGATTCAGTTTTGACTCTATGTAGCGGCTAAGCTCCACACAATCTTCAATCCAAACGCCTTCCGCATGGTCTATTTCGACCACAATCTTGTCATCCGGGCTTACGGTTACTTCTACCAAAAAGTAGTCTTTTCCTTCCAGCCACTCTTCTACAATCTGACAAACAGTTTTCTTTTCTATCATTTATTAACTATATAAGAACAAAAAAAGGAGCTTAATTGCCCCTCCACCTTTCATCCGTTTCCGGTTGCAAAGATATAAATAATCTGTTCGACTACAAAACATTAAAGAAAAAAAGTATGAATTAACAGTCTTATCTTCGTATCTTTACACCGCAATTTAAAAAACAGGCATTATGACACACCGTCTCAACACCAATAAACAATTTATGCTAGGCAATGGAATCCTGGCTTTTGCAGTCATATTCGTAGTGGTTATTTTTGTATACATGAGTATGCGCCTGCAACGGGAGAAACAGGAAGAACGACATTTTATCGAAACTTATACTATCAGTCTGGTGAAAGGATTCGCCGGGGATTCTGTCTCTTTGTTTGTTAATGACAGCCTTATAGTTAATAAAGTTATGCCGGAAGAGCCTTATACTGTAGAAGTAGGGCGTTTCGCCGAACAAAGCGCCTTACTGATTGTGGATAATAAGACTGAATTAGTATCTACTTTCGACCTCAGCGAAAGAGGCGGAACGTATCACTTCGAGAAAGAGGCGGACGGGATTAAGCAATTGGCGAAGTAACAGACAAGGTCCGGCAGCACCGGTCACTCCTTATATTGCTTATATTTCCGTACGACATTTTTTCAGTTCTTCCCGCAAAGCGAGCGCTTTTCCTTCCGTAAATTGATTCAACAGAGCCCAAAAGCGTTCGCTATGATTCATTTCACGGGTATGGCATAATTCATGTAAAAGTACATAGTCTATCAAATGAGAAGGGAGCAGGACGAGGTAATAAGACAAATTTATATCCTTCTTTGCCGAACAACTCCCCCATCGTCCCTGACTGGAGTTTATTTTCACATTGGCATAGGATAATCCATATTGCCTTGACAAACGGTCCAAACGAGGTGGAAGAATACTCTTTGCATTCCGTCTCAATGCCTCTTCAATAACTTTACGCAGCCAGTTCTGCAGATTCTCATCGGAAAAGTCCGCCGTAGGCGGGCAGATGATTTGCATAAAGCCCAATTTAGAGTTAGCCAGAAATTGGTCTTTCTCCCCAGCCGCTAAGGATAATTTAAAATATTCCGCATCAATCTTATAATTCAAATCAATTAACGGGCGATTCAATCGTTGACGGGCAACTAGCAATTTATCACGTAGATTCTCAATAGCCCGTTTTACTTCTTTCATCGTTGTCCCGGATGGAACCGAAACATATATGGCATCGCTCTTGGTACGAAAGACAAGACTTTTAGCACGCAGATTAACACGCACCACTAATCGTCCTAATTCTTCATCTTCTATGATTGCTTCCTTCATCTTAAATATCCTAACTACCACCACAAAAGTAATAAAAAGAAGATTGTACCTAAAAAATCTTATCCAAGATGCAACTTTTTTTAAACATCAACCGTCTAACCCATATAACACCATAGAAATTCAAAATTATGAAAACAAGTTTATTAGTCTTATTTACAACAGGAGTGTTCCTAATACTAACCGCAGGCTCCTGCTTACAGGGAAAACACGTGACCGGCAGCAAAAACTATCTCACTAAAAAAGTAGAAGTCGGACAGTTCAACGAAGTTAAGTTATCGAGTAGTGCGAATGTCACGTATCATCAAGGTTCTCAAAATTACATAGAGATTTATGGTTCCGACAATATCATTCCACTTTTAGAGACTTATGTCGATGGCAATACACTTATTATAAAGTATAAAAAGAATGTCACTATCTGGAAAGGTAAATTGGAAGTCAAAGTATTCTCACCGGAACTGAATAAATTAACAATCAACGGCTCAGGAGACATACGCTTAGCCAATGGCATACAGACCAAAGAAGATATATCACTCAGCATCAACGGTTCGGGAGACATTAAAGGCGAAAAGTTCAAATGCCGGAGAATGACCGTTTCCATCAATGGTTCGGGAGACGTAAAACTTCAGCAAATAGAAAGCAAAGAATGCATTGCCAGTATTGCCGGTTCCGGAGATATCGGTCTGAGTGGTAAAACTCTCTATGCCGAATATAAGATTGCAGGGTCGGGAAATATTGGAGCCGACAACCTGAAATCGGAAAATGTATCAGCCAGTACAGCCGGTTCCGGCAGCATCAGTTGCCACGTCACTGGAAAACTGAAAGTACGCGTAGCAGGAAGCGGAGATATAGCCTATCGGGGAAATCCTCAAGAAATAGACGCTCCACGAAAAAATATACGGCAGATTAAATAAGCAATCATCTCGAAAACATAAAAGGGCTACTGCATCGCGCGGTAGCCCATTTATTTAGTTAGTTTTATTCTAAAAAATTGAGAGAATTGAAAACTTCACAGTTTCGCTTTCGTTGTTGTTTTAATTAAGCACACTAACTATATTATATATTTAAAGCAAATGAAAATGTCTATTCGTTCATAACCTGCACCTTGTGATTAATCCTCGCCAGACTGTCAGCGAGAACCTGCTCGGCTTTCATATCATTCGAGATAGCAACCGATGGTGCAGTTACTTGTTTACCAATGGTATCCGTAGCCAATACACTTCCATCATCTCCAGAGAAAGAATGTTGTGCTACATTCCCCAAAGAAAGAATGATTGCGATTACGGCAGCGGCCTTGAACAAAGGAACAAAACGACCGGTCAGTGTCAAACGTTTCGCTTTTACTACCGTAGGCTCCACCTCTGCCAGAATACGTACGTCAAAGTCTTCGCCCAGCCCTACTTCCTGCTGAACCTGCTGATAAACAAACAGGTTTTTATAGCGAAGCAAATGAGCCGGAACTTCTTCCTTTACGAAGAAGTCGCGCAATGTTGTTTCCTCCTCAACGGAAGTTTCGCATTGCCAGTATCGCTCGAGGAGCTGTTCTATATCCTTATAATCCATATTCGTCAATTTCTAAATACCTTTGTTTTACCTTTTGCCTGGCTCTGAAGAGATTCACTTTGACTTGCTCCTCTGTCAGATTCAGCAAGGTCGCAATCTTTTTATAGCTTTCACCTTCCATGTCCCTCAGTTGCATGATAAGCCGCTGTTTTTCGGGAAGTTCATTGACCAACCTATTGATGATACTCATTCTTTCATCATGAACCATCCGGTCGTACGGACTGTTTGCATCAGGTTCTTCCTCCATTTCGGGGGTGAGTTCCACGTTCTGGGCTTCTCTCTTCTGACTCCGGTCTATCGCCAAGTTCTTTGCCACTGTCAGGCAATAGGCTTCAACCGATTCAAACTGAGACCACTCATCACGCTTGTTCCACACTCTTATCATGGTGTCCTGAACGACATCCTCGGCTTCTGCCCTATCCAGGGTTATTCTGAGCGCCAGTCGAAAGAGTTTATCCTTCAATGGCAAAATATCGTTTCGGAAGCTGATTTCTTGCATCTCTATAATAATGACGGGCTAGGACATGAAAAGTTACAGTCGCCCACTACTTTTTTTTGAATTATTTTCTTATTCTCGTTCCTCCAGAGTCGTTAATTGCTGACGCTAAGGTGATTACCACTTCAGAAACTCCTGCATTTATTGCTTCAAAAGAATTCTCCAATTTGGGAATCATACCACCTTGAATAACGCCATCAGCTACGTATTGTTCAAATTCGGCACGAGTGATTTGAGGAATCACACTGTCGTCATCATTCTCGTCACGCAACACGCCTTTTTTCTCGAAGCAATACACCAACGTCACATCAAACAGAGCCGCCAACGCCTTTGCTGTTTCCCCGGCAATGGTATCTGCATTCGTATTCAGCATATTGCCATGACCGTCGTGCGTCAATGGCGCCATCACCGGAACAACGCCTTTATGTATCAAATCCGACAACAAAGTAGCGTCCACCTTTTCCACATCACCAACGAAACCATAATCCACATCTTTCACCGGACGTTTCACCGAACGGATTACATTCATATCCACTCCGGTCAGTCCCAATGCATTGACTCCGCGGGCCTGTAGCCCGGCAACAATGCTCTTATTCACCAATCCGCCGTACACCATCGTTACGACTTTCAATGTTTCGGCATCAGTAATCCGACGACCATTTACCATTTTGCTTTCAATACCCAGCTGTGCGGCAATTTTTGTTGCCGAACGACCACCGCCATGAACCAACACTTTATGTCCGTCGATAGCGGCAAAGTCATTTAACAACTGAAGAAGGGTGGCTTCCTCTTCTACGATTTTGCCACCCACCTTAATAACTGTTAGTTTTTCTCTCATTACTTGATTTTTAATAAGTTCACCGAATGGAGAATCCGGCTCCGGCACCTTGCCGGTTATTCCAAATAAGTATATCCGTAAAGCCCCGAACGATAGTTGGAAAGGAATTCTTTTCCTTCTTCCAACGAAATCTTTCCTTCTTTCACTGATTTCGTAACCCAAGTTTCGAGCGTACGTACCAGTTTCTTCGGATTATACTGTACATAGTCCAATACCTCCGCTACCGTTTCTCCGTCGATAATCTGTTCGATATTATATCCTTTCTCGTTCACAGAAACATGCACGGCATTCGTGTCGCCAAACAAGTTGTGCATATCTCCCAAGATTTCCTGATAAGCACCCACCAGGAAAACAGCCACATAATAAGGTTCTGTTTTCTTCAGTGCATGTACAGGCAGATAATGAGCCACGTTACGGGTAGAGATAAAGTTGGCAATTTTGCCGTCCGAGTCGCAGGTAATATCTTGCAAGGTAGCCGAGCGTTCCGGCTTTTCATCCAGCCGTTGAATAGGCATAATCGGGAAAATCTGGTCAATAGCCCAAGAGTCAGGAAGAGACTGGAACAGCGAGAAGTTGCAGAAATACTTGTCCGCCAACAGTTTGGACAGTCCGCGGAATTCATCAGGCGCATGTTTCAATCCGCCGGCTATCTGATTAATCTCACGTGTGATAGACCAATACAGACGTTCGATTTGCGCACGGGTTTTCAAGTCCACAATTCCATGACTGAACAAATCCAATGCTTCTTCCCTAATCTGCTGAGCATCATGCCATGCTTCCAACATCTTGTTCTGATTCAGCGAATCCCAGATACTGTATAATTCCTGCACCAGTTCGTGCGCATCGGGAGCTATTTCCTCCTCGTCATCCCATTCCGGCAAAGTAGCCGTTTCGAGCACTTCAAAGATAAGTACCGAATGGTGTGCTGTCAACGCACGTCCGCTTTCAGTAATAATATTCGGATGCGGGATACCGTTTTTGTCACTCACATCCACCAAAGTAGAGATAGAGTCGTTTACGTATTCCTGGATAGAATAGTTCACGCTGCCCTCACTGTTTGACGAACGGGTTCCGTCATAATCGACTCCCAGTCCGCCGCCAATATCCACAAATTCGACATTGAATCCCATCGAATGAAGCTGCACATAGAACTGTGACGCTTCACGCAAAGCAGTCTTGATACGGCGAATCTTTGTCACCTGGCTACCAATATGGAAGTGAATCAGTTTCAGACAATCCTTCATTCCTTTGCTTTCCAGAAAATCGAGTGCTTCGAGAAGCTCGCTGGAAGTCAGACCGAATTTGCTGGCATCACCGCCCGACTCCTCCCACTTGCCGCTACCGGAAGAAGCCAGTTTGATACGGATACCGATATTAGGCTGTACATTAAGCTGCTTCGCCATCTTGGCAATCAACTTCAACTCGTTCATTTTCTCCACGACGAGGAAGATACGCTTGCCCATCTTCTGAGCAAGCAACGCCAATTCAATATAACTTTCGTCCTTATAACCGTTGCAGACAATCAATGAGTCGGAGTCCGTATTGATGGCAATCACCGCATGAAGTTCCGGTTTGGAACCGGCCTCCAGTCCGAGGTTGAACTTCTTTCCGTGGCTGATAATCTCTTCCACCACGGGGCGCATCTGATTGACCTTAATCGGATAGATAATAAAGTTTTGGGCCTTATAACCATATTCTTCCGCCGCCTGCTTGAAACAGGACGACATTTTTTCGATACGGTTGTCCAGAATATCCGGAAAACGCACCAGCATGGGAGATGCCACATCGCGCAGCTGCAACTCATCGACCAGTTCTTTCAAATCGACAGCCACTCCATCCTTACGCGGTGTAACAACAACATGACCTTTGTCATTAATACCAAAGTACGAGGTACCCCAACCTGTGATGTTGTAGAGCTCCTCAGAATCTTCAATACGCCACTTTCTCATTTTTCTGTAATTCGGTGTTTTTAGTAAATAATAGGACGGCAAAAATACAGATTAATCTACATGTCGCCAATTAATCGGACACAATTTCTTTCAATCGGTCTGTATATCCGCTATTTCCGTTACGGGCATCATATCTCTGTGCCAGTTCCATCGCCTGCTGATAGAAATAATCGCGAAGCTCGGAAACGACATAAACTCCGTCCGCACGATAAAGAGGAAACTCTTCCGGCAAAGAGAGCTGTACTTCCTGGCAGTCTGCATATTTCAAGGTTTCCACCATGTCGCACGAGAAACGATACCTCTTCAGCAAATTGCTGCGCAAGCTCCAGTCCGTGCAACGTTCTACATATTCCCAGCTCCTTTCCGGTTTCGTCATCATATTATAAGCGATAAACAGTCCCATGTATGACAATAGATACTCATCCTTTTCTCTTCCCGCCAGTCCTTCTTCGGCACGTGCGCACATATCGGCGGCAATCTCCGGCTTGCCGGCTTTCTGTGCATAGTAAGAAAGTTTCAGATAGGCACGCAAGTTTGCTTCATAGCAGGTCACCTGCTTGTTAATCAACGGCTGCGCCCGACTGTAAGCCTCATCAAACTGTCCCGTCTCCAGATAATAATCCAGCATAAAGTTCAGTTCACAGGCTTCACACGACTGGTCGTCTATCTTCTCTGCCAACATCTTGTCGATATATTCTTTCGCCTTGTCATACTGCCGCATCCTGACACATTCTACCGACCAGCGATGGTAATAAGTCCGCAAAGAATACCCGTTCCGCAAAATACGGGTCTTATAATCTTCGCCCACTGCATTCACCTGTTCCATCGGAATATCCGGCACATCGAACGTGCAGGCCCATATCCACTTATACTTCCACAGCAAATCATCCTCTTTGATAATGTCCTTGTGATTCTCATAATCATCCAGAATTTTAGAGAATACGGCAATCTCTTCCGTATCTGCCGAAAGCAGATTCAGTTCATAAATAAGGTCGAGACGCATCTCCGTAGCCCATTCCACATCTTCATTCTCGTCCGCAATGCGAATCGCCTCTTTCAGCAGGTTTGCTTTCTCCCGAGGACGCAGACTGTCGTTTTGAGTCTGCAACAGCAGTTTTTGTATCTCAAGTGTGTATCTCATATTCTTTCAATTAATTCAGGAAGTTAATAAAATCATTCATTTTTGATGTCATCAGTTCGCTGAGCGAATGGTTGAAGAGTTCCATTTCCTCGCTGTTCACCGGATATTTCCCTTGAAGGAGCGACTGCACATACAATATATGCACCACGTGCTGAAACATCTTATTATCTCCTTGTATTTGCAGCAAAGTCCGCACCATCTCATTGTCGGCATTGAACGTCAACGTAGGCGGAATCTGCTTTGCGGCATTCACCGAACCCAGCACGGCAGCCAGCGGATTATTAGCACTCTTCGTTGTATTCTCCTTCTCCTCAGCTACAAATATCACCGGAATATCCACCGGCGTGAAATGCTTCAAACGGCAGACGCAGCCAAAACGCTTCAACAGTTCATTCACCTTCGTCTCAAAAGTCTGAAACTCCATCCTGGGCTCCACTTCTCCAAACTGTTCCAGCAGCCGCGAAGGAGAAATTTCATCCAGCGTCAGTTCCGGATTCAAGCGAACATATTTTCTCAACAACGTTTCATCAAACGTATAGGCTGCATTCACTACCAGCCACCCTTGCGCGCCGGCGATACGCCGCACTTGCCGGAAATCTTCCAGATTCCGGGTAAAGCATATCACATTGCCCGCCGAACGGATGCTTCCAAAGCTACGTATCCCCTTATTTGTCTCAAAAGGAAGATAATCCATAAACAAACGGAGCAACTCATTGTCTTCCGAAGCAATCGCCTTGATATGGAAGTGATGAACATCCATTATCTTATTGAACATGGTGCGGTTATTCTGCACCAGTCCCCGCAAATAATCCTTGATAGCCGCTCCAATCTCCTTACGGGCGTCCTTCAGCAAATCATTGCTCACCAAAGACTCCCGCGAAGCGGTAGACAACAGTCCGTCCGCATTCACCAGACAGCGGATAAAGAATGCCCACGGTGGCAACAGATTGCAATCGTCCTCGCTCAGCAGCATACGTTTCAGATATACCTTGTGCGAATTGCGCACGGAAAACTGCGTACGGAAAGGCAAGACGTAAAGCACTCCTTCCACCCGTCCGCTTTCGGTACGTATCCTGAAAGCATCAAGGGCAGACGACTGGAAAGCCTTCACTCCATAGTCGAGCAACTCCTTACGGGTCGCTTTCGGGTCGAGCCAGACAGGCGAAGGTGTATTCACCAGCTCCTCTTCACCTTGATGATGCAGATAAATGGGATAAGGCAACACCTCTCCATAATTGACCAGTATCTTCTTGAACATCTCATATTCAAAAAGATGCATCCAGTCACTTTTGGGATGCAACACCACCTGCGAACCGATTGACTGCTCATCGTCAGACAAAGTCAGCTCGTACGTGCCGTCCACCCTTCCACACCAGCGGACAGCCTGTCCGCCCATTGCAGAGCGGCTTTCCACCAGAATCTCATTGGTCACCACAAAACAAGATAACAGTCCGATACCGAACCTGCCTATAAAGTCATCCGCATCGGGCGTATCCCGTTTCGAGCTTTCTCCGATAATAGTAAGGAAGCGGTGCACTTCCTCTTCTTTCAACCCGATTCCATTATCGCGGAATATCACTGTTTTATCATCATTCAAGAAGACATCAATGCGCCCGGCATAGTTCTCGTCAATATTGCGCAGTGCCGTGATGGCATCTACGCAATTCTGTAATAATTCCCGGACAAAAGTATTCGGATTACTATAAATATGTTCCGACAACAGGGCAATCATCCCCTTCAGGTTGACCTGGAACAAATTATTTCCTTCTTTCTCCATGTTTCTTTTCTATTTTCTCCTTCTTCCGGTGATTTTCAGCGCTTTCTCGTTGCCGTTCTCGGCTGCCTTTTCAAACCACTCCATAGCAATCTCGTCATTTTCCTCAACGCCATTTCCCATCAGATAGGCGTTTCCAAGTTCAAACTGCGCTTTATCATTATTCTTTTCGGCAGCTTTCATCAACCATTGTATCGCCGTTTCCGGGTCGGGCGTGCAACCCTCACCGTACATCAGCATCTTGCCAAGGTAATAAGTAGCACCGACATTCTCGTGCCCTGCCGCATCCGTAAACCAGCGGTATGCTTCGGCGTAATTCTCCTTCACACCTACCCCGTTATAATAGCAAAGCCCTGTACGATACATACTCGTCACATTTCCGCTATCCGCAGCCAGTGTGTAATATTTAAAGGCTTCCGTCTCGTTATCTTCCACCCCGATACCCATCTCGTAGCAGATACCCAGTCCTTCGCTGTACCATTCATATTCATCGGCCGCTCTCTTGAAATACGAGTAAGCCTTCTCCGACTCATTCAAGCTGTCATAATCATACAGGTAATACTCGCCTATACGTATCATAGCCATAGGAACCTCATTGGCAACCGCCTTTTCGTACCATTCCACAGCTTTCTTGTTATCTTCCAGACAGGAGCCGTAACCGAAAAAGTTGTACTCTCCCATTTTGAACTGTGCATAGCCATAATTCTGCTCCGCCGCCTGCGTCATGTACTCTACAGCCTTTTGCGGGTTCTCTTCCACTCCGTTGCCGTTCTCATAAGCCAGTCCCAACTCAGTCAGACAACGGGATTCATTCTTTTCCGCACCTTTGGAGAAGCACTCAAGCGCCTTATCGAAGTCTTCTTCCGTACCGATACCATGCTTATAGCAACGTCCCAATGCGAAAACCGCATCCATATCACCTGCTTCAGCAGCTTTTACATACCACCCGAAAGCCTCTTCCAGTCGCGCTTCACCAAGGACACCTTTTTCCAGATAAAACCCTACACGGAACATCGCATAAGGATACTCCTCACCGGCAGCCTTGCTACAGAGTTCAAAAGCCTTTTCATAACTCTTCTCTACCCCGTCACCGTTCTCATACAAGAACGACAACTCTATCAAAGCAAAGCAGGACCCCAACTCAGCCGCTTTTTCATAATATTCTCTTGATTTCACGGCATCCGTTACACCGCTATACCCGTTTGCCAGATAAAGCGCCGCACGGCAGTATCCATCGGCATTCTCCATCGAAGCCGCTTTCTCATAACACTCCATCGCCTTGACATAATCCGGTTTTTCGGATAAGAAACCGCGTTCATACATCCATCCTAAACGATAGGCTGCATTTCCCGAACCTAGTTCGACCGCTTTCTCCAGCAACTCTTTCGCACGGTTCATGTCTTCTTCCACCAGGTCACCGTTGAAGTAAACAATTGCCAATCCTTCAATACCTGCGACATAATCACCTTCCACACAACGGTCGAGACACATCAGTCCGCGCTCCACATTCTTATAGTCATCACTGTATAGGTAAATCAACGCCAACTCATACGCACTATACAGTTCGCAATAGAGCATCCCCTTTTCCAGCCATTCAATCGCCTTAGGCATATCCTGCCACTCTTCTTCCTGGTAATTATATCCCAGGAAATTAGCAGCCGACCATACACCGGCATGCCAAGCCTTTTCCCAAAGTTCAAAGCCCAGTTCTTTCGGTTTGCCCAGTTCCGGATAACGGAAATAAAGCGTAGCCAGATTTTTAAGAGTATATAGATTCGGAACTATCTCCAAAGATTTCTCATAATAAGCGGCTTCTTCTGCCACACCGCCTTCTTCCCGGTCGAGCGCATCTCCCAGCGCAGCATAAGTATGGGCACGCAAACGATGTCCTTCAGGCAGTTCTTCCAATAATTCCTTACGTATCTGCAAGGCTTTTTCCTTATTTCCTGTGAATTCCTCAGCAAACGCACGATAATGCTTTCCCCATAGCAAAGCTTCGGGCGAAGATAGAGCTGCAAAGCGGCGTTCACCTTCTTCCTTATCCTGTTCACAATAAAATCCCATGAATTTCCAATAGGCAACGGTTGCTTCCGCTTCCGCCCAGCCCATATCGGCAGCTTTCTCGTAGTAAGGGAATAAAAAACTCATATCGCGCTTTCCATAACGGGCTTCAGAATATTTGGCACCTTTCTGCGCCCATCCCGCACCACTGAACACAGCCACACGGTCGCATACCTGCATCACCTTCTCCCACCAAAACTCATACTCTTCTTCGTTGAGACCGACCTCGACATTACAGTCGAACGCACTGAATATCAGTTCGAAGAAATCTTCTGTCAGTGTCTCGTCTTCGCAGGTGTCCAAAGCATACTCGCACACAGCCAATGCTTCCCACCAGTTTTCAGTATTTAGTAATGACGTCGTTGTGTATTGCGGAAACCATGCCGCAGCAGGTTTTCCCGAAGTCTTAATCTTGGCAGATAATCTCTCAAAATTCTCTTTTAATGTTTCCATATATAGTTTTACCTTGTTTTTTGAATAAAAAATCTCGTAACGAGCGGCAAGGTACAAATATTGACCGAATGAACAAACAAGAGAACCCTAAAATATTCCCTGACAACAAAATCTAATTTTAGAATCCGAGAAGTTGCTGCAAACGTCGGACGGAAGCATCTATCTGCCAACGGTCTTCCAACTCGTCTGCATTAAAGATATATTGCGCCTGAGTATAGAAAGGAGCGCGTTTCTCCAACGCCTGCACAATGAACGCTTTCAGTTCGTCATCCTCTTTTCCCTGAAGAATAGGACGCTGTTGTTTGGCTACACGCAAGCGTCTGAACAGTACATCCGGATGCACATCGAGGAAAACCGTCTTTCCCATCCGGTTCATAAATTCCATGTTATCAAAAAAACAAGGCGCCCCACCTCCCGTAGAAATTACCACATTCTCAAACTCGGCTACTTCATGGAGCATGTTCCTCTCCAGTTCCCTGAATCCAGTTTCGCCTCGTTCGGTGAATAATTCTCCAATGGTTTTGTGAAAACGCTCTTCTATATACCAGTCCAAATCAATGAACGATATATTCATTTGCCGGGCGAATGCTTTACCCAGCGTTGTTTTTCCGGCACCCATATAGCCGGTCAGGAAGATACGAACCATAGATGACTAATTTTGCTCACAAAATTAGTCATTTAATAGATAACAGATACATGGATGACGGATAATTATTAGTTATCAGTTATGAATTTCTCTCTTTTACAATAAGTAACCCCTACCTTCCTTGTTCGGTTAGAGAATATATTTGTACCTTCGCACCGTCAATTCATTGACTACCTAATTTTATCGTCAAAAAAATGGCAAAACAGAAATATTATGTAGTATGGGAAGGCGTCACGCCCGGGATTTACACCTCCTGGACGGATTGCCAGCTTCAAATCAAAGGATACGAAGCCGCCAAATACAAATCATTCGATACCCGTGAGGAAGCCGAACGGGCACTCTCCATGTCTCCTTACGCCTATATCGGCAAAAATGCGAAAGCCAAATCAAGCGGAGCAAAAGTATCTTCGGATACATTACCGGCCTGCGTGATTGATAATAGCCTGGCAGTTGACGCCGCTTGCAGCGGCAATCCCGGACCGATGGAATATCGTGGCGTACACGTTGCCAGCCGGCAGCAAATCTTCCACTTCGGCCCGATGAAAGGGACGAACAATATAGGTGAGTTCCTCGCCATCGTGCACGGACTGGCCCTGCTAAAACAAAAAGGATTCGACATGCCTATTTACAGTGACAGTGTCAATGCCATCAGTTGGGTACGCCAGAAAAAATGCAAGACCAAACTTCCCCGCACCGAAGAGACGGAGCAACTGTTTATCTTAATAGAACGGGCGGAAAAATGGCTTCGGGAGAATACCTATACCACCCGTATCCTGAAATGGGAAACGAAAGAATGGGGAGAGATTCCGGCGGATTTCGGCAGAAAATAAGAAAATCAAACCAAATTCACTCAAATATATTCCTATCTTTGAGCACTGAAAGTTTTTATATCTAACACATATTATAAACATATGAAAAATAAGCAATTTATCCTTCTGGCCATTGTTTGTGTCATCACCCTTCTCCCCTTTTTAGGACTAACCGATTTCCATACAAAAGGAGAACCACGCGAAGCCATCGTTTCGTATTCAATGCTGGAAAGTGGCAATTGGATTCTGCCTGTCAATAATGGTGGAGACATTGCCTATAAGCCACCATTCTTCCATTGGTGTATTGCCACCATTTCTTCTGTCACAGGTAAAGTGAACGAATATACTTCCCGTATGCCGTCCGCCCTAGCCCTAATAGCCATGGTCCTGGGAGGATTCTTATTCTATGCCAAACGTAGGGGAGCCGGTATCGCCCTGCTTATGGGACTCATCACTCTCAGCAACTTCGAAGTACATCGTGCCGGAATGAACTGCCGCGTAGACATGGTACTGACTGCCTTCATAGTCCTTGCATTATACCAGCTTTACCGATGGTGCGAAAAAGGCCAAAGAGGTTTTCCATGGATAGCTACCTTATTGATGGGCTGCGCCACACTTACCAAAGGCCCGGTCGGAATCCTTCTTCCCTGTCTGGTGACCGGAGTCTACTTGCTTCTGCGAGGTACCCGTTTCTTCAAAGCCTTCTTCTCTATGACATTGGTCGCTATTACCTCATGCATCCTGCCCGCCATCTGGTACATTGCCGCCTACCAACAAGGGGGAGACAACTTCATCGCGCTGGTTATGGAAGAAAACTTCGGGCGTTTCATGGGAAAAATGAGTTATGAATCCCACGAGAATCCGGCTTACTATAACATTATCACTGTCGTATCAGGCTATGCGCCCTATACGTTACTGGTTCTGCTTTCCCTCTTTACACTGACTTACAGCAAAGTAACAGCCAAACCTCGCGAATGGTGGAACAAATTCACGACCTATATTCGTGAAATGGACAACACACGCCTTTTTTCCTTATTAAGCATCGTGCTTATCTTCATATTCTACTGCATCCCGAAGAGTAAACGCAGCGTCTATCTATTGCCCATCTATCCGTTTATAGCCTATTTTCTGGCAGAATATATCATGTACTTGGCGAGCAGGCATTCAAAAGCTATCAAAGCATATGGTAGTTTCCTGTCTGTCGCCGGCATTCTTCTTTTGGCTACATTCATTGCCATCCGCATGGGATTAGTACCTGATACTATCTTCCACGGCAGGCATGCCGCTGAAAACATCGCTTTCTTAAATGCTCTGAAGAATATATCCCTCAATGCCGCCCATATCCTAGTGATATGTCTTCCTTTGCTCGGCGCCATCTACTTTTTCCGTGCAATCAGGAAGAAAGCACCGGACATGAAACTGGTATATGCCACGCTTTTCGTAACATTCTCGATCTTCATGTCTTTAGACGGTGCTTACCAACCTGCCATACTGAACACCAAGTCGGACAAAGGAATGGCAACAGAAATTCAGAAAATAGCTTCCGGCAGCAAGATATACTCTTATGTAGGCATAGATATGCTTCGCTTCTACACTGTCAACTTCTATCACAACGACCGGATAGGCTTGTTTGAAAAGGAGATGCCGTCAGAGGGATACCTATTGGTAGGACGGCATGATTTCGAGGGCATCAAGCCCAAATATGAGTCGCGATACTCCTTCGAGGAAGTATACCAAAGTCCGAAAAGAGGATGTGATATCCGCGACATAATCTACCTATACCGCTTCAAAGAGAAAGAATAAAGGCAAACTGGAAAATAAGAATATCAGAGCTATGATACTATCGGAAAGAAGTAAACCCTTACAGGTTTACTTCTTTTTCTATCAAATAACGCGGACGTCTTTTTACTTCCTTATATATTTTACCGATATACTCACCGATAATACCGACAGCCGTCAGAATAGCCCCGCCGATAAACCACACGGAGATAAGCAACGAAGTCCATCCCCGGATAACATCCCCACTGATAAACTCTACCAAAGCATAAATGATGGCAAAGAAAGAAACCATCATAAAGATAAGCCCCGAAGTTGTAATCAGACGCAATGGTTTGACAGAGAAAGAAGTGATACCGTCCAACGCAAAGTTCAGCATCTTTGTGAACGGATATTTGGATTCACCGGCAAAACGCTCTTTACGGTCATAATAAACAGACGCCGTAGTATAGCCCAACAAGCACACCATCCCCCGCAGGAAAAGGTTACGTTCCGGAAAAGCAACCAATGCTTTCAAAGACCGTTTGCTCATCAGACGAAAGTCAGCATGGTTATAAACGATTTCCCCGCCCATCGTACTCATCAGTTTATAAAACAATTGCGCAGTATGTTTCTTGAAGAAAGTGTCCGTCTTGCGTTCCCGCCTCACACCGAATACAACATCGACACCCTGCAGAAAATAATCCACCATCTCTATAATGGCATTCACATCGTCCTGCAAATCGGCATCAATAGATACGGCAGCGTCATAATCACTGCCCGCCACCAGCTCCAGTCCCGCCCAAAGCGCCTGCTGATGCCCGACGTTGTGTGCCAATTTCAGACCACCCACGTATCTGTTCGATTCGGACAATTGTTCTATCAACGACCAGGTAAGGTCCTTACTCCCGTCGTCCACATACAATATCTTTCCTTCAGCTATCTTCTCTTCCTTCTCCATCCGGGCAAGGACATTAGACAGTTGACGAGTAGTCTCTTTCAATACTTCTTCCTCATTATAACAAGGAACTACAATCACAAGTCTCACGCCATTCATAGCTTTTTATGTTTAAATACAAACCGCACCAACAGGAAATTCACGGGAATCACTATCGCAAATACCGGAACAGGAGCCCATGCCTTGGTAAAGCCCATATATAAGAAAATATTCAACAAGATCATATGCAACAGAAAATTTATCAGATGCGCTCCGCCCATTCCTGCCAGTTTCTTCCACGAAGGTGTTGTTCCGAAAGTAAAATACGAAGTCAGATAAAAGTTTACGATAAAGCTGATTATATATCCAACTGCATAAGCTACATTCACATTGGCAACCGACTTCAGGAAATAATAAATCCCGTAATGCAGCGCTGTGGCTACCACGCCAACCACACCAAAACGTATAAACTCTCTGACCACCAGTTTTGTTCCCATATAGTAACGCCTATTCTACCGCCTTATCAGCAGGCCTGTCAATGGTTTTGTGTTCTTTCACCACAAATTCCGCACACTGCAACATGGAAAAGCAATAGTCTTTCAGCAACCCGAAATCTTCGTCACCGGCAGCAGCGTGCAAATTACCATTATCCAGTTTATACTTGAATTCCTGCTGATTGTCCGGAGAATAAATGAACAGGCGGGCCGAGTCCCTGGCTCCTACAAGATTGTCCGCCGTGAAGAACATACATGGGCGCTCTTCTTCGAGAAGATTTACACCAAAATTGTTCTGCAAATAACTCATATTAAGCATTCCCAACAAGGTGGGTGCCACATCTATTTGTCCCCCGAACCCATCGTATACAGCCGGGCGGATATCTTTTCCATAAATCATCAGCGGGATATGGTTATAGGATTGAGGCATTTCACATTCCGGTGTACCTACCATTTTTCCGTGGTCACCAAGAAATACGAAAATCGTGTTGTCAAACCACGGCTGTTTCTCCGCCGCATCCATAAACTGCCGAATGGACCAGTCGGCATATTCTACAATCTGCTCTTCCGGTTTTTCACTATGGGGATGGAAGAATGGCGGAATGACATAAGGCGGATGGTTGCTGATAGACAGCAATACAGTAAAAAACGGTTCACCCACCTTCGCCTTCTCATTCAATATCGGAAGCGCATACTGATACATAAAATCATCCTGCACGCCAAAGCTGTTCACGACTTTCTCCGCCGGATAATTCTCCTGTGCATAGATTTCATCAAACCCGTTGGTACGGAGAAATGCGTTCATATTATCATATTGGGACTCATGTGTCATGAAGAACAGATTGCAATATCCATTCTCCTTCAACACGGTAGGCAATCCGGAGTAGACAGGAATCACCGAACCTTTCATCGCATTCCGCTTCATGATTGCGGGAAAGGAGAAAAGAGTGGAATAAATACCATGGTTCGTATGGATGCCGGACGAATAAAAATGACTGAAACTCAATGACTGCTGATACAAGCTATCCAGATAAGGAGTCAGTCTTTTGTCGGAGTCGAAACTGCCCATCAGGTTGGCAGACATAGATTCCATAAATACCAAAACCACATTCTTCCGGTCGGGGAGTCCTTCGCGCTCCACTTTCCGGGCAATCGGAGAAATGCCCTCCACTCCCTTTCTTTGCAGATAATCCTGTACTTGTTTCAAGGCTTCCTGCTCAGGCATCAGATGCAACGTCCGGTTCTCTTTCCGGTTATCGTCCAATGTACTCGTAAGCAAGTTGAACACCGGATTCACTCCCAATTGGTTCAGAAACGGGTCCTCACAATAATACGCCTGACTTACTTTAATCGGGTTATATCCCGTACGCCCACGGATTCCAAACAGGCAAAGTCCCACACAGACTGCCCCCAACGGCACTATTGCCAACCGGCTTTTCCATGAAATCCGAGGTGCGGTAGCCATGCTCCGGCGATAGAAATAGGCGGACAGGCATAACGCTCCCCAGCCAAATAAAATGATAGACAACAGTCCGAGAAAGATAGGGAAATAATAGGAAGACTCACCAAATACCATGCCGGCTGTCGTGGCGCCGTACCCGAACCAGTTATAAATGGAAGAATTGATAGTCTTAAAGAAATATTCAAAGTATGGAACATTAGCCGCAGCTATAATAAAAGAAACAGAATAAAACAAAATGAAATAGACAGCCACCGACCGGAACAACCACTTTGCCGTATAATTGAACAAAGCCGCTATCCACATCACTACCAAAGGCAGCAACAGGATGTAGCAGGCTATCACATTATCAAACCATAATCCACGTACAAAGGCAACCGCTTTCAAAGCAAAGTCGCCCTCTATATCTGCCGGAAACTGATAATCAACCGAGCAGAACAGCGTAAGCCGGAATGCAAAGAAGAAAAACAATGCTACTACATGTATTGACAATACATACAAAAGAGAGTAGCCAAATCGTTTTATAGAGAATTTTTTCATCAGATTTTAAATTCCACATTACAACTGCTGCATATCATGCAAGCGTTTGTAGTAACCGTTCAGTTCGATCAAGTCCTCATGCTTGCCACGTTCTACAATCTCTCCTTCGTACAGGACGCAGATTTCATCTGCATTCTTAATCGTAGAAAGGCGGTGAGCGATAGCAATCGTCGTACGTGTTTTCATCAAACGTTCCAACGCTTCCTGCACGAGACGTTCTGATTCGGTATCCAATGCAGAAGTAGCCTCATCGAGAATCAGAATCGGAGGATTCTTCAAAATGGCACGGGCGATACTGATACGCTGGCGCTGACCACCGGACAATTTACTACCACGGTCGCCGATATTCATATTATATCCTTCCGGTTTCTCCATGATGAAATCATGTGCATTGGCAATCTTCGCTGCTTCTATCACTTGTTCCATTGTCGCATTCTCCACACCGAAAGCAATGTTATTGAAGAAGGTATCATTGAACAGAATAGCTTCCTGGTTTACATTACCAATCAGACTGCGCAAATCGGCAATACGCACGTCGCGGATGCTCGTTCCGTCAATGGTAATATCTCCTTCCTGTACATCGTGGTAACGTGGCAACAAATCGACTAAGGTAGATTTACCGGAGCCTGACTGTCCAACGAGTGCAATTGTTTTTCCTTTGGGAACTGTCAGATTTACATGTTTCAGCACCTTTCTCTTACCATCGTAGCTGAAAGAAATATCTTTAAATTCTATTCTATCGTTCAAACCTTTCAACGGTTTCGGATTCGGAATTTCCTTAATCTTATTTTCTGCTTTCAGGATTTTATCCACACGTTCCATAGAAGCCAAACCTTTCGGAATGTTGTATCCCGCTTTAGCAAAATCTTTCAACGGATTGATTACACTATACAGAATCACCATATAGAAAATGAATGTAGGAGCATCGATAGTTGCATTCTGTCCCAAAATCAATGTACCCCCAAACCACAGTACGGCTACAATCAGAATGGTTCCCAAGAACTCGCTCATCGGATGTGCCATAGCCTGACGTATAGCAACTCTGTTGGTTGCATCACGAAGCTCGTTACTGCATTTGGTGAAGCGGTTAATCATTTTATCTTCCGCGATGAAAGCCTTGATGATGCGCAAACCTCCCAATGTCTCTTCCAGTTGCGACATCGTATCACTCCATTTTGACTGTGCCTCCAATGACTGGCGTTTCAGTTTTCTTCCGACTACTCCCATCAACCAGCCCATTCCCGGCAATACAACAATAGTAAAAAGAGTCAACTGCCAACTGGTCACAACCAACGTCGCGAAATACAAGATAATCATAATCGGGCTCTTCATCAGCATGTCCAACGAACTGGTAATGGAGTTTTCAACCTCTCCCACGTCACCACTCATACGAGCTATAATATCTCCCTTTCTCTCTTCCGAAAAGAAAGACATCGGCAAACGCATCACCTTGGCATACACCATGATACGGATATCCCGCACAACCCCCGTACGCAACGGAATCATCACTGCCGAAGAAGCGAAGTAACAACCTGTTTTGAATAATGTCATTATCATCAGGAACAATCCCAAAAAGATAAGGGCTACAGTCGGTCCATTATCCACTATCATTTGAGATATGTAATAATAGAAATTATTTTTGGCAACCTCCGCTAAATCACCACTGCCCCATTCCATAAAATGGTATACTTTATCCGCTCCTTCTGTTTTAAACAGAATACTCAGAATCGGAATCAAGAAAGTGAACGAAAACACATTGAATACGGCAGACAAAATATTCAGCAAAATAGCCCAGCCGATATACTTTTTATAAGGCGACACGAAACGTCGCATTAGTTGTAGAAATTCCTTCATTATTTACCATTAAAAAGTTAAGACCGCAAAGATACAATAAAACTGATTAACAGATAGTAGTTTCAGTTAATTATTAACGCGATTTATTGAAAAGCACGTTTCAAGAAATGAAAAACGACTCAATAATTCTCTTTCAACCAAATACCCAAGAAACGGGGTCATATATTTGATACACTCCCTTTTCCTGGGTCACAGTAACTCCTTTTGCTTTTCCGGCAAACGAAAAAGGATTTCTTATCATAGCCTTCATATATCTCACGTTATTACGCAAAGATAATTATTATAAAATAATAAAATGCACATCTCATGCATTATTTCATCATCGCTCTTACCCAACAGCCACCACATGATAATAAACCCCACGCGTCTTCCTGTACGACTTTACCCCCAATCTTTGCAGGATACGCCCGAAGTAATTAACCTGTCCGGGTGAGAACTTCATTTTACTCGCCTTTTGTATCCGTTGCAATATATCTGCTGCAAGCATCCATTCCCCTTCTTCGTCATCTTCCGCAACCCGATAATATACAAGAAACAACTGCTCTATGACCGGTGATTGCTCGAACTCCTGATTGGCTTCCATCATAATAGCTTCTTCCTTCTCATCAAACCAATAACGTTCATTATGATATAGCGCCGCCATTGCCTGCGCATAAAGTTGTTCGTAGTCGACAGGGCGGACCACATCAATCACCCCCGTCACCTCAACTCCAAGATAACGACGACTACCGGAAGTATCCGTCAGCAAATCCTTATGATTACTTGTGCCGATAAAAGAAGCATATCGGCGAAGCTCTTCCACTGCCGAAGCATTCGGACGCCTCGTATTTACAACAGGCTTTTGCAGAATATGTTTTAGAAAAGGCTGCTGAGTAATACCAATCTGGTCAAACTCATCCATATTAATCAGCAAAAACCGGTTCAAATACAACTCCGCATCCCGTTTCCGGCTAAAATCAATACTATCCGTATAGTACGCCTGCAAACACGGTGGAAGAATCAAACGGCAAAACGTAGATTTCCTGTAAGCCTGCGGACCGACCAATATAGGCGAAGTGCTATTTGCATGACTTTTACCCATCCCGCGCCAATGAGCCACCATGCTAAGAAACCAACGGCGAAACAATTGCGCCCAATGAGGATTATCACAAGGAACCCGTTTAGCCAGATCACCGATATGATCCTTTCCATCCCAATGAGGAAGTCCATAAAGAAACTCCTCAACAGGCTGATAGAGCGGCACACGATCCGAGTTCAGATAACGTACCACATCTTTGTCCCACAGTTTAAGCCCTTCGTATTGCGCATTCATCGTAATGCTTGCCATCAACCGTCTGTCTACCGGACGAAAATAAAAATCAAAACTATTCCGTTGCCGGCACTCCACCTGTGAAGTCAACTGGTTGAAGCGGAACTCATAACGCCGCTTCATAAACTCATCCATCTGCATCACAAATAGCTGTTCCGGCAGCAAACTGCTCTTATCGGCAAATCCCTTGCTGGTGCGATACACATTCCGCACCGTCTCGCGAATCAGGAAATCATCTTCCGGCAAGCGATAATGGGCACGCGTCCACCGCACCGTATCCTCTTCGGGGATACCGGCACGAAAACAATGCCCGGCCAGACAAACCAACAAAGAATGTATGTCATCACCTAGAGAATATCCGTCCTGTTGTTCATCCAATGCACGCGCAAAAGCAGCCTCAAAAAGTACGGAAAGCGCATGATGGCTCTCATATCCCGGCGCAAACCGTTGCAAGGGTGAAGCCTCCGTCTGCACCTGTTCGCGATAAGTCATTTCTGTCGGCATAGCCATCGGCTGTTTCATATAAATAGGCATTGCTTCAGGATTGAAATACAAGTCCGGATCATAGGTCAAACGGCAATATTGTTCCAGTGAAGGCTCTTTCAGTTCGATGTCGAAAGGAAGCTGAGGTTGGTAGAACTTCACGGCAA
This sequence comes from Bacteroides acidifaciens, assembly GCF_024623065.1. Lineage (GTDB taxonomy): Bacteria > Bacteroidota > Bacteroidia > Bacteroidales > Bacteroidaceae > Bacteroides > Bacteroides acidifaciens. The sequence continues at coordinate 35,590 of NZ_JANJZR010000001.1, forward strand.
GCCGGTAAGCATGTGCATGGAAAAGCTCTGCCTGTTCGCGGCCAACCGGCAGAAGGTCGTCGGGATAAGTGAACCGCACCCATATCTTCACCGACTTTCCGGAAGAACCGGTAAAGGCAAGGTAAGTCTGTGGCAACTCCTTCACACGCTCTTTCACCGCATCCGCTTCCATGAGCCCGGACAGATTATTCACCTGGAGCATCACAATCCCGTTGTACTCACTCATTGTCATTATCCCGTTCTTGCGGATAAAGGCGGCTGCAGGAAGCAGCTTCGGCACTTTCTGTACATAGTCATTCTTGTCACCCGGAAGTATATAAGGCAGGACTTCCCGCATTGCGGAGACGAGTCGCGCTTTAGTTTCCACTTTCATCTGCTCTACGAGCTGTTCGATTTTTAACGTCCGCAGAGTATTTACCTTGCCGTCGTCTCTGATTTGTGTTATTCTCATTATTTATTTTAATTTGTCCTGCATGTTTTTGTGTAGGGCGGTTATTATGACACAAATATACTGTAATTATTCCATACAAACAAATTCAAAACCACTTATTCCATCTTTGCTACTAGAAAAGATTTTTTTGTTTTCATTTCTCATATTCTCATAGATTTCAGATAAAGCATAGTCTATCAAACAGATAGATTATGAGAAATACTTTTCCGGAATGGCATTTCTCATACTTTTTTCCACTTTACTCCCCAATATCCACCTATTTCTCATTGTATTTCAATGCATTTCTCATAGCCTGCCATCATCCTTTTCTCATTTGCCAGCCAACCTTACCTTATATAAAGCCTAACTATCATTTATATGAAAACAATTAAGCATTTACTTGTTTTACACCTGATATTGTCGTATCTTTGAAGAAACATCCCAACCGTTCCACTCCAGTGCACAAAACCGTCCACTACAGTAAAAAGTTCTGTCTACTAGAGTGCAAGGTTCTATCTACTGGAGTGGAACGATAGAGATGTCGGTAAGAAAATAAAATAATGAAGGCAAGATAAAACGCCAACATCAGTAACATAACATATAAACCACCATTAAATTAGAACAGCAATGGCAATACAATTCGAGTTTTATAAGAATCCCCAACCGGTAAAAGAAGGGGAAGAACCAAGTTACCACCCCCGTGTGGTAAATTTCCAGCATGTCACCACCCAGAGACTGGCAAGAGAAATCCACATGGCAACTACTTTCGGGAAATCAGAAGTGGAAGCTATGTTAATGGAACTAAGCAGATGCATGAGCAACCATCTGCGCGAAGGAGAAAGAGTACACTTGGATGGAATCGGCTATTTTCAAATCACACTGCAAGCTACCGAACCCATACACTCGCTTACCACCCGCGCAGACAAAGTAAAACTGAAATCCATCAGCTTCCAAGCTGACAGAGATTTGAAAAGTTCATGCATGGCCACACACCTGCGACGTTCGAAATACAAACCGCATTCCGCCTCTCTCACAGAAGAAGAAATCGACCGGAAACTCACGGAATATTTTGCAACGCATCCCGTACTGACCCGCAGCAACATGCAGTCACTTTGTTGCTTCACCCAAAGCATGGCCAGCCGCCAAATACGCAGACTGAAAGCAGAAGGCAAGTTGCAAAATATCGGGAAACCTACACAGCCTATTTATGTAGCGGGGTCGGGATACTATGAGAAATAAACTCCGGCGAGTATGAGAAATAAGCAAAATCAGCGTCATTTTGCGGAAAAACTATGAGAAATGCCATTCCGGAAAAGTATTTCTCATAGCCTATCCGCTTGATTGTCTTGATTTTGTATGAAATCTATGAGAATATGAGAAATGAAAATAAGAAATACGCGTTAGAGGCGTCAATTTTCCACCAACCACTTCTCAATATTTCTCGTTTCAGTACTAAAGTTTATACCAATCTTAAAAAGTTTTCGTGAATCCGTTTCAAATGGTCGGGCATAGTGTTTGTCATTGATCTGTTGCAGAGCTTCTTCCGCTGTTCCATTCAATTTAAATTCCATGATGTAGATGAACTTGTCGGTCTGTAATATCATATCCACACGCCCTTCACTCGTATGATATTCCGCTTTCACATAAAAACCTAACAACTTATATACAATATAAAGTACATTCTGATAATGCAACTCCAATTCACGTGCAAGTTCGTATGGAATATCGGAAAAGAAACTTTGTAGACGACGGAAAAAAGATTCGTAATCACCGGCACGTACCTCACGAACAAAATTCCGAATCTCAAAAGGAGCTTCCACTTTATCCACATTCGCGTAATAAGGGAGCAGAAAACGAACAAAACCTTCCTCCACCTCACGATTGGGAAAACCTAAACGATAAATATCAAACTCCTCATTATACCCTTTAATAGTAAGGTACCCGCTTTGGTATATTACCGGAATAGGATTGGTAGACTCTGAATCGATACTGTTAAGCACCTGAGTGTCGGTTTCTTCATGAGCCATCCGGTGCAAATCATAATTATGTTTCTTCAGCAACTCCACCAAATAGGTAGGAGTACCCGTTTCAAACCAGTAGCTTTTAAACTCATTCCTATCAAAAGCCAAAAGCAGACTGAAGGGGTTGTACATTCCTTTGGAATTGTGCGTGAAATGATAACCATCATACATTTCTTTCAATCGGGCACAGACCTCTTCATACGTCATTCCCCGCGCATCTGCAAATTCATGGAGCTCAGCACCTAGGTTATCATATAATTCCTGTTCGCTCACGCCACAAATATCCACATACTTATTCCACATTGAAATGTCATTCAGGTTATTCAAATCACTGAACACGCTAACCTTACCGAACTTGGTAACTCCCGTCAACATAGCAAACTTAATACAGCCGTCCTGACTTTTCAATGCACCATAGAAAGCTTTCAATATATTACGGAAACTCTTTTGCAAGGCATCATTACCAATGGCCTGCAACATCGGCTTGTCATACTCATCCACAAGAATAGCCACACGCTGTCCTTCCTGTCGGCAGGCACGTTTAATAATCCCTTCAAAACGCATCGCTAAGGATCTCTCTGAGGGCTCCGCACCATATATCTTCTCCCATTCCACCAATGCCCCGTTGAGCTTGTTCTCCAAACTTTCCGGAGTATCGTATTTTTCCGTATTAAGATCAAGATGTAAAACGGGATATTTTACCCAATCTTTTTCCAGTTTCTCCATAGCCAGCCCTTCAAAGAGCTCCCGCTTTCCTTGAAAGTAGGCTTCCAGCGTAGAAATGAGCAGACTTTTGCCAAAACGGCGCGGACGACTCAGAAAATAATAGCGCCCAGTTTTTACTAACTGATAAACCATTGCCGTTTTATCAATATAAAAATAGCCATCATTACGAAGACTTTCAAAGTTTTGCACACCAATAGGGTAAATCTTGCTGCTCATATTTCATTGGATTTAGTTTACATAACACAAATATATACAGAAATATCTATATTGTAGCAATTTATACAGGGAAAGAATTATAAAATTAAGATATAACACATGGACTTTGAATATATCAATACAAGAAACCAACAACCCAAATCGGCAACTTACACCTGTAAGGTGTTTCTATTCCATCAGCTAAAATATAGGAATCAGGCACATCCGCTATCTGGTCATACGTTTTACCTTCACCGCCAACTCCCAAAGTATATTTCCCATTAACTCTATATACCTTATCTCCTTGCTCCAGGTCGGATATTTATGCACCTCATCCAAGAAAAGATGCTTCCCACCATTTTTCACGAATACATCCACCAACTCCAACAAAGTATGATTGGAGAAATAAACAGAATCTAGCGTACAATAGAGCACTTCCCTACTATAAATCTCATAATGCTGCTTCATATACTGCAGCATTAAAGTAGTCTTTCCCACACCTCGTGGCCCTTTAATAGCAATCAACTGGGCATCCCAATTGATCTGATACATCAATGTCCTTATTATCCCAGTCGATGTCAGCGACAACAAACGGTCTTGTTTAGCAAAAAGAGTTTCCATAAATTCTTATATCTTAGTACTTTCAAAGACAAAGACAATCATTTGCTGTTTGCAAACAGCATTTTTAATCACTTTTTGCTGTTTGCGAACAGCAATCAAGCTCCCAAACTCTGCACACCGATAGGGTAAATCTATTTTCTATAAAAGAAATAAACTGATTCCTATTTAGGGATTAGTTTAGTTACTTCAAATAAAGTATTTATTGCGCAACAACAAATACTTCTTATTTTTCATTTTGATCATTTTTAACAGATTCTTAACAAAAAAAATAATAGATTTGTAAGATATAATCAAGATATCAATATGCATCATTATTGCTAACAGAAATAAAAAATGAGAAGAAAGTTAATTCGCAAATACCAAGCATTCAATCAGGACTTCCAAAGGTCTAAAGAACTATTTCTTAAATGGTTTATTCCCGAAATTAAAAAAAGATTTTTGGGAGTAAAAAGAATAAACTATAAAGACATCCCTATCATTATTAACAACTACAACCGTTTGGAAATGCTAACAAAGTTAATCCATGGTTTAGAAAATAAAGGATACCACAATCTATATATCATCGATAACCAATCAACATATCCCCCACTATTAGAATACTATACAAAAATACCATACCCTGTATATATGCTAAATAAAAATGTCGGGCATCTGGCATTATGGAAGACCGGCATATTCAAGCAGTTCAAAGATTCTTATTATGCATACACCGATTCGGATCTGGAAATCCTTCCTGATTGTCCTGACGATTTTATTGAGAAATTCATTTTATTACTACAAAAATATCCAAAAGCGTTAAAGGTTGGATTTTCAATATGCATAAACGATTTACCTGACCATTATAAATTAAAAGAGAAAGTTATAGAATGGGAAAGTATTTTCTGGAAAGAAGAGATAGAACCTAATATTTTCAAAGCATTAATAGATACGACCTTTGCCGTATATAAGCCCTATTTTGTCGGAGAGCCTATTGACCCAGATTGTTTCTGTATTCGAACCGGATTTCCTTATTCCGTGAGACACTTACCTTGGTATATTAACAACGACAACATGTCCAAAGAGGAGCTATATTATTTGGAACATATTAAAACATTGACTCACTGGTCCAAACAAAATAAAGTTAAAACAGATTAGACTTACGATTTATTGCGTATCTTTAATACCATGAATTGTAACAAGCATAAAGATAAGCCCAAGAGTTTCCGTGCATTGTCTGAAATATATTATTCTGCGTCTGGACCTTGAGATTATAATTATCAAAAACGAGTGTTGGTTAAAAGCCAAATCTTTCATTGATAATATATTCACAATGTTGTGCTACTCTACCTAATCTAAGAACCTAAAAAAGAAAAATTCTACAGTTTATTTTGCAATCAGCAACATGCCAGTACAGTTTTCCATCACAAAAGTCTGCAAATACAATATTTAAACAAACTTAGTGTGTATATTTGCAAAACTTAATTGATAGCAATAAAAATGAAGAAATTAGCAATTATCATACCAGCTTATAAACCACGTTTTTTGCGAGAAACACTTGATTCCATCGCTAAACAAAACAACCACGACTTTACCGTATACATAGGTGATGATGCAAGTCCCTACCAATTAGAGACCATAGTAGATCAATACAAAAACAAATTTGACATCATATATCATCGTTTTGAACAAAATATGGGTAAGAAAGACCTACCCGGCCATTGGGAACGATGTATATTATTGTCAGAAGAAGAATTTATATGGCTTTTTTCAGATGACGACTTAATGCCCTTTGACGGAGTAGCACGTGTAATTCAAGCTTTACAAAAACATTCTGGTGGAAAATATATATTCCGTTTCCCTTTAGAAGTAGTTGACGAGTATGGTAAACTTAAGTATAAAAATCCTCCTTTTAAAACCGATTTAATTTCTGGATATGAATTCTTATTAGATAAATTATCTGGAAAAATTAGTTCTGCTGCCTGTGAGTATGTATTTAGTCGAACAGTATGGGAACAAACAGGAGGATTTATAAAATTCCCTCTGGCTTGGTGCACCGATGATGCAACATGGGCTAAATTTGCAGAATTTACAGGAGGAATAATTTCTTTACCTGGCAATCCCGTCAGTTGGAGAAATGCCGAAGGAGAAAATATATCAAACTCCACTCATTTCAATAAAGAGAAGATTAGTGCAACAATACTTTTCATTGAATGGATCGGCATAAACTATCATTCTCATCTTAACGAAAAGAAATTCAAAAAAGCAATCAAATGTTATATACATAAATTCTTACATCATTCATTAAAGAATGATTTTAGTGTACATGACCTTTTACATTTATGCAATGCTCTAAGAAAACTCACACCAAATGTATCTTTGCAAGTTTTAATTCATCATATTTGGAAAAAAATAATATCAAAAAAATGAAAATACTATTTATCATTCCGTATATACCATTCCCCCTGAATTCAGGAGGAAATCAAGCTTTCTTCAATATGGTAGATTACCTCCGCCATAAAATGGATGTATCTATTTTGCTACAAGTGCAATACGCTTCAGAAGCATACGACATAAGCAAATTAAAAGAAATATGGGATAACGTAACTTTTTTTGTATTTACAAAAAAAGATGATAAGCAACCTAAAGTACACCATCCATTCTACTACAAATGGCTCATTAAGACAAAACAATCTATAGAACGAAAAATAAGACGTCAAATTATTCCTGAAAACATTGTTTTTACGCCCGGTTTTATACGTCAAGAATCTACACTATCAACCTCTATATTCAAAGAATTAGATGTAGATTATATAAAGTATGTCACAGAAGTTGCTACATACGGCTTTGACATCATTCAAGTTGAGTTTTATAAATTAATCTCCTTAGGATACTTACTTCCCTCCAATACACAAACAATTTTTGTACATCATGAAATTAGATATATTCGAAATGAAAATGAAATGCAACTGTTTCCAAGAATCACTAAGAGCGACCAATTTATATATCATATCGCAAAAGACTTTGAACGGTTTGCCTTACAACATTACAAGCACATAATTACTTTAACCGAGATTGACCGACAAATTCTAACTAAGTTTTTAGGGCAAAATAATCGCATTTACACTTCTCCTGCAGTAATACAAACAGATATGGATACACCGCCTCAATTCATACCTTGTACAAGCAACAGATTGACATTTGTAGGAAGTGAAACCCATTATCCAAATCTAGATGCTCTCATTTGGTTCTGCAAGGAAATTGCACCATACTTACGTAAACAAAATTTTACTTTCACTTTACAGGTAGTAGGTAAATGGAAAACCCACATAAAGGAGCTTCAACATAGTTGTCCAGAAATGGAAGCAGTTGGGTATATAAAAGACTTACCATCCTTTCTTAAAGGAAGTATTGCGCTCGTTCCCATTCGTATAGGTAGTGGGATGAGAATGAAAATCTTAGAAGCTGTTTCGGCAGATATTCCATTTATAACCACTACAAAAGGAGTTGAAGGAATTGACCTTCTCGATAAAGAAGAATATTTAAAAGCTGATAGTGCTACAGAGTTTGCAGATGCTATTATTACTCTCTCTCAAAATACTGAGTTACAAGAGAAACTAGTAAAGCAAGCTAAAAGTAAAATGAAAGATATATACAATCCTTCAAACATGCTCGAACAAAGATTCGACATCTACAAACAGATATTAAACGAGCCTAACAAATAAATCAATCGCTAATTTCACTATATCAACTTTTATTAAATGAAGCCATTTATCTCTATTATCATCCCGGTCTATAACGTAGCACCTTTTATAAAAAGTTGCTTGCACTCGGTTCTCAATCAAACATATAAAAATATAGAAATTATTATTATCAACGACAAGACAACAGACGAAAGCATATCTATTATAAAAGATGTACTACAAAAAGAAGCGCCATCATTTCCAATCAAGATAATAGAACATGCCGAGAATAAAGGTTTGTCTTCCGCACGTAATACAGGAATCAAAAACAGCAGGGGAGAGTATCTATATTTCTTGGACAGTGACGATGAAATTTCCACGGACTGTATTGAAACTTTATCTAACAGAGCCAAGATATCATGTGCTGATATAGTAATCGGCGATTATATAGTACAAGGTTCTTCAGACTTTTTTCCTCCTCTTGAACTTGGGACATCTATCATTAAAGGGAACTCAAAAATAATTCAAGCATATATGCAAGAAAAGTTTTATGTGATGGCATGGAACAAATTAGTTAGAAAAGAGTTTATTGTTAAAAACAATCTATACTTCAAAAATAATTTAATACACGAAGACTGTCTCTGGAGTTTTCAATGCGCATGTAAAGCTGAAATAATAGACATAATAAAACAAACAACCTATATTTACAAAATTCAAAAAAAATCAATAACATCTACCCTCACATTTGAAAAAGACTTTCAAATGTACAAAATCATATTAACAGAAATCACAAATTACGCCAACAGTCTCCATCTTTTAAACAATAAAGATGTATTTTCTTTTATCGAAGAAGAAAAACTTCGCTTATTACGTAAGTGTATATACGCAGAACACACTGATTATATACCCACACTATACACGCTAATTCGTTTATTACCTCATGCAAAGCATTATAAAATTCTTTATTGGGAGCTTTTCAACGTACGAAATTTAATTCGTGATGCACATTATTTCTTTTCTCCCCGCCTCGCAGAGAGTTACTATAAAAGTGTACCAGAGATGCAAAACAAATACTCTTCCAAAAAACGTAAGGCTATAGGATTCTATAAGCACCTTATAAAATTACTAATATGCGATATCCGAAACAAATGACACCAAAAATATAAATCAAGCAAATAAGGGCATTTAAAATATAAATCATTTGCTATCATAACAGCAAGCGACTATACTCTTCAATTATTTCAATAAAGATGACAAGCTAGCACAATAATTATCGATAGAAAACTGCTGTGCCTTTTTCAAAGACATTTTCTTTAACGAATTGAGCAGCTCTCGATCATTTGCTAAGATCATAATATTCTTTATAAAATCATCGGGAGAAGAACAGAAACATGCGTTGGTCTCATCGCAATAGTCACGTATAGATCCAACATCACTAACCACCATCGCCAATCCAGTCGCCATCGAAGTACAAATTACATTACTTCCAATAGTATCCTTCATTACATTTAATGAAATATCAGAATCATTCATATAATGCTTTAATTCCGCCTCAGGAACATATCCCACCAATGTTGCATTCTTAAAACCTGAAAACAAATAATCAATTTTCTCCCGCCCTTTGCATATATAAAAACGAATTTGCGGAAGTTTTGAAACAATATAAGCGATCTGCTCAAAGTCACGTGCCAAGGCACCCATTACTATTACCTTAACATCATCATCTCTGTTACAAAGATTTGCAGAAGGAGTATAATAATTATTATCGACATAATGAAAGGAAGTATAAACATTCTCTATTCCCAAACTATTCAGATAGCATGTCAAACTACTTCCTAATGTTACAATTTCTGTAACAAATCGTGAACTCTTCTTTATTTGTGCTTTCGAATATTGCCCTTCCAATTTCTCCGGAACAAGATGCACCATAGCATATATAGGTGCTTTAGGACATATAAAGCGTATTATTTTTGCAAATAATATTTGATACGAATCTCTATGTAAATATTCAGTAAGAATAAATTTATCTCCTGATTTATATGCCATTGCTAATTTAAGTGCTGTCAAAAACACAGAGATTTTCTTCCCCCTTTTTCCCTTATCCAAAAAACGTCCACCCATATTGAAAGTATACATTTTATACAATTCAGGATTGCTTCTTTGAATATATTCATAAAGATACCTCATTCCTGTATGATTGCCAGATGTTGAAGCCCAATCATAACAAATAACATATATCATAATTATCAAATTTTAAATTAAATAACAATAGTCTTAAACAATAGAGGAATTGCCGAATTCACACTAATATCATTATTTAGACAAACATAATATTTTGAACAAAGGTAATGAAAATAATTCAAAGTTTTATTCTAATGAAACTATTCTTTTCTATATAGCAAGCTCGGGATAAGAAATCAATAAAAAACGAAATAACTTTCACCATTACAAATATTAAAGTAACTTTGTAATCAACTAATATTATTGTGTTATAATGATTAAAGAAAAGTATGTGCTTAATAACTCTTTCAATGCCTATTTATAATGTAGAAAAATACATTGAACGCGCCTTGTTATCTGCATTAAATCAAACCTATCAAGACTTAGAAATTTTGATAGTAGACGATTTAGGACATGATAACAGCATGAATATAGTCCACCAACTTAAAAGCACACATCCTAGAGGTAACTGCATCCGTATAATTACACATAAAAAAAATCTCGGTTTGGGAGGAACGAGAAACACAGCAATTGAATCCGCTCAAGGAAAATATCTATACTTTATGGATAGCGACGACGCTATTGTCCCTGATTGCATTGAAACTTTATATAATATTATTTCACAAGAGAAAGTAGACTTTGTAGCAGCTGGAATCAATCAAATTGATGAGAATGAGAATTCACTCAAAATCACTAATTACCCTAATATAACACGAAAGGGTAAATTATGTATGGCTCAATACTTTTATGAGGAAAAAAATGATATATGGGTAACTACATGGAATAAATTATACAATCTTTCTTTTCTAAAAGAATTTCATATTCATTTTTTGGAACACGTGTACCACGAAGACATAGTAATGCATGCCATGCTCGCTTTAAATACCAGGTCATTTAGCCTAACCAACCGAACAACTTATCTTTATAATTGTAAGAGAGAAGACTCTATTACAAATATAGGACAAGGCTACACCTTAAAGCATCTAAATGATCTTACCATAGTTTTTAGTGAAATCAGGAGATTGATACAAGCAGACAACAACCTTAGCAAACATCTTCAAAAAGCAATAAACTTATATTATTTATTTGAAATTTATCATCGATACCTACCAGCAATGTACTCGAACATAAAAAGGAGTGACTTAATAAAAGGATTAGCAAGGCTCTCCCAAAACTGCATCCCTCCTATTTTAGAAACCCGACTAACATTCAAATCTATAAAACGTTTTTTATTCCTAAAGCTTCCTTTTAGCATTCAGTATCGAATTAAAAGTCATAAATATAAAAAAAAGAAAAAGTTAGACAAGAAAAAAATTATCAACAAGTAGTATACTATAAAAGCTCCTTTGGAAATACTATTTTCATTTACAAAATTTGCAATCTTATATCTCTTAAAAATACAAGGAAACATTTTTTATTTTTAGCTATTTACAAGAGAAGTATCACCACAATGATATTTTACATGCAAGAAGATGCAATATGGCCTTTCAGAAAGAAAATTTATACAAGCCAATGGTTATAATGAATAGGTGACTTGCCAAGAGCACAAAGATAACGAACCTATATGTAGACTTATTAATTCCAGAACGAAAAAAATCAAACAATTTAATACAACTACCTTGAAAAAAGCCTTTAACGCTTGTCACAACCAAATAAAATATATATATTTGTAAAATTTTAGTGCAAGCCCCCTTAACTATTTAACTAACTTAGTAATAATTATATGAATAAACCAATGGCGAGCAACATAAGCACATCGCTGATTATATCCACCTATAATAGAAGCGACGCATTAGAATTATGCGTTAAAAGCGTGCTACGTCAATCTCTCCTTCCTGATGAAATTATCATTGCTGATGATGGTTCTAAAGAAGACACAAGAGAGCTAATTCATCAATTGGCAGCTTCTTCCGAAGTCCCCATTATTCATGTTTGGCATGAGGATTTAGGCTTCAGACTGGCCTCTATCCGCAACAAAGCTATTGCGAAAGCATCTAAAGAATATATTATACAAATTGACGGAGATATCGTCTTACACAAAGATTTCGTCAAAGATCATGTCTGCTTCGCCAAGAAAGGAAGCTTTGTAACCGGAAGCCGCGTTTTAATCGGTGAGGTATTGACTAACCAAATGTTAGCTGAAAAAAAATGCATTGTATCAATCCGCAACAAAGGAACGAAGAATACGATCAACGGCATTCACCTACCAGCTTTGGCTCCATTATTACAGTACTACCGTCAATGGGACATAACCTATTCCAGAGGATGCAACATGGCTTTTTGGAGAGAAGACCTATTAAAAGTTAATGGGTATAATGAAACCATCACCGGATGGGGAAGTGAAGACCATGAATTAGTATGTCGACTTATGAACAGCGGAATACATAAACGTACTATTAAATTTGCGGGCATTGCATTCCATCTACATCATAAATTATCCAAAACTGATAATCTACATAACAACAAAAAAATTTTAAACGAAACCAGAAAAAAGAGACTTGTTTGGTGTGAAAATGGAATAAGCAAAAAGAAGCAATGAAGATAGGGTTTGATGGGAAACGCGCAGTACAGAATTTCACCGGCTTAGGCAACTACAGCCGTTATGTCGCAGATATACTATGCCGTTACTATCCCAATAATGATTATATCTTATATACTCCTAGAAAACAGGAAAACAAAAGACTGGATGTGCTAATCAAACAACACAATCAGTTACATCTGTGTTTTCCAACTATAACTTTTTGGAAGAGATTTAATGCACTATGGCGCATATGGGGAATCACCCAACAATTACAAAAAGAGAAAATCGATATATTCCATGGACTGAGTAACGAGCTGCCATTAAACATTCACAAAAGTCCTATAAAAAGCATTGTTACTGTTCATGACCTAATATTCCTTAGATTTCCAAAGTACTACAATTTCATTGACAGGGAAATATACAAATATAAATTCAAGAAGGCCTGCGAGAATTCGGAACAGATTATCGCTATAAGCGAATGCACCAAACGAGACATCATACAATATTTCAATATACCACCTAACAAAATAGAAGTCGTTTATCAGGGTTGCGACACTTCTTTTACTCTTCCTGTAAACGAAGAAAAGAAAAGGGATATTCGGGAAAAATATCGATTGCCCGAACATTATATACTTAACGTCGGAAGCATCGAAGAAAGAAAAAACATTCTTTTGGCTGTACAGGCAATAACTATGCTTCCCAAACATATCCATATCGTAATTATAGGAAAGAGAACCAAATATACAAAGAAAATTGAAGAGTTTGCAAGTGAACATGGGATTGATGATAGGGTACATATTTTAAGCGATGTCCCCTTTAATGATCTACCGGCTTTTTACCAATCAGCAGAGATATTTGTATATCCCTCACGATTTGAAGGTTTCGGCATCCCTATCATAGAAGCACTAAACTCAGGAGTTCCTGTTGTTGCCGCCACTGGTTCATGTCTGGAAGAAGCAGGAGGCCCTGATTCTATTTATGTAGATCCCGACGACAGCAAAGAACTTGCTAACGCCTTCAAACATATTTATTCCAATTCGGAGAAACGAAAAGAGATGATTGAGAAAGGGGTTGTTTATGCCAAACGATTCTCTGAAAGAAAACAAGCGGAAAAAATCATTAATATCTACAAGCAGCTTTTAAAATAGCACGTGCTATAACTTTAAAAACGTTTATAGCTGATAATCAGGAGCAAGTAAATTACAATAATCGTATTTATACAAATATTTATGATATATCCGGCTTTCCTCTTTCAATAGAAGGGAGGAAATGTGGCGCTCCCAATAAAACAATCTTCGTGTTGCGCGATAAAGACGGAATAAAACTACATGTGAAACAATACGTTTTGATTCATCCCTTTTAGCTGCCCGACGATAGATATAGTTAGTAAAGAACTGATCGCTATAATGAAGTGCCAACTTCACCGTTTCTTCACGATTCCATTCACGCAATGCAGCATATTCTCTCATTATATAGGACAATACTTCTCGGGAAATACATAACCGACACATATTCCGGCATACCGTATCACAATCAATCTCAGGAAGTAATTGCATGCGATTCACATCAACTAAAGAGAAAGTATATTCCCCATTGCTACCTTGATGGATAAGTATATTCCCCGGTGAATAATCCAAATGAAGAATGCCAGCCTGATGTAACAAAACAGTATAGTGTGCAAAAGCAGAAAGCTTATCTTCGTTGCCCTTAACCTCTCCATCCATCAGATCACGTACTGTTTTGCCGGCATCATAACCACAGATGTAATAGCTTTCAGACAAGAGACCACGATGGAATTTTTCAATCATTGCAATCGGTTCCGGCACATCGAAGCCATGCTCCTGCACAGCCATTGAATATATAAAAGACCGTTCAGCCTTTGAGCGACGAAAGAAAGAGTAGACTATACGGTTTATTATATGAGGTTTCTTAAAACTCTTTACCACTATATCAACCCCATGTAAATCGATACGTTTCAATACGTTACGGTCATTGTAAACAATATCGCCCTTATCTCCAAAGGAGTCAGGGATACATTCTATTTCTTTCCGTAAGTTTTCATATTTAGGGTTGACGATAACTCTCATTACACTCTTTTTATAATACTAATTACAAAGATTGAGCAAAGATAAAGAAATTAGAGCACATTCTTACTATATTTTTCTCTTTTATCACAAAGTTTTGTTAACCCCTCCTTTTTGCATTTATCTCTTCTGTGTTAACTGTACTAGTTTTCCTGTTTCTTTTCAAGCAGATTTAAATTTAAATCTTTTTTTTTGCTATGTTTGCATAGTAAAAAAACATCAAGACATGTAAGAATGAAACCAATCAGAAAAATATTAGTCATTCGGTTCAGGCAAATAGGAGACTCTATATTAGCTATCGCATTGTGTAGCACTCTTAAAAGAAGCTTTCCTACCGCAGAAGTACATTTTGTAGTTAACAAAAACATCGCCCCACTCTATGAGGGGCATCCTGACATTGACAAAATCTTTACGTTTGACAAAAATGAGAATAAGCCATTTCATGTCTATATAAAAAAAGTATGGCAAGTTGTACATCAAAATCAATATGATGTTATTATCGACATGCGCTCTACCATCCGCACCCTTCTTTTTTCTTTATTTTCTCTACATACTCCCTTTCGGATCGGGCGAATAAAAGGATACACACGATTTTTATTAAATTATCCTATAGATACTTATAACAAGAGTCTGAATATTGATATGGTACAACGAGATTTACTACTTGCCACACCATTAGAAACAATTGCTCCCATTACATATACCAAGGATTTCAAATTATATATCACAGATACAGAAAAAGAAGAATTTCGGGAATATATGATTAATAAAGGGATTGATTTCAGCCGCCCTATTTTCTTGATTGGAGTAACCACAAAGCTTGCGTATAAAAAGTGGAATCAAAAGTTTATGTTGGATATACTGCGAAGAATACTAAAAGAGCATAATGATATTCAAATGATATTCAATTATGCACCAGGACATGAAGAAGAAGATGCCAAAAACATATACAATGCATTAGGATGCCCTGATAATATAAAAATAAACATTCAAGCTTCTTCATTACGCCAATTAGCGGCACTTGCGGCTAACAGTACTTTCTATTTTGGAAATGAAGGCGGAGCCCGACATATAATCCAAGCCTTAGGCATCCCGTCTTTTTCTATTTTCTCTCCAAGTGCTTCCAAGTCAATGTGGTTGCCAAACAACTCAACTTTTGCAGAAGGAATAAGTGCCGATGATATCTTACCACAACAAAAGCAAGCTGAAATGACTTATGAGCAGTGCTTCGATTCAATTACTCCGGAAGAAGTATATAAGAGGCTAAATCCTATAATATTGAAACTAAAAAAGAACCAATTATAAAAAGACTATAATATGAACGCTTCCGCCACCAATCTGGCATTTCTACTGCCAACAACATATCTCTGATTATTAAACATATAGCAGTCCTTACCATGAAGAATACATTCGAACAGGTGCTTCTGGTAATCCTGAGGATCTATGCCATTAAGCTTGCAACTTTCTATCAGAGAGAAGATGAATGCCGAGTTTTCTGCCGCATCCTCACTGCCTATGTTCATACAGTTCTTGAGCAACAGCTTTACCGGTTTCATCCTTTGTTCACAGAGGTTGTTCGATATTTCCGCTGCACCGTCCTTGAGGATATTTCTCAGGGACTTCCACTGGTTTAACGTATAATTGACAGCCTTTCTCATCAGTTCGTTAGCCAATTTGCTCGGATGTACGACCGAAACGGTGTTTCCTGCTGTCCTCAAGCTGAAGCCTGAGATTGGATATCTCGTTTGCCAGCATCCGGTTCACCTCGTCTTTTGCTTCAAGCTGCTTTCTCATAAGCTCCATTTCTTTTCGATAGTTCTCGACTGTTACGGATAATTCATTGACAGTATTAACCAGAGCCTTGGAGTTCTCCTTATTGGATTCTTCAATAGCCTTAAGCCTCGCAATCAGTTCGTTTACCTGTTTGCGAAGCCCTGCCTTTTCCTCATTCGCCAGCCCCAACTGGCAGCAAAGTAACTCGTATGCCCTTTCATCAATCATGATATAAAGGTACGAAAAATCAGGCAGTTACGCAAGTTTTTTATCGGCTATTTTTACATTATTACATTGGGTATCAACTTCTTATTATTCATCTTTAGGGTTTACATACATCCTGTCGACTACGATGCTTTCCACAGATCCACATTACCGTTGAACAGGTAATAGTTCAGGTTGGCACTCAGTCCCAGCATGTCATCCTATCATTTTGTTGAGCAGTAGGCACAGGTCAAGTACTGTGGTGTTTCTCAGGAAAAGGGTAGCACCGGATACCAGTTGCAGCTTCACCCATCTTATCGGAGCTTCACCTTCGGGCTGTTTCACTTCCATTTTCACGGTTGGACTGTTGCAGGGCTTGCCGGTTATCTGCACCTTGGCTGCCTTGGGCTGTTCCACCTGGACCGTCTTCCCCAACTTTTCGCTCCACAGCTGGTGACGCTGCCAGTTCATGAACTTATCGTAATTCACTCCATAATCCGCACAGAACTCGCGAAGGTCCTTGGTAACGCTACATAACTGGTAGAGGTCATGTACCTCCTGGTAGTTTACTTTTTCTTTTGCCATAATCATTGTTGTTAATTGGTTATGACCCAAAGATATGCTAGGTTGCGATGTGTGTCAAGGCGGAAAATAGAATGGTTACGATACTAGTGATAATTTATATCTTATACAATAGTTATTATTCGTTTATGACTGACTGTGGAGAATAATCATTTCTACACATCTCATATGAAAGTTTAAACCAAATGAGGACACATGGCAATGCTTTCAGTGCATAAGGCACAACATATTGCTTTCGAATAAATGAAGGGAAAAGATCTGACGGAGACATACTAGTCAAAATAAATGCAAACACCATCAATGCAATATCCCATTTAGAGCGTTTCCAAGGTGCAACTATATACCATATAGCTACACCAACAAAAGGAATAATATATGTACTGGATTCACTGCCTGTACTAAAAAGTACTACAAACATCATAACCGATGCCAACAATGTAAAACGGAAAGCTTTATATTTAAATTGTTTGAATCGAAGATAAGGCAAACCCAAAATAAATAATCCCGGAATAATTATTAAAAGATCGGAATAGGACGTACATTGTGAAATCTTACGAACCATGCCAAGCAAAGAAATATTCTGACTATATGCAAAAGCATTATCAGCATTCTTGCTTATCAGACTCTCCCACCACTCCCAGTATTGGGAAATGATATAATCCGGACTACTTATGACCATTGGGGCTATAAACATAACTATAGCCCAAACGAACAAATAGAAAATAAATTTTCCTTTATGCTTTGAGAAAAAGAAAAATGCTAACCCGACCACTCCATATAGTTTCACAAAGGTTCCAAACATAATCCAAAAAGCTGCCCATATATCTTTCTCTTTTTCTATACAATAGAATGTTACCAAAATAATGGCAGCAATAGCAATATTAAATTGAGACATAAAAAGAGCGGTCAACAACTCGTGGGCACAGAACCAATAAATAAATATAAGTTTCTTATCAGAAAGAGGTAACTTACGTATAGAATAAAACAAAGCCAAAGCTAGTGCTATTTCCCATAATAATAATCCAAAATATTCTGGAAATATAGCAAAAGGCGCAATCACTAAACTAAAAAATGGCCCGTAATGATTGGTATCATAATATTGTTCATAACTTGTATATAAAGATGTATGATCAATAGTATGCCAAAATACATATCTGAATATCAGAAAATTATTATAACTCTTGAACTTCGTTAAAGTAGCTATCACAGGAAGTAGCATCCATAAAGCAAACAATGTACGATAATCTGTCAAAAAAGGTTTCTGTAAAAAAACGAGAAAAGATTGATAGAGTTTTCTCATAGCAATTATTCTATTCCTTTTAGTAATTTATATTATCTTATCATTTTCTATCTACATACCAATGCCGAATCAATCAACATTCAGTACTTAATTTATAATTCCCTCAATCTTTGCGACAACCTGCTTTGGATCAATCTTCCACAAACATGCATAATCTCCTCTCCAGCAAGACTTCTGTCCATATACAGAACAGGGACGGCATTTTAAATCAAGTTGCACCGTATTGACAGGAAGTTGCTTCCATCCCATAAATCCTGCATAAGGATGAGTAGCCCCCCAAATAGAAACAACCGGAATATTGACCAAGGAGGCCAGATGCATATTGGCAGAATCCATCGACAACATCACATCCAAATGACTCATCAGATTCAATTCGGTACGCATATTCAACTTACCTATCATGGAAACCACCGTAGGATATTTAGCAATCCATGTGTCAAACACCTCCTGTTCGCTTTTACCACCTCCAAAAAGGAAAACTTTCACTTTAGGATTAGCCGCAAAATGTGCTATAACTTGCTCCTGTAACTCTAACGGATAAATCTTACCTATGTGTTTGGCAAATGGGGCTATACCAATCCATTTCTGATCTTCCTTAGGTCCTGTGACAGCCTCTATCTCCGCGAAGTTGCCTTTCCCTTCGCCATAAATAGAAGAGAAATTTAATAAAACCGGTAAACCTAACTTCTCAAGCACATCGGCATAACGGCGAAAAGAGCTCTTCTGATTCTCCATCACCTTATCGTGACGACGAATCAGTTTCTTTTTACCGGTCCTTCCTTTACAAATGGAAGCTACTGGTTTATTGGCAAGACGGAATCGCAGGCATAAATATTTGGAACGAAGCACATGATGAAAATCTGCTATGTAATCAAAATGCATCGCTTTCAACTCCGAATAGAGGCTATTCAAGCCCCAAAATCCCTTGTGTTTGCCTGTTAAATCAGCTCCGACAAAACCCACATTCGCAGGCAGCCCCTGAAAAAGCGGCTGCCATACAGCACGACTTAACACTGTTATTTCGTGCTGTGGGTATTGTACAGCCAACGAATGTATGACTGGTATTGTCATGGCTACATCGCCAAGAGCTGAAAAACGAATAATGAGAATACGCGCCATTCGTTATTTTTTAGCATAAAGCACCGGATTTAACGCCGGGTCGTTATACATCTTCATCTGTTTATATACTTTCATATACTTTCTACCAGCTTCAATATCAGCCAATAACTGATCGATAGCAGAAGAAAGGTCTTTCTGCTGCTCCAACAGAATATTCAGTTTAACTTGACACTGTGTACGATGTTCCTCGGTAGTATCCGTACGTTCCACTTCCTGCTGCATGTGGTAAATTTTCAATGCAAGAATCGACAAACGGTCAATAGCCCACGCAGGACTTTCTGTATTGATCGTTGCGTCAGAAAGAGGTTTTACTTCTTTGTATTTGTCTAAGAAGTAGCTATCAATTAATTCCACCAAGTCTGTACGATCCTGATTGGACTTATCAATTCTTCTTTTCAAAGTCAATGCTTCTACCGGATCAATCTGCGGGTCACGGATAATATCCTCAAAATGCCATTGCACAGCATCAATCCAGTTCTTTAGATATAAATAATACTCAATAGTTTTCAACTCGTAAGGATTGTTCATCGGAGCATCTACACTATCCGTTACATGGTAATCTGTTGTCGATTTCCAAAAAATCTCGTTGCAAAGGTTACTAAATGTCATAATCTTAACTAGCTTATAGATATATACTAGGGCAAATCTATGTAATATTTTTCAGACAAGCAACCGTTTCTTACTTTTTTATTTGTTACCTTTGTGGGTATTAAAGATGAATTGTATATGAAAATTATTATAGATAATAAAATACCTTATATAAAAGAGGCGCTTCAGAGAATAGCCGACGAGGTAATCTATGCTCCGGGAAAGGATTTCACGCCAGAACTGGTACGGAACGCAGATGCGCTGATTGTCCGCACCCGCACGCATTGCAACCGGGAATTACTAGAGGATAGCCGGGTAAAGTTTATAGCCACAGCAACCATTGGTTTCGACCATATCGATACGGAGTATTGCAAGCGGGCAGGCATCGAATGGACGAATGCCCCGGGATGCAACTCGGCTTCTGTCGCCCAATATATACAATCATCATTTCTTGTATGGAAGTCTGTCAGGAATAAAAGACTGGATGAACTGACGATCGGGATTATAGGCGTAGGTAATGTAGGAAGCAAGGTGGCTAAAGTGGCACAAAACTTTGGCATGCGCGTCCTATTGAATGACTTACCGCGAGAAGAAAAAGAAGGAAAAGGAAATTTCTCTTCTTTGGATAAAATAGCGAAAGAATGTGACATCATCACTTTTCACGTACCTTTATATAAGGAAGGGAAATATAAAACGTTCCATTTGGCAGATGAGAACTTCTTTCGTTCGCTAAAACGAAAACCTCTCATCATTAATACTTCCCGGGGAGAAGTTATCGAAACGAATGCCCTTTTAAATGCTTTGAACAGTCAGGCTATTTCGGACGCCATTATTGATGTATGGGAACACGAACCTGAAATCAATCGAGAACTGCTGGAGAAAGTTATTATCGGCACTCCCCATATCGCCGGTTACTCTGCTGACGGAAAGGCTAATGCTACACGTATGTCACTAGACGCTATTTGCAACTTCTTCCAAATAGATGGAGATTACGAAATCAAAGCGCCGGCACCCGCTTTTCCTATTATTCAAGCAAAAAGTCACGAAGACGCCATCCTCCAAATATATAATCCCGTCGAAGACAGCAAGCGATTGAAAGCCCACCCGGAACTGTTTGAGACTTTGCGTGGAGATTATCCGTTAAGAAGAGAGGAAAAAGCATATACTATTAAGTATAAGGAATAAGCAGCACCTTATTTTCCTCTTACCTTATCTTTATTTCTCATTCAACAGTTTTTCTATGACCAAAGGAAAGTGTTCATATTCCAATGCATGCACTTTCTTAGCAACATCATCAGGAGAATCTGTCGGAAGTACGGGACAAGTTACCTGAAATATTGTGTCCCCTTCATCATAATGCTCATTAATATAATGTATAGTGATACCGCTCTCTTTTTCACCAGCGGTTACCACTGCCTGATGAACACGGTCGCCATACATTCCCTTTCCACCATACTTAGGCAGAAGAGCCGGATGTATATTTATAATTTTATAAGGATAAGCATGCAAAAGCAGATCGGGCACACGAAACAGAAAGCCTGCCAGCACGATAAAATCAATGCGAGCCTCCTGCAAAACAGCCAGAATTTCGTCTCCGGCTATCCAATCTTCCTTTGGGAACACGTTACAGGGCACTCTCAGGCGATGCGCACGTTCTAAAACATAGGCATCACTTTTATTAGAAAGCACCAACGAAACCTGAGCGGAACCGCTCTTCTGGAAATACCGGATAATATTCTCGGCATTAGATCCGGAACCGGAAGCAAAAATTGCGATGTTTTTCTTCATAACTCTCGATTTCAATGCACAAAACAGTGAAAAATGTGCAAAACACTGCATTTATTTAGTCAAATATTTGCGCAAAACGATAAATATTCATTCCTTTGCACCGCAAATTTAAAGAAATAAAACTAATTATTAATTAAAAACTTAAAGTTATGTCTGAAATTGCATCAAGAGTAAAAGCTATTATCGTTGATAAATTAGGCGTTGAAGAATCAGAAGTTACAACCGAAGCAAGCTTCACTAACGACCTGGGAGCAGATTCTCTTGACACTGTAGAACTTATCATGGAATTCGAAAAAGAATTCGGTATCTCTATTCCTGATGACCAAGCAGAAAAGATTGGTACTGTAGGTGATGCTGTATCTTATATCGAAGAACACGCTAAGTAATTCGATTTCATCAATATGGAATTAAAAAGAGTGGTAGTAACAGGTCTTGGCGCCATTACTCCCGTTGGCAACAGCGTTCCCGAATTTTGGGAAAACCTTGTGAACGGGGTTAGTGGAGCAGGGCCTATTACTCATTTTGATGCGTCGCAATTCAAGACCCAATTCGCATGCGAAGTGAAAAACTTCGAGGCAACAAAATACATCGACCGCAAGGAAGCAAGAAAGATGGACCTATACACTCAGTATGCCATCGCCGTTGCCAAAGAAGCGGTAGAAGACTCCGGTCTTGACGTCGAGAAAGAAGACTTGAACAAAATCGGTGTTATTTTCGGCGCCGGTATTGGTGGTATACATACATTTGAAGAAGAGGTAGGTAATTACTACACTCGTCAGGAAATGGGTCCGAAGTTTAATCCGTTCTTCATTCCAAAGATGATCTCGGATATTGCAGCCGGACAGATTTCTATTATGTATGGTTTCCATGGTCCTAACTATGCGACTTGTTCAGCATGTGCTACTTCAACCAACGCTATTGCAGATGCTTTCAACCTGATTCGTCTGGGTAAAGCAAACGTAATTGTATCCGGTGGTTCGGAAGCAGCTATCTTCCCGGCAGGTGTGGGCGGTTTCAACGCTATGCACGCACTGTCAACACGCAACGACGAAGCTTCCAAAGCTTCACGTCCGTTTAGCGCAAGCCGTGATGGTTTCATTATGGGCGAAGGTGGCGGTTGCCTGATCTTGGAAGAACTGGAACACGCTAAAGCTCGCGGTGCAAAAATCTATGCAGAAATTGCCGGTGTAGGTATGTCTGCAGATGCACATCACCTGACAGCTTCTCATCCGGAAGGCCTGGGAGCGAAATTGGTGATGAGAAATGCACTGGAAGATGCGGAAATGGATCCGAAAGAAGTAGATTATATCAATGTACACGGTACATCTACTCCGGTTGGTGACATTTCAGAAGCAAAAGCAATCAAGGAAGTATTCGGTGATCATGCGTTCGAGTTGAACATCAGTTCAACAAAATCAATGACAGGTCACTTGCTGGGAGCTGCCGGTGCGGTAGAATCCATTGCAAGTATCCTTGCCATCAAGAACGGCATTGTTCCTCCGACTATCAACCATGAAGAAGGTGACAACGACGAGAACATTGACTATAACCTTAACTTCACGTTCAACAAAGCACAGAAACGCGAAGTTAATGTTGCCCTGTCCAATACATTCGGATTCGGCGGTCACAACGCCTGCGTCATCTTCAAGAAATACGCTGAGTAATATCGTGTTACGTAACCAAATAGATAAGATAAGGCTCTTGTTCCGCAAGGACAGAGAGTCTTATCTTTGTTTTTACCGGATACTCGGGTTCTACCCACGTAATATCCGGCTTTACGAGCAGGCCCTTCTACACAAATCAACTTCTGTCCGCTCGGAAAAAGGACGTCCTTTGAATAATGAGCGACTGGAATTTCTCGGTGACGCCATCCTTGACGCCATCGTGGGAGATATTGTATACAAGCGTTTTGAAGGAAAACGGGAAGGTTTTCTGACAAATACCCGTTCCAAGATTGTACAACGGGAGACTCTGAACAAGTTGGCTGTCGAGATTGGTTTGGATAAACTCATAAAGTATTCTACCCGCTCTTCTTCTCACAACAGTTATATGTACGGAAATGCTTTTGAAGCATTTATCGGAGCCATTTATCTGGATCAGGGGTATGAACGTTGCAAACAGTTTATGGAGCAACGAATCATCAACCGGTATATCGACCTGGATAAAATATCCCGTAAGGAGGTTAACTTCAAATCCAAGTTAATCGAATGGAGCCAGAAAAGTAAGATGGAAGTTTCTTTTGAGTTGATAGAACAATTCCTTGATAAAGACAGCAATCCAGTATTCCAGACAGAAGTACGCATTGAAGGACTTCCTGCCGGGACAGGTACCGGATATTCAAAAAAAGAGTCTCAGCAGAATGCCGCCCAGATGGCTATCAAGAAAGTGAAAGACCCGGTATTCATTACGACCATTAACGAGTCAAAAACATCACAATCGGTAATGACAGATGAATCTGAAGCCGAAACGGATACAGACTCCGAGCTGGAACTTGAAAACACATCAAAAGAGAGCCTGCCTGCCGACAGCGAAACAGCTATGGCATAATCATTTACGGAATCTAACCAAAGCAAATTCCCATGCGACGCCCTTGAATCACAAGATCGTGTTCCTCAGTAACCAGTTTCAGTTTTCCCGCAACTTCTTCGAGAGAGACAGATGAAATATTATCTCCCCTCAAGGCTACCATACGTCCAAATTCCCCGTTAGCAATCAGTTCCGTCGCATGACCACCCATACGGGTAGAAAGATTACGATCGAAAGGAGTAGGCGAACCGCCACGCTGAATATATCCCAATACCGTCTCACGAGTCTCGATTCCGGTTTCATATTCAATCTCCTGAGCGATATATTCTGCAGCACGCTTGCGCCCGTCTGTCTGGATTCCCTCGGCTACTACCACTATGGAGTAAGGTTTGCCTTTTTTCAGTCTTTCCAGGATTGTGTTGCCGATATTCTTTATATTATAAGGGATTTCAGGAACAAGGATGACATCCCCCCCACCTGCCATACCGGAATACAAAGCAATCCAACCTGCTTTATGCCCCATCACTTCAATTACCATCACTCTTTTATGGGAACTGGCGGTGGAGTGTAAGCGGTCGATAGCATCTGTGGCGATGCTTACAGCCGAATCGAATCCGAAAGAGATATCTGTCCCCCAGATATCATTGTCAATAGTTTTTGGGACTGATACTATATTTACTCCCATTGCAGCAAACTTGGCAGCAGTTTTCTGTGTACCGTTTCCCCCGACGCAGACTACACAATCCAGCCCCATTTCCTGAATATTCTGAAGAATCAGTGCAGGCTTGTCAACATCCGAGATAACGCCACCTTTTTTAAAAGGCTTCTCACGGGAGGTTCCCAGCATCGTTCCGCCAAGATTCAGCAGACCGGACAGCGATTTATCCGTAAAAGACTCGATGTCTTTCGTCAGCAAACCCTGAAAGCCACTGTGAATTCCTATCACTTCCATCCCATAATAATTGATGGCCGTCTTACACACACCACGAATAGTGGCATTAATACCGGGGCAGTCCCCGCCTGAGGTTAAGATTCCGATTCTCATTATCGCATTTTTTAGTCTAAAACTCGGGGATTTTGGTAAACTCGTCAATTTTAACGATTATTTCCGTCGTAAAGATAGAAAAAAAAGATAAATAAATTACTTTTGCACGACTAAACATTATTATGTTAAAGCAGAAATGAATATTACAAAAATTATTAGTAAGACTTTTGACTCCCGTTTAAAACAAATAGATCTATATGCCAATCAGGCAAGTGAGATTCAACACCGTGTGTTGAATCGCTTGGTGCAGCAGGCTGCCCGGACCGAATGGGGTAAAAAGTACGACTATGCCTCTATCCGCAGCTATGAAGATTTCAGAAAACGCCTGCCCATCCAAACATACGAAGAGATAAAGCCTTACGTAGAGCGTTTACGGGCAGGAGAACAGAACCTGCTTTGGCCGTCGGAAATACGTTGGTTTGCCAAATCATCCGGTACGACTAACGATAAGAGCAAATTTCTTCCTGTCAGCAAGGAAGCTTTAGAGGATATTCATTACAGAGGGGGCAAAGATGCGGCGGCTCTTTACTTCCGTATCAATCCGGATAGTCATTTCTTTTCAGGCAAAGGGTTGATTCTAGGTGGCAGCCACAGCCCGAACCTTAATTCCAATCATAGTCTGGTCGGAGATTTATCGGCCATTTTAATTCAGAATGTAAATCCGCTTATTAATTTCGTTCGTGTGCCAAGCAAGAAAATTGCCTTGATGAGCGAATGGGAAACAAAAATAGAAGCAATCGCTAACAGTACTATACCGGTGAATGTTACAAGTTTATCCGGTGTACCGTCCTGGATGCTGGTGCTTATCAAACGAATTCTTGAGAAAACCGGGAAAAGAACATTAGAGGAGGTATGGCCAAATCTGGAAGTGTTTTTCCATGGAGGAGTGGCTTTCACTCCTTATCGGGAACAGTATAAACAGGTGATTCATTCGCCGAAGATGCATTATGTGGAGACTTATAATGCTTCCGAAGGATATTTCGGTACGCAGAACGATCTTTCTGATCCTGCCATGTTGTTGATGATTGACTACGGAATCTTCTACGAATTCATTCCATTGGAAGAAGTGGACAAGGAAAATCCGCGGGCATATTGCCTTGAAGAGGTAGAGTTGAACAAGAATTACGCAATGGTGATTTCCACTTCCTGTGGTTTGTGGAGATACATGATCGGTGATACTGTGAAGTTTACAAGTAAGAATCCTTATAAGTTTGTTATCACGGGCAGAACGAAGCATTTCATCAATGCCTTCGGTGAGGAATTGATTGTGGACAATGCTGAAAAGGGACTGGCCAAGGCTTGCGCAGAAACAGGAGCACAGGTTTGTGAGTATTCTGCGGCACCCGTCTTTATGGATGAGAATGCAAAATGCCGTCACCAATGGCTGATAGAATTTGCCAAGATGCCGGATTCTGTTGAGAAGTTTGCGGCGATACTGGATGCTACTCTGAAAGAGGTCAATTCTGACTATGAGGCAAAACGGTGGAAGGATATTGCATTGCAGCCATTAGAAGTAATTGTTGCCCGCCAGGGATTGTTCCATGATTGGATGGCCCAAAGAGGAAAATTAGGGGGACAACACAAAGTGCCTAGATTGAGTAATACGAGAGAGTACATTGAGACGATGTTGCCGTTGAATCAGTAATATTCTTTTTCTATCGTCTTGATACGAAAGAGCCGGGAAACCATGCGGGGTGTTCGCTGCGGACACTGAGATGATTATCGGGATTCAATTATAATTCCGCCACCTAGTAGCAAACCGTCTTTATAGAATGCTGCGGCTTGCCCAGGCGCAATGGCGGTTAAAGGTTCATGAAGTTGTACGTGGAGTTTGTTGTCAGAAGTAATGGTGACTGTACAGTGGTTTTCCTGTTTACGATATCGTATCTTCACGATAATATCAGAATGCCCCAGGATACGTTCGCGGTTCACGATATTCCAGTCCTTCAACCACATTTCTGTTTTTTCCAAGGCAGAGAGAGAGGATAATACCACTTCATTCTTCTCTGTATTTATCTCTTTTACAAAAACAGGGCGGTTCAGATGAACACCCAGTCCACGTCTTTGGCCAATGGTATAAAAAGGGTATCCTTCGTGCCAAGCTATGAAATTCCCCTTTTCATCGACAAACCTTCCTCGTTTGACCATTGCTGACCACGGCTGACTATTGCCGACCAATGTCTGACCATTGCTGACCAATGTCTGACCATTGCTGACCAATGTCTGACTATTTCTGACCAATGTCTGACCATTGCTGACCAACCAGTTTTTCAGGAAGTTCCGGTAGTCCATCGGGCAAAAACAGACGCCAATACTATCCTTTTTAGTGGCGACTTTTTGGAAGCCACGTTCAGCCGCCCAGGCACGGGCTTCAACTTTCGTAATTCCTCCCATTGGCAGAAGAATTCTGCTGAGTATATCTTGCTTCAAGCCCCACAGAAAAAAGGACTGGTCTTTGTCCGGGTCAACGGCATGCGTAATATAGTAAGTATCTTCTAGCTTTACTTTTTGAACATAGTGACCGGTAGCAATGTA
Source organism: Bacteroides acidifaciens (assembly GCF_024623065.1). Classification (GTDB taxonomy): domain Bacteria; phylum Bacteroidota; class Bacteroidia; order Bacteroidales; family Bacteroidaceae; genus Bacteroides; species Bacteroides acidifaciens. The sequence goes on from NZ_JANJZR010000001.1 coordinate 63,527, forward strand.
AAAGATGCCCATTTCATCAGCAATTTCGGCAAGCAGAGGCCACTTTAGACGGTTATTGCACAATGTGCAAGGCACAGGGGTATGACCCGCTAAATATTCATGCACAAAATACTCAAGGATTTGCTTGTTGAAAACTTCACGGGCATCGTAGGTTATATGGCGAATACCCAGACGTTCTGCCAGATTACGGGCATCTTCCAGATATTCGGTCGATTCGTTCAGTTCATAAAAACGGAAAGTGACTCCGGTTACCTCATAACCGGCTTCCAGCAGTCTCATGGCAGCTACAGAACTATCCGTTCCACCACTCATACCTAACAATACTCGTTTGTTTTCTTCCATCATGCTGCAAAATTAAGGATTTTCCCGTATCTTTCCTCCAAAGAAAAAAGTCTTTTCTTTATTCAGCCGGTGTACAAATCTCGCGATTTATATATAAATTTGCACAAAAATGGCACTATATGAAATATAAACTTATCGTGCTCGATCTTGACGGCACACTCACTAATTCCCAAAAAGAGATTACTCCCCGCAACAAGGAGACATTGATACGTGTACAAGAACAGGGCGTCCGGTTGGTACTGGCTTCCGGACGACCGACTTACGGCATCGTCCCGCTGGCAAACGAACTACGTATGAATGAATTCGGCGGATTCATCCTGTCTTATAACGGGGGAGAAATCATCAATTGGAAAACCCGGGAAATGATATACGAAAATGTTCTCCCCAATGATATTGTTCCGGTGCTTTATGAAAGTGCGCGCGCTCACCATCTGAGTATATTAACTTATGACGGAGCACAAATCGTGACCGAGAACTCCCAAGACCCATATGTACAGAAAGAAGCTTTCCTGAATAAAATGGAAGTGCGCGAAACGAACGATTTCCTGACAGACATCACACTGCCGGTAGCTAAATGCCTGATTGTAGGAGATGCCGACAAACTCATTCCACTGGAAGCCGAACTTTGTCTCCGGTTGCAAGGACGCATCAACGTCTTCCGTTCAGAACCTTATTTTCTCGAATTAGTCCCGCAGGGAATCGACAAAGCCTTGTCTCTCGGTGTCCTATTAAAAAAAACAGGAATAGGACGCGAAGAAATCATAGCCATGGGTGATGGTTACAACGATTTGTCGATGATAAAGTTTGCAGGATTAGGCATTGCCATGGGCAATGCACAGGAACCGGTGAAAAAAGCGGCGGATTATATCACTTCAAGCAATGAAGAAGACGGCGTAGCCGAAGCAATCCATAAGTTTCTCTATTAACAATAGGACGCATATTCAGATTTTATACTAACTTTGCCACTCCAATAAAACAAATATAAAATGTTATGGAACATCAACTTACCATCTACAACACCTTAGACAGAAAGAAAGAGACCTTCGTGCCGCTTCATGCCCCCCATGTAGGCATGTACGTGTGCGGACCGACTGTTTACGGAGATGCCCACCTAGGACATGCCCGCCCGGCTATTACTTTTGATGTATTATTCCGCTATCTCACCCATCTAGGATACAAAGTACGCTATGTACGTAATATTACCGACGTAGGTCATTTGGAACATGACGCCGACGAAGGAGAAGACAAGATTGCCAAAAAAGCACGTCTGGAAGAACTGGAGCCGATGGAAGTTGTTCAGTATTACCTGAACCGTTACCACAAAGCAATGGAAGCACTGAACGTACTCCCTCCAAGCATCGAGCCGCATGCCTCAGGGCATATCATCGAGCAAATCCAACTGGTACAGAAGATTCTGGATGCAGGATATGCCTATGAAAGCGAAGGCTCCGTCTACTTCGACGTAGCCAAATACAACAAAGACCACCATTACGGAAAACTATCCGGACGCAATCTGGACGACGTGCTGAATACCACCCGCGACCTCGACGGACAAAGCGAAAAACGCAATCCCGCCGACTTCGCCCTTTGGAAAAAAGCACAATCGGAACACATCATGCGCTGGCCGTCTCCCTGGAGCGACGGTTTCCCCGGATGGCACGCCGAATGTACCGCCATGGGGCGCAAATACCTGGGCGAACACTTCGATATCCACGGAGGAGGAATGGACCTGATTTTCCCGCATCATGAATGTGAAATCGCACAATCGGTAGCCTCACAAGGCGATGACATGGTCCACTACTGGATGCACAACAACATGATTACCATCAACGGAACCAAGATGGGCAAATCACTCGGTAACTTCATCACCTTGGACGAATTCTTCAACGGCACCCATAAGCTGCTGGCACAAGCCTACACACCAATGACCATCCGTTTCTTCATCCTGCAAGCTCACTACCGCAGCACGGTAGACTTTAGCAATGAAGCACTGCAAGCAGCGGAAAAAGGGCTGCAACGACTGATGGAAGCCATCGACGCATTGGATAAGATTACTCCCGCACCGGCAACTTCTGCGGGAATCAATGTGAAAGAACTGCGCGCCAAATGCCATGAAGCAATGAATGACGACTTGAACACACCGATTGTCATCGCACAGCTTTTCGAAGGTGCCCGCATCATCAACAATATCATTGCCGGCAATGCCACCATATCTGCCGAAGACCTGAAAGACTTGAAAGAAACATTCCATCTGTTCAGCTTCGACATCATGGGATTGAAAGAAGAAAAAGGTTCTTCCGATGGCCGTGAAGCAGCCTACGGCAAGGTAGTAGACATGTTGTTGGAGCAACGCATGAAAGCAAAAGCCAATAAAGACTGGGCTACTTCCGATGAAATTCGTAATACATTGACTGCACTCGGATTTGAGGTAAAAGATACGAAAGACGGTTTCGAGTGGAGATTGAATAAATAAAATGAGAAACAACGCACCTCACAGTACAAACTAAAAATAAAGAAGACCGGCTCATCACGAACCGGTCTTCTTTATTTTCATTACTTTTCATGCATGAGCATTTCAACAGGTTGCCCATGTTGGCAAGTTACCGTCAATACGGTATTCTCTCCCTGTTGCTCCAACTGAATATTTTCCATCGGAACCGTCAATGTCCAGTGCCCCTTCAAGCGTATCTTCTTACGGATAGGACGGCTCGATTCCTTCGTCGTATAAGCCTTCTCTTTTATATTCAGATTAGGGTCACAGACACTCAGACGGATACCTTTATCCGGTTCCCTCATATACATTACCATCGTTTCAGCAGGAATAGCGGAAATCAGTTTGTCACCGTCGGGGCGGTAAGTTTCAAAAGCAGCATATGCCGTAATCCCTGTTTTTTTATCATATACCACATGAGCTGTCTGATTGCGTTGCAAGACCTCATATGTCGGAGTTTTACGCACTTCATCCAAATCAGTGGCAGAGGGTTGTATCAACACCATATATTCATACGTTCCATCCTTCGGAGCCTTACCATGCTCAATCCAAGCCGAGGAGAACTTTCCCTTAGTCACCGCACGGGTCTTTTCATGGCGTGACTCCTGTTCCGCAACCTGCGAACGCACAGTTCCGTCTACGACATGATAATAATTATCATAGCCGTCATGCAACCAATAAGCCCCCTTTCCTACTTTAGAATCCACTCCATTGTATTTGGTCTGGAAAAGGGTCGTTTCCGTCGGATAATCCGCGTTACTGTTTGTTATACCCGTTCCCAGACAAATCATCCGGTTATCAAAGCAGAATACAGATTTACGGGCAACGAAATCCGGTGTAAAGTTCTTATAGTCACGTTCCATCAGCTTCATGGCAAACATGCCATTCTTCCCTTCCAAAGAACTGCTGCCTGAGAAATTCTCTTTAGAATGAGCCATGGTAGTTCCCTTCAGCGGGCTATCCAACAGTTCGAAAGGTAAATGAATGGTCGTAGTACCGGGCAAACGGTTCCAGTCCCATCCTTCCTGTACAAAGCCGCTGCCGGCGCGTGAAACGGGATTTCCCTTGCCCATAATCTGCACCGAGCCATAACTCTGATAACGTCCGTAACGATTGTCCTTCACATAAATTTCAGAACCCCATACATCAGTCGTATATCCTTTCAGTGTCACCATCCAGTCCGCACGGCGAAAAATACCTGCCGAGCCGTAGTTGTAGACAAAAAAGCCTTGCGGAGCCTGTGCCGGCTGCACACCCTCTTTCTTAAAGAAACGTGCATTCGGAGTATCTTCGTTGCGCACGAGACGCAAATAGTCGGCAGCCAGTCCACGATCAAACGTATTTCCCTGGCCCGATAAATCGCCGGACAAAGCTATATTAGCAAATGCTTCGATATCATCGCTTCCCATCTTCCCTCCAAAAGGATGACGTCCGCTGATACCGATACCCCACTCATAAAGATTGCAATAATTGCGCATAGCAATGAAAGCGGACTTCATATGCTGACGTGCCTCTTTTGTCAGTTCAAAGCTCGTCCCATTAGTGAAAGCGATGAATTGTCCCACTGTAGCCAATACACCGGTGGTATAGCCCGGATAGAAACCGCCGTGATGGAAAGTAGTGCCGTCCACTTTTATACCGCCAATCGTTCCTGGCGTATATCGCAAGGAAGAAGACAGCCAACGGGATAAGCCGTTCAAAGCCTGTTCCTGTTCTCTGGCATCGGGGAACATCATAGCAGAGATAAATTTCGCCATCAATAACGTATGCCAGGAGTCCAGCAGTTCGTCACGCGCCGGGGGACAAGGCTGGCGGGTTTCCTGCAAAGCCGCCCAAAAACGCAACGTAGAGAGATAAGCGTCCCGATGAGGATGTTTATAAATCAAATCACGTATCAACCAGGCAGTCGTATATATCTTACGAATCTGATAACCATAATGATGATTCGTCCCCATACCGCTACCGTATGCAAATCCCTGGTCAATAGCATAATCGAATACGGTGAAATAATTCTTCTTCGACGTTTCATTCTGATTATAATAAGCGTCATAAGCAAAGCCGGAAAGCATGGTTTCAATATCATTCCATGACATTTCCCCTTTCTTCTTGTCCTGTTCGTCGGGTGCCACAATAGGTGTCCCTATAAATCCCGTTCCGGCAATGGACGGGCTAATTGCAGCTTTCTCAAATGTCTTATAAGCAGCATTAATAGCTCCCTGCGGTGCTTTTTTCACTTCAAGAAAGTCAGTCAGCCGCTGTTCGATGGTTTTCAGTTCTTTCTTTTGCCGACCGGTCAACTTAGATGCTAACGGGACATCATATGATTGCTGTTCCCACTTCCACACGAGACACCAGTGCCAGAGGTCACGATTAGACAAGCCGTTATTGGACGGCAATTGCTGGTCGGGAGTAGTGCGAAGATTCATCTTCTTCTCAGGAAAAGTCAGACGGTCAAGGAAAATACGTCCTTTCCGGTTGGGAGCAACCAGCCGGTAAGCAACGATATTCTTGTCGTTCTTCCCTCCTTTCATATACTCGAAAGAAATCCAGCACGCACGCCAACCGGCTGCCTGCAAATGATAAGAGAACCAATAAGAGACTTCGCCCGCCTTATTCAGAAACTCGAAACGGATAGAATCCTGCTGCGGTTTCTCATTATAAATCCACAAAGTAATGCCAAACTGCTTCTCTTTCTTCGCATTGAGTGATAAAGGAGAGATTTGAACATTTAAAGCAGAACCGGGTTGAAAATCCCATTCCAGGCTGCTCTCCCCCTCTTTATAAAAGAGAGAGGATGCTTTCAGTTCTCCTTTTCCCGAAATTTTGAACGCTTCAGGCACTCCGTCTTCAAAGCCGATGAATTGGGCACAAGCGGAAGAGATACTTCCAAGCAATAATAGTATGATGAAACAAGTATTTTTCATTCAATCGCATATTAAATTTTCATTCAACTACATAGGTTCCTATTAATAAGGAATTCTATCCGACAGAATCTTTTCCGTGTACCAAGGATCGTCAATTTCCTTTAGCATAATTCCCATTTCACGATAAAGTCGCTCCACGACTTCCTTATTTTCTTCCAAAGGCAGGTTGTGCAACTGATAAGGATCATTCAAGTCATCAAACAGAAGGCTCTTCTTTAGTTGCTTCGTATTGCGGTCGATATATAAAGCCAATGTATATTGTGCGGTCTTGATACCTCTCGAAGAAGGGAAATAAGTCTGTACCAATCCGTTTTCATCCTTTTCACCGTCCAAATTCTGGATATACAGCGCACCCGCCGGGCGGACAATTTCCGCCTTTTCATCGAAGAAAAGAGGAGCAAAGTTACGCCCTTGCACTTCTGCCGGAATAGAATCACCCAATCCGCACAAACCAAGCACAGTAGGCATAATATCCGGTGATGACAGCAGCAAGTCATCTACTCCCGGTTGAATCTTGCCCGGAAAACGTACGATAAACGGAATATTCATTGATTCGGAGTAAGGCGAGTTCTTCGGGTCTTCGATACGTTGGCTGCACATCGTCTCGCCATGGTCGGAAGCGAAGATAACAACCGTATTCTTATCCAGTCCCAAGTCTTTCAGCGTTTCCAGAATCTGACCGAAGGCACGGTCCACTCCCGTTACAGAAGCAAAATAATAACGGGCAGATTCCGCCTTTTTCATCTTCAGGTCTACGTTCGGACGAACCAGCAAGCTATCCAAAGGTTTATCCTTGTAAAAGTTGAAATCCTGCTCTTCGCAGTCGTCCAAAGAACGATACGGACTATGAGGCGGGTTCATGCCTACCATAATAAAGAAAGGTTTCTTTGTATCGCGCACGTTACCCTCATTCTTCAGATATGAAACCACCTTGCCCGATTCATGCAAAGGCGACCATTCTTTCGGGTCGTGTCTTTTGCCGTCCGTATCCCAATAGTGAGGATTCTTATGTTCATCAAACGTACCGTAAGAATACCAGTAGTTAAATCCGTGACGACGCTCTTTCGGAGTATAAGCATCCCATGCCGGTCGTTTGGATTCTACATATTGTCCCGGGTGTTCGGGATCGTTCGGAGTCGGAAAATCGGCATGAAGTTTTCCGAAATAAGCACAGTCATAACCGGCTTTGCTGAACACATCACCGATACATTCGGCATCCTCGCGCAACGAACTGATGGGACGCGTAGAATTACAGTTCAAAGGCACACCGCTCCGATTGGGATACATACCAGTCAATAACATTCCACGATGAGGGCTACTCAGCGGACAGTTGCTCTGTGCAGAAGACAACACCATGGATTCGCGGGCAAACGCATCCAGATTGGGGGTATGAACAGGATCGCCCTGAAAATTCACTTTATCCCGGAATCCGTCCTGACTCCAGAATCCCATTGCCTGGTTACGGTATTGGTCGGGAAATACATAGATAATATTGGGATGATCAGCTTGTGCCGCCACTTGCTTTGGAACCTTGCAACCCTGTGCCGCAAACAAAGTCAGGCCACCTACCAGAAGGTTTATAGGTTTATTCATGATAATGATAGTTAACGATAAACGGGTTATAATAAAGATACACAAACGAACGAACGGTGAACGACGGACAAGCTATATACAGAAGCCTATGTTCATCATTTACCGTTCGCTGTACATATCAATGAGATTTATTTCTTTTCGAGCTCTCTTTTGCGCATCAGCGCTTCCAAGAAGTAATAGTCGGCATAGTTCAGAGGAACATCAATTTCCTGACCGTGAGGAATACTGCCCACCGAGTGCATCAGGATAAAGTTGCCGTTAGTACCCACCTCTGCACGATAAGCGGGCGAACCCAGACTTACCATAATCTTATCGGCAGTCTCCTTGTATTGGTTGCCCGGCAGATAGCCGTCCAATTCGTAGAGGGCAGAAGCAGTACAAGCCGCAGCGGAAGCGTCACGAGGTTCATTCGGAATGTTCGGTGCATCATAGTCCCAATAAGGAACGAGGTCTTCAGGCAAGTTCTTATTATTGAAGATAAAATTATATACTTTTTGTGCCTGGTCGAGATATTTCTTGTCTTTCGTATAGCGATAGCAGGTAGTATATCCGTAAATAGCCCAAGCTTGTCCGCGAGCCCAAGATGACTCGTCCGCATACCCTTGTGCAGTTTGTCTCTTGCGCACTTCACCGGTTTCAGGATCGTAGTCTACTACATGATAACAGCTGTTGTCCGGACGGAAATGATGTGCCATGGTCGTATCGGCATGTTTCACTGCAATGTTATAGAAAGTGGAATCTCCGGAAAAAGCCGTCGCTTCAAACAGTAATTCGAGATTCATCATATTATCAATAATCACCGGACACTTCCATCCACGTGTTCCCTGCCAGCCTCTATCGGCATCCCATGACTGAATAACACCTGCATTCGGACGGAAACGGGTAGAGAGCGACTTGGCTGCTTCGACAATCACATCCTTATATTCTTTCTTGTCAGCCAGACGGTATCCGTTCAGATAGCTGCAACCAATCATGAAGCCAACATCATGATGCCATTTCAGATACTTCACAGAATCAAGAGCTTCCGTATATTTTTCAGCCAGCGGCAACCATTTCTTATCTCCGGTCAGGTTATAAGTCAGCCACATGCTACCAGGATAAAAACCGGAGCACCAATCGTCGATAGGTATATAAGATATACTACCGTCTTCGTTGATAGTTCTCGGATTCAAAATCTTTCCGGACTTTTCGATAATATCCGTTTGAATCGTGTTTTGTGCCACTGCGTTGTCGATGTTGTCCTGAATAAAGTCTACTTCAGCTTTTTTTTGTCCACCGCAGCTCGTAAAGATCAAAAGGGAAAGTCCTAATGCACTAAGAATTGTTTTCATAATACAGGGATTATTTGTTAAGTGATTAATTTTCTTGATTGCAAAAGTAGTGCATTTCAAAAGAATAGACCGGCCTAAATAATCCAAATGAGGGACAATTTTGGTACATTTGCGGAAGAAATATCGAAAAAGAATAATTATCATGACCCCACAAGAATTCTTCAAGAATGACCTTTTTGCCGAAAACGCAGGTGTAGTGCTGCTCGAAGTACGCAAAGGATACAGCAAAACCAAACTGGAAGTAAAACCCGAACATCTCAATGCAGGAGCACGGACACAGGGCGGAGCCATCTTCACACTGGCGGACCTGGCGCTTGCCGCAGCAGCCAATTCACACGGCACACTGGCTTTCTCGCTCTCCTCCAGCATTACCTTTCTGCGGGCAAGCGGACCGGGTGATACTCTTTATGCCGAAGCACGCGAACGCTACATCGGTCGGAGCACAGGGTGCTATCAGGTAGACGTAACCAACCAAAAAGGAGATTTGATTGCCACTTTCGAATCAAGTGTATTCCGAAAAGACCAGAAAGTTCCTTTCGAAGTTCAGGAATAAAAAAACAGACAGGGCTGAAAGTGACCTTTACGGATGTACTTTCAGCCCTGTCTGTTTTTTCTCTTTATCTATTTTTTTACAATGGAAGTCAGCGGATGGCGATTCCCCTGTACATCATTCAAGAACGCCTTTGCCGAACCGAAGTTCAAGAACAAATCGAGACGGACGGGAAGATGATTCAAGTCGTCCGTCACAAAGAAGGTTATGACTTCCTTTTCTTTCCCTTTCTTATCATATTCGACCAATGAGAAAATCAGGCAACGATAAGTAACCCCATTCTCGGCTTTTACGTTTTCCTTGCCGCGATAGATAAGCGTCTGCTCTTCCACCTTACGTCCCGTAGCCATCGGAAACTTTATCTTCTGCCCTACCTTATAGTCGGCAGGGTCGTACGAACGTGCCTGCACCAAGATGCTGAGCATATCGTAGATGCAACGGCTGTCACTTGCTTCGGAGTCGGCATAGGTCCCGTCGCGGTACGTACGTTTCTGATTGACATGGCAAAGCCCGTCTTTGTACGAAAACCAGGCCTCGTCAACCGTGTAGCGTTTACCCTCTTCGGCACCTTTGCGGAAATAGCGCGGTTCGAGCCGCTCGCCGATGACGCAGGTCAGCGTATCGCGCATCTTGAAGAAGAAGTCGGCACGTTTGCTGCCTATGGCGAGCAGATTCATCCGGTAGGCGGGTTCCGACCGATAGGTAGTCGCGTTGGTCGTAAGGCTGGCAAGTCCGGCCTTCACCCAGACAAACTTCCAGTTGAAGTACAAATCGTACATCACGTGTTCGCCCGTCTGAAACGCATCGTTCTTCGCCTCACATTGGGCACTGGCGGGAAGGGCGAAAATTCCCATCAGCAATGCCATAGTCCCGATTATCAAGCTACGGCGAAAGCTAACGGCGCCTGTTCTGATTATTTCTATCTTTCTTCTTCTTGTCTTCATCTGGCTTTTGTTTTTTAAGCTCATCCGGTTTCTGTTTATCCACAGGAGTCGCATGAATATCCCATGGTTGTGTCACGTCCCACAATGCCTTATAGTCTAATATTGTCGGATAATAGAAAACAGCTTCCGGTTGCAGACCTTTTGCAAAGTCTCCCGTATCCCATTCTCCGTTTCCATTTGTGTCGTTAATCAGCCGGGCTGCATATTTTCCAGGATTCAAGAAATAGAAATCGGCCATTCCATCTTTCACTATACGCTTACGGACCACCTTGTCTTGCGCGTCAAGCAGTTCGACGAATGCCAACGAATCAGCCCCCGTCACACTGAAATGAAGCGTGAAGTATTCATCCTCACTACGCACTTTGAATCCTTGCTTTATCTTATCGGTAAACAATCCGTATATACCATGGAAAGCCGTAGAGTCTACCTCAAACTCGTATTCAAAAGTCGGTTCCCAATCATAATACAAGTTAAACTTCTTCTGATTCAGGGAGTCCTGTTCAAACTCAAATGGTATATCCTTCCAAAGCGTATCCACTTTCTGCCGCAGATGAATAGCGGTACTGTCAAAACCGGCTATCGGTTCATCGAAATTCAGAGAGACATAACCATACACCTCCATTGACGAAGGCGCGCTGACATTCACCGGCAGGAACTTCGTAGGTTCCGGCTCGTCGTCCTCATCATCTTTCTTTTTCTTCTTTTTCTTCTTCTCCTTTTCCGGCTCGTCTTTCTTGTATTTCTGCTTCGAAACCAGGTTCAAGGTATCCGTACGGGGTACCAACTGATTCAAGGTATCCGTATAAAGATAAGTCAGGCTCATGGAAAGCGTATCCTGCTTGAAGAGCAAGGAGTCTTTGACCCAATAATGAATCGTATCGTTCCGCTGGTTCTTTTCGATGATAAAAGCATCCTTTTCATCAAAGTTCAATCCTTTCAGTACAGGCAGAGTGTCCGCCTTGCCTGCAAAATAGAAAGTAAACTTATGTGGTACAAGCCTTTCGGATTTGATAAGATATTGCGAATAATTCAGTTCTTTGAAAGCCCGGAGAATTACGTCGTCCGGCAGATAATGCATATACTTCTTCTCAACAATCGTATCATAGGTCAATGAATCCACCCAGGCTGTATCCATACGGATACGTTCTTCCATACGAGGGATAATCAGCGAATCATGAAAAGCAATCACCTCGCTCTTCTGATTGAAAGTAAAATTCTGGTCGGCATCCATCAGCCCGTAAATGCGGTACTTGCCGGGAGCTATGCCGCGGATGGAGAAACGGCCGCGACTGTCGGTGCGTGCCACGCGGTCGAAAGGCAACTTGTTGAAAGCCGAATCGTTCAGGTTGGAATGCAGCCCTACAAGAATGCCTTTGATAGGTTCCAGATTAGAGGCATCAAGTACTGTTCCCGACACTTCCATCGTGTCTATCTGCGCACCGGTAGAAAAGGTGAATGCAAAGTTTCCCAACGGGTTACCTTCATTATTGTCGACAATGGCATCCGAAAAGTCAATGGTATAGGTAGTGTTCGGTTTCAAAGAATCAAGCAGGTTCACCTGTATCCGTTTTCCGGAAGCCTTGATTTCGGGTTGCTGTATCTGAGGTGGGGAAACAACGACTTTCTCGGTTGCCTTCTCCAATTTGATAAACTCGTCAAACAGCAAAGAAACTTTCGTCCTTTCATTATTTAACGCACCGGCAGCAGGAGTACTGCCAATGAAACGGGGGGGAGTCTCATCATAAGGTCCCCCGTCCGGTCGTCCGATACTGGCGCAGGAGTATAACATTGCTACCAGCGTTACTACCGGAAGCGCCTTGCGGACTATTTGTTTTATCTTTTGATTCTCAAACTGTAACATGCTGCAAAAATAAGCGTTCTTATCCAATATACACCACACTTTCTAGCTAATTTATTAAAAAACGCTAGGGTGGCTTAGGTTAATAAACAATTTCGATGAGGTTTTTATTTCTTTTTTTGCAGAGTGATTCGTTTTATGACTGAACCGCCCTTCTAATTGCCTTGCATTATTTCATGAATACATTCTGAGACTAATAGACATTCAGTAATTATAAAATAAATACAAACTGTTTTTTCTTATTTCTTGATATTTACGAGTATAGATCGTATAGGGTTGTATATACGGTCAAATAATGTCATTTCTTCAGTAATTATATCCGCTGTTCCCGGCATTTCCTGACTAAACTGTAGTGTTTTACCATAATTAGTACGCAGCCCATGCGGCAAAGATACATCAACTAAATAATTCTTCTCATATGGCATCAGGGATATAGCCTGTACTATTCCTTGCACAAGTCCAAATTCCATATATGGATAACTATCTAATTTAATACTGACTTTCTGCCCTATTTTCACTTTACCGGATTTTGCCGTCGGCAGTAATAATTTGCCTACTAACTGGTTTTCTACTGGAATAATAGTCATTACTTCTTCGCCAGGTGTTACATATTGACCTATAGACCAATATTTTGAGAATGATGCTTTACCCTCATAAGGAGCCACTATAGCAAAATTTTGAATCCACTGATTTAGTTCTGTACGCATATTCTTGAAAGCAGTTTCCATATCTTTTATTAACAGATTCTCTTTCTCAATAGATTGGTCTGTATTCTCTATTAATGCATGTGATAATTGGCTTTTCTGTATTCTAATATTCTCTATTTCTGCTATATTGGTCATTAATGATACTTTCTTTTGTATTAATAGACTCTTCGCTTGTTCGTATTCAATCATAGTAGCAGCGTTACCGACAAATAAAGTACTGTCTCTTTTGAAAGCTTGCGCTGCAATATCACAATTGGCATTTTCAAGTTCATATTTTTTTATTAAAGATTGTTCATACGAGGCAGTATGCTGTATTTCTTTCAATAGTGCTTGCTGTTTTTTCTCATATGTTTTGAGCCTACAAAATATGTCGTATGATTCAATTGCCTTTTGAAGTACAGAAAAGGAGTTTGTTAAATCACCAAGTTCAAGATTTTTTTTCTTCTCAAAAATATCTATTACTTTTTTATATTGTTCTGTGCTTATAGAGTCCATTACTAATTTCAGCCATAACACATCATCCACATTTGCGGAATTCTTTATTACGGCAAGAATTTGGTTCCTCTTGACAATATCGTCTTTTTCAACATACATTTTCTCAATAAGTCCTCCACCTTTATTTATTAAATGAGAGGGTGGCAGATTTGTGGTTATATTAATACTGCAACTAATAGTTTCCGGATAATAGAAAAAAGCACTTCCAACTAATAATATCAATACGCTGGCACAAATGACACCAATACCGGTTCGCATGATCCAATTAGGAGACTTTCCCAGTATAGCATCAATCTCAGAAGTCCGAAGTTCTATGTTATTTTCATTTCTTTCCATTATTCTGATAGGTTTAGTTGATTCTTTACTAATGTGTAATAGTATCCTTTTTGATTAAGCAATTCTTGATGATTTCCTATCTCTACAATCTTGCCTTTATCTAACACTACAATTTGATCGGCATTCTGTACGGTACTCAATCGATGTGCAACTACTACTACGGTTCTACCCTCAAAGAAGCGTTCCATATTTCGCATAATTTCAGATTCATTATTTGCATCCAGTGAATTAGTTGCTTCATCAAAGAATATGAAATCTGGATTTTTATAAACGGCACGTGCTATTAGAATGCGTTGCTTTTGACCTTGACTAATACCACTGCCTTCTTTACCTATTACCGTATTATAGCCAGAGGGAAGTTCTTCAATAAAATCATGAATATTTGCAGTAATAGCAGCATTGTACAATCTTTCTTTATCTATATCGTCATCTCCAATAGCTATATTTTCAGCCACAGATTCTGAGAACAGATACCCTTCTTGCATAACAATGCCGCATTTCGACCGCCAAAAACGAGGATTAATATGATTAAGGTCTAAATGCCCGATCTTAATACGCCCTTTATCAGGAAGGTAATTTCCCATTAATAATTTAATCAATGTTGTCTTACCGCTACCACTAGCTCCAACAATTGCAGTGACCTTATTTTGAGGAATTACCAAGTTTATATCCGATAGAACAGGAGTTAATTTAGGACCTAAATAGCTAAAATTAAGTCCTTCGATTCTAATATTATGGTCTTTTGGCTCCAATTCCGTTATATCATTTTCAGTTATTTGGTCTTCATTAGCTTGGAAATGAACTTCTCCCAGACGTTCCAAACTTATTTTAGCATCTTGATAAGCATGTATAAACCCTATCATATTTTCGATAGGACCTCTTAGTTGTCCTATTATATAGGAGAGAGACATCATCATACCAAGCGTCATTCGTCCTTCAATAACTTCTTTTGCTGCTATAACAGATAAGATAATGTTTAAAGTTTGAGAAATAAAAAAAGCTCCCCCACTTTGTACTTGATCAATAGATACCCCTTTAACCGTGACTTCGAAAAGTTCAGCTTGTATTTTCTCCCATTTACAACGCACTTTATTTTCGCAATTATTCAATTTTATTTCCTGTGCGCCTTCTATTATCTGGATAATATTACTTTGATTTTTTGCCGCTTTCTCAAAACGCTTAAAATCCAATTGCCTACGTACTCTTAAAAAAAGGAATATCCAGCCCATATAGATAGAATGCCCTATCACAAATATGATTAGTATTTGCATATTATAGATAGCAAGTATGATGCCGAACACAAAAAAATTGAATAATGAAAAGAAAGTCGCAAGAGAGGAACTTGTGAGAAAGCTTTCAATACGCGAATGGTCTCCAATGCGCTGCATGATATCCCCGGTCTTTTTTGAATCAAAAAAACGAATGGGTAGTTTTAGTAATTTAAAAATAAAATCAGAGATTAGCGCAACGTTTATTCGGGTATTAATATGCGTAAATATCCAGCTTTGTATGAAACCAACAGACAATTGGCTAGTCGATAAAATTAATTGCGTGACTAATATTAGAATAATAAAATTCAAATTATTATTCAATACACCCACGTCTATCATCGACTGAGTCAAGAATGGAAATATTAACTGGAACACTAGTCCCAGCAACATTCCCAAAACGATCTGCACAAACATTTTTTTGTGAGGACGAAGATAATTCAAGAAAAATAAAATACTCTGCTTTTTAGTTTCATCATTGATACCTTTGTCATAAAAATGAATGGATGGCGCCAGCATTAAAACCATTCCCTTCTCTTTTCCTTTATCAACGGAACTGAGCCATCCATCACAAAACTCTTCTATACTATACTTCAAACGCCCAAATGCAGGATCAGACACATACACTGTACCTTTAGGCTTACTCCCGGACTTATGAATTTTTATTTTATACACCACAACAAAATGATCTTGTTTCCAATGGACAATACAAGGCAATATTACCTTATTTGCCAGTTTGGAAAAGTCTGTCTTGATGCCCATAGCACGAAAGCCAATACGTTCTGCCGCATCGCTAATGCCTAACAAAGTGACTCCGTTACGGTTTGCATAGCAATACTCCCTTAAGGTTTGCAGAGAATGCATTTTACCGTAAAATTTAGCAATCATTTGCAAGCAGGCCGGACCGCAATCCATCGAGTCGTGTTGATGATAAAAAGGAAAATCCATATAAGTCCTTTTAATTAAGTAGTTTATTAACTTATTGATTCCGCAGCTTGTAACGCTTTCATTTTTCCATCATATAGATTTCGAATAAATGTATCCACATTCACATCAGCTGTGGTTAATGGACATATAGTATGAAGCAACTCTTTAGGAGTTTCCATAAGTTTTTGGGAACAAGGCCCAGTACACAAAGGCATATGCTTACAGGCTAGACACATTTCATTTTCAAATGTTGCCTTTGCATACATTTTCCTCATTTTCTCTTGATTCCATAATATATGCCCATCATCTTGCAACTCTCCCAACACATACTCGTCAGAATAAGCTCTTGCAGTACATTTATATATTTTCCCGTCAAAATTGATTTCCGTATGATAATATCGATCTACATAGCATGTGTGACCTTTCAATACTGACAAACAACTTGAAGGATTCTCTGCATCATATCCCAACTCTTTGCAATATTCAAATATAGCTAGTTTATTAGGATTATTACCATCCTCGTTTCTTTTACTTTCAGTTTGCCACACACGTTGGAAACTTGGACTTATTTTATGACGATATTTAGCAGGAATCATTTCGAAGACTTCTTTCATATTACTTTTCTCAAGCGTCTGGGTGTCATAGTTTATACGTAACGTTACGTTAACATCGGGGATATTATCACATAAATAATAAATTCCCTGAAGTATTTGCTTGTAAGATGGAGCCCCATTCATATTCCGTATCCGATTATGTCTTTTTTCATCACCATCCAGTGTTATCTGGAAATGCTTCATGCCCAACTCATTCATCTTTTTAGCCCTTTCTTCTGTTATCAATGAACCATTTGTTGTTGCTTGAGTGAAAAAAGGCAATCCATTTTCTGTCATTATATCACGAAGTTGTTCGGATAAAGGAACAATAATCTCGTCAAAATATAATAAAGGCTCCCCTCCAAACCAATCAAGGAGCAAACTACTTATCCTTTCTTCTTTAATCATTAATTTTACATGCTTTTTTATTTTTTCTATGGTCTCTTCATTCATTTTCCCCGCAACGTGGTCTTCATAGCAATACCAACACCTGAAATTACATTCCAATGTAGGATTAATGACCAAGCGATAGGTCTTATCCAAAAAAACTTTCTTGTGATTTATAAGTCGAATAACATCTTTCTGATCCCTTTCCATATCAGTGATAAATTCCCAATCTACAAACTTCTTGAACACAGAATTATATTCTAATTCAAAAGAAATAAGATCATTGAATTGGTTCTGAAGAAATATATGTTCTTGTTCTGATACAGAGAAGATTTGACCGGAAATGCTATTGAAGTAAATTGTCCGATCTCCGTTGTTAACATAATAATTATAAAAGCTTAATTGATACATATCTTCTAACGTTTATGGTTATACAATTCTATCATTTTTTTAAGATCATCCAGTGTAAACGTTTCATGGAAACAATCGATACTCCATGGCACATCTGGCGTCACATCTACATCATATCCATGAGCTTTTTTGGCACAAATGAACGGTAAATTAGTATTCGGTAATTTATATCTGACTAATGGCGCATAAACCTGATAATAATGTCCGGGGGGTTCTCCCACCAATATACCTCTATGAGAGTTTTTCATTAACAAATAAAACAAATGTGCAGCCGAATATGTCCAATGTCCAGCTATAACGAATACATGACCGCTGTAACCAGTTATCACTTGTGGATAAATATAATTCCCTGTTCCCTTATCTACAACTACTACAGTGTCATGCTGCAATTTATTGAATAATGCAAGAACAGGTCCATCTCCTCCCCCAGTATTTTTCGATATATCAATAAACAGGTATTTATAATCATTAATTTTCTTTTCAACAAAAAGAGTATCAAGTGTTTTTTGAAAAGTCTCAATTAAACCGTCTTCTGCCAAACATGGTAAGCTAAATGAATTCACTTCGAGATACGCAATTGATTCTTCAGGGTAAAGTTTATAGTCAAATGGAATACCTGTAAAAGCTTTGTTAAAATCCGTAAAATGGTCTTGGATTCCTATTTCAGTTTTTACTATTTCCTCTCCACTTTCTCCTTGATATACAACTTTATAAGGTGGAACTAATTTTAATACAGAATATGTTAAGGAAGGAAAATACCCTCTTAAATGACATAATCGCAACTTCGGGTTTTCTTCTGCCCATATACATTTGTCTAGTTCGTGAATAATCTTATGAGCTTCCATTCCATTGATTGATATCACTTTCATACCATTCATAAAGATCTCATTATCAGTAACACTGTCAGGATACAAATAAGAAGCACCTCCGTAAACCAATGGAAATGAATGTTTTAGATCAATATAATCCATGCCGGAATGTCCATCTAAACAATGTTGAAGTCTTAACATTGTTCTCCATAAATCAACAATATTCATCGAATCCGTGAGCATACTTCGTGCTTGCTCCACTTCTTTATTGAAATAGTCTTCCGTAACGAATGCATACAAATTAGGATGCTTCGTCCTCAAAGTATTTATGTAATAGTCAAAATCTTCTGTAACTTGAGCAAAAGAATAGATTGGTACTCTCTCCTGAGAATACGATACTTTTACTAAAAGAAAAAGCCAGACTAATACTATATATTTTTTTTTCATACAACTAGGGAATTACGAGTTAAAGCATAAGCCGACTTTACAAAGTATTAATCAGCTTATGCTCATCGCTGTAGTTTTTTATATGAACAATTATATAATACATAATTGTTTTACTACAATAAACTGGCAGGCTTAGCCGTTGGTTCAACTGTTGGAGATTCAGTTGGTTTGTCAGTTGGTTTTGTTGAAGGTCCGCCGCATGTCATAACATTCGTATTGTTGTCACACACTGTCCCTTTTGATGGACACTCAGTTTTTGATTGACAGACTTGAGCCGCTTTAGTACATCTTGACGTGTACACATTACATCCAACGAATGTACATGTGCCAAAAGTGTCACCTGCCCCACCGACCACATGAGACATCGTCATAGAAGTAAGTGTTTCCTCACTAAAAATGGGAGCTACCTCATCAAACTCCATGCCCAGCTTCTGAACAAGGAGTTCTTTACTAGTCAAATCTTTCTCTTTCATTTACAAGAAATTTTAATTATTAGACAATAGGTTGCATGGCTATCTAGAATCCGCAACCAGTTATATAGCTATTTATATCCTTATTCATTATCGTTTTGTAATATAGCTTTAATTCCTTTATGCTCCTATAGTCTTTAATCAGCCACTCTTTAGCTTCTTTAAATTCATCGGGGGACAGTTTCTCTATTTTGCTATATATAGTTTGCTTCAAATCTGCAGAAAATAGCGTTTCGGCAATCAATAACTTATTATAGATTTGATAGCTAATCCCGTCAGAGAACGGCAATGCTTTTCGATACATATGCCCTATGGCAATGCTTTTAAGTAAGAAACAGCCTCCTCCTTCCATCCATGCTTTCATACTGATATACGGTTCTTCATTACCATACATTTTTAGCCCCTCCAAACCTCTAAGATATTTCCAATAGCTCTTAGAGGTGAAATAAGTAGCTCCTAAAACACAAGGTATTTTAATCAATCCAGAGTCGGGAGCTATATCTTCGTAAATCCATTCCGGTTCTAAAAGTTTTTCATCATCTGTGAAGTTTATTTTTGCTCCATACGGGGTTCCTGCTTCAATCCCCCAATCTTCGTTTAGCACTTTTGTTTGGCAACAATAAATGCTATTCGGTTTTTTTCTCAATTGTTCGATTATAGCATTGCACCAGTCATCTTGGCCGAACTGCATATGAGCATCTACCGTAAGAAAATAGGGAGTTTCAATTGCTGATATTCCCATTTCACGACATGCAGCAGGCCCTATTCTTTTGTCATTCTCTATCATTCTTATTCCGAATGATTCTTCCAATTGCTTATAAGGATAACCATCGGTAGAATTATCATTAACTATGATTACATCTATCGGGCACGTTGCAGTTTCCACAATACTTATTAAGGTCCGCTTTAGGTTTTCCCCCTCATTCATGAAAGGAATTACAATACTAAGCTCTTTCATCCTTTTACACATTTATGATTTTTCTATCACGCAATTTATCTACAATCTCATAAATGGTTCGCACATATGTTTCCGGAGTGAGCATATTGTGCATATTCAAAAA
This sequence comes from Bacteroides acidifaciens, assembly GCF_024623065.1. Lineage (GTDB taxonomy): Bacteria > Bacteroidota > Bacteroidia > Bacteroidales > Bacteroidaceae > Bacteroides > Bacteroides acidifaciens. The sequence continues at coordinate 83,471 of NZ_JANJZR010000001.1, forward strand.
GTTCCATGAAGGCAAAAACTTTTCTACGACTTCCATTCCTAAAGAGGAGTTTTTTTCGATATTGCTCACAAACCATTCTATTGCTTCTTGCCTTACAATAAGTGAACCATTTTTTTGCTCCGAATGATGCTGAGTACTGACTTGTGCCCTATGACACCGATATTGAAGCAACGTCTCTGGTATAATCCTGTTTTAATACACTTTCAATTGCCTCATTTAAGTATGCATCAGTATTGTGTACTGGCATAAACACTGTGAATGCTTTCATATTCGTATTGTTTGGTGAACAAATAGCTTATCCATATAAAATGGGGATTGCCGTTATTTCATCGCATTAATGTCACGCATTATTTTTTTGCAAAAAAAAGAAATAAAAAACGACATTCTAGAAACATCACATTGAATATTTGTTAATATCACAGATAAAATATTCATTTATCCATTATTTATGTTATTCAACATACATTCAAAGACAAAAAATGAAGCATTGAAATTCTTAACCTTACTACATTAACATAACAATTCAATATATTTTAGTAAGTTTGCCGCCTAATCTTACTTCGTATGACTATAGTTATACGCAAGGGAGACTATAGTTATCTTTGCGTATAACTATAGTCATACGCAAGATACACTATAGTCATACGAAATAAGAAATTGCTAATAAAAAAACATCCGGACAGGCAACCGGACAATTGAAAACAACTAAAAAATAAAATCGATTATGAGCATACACTACGACCTCTACGATACGCCCGACATTCAGCAATCTGGCGATGAGCAACCTCTTCATCCCCGTGTGGTTACTAAGGGAACCATTGACCAAGACGAATTTCTAGACCGGGTTCACAAATTCACAGGAATGAGCCGCAGTATGCTGGCAGGTGCCATGCAGTCTTTCCAGAACGAACTGCGGGATTTACTGGCAAACGGATGGATTGTTGAACTGGGAGACATCGGTTTCTTTTCGGTATCGCTGCAAGGTCCTCCCGTGATGAACAAGAAAGAAGTCCATGCGCAATCCATTAAACTGAAAAATGTCAATTTCAGGGTGAGCAAACAGTTTAAAAAAGAAGTGGGCTGGCAAATGAAACCCGAACGCGGAGAGTCCATCACTCGTCCTCGCGGGAAAGGACATAGCGAAGAAGAATGCCTAGCGATGATAAATGAACACCTTAATAAATACCCTTGCATAACCCGTGCAGATTATTGTCGGCTGACAGGACACGATAAACTACGTGCCGTAAATGAATTGAACCGTTTTATCGAACAGGGGATACTAATTCGTTACGGGGCAGGCAAACAGGTGGTTTATGCACGAAAGATAGTCTGAGGTCAGAACTATTCTGCCAGTAAATATAGCCCCATTCACCCCAAATTCATATTAACGAATTTATTAACGCACTTCTTCATTTCGGCTTGGTCAGGAATTTCCAAACACATATCTTTGCATCGTGATCACAAAACAAAAAAATAACAGATTAACTAACTATTAAAAAAAGAAAGACTATGGCATTAAAGTATGTTGTCAAGAAAAGAGTTTTCGGCTTTGACAAGACAAAGACTGAAAAGTATGTAGCACAGAATGTTATTACCAATACGGTAGATTTCAGAGATTTATGCAAGGAAGTATCCATGTACGGTATGATTCCCGAGGGTGCAGTGAAGCACGTGATTGACGCACTGATTGATGCGCTGAATACAAACCTGAACAAAGGATTGTCGGTGCAGTTAGGTGATTTCGGTTGTTTCCGCCCGGGAATGAACTGCAAGAGTCAGGATGCGGCAGAAGATGTGGATGCCGACACCATCCAACGGGTAAAAATTGTATTTACTCCGGGATATAAGTTTAAGGAAATGTTGGAAAAAGTCAGCATTAAAAAGACGGAAGGAAACGGCAGCAATGCTTCATCGGGAAACAATGGCGGAAATAATCCGGAAAAGCCGGATGGCGGTGACAGTGGAGAAACACCGGATCCCGATCCCGCAGCATAAAATCTGATATGCCTGAGAGCTAACGATTCGCTTTATTGAACGTGAGATACTGTTTCTACTTTTAGACAGAACAGTATCTCACGTATTTTATTTACCAGCCCGTATTCTGGCCTAAATTAGGATTCTTATAATATTCTGTCTGTGGTATAGGATACAGATACATCTTATCATCCCAGTTACGTGTTTCAAGCAACTCTTTCTTATAAACAGGTGAACCATTTTCCAGAGTAATCTTGATGCAATAAATGGCTTTGGTCTTATCACCTATCTTCCAACGACGGATGTCCCAGAACCGATGGTCTTCAAACGCCAGTTCCACGCGTCTTTCACGACGGATACTTTCAGTAAATGCATCGCCATCCGTTGTAACAGCAGGCATATCAGCTGCACTACGTACTTGATTCAGTGCTGCACGTGCAGACAATGGATGATCATTATCCGTATAATCGGCACCCTTCCAGGCATCCATCGCTTCTGCATAGTTCAGAAGAATCTCTGCATAACGGAATATAATGAAATGATGAGGTTTCTTTTTCTCGTTAGAAGGAGTAAGAGAAACGGTCTCGTTCATATACTTCTTCAAATAATAGCCGGTGGTAGTCGCTCCGGCTGTTCCAGCACCATCTTTACCGCCTTCATAAGACTGAATAGTTGAATTCATCCATGTATCTCCGTTGCAAAGTACTGTTTTGTAAAACCGTGGGTCTCTGCCCTCATACGGGTTCTGCCCCGGCGCAAGCTGTTCCCAGTCAAAGTCTTTTCCATTAGTCAGCTGAAAAGCATCCACCAGATTTTGGGTAGGTACATTGCCGGTTTCTCCCTTTTCATAACTGATAGGCAGATTGTTTGCTTCAAAGTCAAAACTTTCTCCATTTCTACGCTCAAAGATTAATTGCGGAGATTTCAAAACATCGTTTCCACCGTTCTTATCATACAGAGGATCGGCATTCGTTTTCGGCAGACTGTACCAGTTCTCTTTTATGATAGCATAAGCCGCATCGGCAGCAGCTTTCCACTTATCAGCATCCTGACTGGGATTATGTAACATACTCGCCGCATAAAGAAGGGCACGAGATTTCAATGCCAACGCAGTACCTTTAGTCACACGTCCCGTCTCCGCCCAAAAATCCTGATGACTGACGGGAAGTGTTTTAGCTGCATCACTACATTCATCGCATATATATTTTATCACTTCGCTGAAAGAACTCTTTTCCACGCTATTGATCTCATCCAACGCATACGTACGTGTCAATAATGGAATATCTCCGTATCGTTTGGCCAGTTCGAACAAGTAGAAAGCCCGCAACACCCGCAATTCTTCACGATACATAGTAGCTTTGGCAATATCTTCTTCATACGTATCATTCCAACGGAAACGCTCCAGCCTCTCTTGGGAATAGTTTTCGAGAAATGAATTAACGGAACGGATAGCTCCATAACACTTCGACCACATATTGTCGACTGCATTATTGGGACTCCAGGCATTATTATAAAAGTCGTGAACACTGTTGTCACTCCAAATATAAACTGAATTGTCCGTTGCAGACTCTCTCAAAGCCCCATTGAGCACTCCGAGATCTCCGGGCAACTGGCTATAAACATAAGTAGCCAAGCCCTTGACATTGCTAAAGTAGGAATAAGCCTCTTCTCTGTTCAAACCAGTCGATTCGTCCAGTTCGAGCAAGCTACACCCAGAAACGGATAGTAGCAAACCTGTATATAATATGATATATTTTCTCATGGTTATCTCACATTTTAGAAGTTAATATTCAATCCGAAATAAACGGAAGTCATATCCGGATAATTGATTTTCAGATCCTCACAGTTCATATATTTCACATGATCCAGCGAGAAAAGATTATTAGCTCTCGCATATACCTGAATCTTCTCCATCTTCACTTTCCTCGCCCAAGAAGAAGGAAGATTATAATAGACATTCAGGTTACGAAGTTTGAAGTAACTTCCGTTCTCCAGCCATTGTGTACTGTTCCTGAAGTTGTTGGCATTATCCAGCGTGGTCAGACGAGGAACATTTGCAATATCTTTCGTATCTTCCGTCCAACGGATTTTGTCGTTCAGATACCAGTTGGAGATATTTGTGTTGTTTCTCAACGGCCAGTACACGCTTGCAGTATTCAACATCACGCTATAATGCCCTACCCCTTGGAAGAGAGCGTCTACCCCAAAACCTTTATACTCAAATCCTAGGTTGATACCATAGTAAATCTCCGGTATGGCAGTAGAATATCCTATCGCTTTCTGATCATTACTGTCAATTACTTTATCACCATTTAAATCCCTATATTTGACATCCCCCGGACGTACTTCCGAGAATTTCTGTACAGGGCTGTTCTTAATGTCCTCCTCATCTCTAAAATAACCGATCGCTTCCCAACCGAAACATTGTCCGATAGGATAACCTTTCTTAGACAGATAGCCATACGGTTGATACCCCTCACCATTCTCTATGACTTTACTTTTAGCATAAGAGAAATTAGCACCGATGTAGTAGCTGAAGTTCTTATACTCTTTTTTCCACATAGCAGAGAGTTCTGTTCCTTTTGTTTCCACTTTTCCCGCATTCATCTGGGGAATGGTAACTCCGATTGCAGAAGATATCAACCCGCTTCCGTCAATTAAAATATTAGAGCGTTTGTCATAGAAACCATCAATAGAAAAAGTCAGTCCTTTGAACAAACTCATATCCAAACCGATATTATATTTATCTGCCACTTCCAAGTCGAGTTGCTCCATAGCCAGCACTCCCTCCTTCAGACTGCTTCCGGCAGAGGTATTTCCAGCCTGAAAATAGTAGGAACCGCTTCCTGTCCAATATTGCTTATCCATGTCATAATCATAGATATCATATCCGGAACGCCCGTAAGAAGCGCGAAGTTTCAGATAATCAAAAGCGGAGATTCCTTTCATGAAACTCTCGTTCGAGAGTATCCAGGCAGCGGATATGGCAGGATATGCACGATACTTATCGTTCTTTCCCAATACGCTACTGCCGAAACAGTTGGCAACAACATCCACCATGTAACGATTATCAAAATTATAACCTACGGTTCCGATAATGTACTGGCGGTAACGGCTATTATTAGCCCCTGTCAAGGTCATTGATTCCTGACGGAACATGGCACTGGCAGTAAAATCATGTTTGTCCCATGTCCGGTGGTAATTGACTTTCGCTTCAAAGTTTGCATGTATATATTGATTAGCCAATCCTTTGTTGCTGATTTCCAATTCATCGTTAGGATTTCCGTAATTCGTATAAACCGGTTCTCCGTCGGTACCTTTCTCAATGGTCTGATACATAAAGCTTTTCTTGGCTGTTTCCCGATAAGTCGCGTTATTATCATAGGCAATAGCAAGTTCAGCGCTCAGTCCGCGAGTCAATACAGACAGGTCTTGTACCAACCGCAGGTCTGCTTGCAGCATTCGCTGATTCAGTTTATAATAGCCTACGTCCGCCAGATTGGCTATCGGGTTTGTTTTCAGCACATTATTACTACCCCAGAGTCCATTCTGAGTCTGCACAGGGAATGCGGCAGATGGAGTATTGAATATCTGTTCGAACAAAGCAGCCTCCGATGTGGTAGGGCGTTTCGTTTCACGCAGCATACCGAGCATATTCAGTTTCAATTTCGTTGCATCTGTGATATCTACATCCAGATTCATGCGAAGATTGAGAAAATACTTTTTCATCTGGGAATTATAGCGGTCAGTGTAGTCTGTATACTTGGAATTCAACAGTCCCATATCATTCTTATAGTTCAAGACACTGAAATAGCGCAGCCTCTTACCTCCCCCGCGGAAAGTAATATCCAGTTGATGACTGGTCGTATGATTACGCAACGCTTCCTTCTGCCAATCAACATTCGGATAAAGATCGCTATTACCTCCGGCCAGAAAAGAAGCTTCGTCCATATCCGGTTGCAGGCCATCATATCTCAATGCTTCATTCCGGGCTTTTGCATACGTATAAGCGTCGGCAAATTCCGGCTGGTTTACGGGCAGACCTAGTCCAAACTTATAGTCTACCTTAATCTCCTTTTTACTGTACATACCGCGTTTGGTAGTTATCAGCACCACGCCGTTGGCGCCTCTACCTCCCCAAAGAGCAGTAGCAGCACCGTCTTTCAATACGGATATTGATTCAATTTCCGAAAGATTGATATATTCGATCGGGCGGGCAAAACCGTCTACCACAAATAATGGCGTATCTCCATTCAAGGAGCCACGACCACGTACATTTAAACGTGATTTGTCGGTTCCCCAACTCGTATTTTGCATCACAGTCAGTCCCGGCAACAGGCCATATATTGCATTGTAAGGACTCGTAGTTGCATTTTTATCCAATTCGTCCGAATAAATGGTAGATACCGCCTGTGTCTTCCGTAACTCGGTTGTCGTCTGAGTTCCCAGATCGACTGTCTTATCTTGTCCTTCATTATTTTGAGCTATCCCTGTAGTGGCAAACGCCAACGAGAAAGCTACGATATAAAGTGATTTATTCATAATCATTCTTCTTATTATTCAACGATTTGATTATTACCAACCCGGATTCTGAATCAATCCATATTTCTTGTTTATCTCGTCTACCGGTAGAGGTAACAGGAAATATTTGTCATTCCACTTCTCAGGTTTCGCATACTGGCGTGTTTCCGCCATTGCATGAGATACTTTATAAGAAAAGCCGCTCGGCTCACCGGCCGCTTTTTTAATAATCAGACGTGATAGTTGTCCGGTAAATATATCTGCGCGTTTCCAACGTATCAAATCGAAATAACGTACTTCTTCATAACCGAATTCAATGGCTCTTTCACGTAATATCGCTTCGCGCAACGGTTTTCCGGCCGGAACATCTGCCGCCGAAATCGCAGGCATACCTGCACGTTCCCTGGTTTTGTTCAGATAATCATAGGCCGTATTGCCAAACTCGTCACGAACTTCCGCCTTATTCAACTCATTCATCGCTTCAGCCATATTCAAATAAACTTCGGGAAGACGAATTAACGGACAAGAATAGAACTTACCATTCACTTCGTCATTAAAGTTTCGTATGAATTTTCTCATCGCAAAACCATTGTAGCTCATTCGCCCATCTTTATAAGGTGACTGAGTGGCTCCTTCAAAAATCTGCACCTTTTGGGCACCCTTAAACTTATCTCCATTCACAGCAACCGTTTCATACAAGCGGATATCCCTTCTAGGATTTCCATCCTTATCAAAGAAGGGGAATTTATTATGATCGGGATTATTCCAGTCGAATTCCGTCCCGTCCTTCATCTGAAACATATCGACATAGGTCAATGTAGGAGAAGCAACTCCGTAGCGTACTTGGGCAAACGGAAGTTTCCCCGTAGCATAAGTGGTAAATCTTCTGGAAGAAATCAGAACCTCTCCATTATGACGATTGAAATATCCTGCCGCAAAATCATCGCGAGGGTTACCTGTATTCACCAGTTGATAAACATTCGAATTCTTTTTATTAGCCCGCATAAATTCCAACCCTGCATCCAGTGCTTTCTGCCACCTGTCTGATGAATAATTACCATACCAGGTAAGGAATTGAGAGGAAGCATCACCTTCCAAATAGGGTTTGTCAGCATTAAACAAAGGACTCGCCACAAACTGAAGCACTCTGGACTTTAATGCTAAAGCAGAGGCCGCCGTCATTCGTCCGTCATTATCCGCATCTACCTGCCAAGGTAATACAGAGGCGGCGGCATCCAGCAACCCAATGATTTTCTGTACGGTTTCTTCTACCGTCATGCGAGGAAATTTCATCGCATCTTCTGCCGTATAAGCATGGTCTATCCACGGCATACCCCCATAATAACGGAGCATTTGAGAATAATGATAGGCAATAATTACTTGTGCTTCCGCTTTTCCTATCGCCTTTTCATCCGCAGTCATATCTGTCACTCTATCCACATTTTCAATATAGATATAAGCTCTCCGGATACCATAAATCGGACCGACACCAATGGTTCTATTATCAACATCCAACCGATATGGAAGATGTTCCAGATAGGCATTTGTTCCGTCTACCGTTCCTGTATAGAACTTAGGTGCTCCTTTTTTTGTCCAGTCACCCAAATCGGTAAGCATTTCCAGCACTCCATATCCCAGACGTCCTTGCATAGGCAGATAATCCGGCAGTGAATGGTAAGTCTCCGCCAATGCCTGCTCAGCATATACTTTCTTGTTAAAGACAGAATCTATATTCTGCTCATTACTTATCGGCTTATCCAAAAACTTCTCTCCGAACTTAAGGTCTTCGCACCCTATCAATGTCAATGCAAAGAGAGAAAGACAGCCCATATACTTTTTATAGTTTTTCATTGTCAGCACTATTAGAAGGTTAGATTAATACCTAAATTATATATCTTAATGATAGGGTAAGAATCCGCATTATTCGGATTACATTCAGGGTCCATGATGTCAAACTTATCAAAGGTCAGCAGATTATAGCCTGTCAGTTTTATACCTAACTGCTGGATACCCAGTTTTTTCAACATCTTCTTATCTGTAAAGTTATATCCTATTGTCACATTCTTCAGTTTCAAATAGGAACCGTCTCGTACCCAAAGAGAAGAAGAACGCATATTGTAAACTGCGTTTGTCTCGGTAAACCGCGGTGTGGTAGCCGTACCGGCTGTTTCCGGTGTCCAACGTGTATCTGCGTGGAACTGCATCAAGCCACGAATTTTACCATTTCCAAAAGGTTCTCTAAAAGCTCCATCCAACAACAAGGAACGCTGTGCGGCACCAGTCCAGTTCATTGTCAGGAAAAAGCCCTTATAATTAATGCCATAATTCAATCCGAATGTATAGGCCGGACGAGTCGGGTTTCCAATAATAGTCTGGTCGTCCGAAGTAATTTCTTCGTCACCGTTCAAATCCCGGTATTTCACATCACCCGGCTTCACGGATACCCCGGGGTCGGGCAAGCCAGCCACGAGTTTGCCGTTCTCTCCGAAATCCGCCTCCGTATAAAAGCCGTCCGCCACATATCCGAAAAGTGTTCCTACCGGATTTCCCGTCCTCCACATATAAGGTTCATTAGGTTCTACCTCGTCCTGGAAAATAATCTTATTCTTTGAGTAGGAAACGTTTGCCTGAACATTATACTGAACCTGACCGATCCTGTCATTCCACTTCACTTCTACTTCATAGCCGTGATTTTTCACTTTACCCATATTTACGGCAGGGAGAATCGAGGAAGTCAGTCCCGTTAATAAAGGTATTGTCTTACGACTGATAAGAATGTCCTTACGTTCTTCGAGGAAATAATCCAAAGAGATCTTCAGACGGCTCTTCAAGAAATGAACGTCCAGTCCATAATTCTGTTTCAGCGCCGTTTCCCAAGTCACGTTCGGATTACCCAGACGTTTCTCCAGCGCACCCAGGACCAGCGCTTTGCTGTTATAACCAAAGTTGAAGCCGTATTTATTGTTATTCCACGCGTCTACTCCGCTCAGGTTCACATCATAAGAATCCGGCAGGAACAAGAAACGATTATTTCCAAGGTTATCATTTCCGACCAGACCGACTGAAGCACGGAATTTCAGATAATCAACAACCTTCTGTTGTTTCATAAATGCTTCCTCCGACAGGATGTAACCGATAGAACCGGCAGGGAATGCACCGAATCTCTTACCCGGAGCAAAATTCTCGGAGCCATTATAACCGAAGTTGACTTCTGCCATATAACGGGATTTATAATCATACGTCAGACGCCCTACAAAACCGATGTAAGCGGACGGTACTCCCACCCATTGAGCAGGATAGTATTTTTTACTCTGATTATATAAGAACAATCCTCCGACATTATGAGAACCAAACTTACGGTTATATCTCAGACTTGCCTCCAGATACCAGTTTCTTGCCCTCGAGGAAGTTTCGTCATATTGCAAGCTCTTATTTTCTCCTTTGATCTTATAAACAATATTCTTGTTGAAATCCGGCGAGTCATAACCAAGCGACGGATCCTCCAAAGAAGACTGGTAGAAAGGCATAAATTGCTCCACCTGTCCTTTACGTTTCTTAGTAAAGCCATAACTCGTATTATAGGCACCTTTTATCTCTGCTGACAGTCCTTTAGTAATAAAGTCCAATTTCTGGTTCAACAGAAGATCCAAATTCATTGTATTATTAATAGCTGTTGAATAACCTGTCCCGTAACATTTAGGCAAAGCACTGTTACCCAAATTAATTTTATTATCAAAACGTTCTTCGGGGGTAACTATCAGCTTCCCGTCAATTACTCCCGGGCTGCTGAACGGAGTCGTCTGATTAATCAATGTCCAGATTGAATTAGTCGCATCATTAATCATCGGTTCATTCCGGTTACCTACAATACCACCGATACCAATCTTTAACGTGGTAGTCTTAGTAGCATCAAAATCCAGATTGGCCCGATAATTATACCTTTTGTATTTATAATTATTATCATATCCCACTCCTTTGAACTGTTTCAACAGGCCATTCTGATATAAGAAACCTAAAGATATGAAGTAACGTATATCCTTTGTTCCTCCGGAAATATTCAGGTTGTGTTGTGTCTGCACAGATGTCTTATTCAGCAGATATCTTCTCCAGTCGATACTGGGATACATGATGGGATCATCATTCAGTCTGAATCGTTCAACTGCATAATTATCAAATACCAAATCATTCTCGGTAGCATTTGGCTTGTCATTTGTTATAATCTCATTTCTCAAAGTTGCATACGTATAACTGTCTGCCATTTCGAGCATACGAGTAGGCATCTGAATACCAACCGAAGAATTCACCGAGATTTTCGCTTTGCCCTCTTTACCACGGCGTGTAGTTACCAAAATTACGCCATTTGCACCTCGAACACCGAATACAGCAGTGGCAGAAGCGTCTTTCAGTACTGTCACACTTTCTATTTCATTCGGATCCATTTGATAAAACGAACGTTCCACACCGTCCACCAGGATCAGAGGAGAAGAAGCACTTTCTGTCAAAGACCCTACACCGCGAATAAACACTTTGGGATCTTCCTGCCCCGGTTGGCCGCTGGTTTGTACAGATGAGAGTCCCGTGATCTGGCCTGCCAACGTGTTAGCTACACTAGCATTAGGCGAACGCACCAACGCATCATTACTTACGGCAGAGATAGCCCCTGTCAAAGTCTCTTTCTTCTGTGTACCATAGGCCACAACCGTAACTTCCTGAAGTTCATTTGCTGTTTCTTTTAGAATAATTTTTAGTTGTTTACGCCCGTTCAACGGGACCTCTTGAGGTTCATATCCCATGAACGAGATTTGCAGAACAGCTTTTTGAAGATTGCTCACTTTTAAATGAAAAACACCATTCATGTCGGTGATGACACCGTTAGCAGTGCCTTTTTCTTTCACATTCGCACCAATTACTTCCAAATTAGATTCATCCAATACAGTTCCCGTTACTGTATTCTGCGCCCATACTAAGAGCGAACAACACATAAGCATTAACGTACTGATGCACCTTTTGCATCTTTTCAGCCTCGTCAGTTTATTCATAATAATAAATTTAAAAATTAGAAATAGAAATAGGTTTATTAAAAAACACTCGCTGCAAATTAAGTAAATGATACAGTTTTTAAGATACTGATATCATACTAAAAAGGTACAAAATAGTACATAACAAGAAATAATAAGTATTAAAATTAATTGTATTATCCATAGTATCAAGCTATCCCAACAACAAAAAACATCCAATTCATCGTTTCTTATTGACTTTACATACACGAAAAATAAAACTTCAAAGATCAACTCACCAAGTTCTTCCTTCATCGCAAATCTATGCATAAACAATACATCTTTATTATACTTCATTTTATAGTTCATAAATAAATTAAAATTGAACCATAGATATACTTATTAGACTCATTATTCTCCTTTACTAATCAAATTATTCCCTATCTTTGACTCCCGAAATTCAAACCTAATACAAAAACCCATGAAGAAACAACTGCTATTTTGCTGCTTGGCCACGTTAGGACTAAACGCCATGCAAGCACAAAACTTCAATGAGTGGAAAGATCCGGAAGTGAATTCCGTAAACCGCTCGACAATGCACACTAATTATTTCGCCTATGCATCGGCTGATGAAGCCAAAGCCGGAATCAAAGAAAACTCAAAGAATTTTATGACCCTGAATGGGCTTTGGAAATTCAACTGGGTGAGAAACGCGGATGCACGTCCGACCGATTTCTTCCAGACTAATTTCAATGACAAGGGCTGGGACAATATTAAGGTGCCCGGAGTATGGGAGTTAAACGGATACGGAGACCCGATCTATGTAAACGTAGGATATGCATGGAGAAGCCAGTTCAAGAACAATCCCCCCTTTGTTCCCGTTGAAAACAATCATGTAGGTTCTTACCGGAAAGAAATCATTCTGCCCGCCGACTGGAAAGGGAAAGAGATTTTTGCCCATTTCGGTTCAGTAACTTCTAATATGTACCTTTGGGTAAACGGACGCTATGTGGGATACAGCGAAGACAGCAAATTGGAAGCTGAATTCAACCTGACAAACTATCTGAAACCAGGAAAAAACATCATCGCTTTCCAAGTATTCCGTTGGTGCGACGGCACTTATCTGGAAGATCAGGATTTCTTTCGCTACTCCGGTGTGGGACGCGACTGTTATCTTTATGCCCGCGATAAGAAATATATCCAGGATATTCGTGTAACTCCCGACCTCGACAGCCAATATAAGGACGGGACATTGAATATCTCTGTAGACTTGAAAGGTAGCGGCACAGTGGCCTTAAACCTGACAGATGCACAAGGGAACAGTGTAGCTACTGCCGATCTGAAAGGTTCCGGCAAGCTGAACACTACACTGAATATCTCCAACCCTGCCAAATGGACAGCCGAAACGCCCAATCTTTATACACTGACCGCTACCCTGAAAAACGGCAACAGCACAGTAGAGGTAATTCCCGTGAAGGTTGGTTTCCGCAAGATTGAACTGAAAGGCGGACAGATACTCGTTAACGGCCAGCCTGTACTCTTCAAGGGAGCCGACCGCCACGAAATGGATCCGGACGGCGGTTATGTAGTTTCCCTGGAACGTATGTTGCAAGACATCAAAGTAATGAAAGAGCTTAATATCAACGCCGTACGTACCTGCCACTATCCGGACGACAACCGCTGGTATGACCTTTGCGACCAATACGGGCTCTATGTAGTAGCCGAAGCCAATGTGGAATCCCACGGTATGGGATATGGTGACCAGACACTGGCAAAGAACCCCAGTTACGCCAAAGCCCATATGGAGCGCAACCAACGCAACGTACAACGCAGCTACAATCACCCGTCCATCATCTTCTGGTCACTGGGCAATGAAGCCGGCATGGGACCGAACTTTGAGAAATGCTACACCTGGATTAAGAACGAAGACAAAACACGTGCCGTACAGTACGAGCAAGCACGTACCAGCGAATTTACAGACATCTATTGCCCGATGTACCTAGGTTACGAAGGCTGTATCAAATACTGCGAAGGTGATATTCAAAAACCGTTGATTCAATGTGAATACGCACACGCTATGGGTAACTCACAAGGCGGATTCAAAGAATACTGGGACATCATCCGCAAATATCCGAAATACCAAGGCGGATTTATCTGGGACTTTGTAGACCAGTCCTGCCACTGGAAAAACAAAGATGGAGTAGATATTTACGGCTACGGTGGCGACTTCAACAAATATGACGGTTCGGACAATAACTTCAACGACAACGGTTTAATCAGCCCGGACCGCGTACCTAATCCGCATGCTTACGAAGTAGCTTATTTCTATCAGGATATCTGGACTACTCCCGCCGACCTTGCCAAAGGTGAAATCAACATCTTCAACGAAAACTTCTTCCGCGACCTGTCTTCATATTATATGGAATGGCAATTACTGGCAAACGGGGAAGTGGTACAGACCGGCATTGTATCCGACCTGAAAGCAGCGCCTCAGCAAACTGTGAAAGTGCAGCTTCCGATTGACACGAAGAACATCTGCCCCTGCAAGGAACTGCTGCTCAACGTCAACTATAAACTGAAAGCCGCAGAGACATTATTGCCCGCAGGAACTACCGTCGCTTACGACCAGTTAAGCATCCGTGATTACAAAGCACCGGAACTCAAACTGGAAAATGTACAGGCTTCCAACCTAGCAGTCAATGTGCCCAGCATCCTGGATAACGACCATTACTACCTGATTGTCAAAGGCGAAAACTTCTCTATGGATTTCAACAGGCAAAACGGCTATCTCTGCCGCTACGACGTGAACGGCATGCAGATGATGGAAGACGGCAGCGAACTGACTCCCAACTTCTGGCGTGCACCGACCGATAACGATTTCGGAGCAGGATTGCAACGCAAATATGCGGTTTGGAAGAACCCGGAACTAAAACTTACGTCTCTGAAACACGGCATCGAAAATGACCAGGCTGTGGTTCGTGCAGAATACGACATGAAATCGGTGGGCGGCAAGTTATTCCTCACTTATACTATCAATAATAAGGGAGCGGTAAAAGTTACTCAGAAAATGGTAGCCGACAAGAGCAAAAAGGTTTCTGAAATGTTCCGCTTCGGTATGCAGCTTCGTATGCCTCTTGCTTTCAACGAGGTAGAATATTACGGGCGCGGTCCGGTAGAAAACTATTCCGACCGTAACCACGGTGCCATGATAGGCAAATACCGCCAGACGGTAGAAGAACAATTCTATCCGTATATCCGTCCGCAGGAAACCGGAACGAAGACCGACATCCGCTGGTGGAGACTGCTGAATATCGGTGGCAACGGCTTAGAGTTCGTTTCTGAAGCTCCGTTCTCCGCTTCTGCACTGAACTACACCATCGAATCATTGGACGACGGCGATGCAAAAGACCAACGCCACTCACCGGAAGTTGAAAAAGCAAACTTTACAAACTTCTGCATTGACAAGGTACAGACAGGTTTGGCATGCGTCAACAGTTGGGGAGCTATACCATTAGAAAAGTATCGTCTTCCTTACCAGGATTATGAATTCAGTTTCATCATGTCACCCGTATCGCATAAACTGAAGTAATGAAGTAAAAAACATCGTTAAAAAACACGGTATCAGAGTACAAGAATAGCGAAATTACTGTACTTTTGCAGCCGGAAACTGATTTATCTGAATTAGTTTCCGGCTTTTATTCCTTAAATCCCCCCTTTTATACAAGAGAATGACACACGTTCAACAAAACGCATAATTAAAAAAAACAGATAAATGAGAAGTATGAAAAGTAGAATTGTTTTATTTGCATTTTGCTTAGCCCTTCTGTCCAGTTGCGGCAATAAGGGAAATGACACGGGAAAAGTCCCCGAGTATGCAGTACAGGAGTTACAAAAGTCAACTGCAAATCTAACGACAGCTTATCCGGCTACTATTAAAGGCAAACAAGACGTAGAAATCCGTCCGCAAGTATCGGGCTTCATCACCAAACTGTGTGTAGACGAAGGAGCAAGTGTCCGTAAGGGACAAGTCCTGTTCATCATTGACCCTACACAGTACGAAGCGGCAGTACGCACAGCCCAAGCAGCCGTTGCAACGGCAGAAGCGGCAGTACGCACCCAACAGATAACGGTGGACAATAAGCGTGAACTGAACAAGAAGAACATCATCAGTGATTATGACCTGTCGATGGCTGAAAACACATTGGCACAGTCTCAAGCACAGTTGGCGCAGGCAAAGGCACAATTGACTACTGCCCGGCAAAACCTCTCATTCACACAGGTGAAGAGTCCTTCCGACGGTGTCATCAATAATATCCCTTATCGTTTGGGAGCATTGGTAAGCCCTTCTATCGCCACTCCGATGACTACCGTTTCCGAAATTGATGAAGTATATGTATATTTCTCAATGACAGAAAAAGAACTGTTGGCTATGACCAAGTCAGGAAGCACTATCAAAGAAGAAATCAGCAAAATACCGGCTATTAAATTACAGTTGATTGACGGTACCGAATACAGCATTGAAGGTAAAGTGGACGCCATCACGGGAGTTATCGACCAAACCACCGGTTCCGTAAGCATGCGCGCCATCTTCCCGAACAAGGAGCACATCTTGCGTAGCGGCGGTACGGCAAACGTACTGATTCCTTATACTATGGACAACGTTATCAGCATACCGCAGTCTGCAACAGTAGAAATCCAAGATAAGAAGTTCGTTTATGTCCTCCAACCGGACAACACTGTGAAATATACGGAAATCAATATTTTCAACCTGGATAACGGAAAAGAATATCTCGTTACTTCCGGCTTGAACGCAGGAGACAAAATCATAATCGAAGGAGTACAAAACCTGAAAGATGGTCAGAAGGTTCAGCCTATCACACCGGCTCAGAAAGAAGCGAACTATCAACAGCACTTGAAAGACCAACGCGAAGGAAATTTAGCTACCGCTTTCAATTAATAATTTAGATAACCGTATGAAATTAGATAATTTTATTAACCGTCCGGTACTATCAACCGTTATTTCTATCTTGATAGTAATCCTGGGGGCCATCGGATTGGCTACGCTGCCTATCACCCAGTATCCGGACATCGCGCCCCCTACTGTGTCTGTAAGGGCTACTTATACGGGAGCCAGCGCGTCGACCGTATTGAACTCCGTGATTGCCCCGCTCGAGGAACAAATCAACGGTGTGGAAAACATGATGTACATGACCTCTACCGCCTCCAACACAGGTTCCGGCGAAATCTCCATCTACTTCAAACAAGGGACAGACCCGGACATGGCTGCCGTCAATGTGCAAAACCGTGTTTCGATGGCGCAGGGATTGCTCCCCGCCGAAGTGACCAAAGTCGGTGTGACAACACAGAAACGCCAAACCTCCATGCTGGTGGTATTCTCCCTCTATGACGAAACCGACACGTATGCGGAATCGTTCATCGAGAACTATGCGAAAATCAACCTGATTCCGCAAGTTCAGCGTGTGCCGGGTGTGGGTGACGCCTCCGTGATGGGACAGGATTACTCCATGCGCATCTGGCTGCGTCCGGACGTAATGGCGCAATATAAGCTGATTCCGAGCGACGTATCCGCCGCTTTGGCAGAACAGAACGTGGAAGCTGCTCCGGGACAGTTCGGCGAACGCAGTAACCAGACCTTCCAATACACCATCCGCTACAAAGGCCGTCTGCAACAGCCGGAGGAGTTTGAGAACATCGTCATCAAGTCTCTGCCCAACGGCGAAGTGCTTCGTCTGAACGACATCGCCGAAGTGCAGTTAGACCGCTTGGGATACAACTTTACCAACCGCGTAAATGGACATAAGGCCGTAACCTGTATCGTTTATCAGATGGCAGGAACCAACGCCACACAAACCATCAGCGACATTCAGGCACTATTGGACGAAGCATCGAAAACTTTGCCGTCGGGCTTGAAGATAAACGTTTCGATGAATGCCAACGACTTCCTGTTCGCCTCTATCCATGAGGTTTTGAAGACTTTGATTGAAGCCTTTATCCTGGTGTTCATCGTGGTATATATTTTCTTGCAGGACTTGCGTTCTACATTGATTCCGACCATTGCCATCCCGGTAGCCCTTATCGGTACATTCTTCATCTTGTCTCTGGTAGGGTTCAGTCTGAACTTGCTGACGCTATGTGCTCTCGTGCTTGCCATTGCGATTGTGGTCGATGACGCCATCGTGGTCGTTGAGGGTGTACACGCCAAGCTCGACCAAGGCTACACTTCGGCACGTCTGGCTTCCATTGACGCGATGAATGAGCTGGGTGGTGCTATCGTATCCATTACGCTGGTCATGATGGCCGTGTTCGTTCCGGTAAGTTTCATGGGTGGAACGGCAGGAACATTCTACCGCCAGTTCGGTATGACAATGGCCATCGCTATCGGTCTGTCCGCCTTGAACGCCTTGACATTAAGCCCCGCCTTGTGTGCCGTTCTTCTGAAACCGCACAAACAGGAAGGCGAAGGTTCCGAAGAGGTTCCTCCATTGAAAGAACGTATGAAAACAGCCTATAAGGCAGCTCATACAACAATGATAAAAAGATATACCGAAGCTATCGGAAAGATGCTACATCCGGGAATCACACTTACATTCACACTTGTTGCCATTCTCGGCATGATTTTCGGTCTTTTCCATATCAATCCGGTCATTACCGCCATCTTCATACTTCTCAGTATTCTGGCGCTCATCGGAATGAGTACGGATAAATTCAAAAACAGATTCAACGACACATACGAATCGATCCTGAAACGCTATAAGAAACGCGTATTGTTCTTCATACAGAAGAAGTGGTTGTCTATGGGACTGGTCGTTGCTTCTATCGCATTGCTTATGTTCTTCATGAACACCACCCCGACAGGTATGGTGCCCAACGAAGATACCGGTACGCTGATGGGAGCCGTGACCCTGCCGCCGGGCACATCACAAGACCACTCGGAAGAGATTCTGGCACGTGTAGACAGCCTGATTGCTGCTGACCCTGCCGTAGCTTCACGCACATTGATTTCCGGTTTCAGCTTTATCGGTGGACAAGGACCATCCTACGGTTCTTTCATCATCAAGCTGAAAGACTGGGATGAACGTTCAATGATACAGAACTCCGACGTTATTGTAGGTTCCTTATATATGCGTGCACAGAAAATCATCAAGGAAGCACAGGTATTGTTCTTTGCTCCGCCGATGATTCCGGGTTACTCGGCATCCACGGATATTGAGGTGAACATGCAGGATAAGACGGGTGGCGACCTGAACAAGTTCTTCGATGTAGTCAACGACTATACCGCTGCGCTAGAAGCCCGCCCCGAAATTAATTCGGCAAAAACGACGTTCAACCCGAACTTCCCGCAATATATGATTGATATTGACGCGGCAGCCTGTAAGAAAGCAGGTATCAGCCCGAGTGATATCCTCACTACCATGCAGGGATATTACGGTGGTCTGTATGCATCCAATTTCAACCGTTTCGGTAAGATGTATCGTGTAATGATTCAGTCAGACCCGCTGTCACGCAAGAACCTGGAATCATTGAAGAATATCAAGGTTCGTAACCGTTCGGGCGAAATGGCTCCTATCTCACAGTTCATTTCTATCGACAAAGTATACGGACCGGATATCATCAGCCGTTTCAACCTTTACACTTCCATGAAAGTGATGGTGGCTCCTGCCAGCGGTTATACATCAGGCCAGGCATTGACAGCATTGGCGGAAGTAGCCAATCAGAACCTTCCTGCCGGTTATACCTATGAACTGGGTGGTATGGCACGTGAAGAGGCACAGAGCAGTGGAAGCGCCACTGGATTGATTTTCATCCTCTGCTTCGTATTCGTTTACCTGCTGCTGAGCGCACAGTACGAAAGTTACATACTTCCGTTGGCCGTGTTGCTATCCGTTCCGTTCGGTCTGTTAGGCAGCTTTCTGTTTGTGAACGGAGTGAGTGCCATCGGCAATATCTCGATGTTGAAAATGATTCTCGGCACGATGTCCAACAATATCTATATGCAGATTGCGTTAATCATGTTGATGGGTCTGCTGGCGAAGAATGCCATCCTGATTGTAGAGTTCGCCCTCGACCGTCGTAAGATGGGCATGAGCATCACATGGGCAGCTGTATTGGGTGCCGGTGCCCGTCTCCGTCCTATCTTGATGACATCATTGGCGATGGTAGTCGGACTGCTTCCGTTGATGTTTGCCTTCGGCGTAGGTGCTCATGGTAACCGCACACTGGGTACGGCTTCTATCGGTGGTATGTTAGTCGGCATGATTTGTCAGATTTTCATCGTTCCTGTCCTGTTCGTAATCTTCCAGTACCTGCAAGAGAAGGTGAAACCGATGGAATGGGAGGATATTGACAATACGGACGCCGTAACTGAGATTGAACAATACGCTAAATAATGAAATTCGATATGAAGAAACAGATTCTATATATGTTGTGCGCAACTGCTCTCCTGAGTAGTTGCCACATCTATAAGTCGTATGACAGACCCGAAGATATTACCACTTCCGGACTGTATCGTGACCCGATGGCGGATAATGATACACTGGTTTCGGATACCGCCAACTTCGGTAACCTGCCGTGGAGAGAAGTCTTCACCGACCCACAGCTACAGTCTCTCATCGAAGCGGGACTGAAACAAAACACCGACCTCTTGTCCGCTGCCCAGAATGTAAAAGCGGCAGAAGCATCTCTGATGTCGGCACGCCTGGCTTATGCTCCGTCATTGGGACTGTCTCCGCAAGGAACAATCAGCAGCTTTGACAAGAACGCAGCTACAAAAACTTACTCGCTGCCTGTAACTGCCAGTTGGCAAGTCGATTTGTTCGGTCAGTTGCTGAACTCCAAACGAAATGCACAAGTTACCCTGAAGCAAGTAAAGGCTTACCGCCAAGCAGTGCAGACGCAAGTTATCTCCAATATTGCCAACATGTATTATACATTAATGATGTTGGACCGCCAGTTGGAAATAACCAAAGCTACGGCTGAAATTCTGAAACAGAACGCTGAAACGATGGAAGCGATGAAAGACGCTGCCATGTACAATATTAATTCGGCAGGAGTTGAACAAAGTAAGGCTGCTTATGCTCAGGTACTTGCCAGTATCCCTGATATCGAACAGAGTATCCGTGAAACTGAAAATGCCCTGTCTACTTTCTTGGGAGAGGCTCCCCACTCCATCAAACGCGGCGTGCTGGAAGCACAAGTACTCCCGACCGAACTTTCCGCAGGCGTACCTATCCAGTTGCTGTCCAACCGTCCGGACGTAAAAGCAGCCGAAATGGCTTTGGCAAGTTGCTATTATAATACCAACTCGGCACGTGCCGCTTTCTATCCGCAAATCACGCTCAGCGGTTCGGCAGGATGGACAAACAGCGCCGGAAGTGCAATTATCAACCCGGGCAAGTTATTGGCTTCCGCCATTGGCTCTCTGACTCAGCCGCTTTTCTACCGCGGACAGAATATCGCCCGTCTGAAAGCTGCCAAAGCTCAGGAAGAAACTGCGAAGTTGGCCTTCCGGCAAAGCTTGTTGAACGCCGGAAGCGAAGTCAGCAATGCGCTAAGTTTATACCAAAAGACAAGCGAAAAGGTAGAATCCCGCCGGATGCAGGTAGAATCGGCCAAAAAAGCTTCGGAAGATACAAAAGAATTGTTTAACTTGGGAACTTCAACCTATCTGGAAGTACTGTCTGCACAACAATCTTACCTGAGCGCGCAGATTTCTCAGGTTTCCGATTGCTTTGACCGGATGCAGGCCGTCGTAAGCCTTTACCAGGCTTTGGGTGGTGGAAGAGAAGAATAACTTTAAACTTATACTATTATGATTAGTCCGTTAGCTTACGTAGACCCCGAAGCAAAACTAGGCAAGAATGTTACTGTCCAGCCGTTTGCCTACATCGAAAAGAATGTGGAAATTGGAGATGACTGTGTCATCATGTCTTATGCCAGTATCCTGCAAGGTACGAAAATGGGAAAAGGAAACAAAGTACATCAGAATGCTGTCCTGGGAGCGGAACCGCAAGACTTTCACTATGCCGGAGAAAAAAGCAGCCTGATTATCGGGGACAACAATGATATTCGTGAAAATGTAGTTATCAGCCGTGCTACCTTTGCCGGCAATGCTACCAGAATAGGAAATGGCAACTACCTGATGGACAAAGTACATCTTTGTCATGACGTACAGATAAACAACAACTGCGTAGTAGGTATCGGTACCACTATCGCAGGAGAATGCACATTAGACGATTGCGTTATCCTGAGCGGCAATGTCACCTTGCATCAATACTGCCACATCGGCAGCTGGACGCTTGTACAAAGCGGATGCCGTATCTCCAAGGATGTGCCGCCATATGTCATCATGTCGGGAAACCCGGTGGCATATCATGGAGTGAATGCCGTAGTCCTGTCACAACACCGCAACACGTCGGAAAGAATTCTCCGCCACATCGCCAATGCTTACCGCTTGATTTATCAAGGCAACTTCAGCGTTCAGGATGCAGTACAGAAGATTATCGACCAAGTGCCGATGAGCGAGGAAATCGAAACAATCGTAAACTTCGTGAAAGGCTCGGAAAGAGGTATTGTGAAGTAAATAAAGTGATTTTTATACAAAGGTGAGGGTGATGCAAAAGAAAAGCGTCACCCTTCTTTTTTTGCAGATGGATGACACCGTATCATTATATTCCTTTATATTCGGGCAATCGTTTATATTCTTACCAGAAGGCAGAGATTATTCAAACTCCAGTGTACCGAAGAAATCGGGACGGTGGAAGTCCGGTTTCTCTATTTCTATCGGATTCCATGAAAGGAAATGGGGAGTTTGCAATTCATCGCCACATTTGTAAAAATTGGCTTTCAGTTCCTTACCATCAAGCGAATCGATCTGATGCTTGAAGAATACAGCGTAAGGGACAATCAAGGCAACTTCCCAGTCAGTCTCTTCAACACGCTCTTCAAAAGGCGTATTGCCCAGGCTTGACCACCGCTGCACAAGAGCTGTCACGTCTTTCGGAGCATGTTCGCGACCGTTGCGGGCAGGTCCGGCACCAATCAGAATCGTTCCGATACAGTTGCACTCTATATTATAATAGATTCCGTCGCCGGCCGGTATAGAGAAGAATTCCACACAGGAATCTGTCCATACAGAACCGTTATCTTCGCCATAGCGGGCACGCACACTCTCTTCTTTTACTTTAAAATGCAATAAAATAGAGTCCTTCGTGTGAGCTATGCGAAAAATTACTTTGGGTTTGTAAGGATATTCAGCCCAGTTGACACACTGGATAGGCTGAAAATCTATTTTCTCTTCATCGAATAATTTAGGAAGCGAGCAAGCTTCCACGTTAGCCGCACTAATTTTCTTTACTTTCATAGTTCTTTCGTTTGAATGATACAAATATAGTTACTTTCTTCTAATAAGGTTCACAGAAATGAAATAAAAACGATATATTTGCCAATAGTAATACCTTAAAAGAACGAATTAGTGAGAAAAATTATCCTTTTATTTCTGCTATTTTTAAGCGTAACCACCGTCCACACACTAGGTCAAAACATTACTTTCAGCCATTTGACCACAGATGACGGACTTTCACAATTCTCTGTCAACAGTTTATATATCGACGAACGGGGAATTATATGGATTGGAACGCGCGAGGGACTAAACCAGTATAACGGTAACGACATTAAAAGTTTTAAACTTAACAAAAACGACCCGAACAGCCTGTTCAGCAATACAGTGCTGCGCATCACCGGAAACAAAAACGGAAAAGTATATCTGCTCTGTACTGACGGTGTGGCAGAGTTCGATTTGACTACCCAGCGATTCAAGACATTGCTTCAGGGCAACGTGGACGCTATTTACTACAATGAGAAATTGTATATCGGCAAGAGGGAAGAAATATTTGTGTACAACGAGAGTACAGGCAACTTCGACCTTTTCTATCACCTTGCGGGAAAAAACATCACCTTATCCTGCCTTCATCTGGATGGGAAAAAGAATCTTTGGATGGGAACCACCAGCAATGGCGTTTACTGCCTTTCGGAGAGTAAAGCTATTTCGCAACCTGTCACGAAAGGGAATATCACCAGTATCTATGAGGATTCTTCAAAAGAATTATGGATAGGCAGCTGGGAGGAAGGACTCTACCACATAAAGACGGACGGTTTCATCGAGAATATCCGTCATGAACCGGGAAAGGCGAATAGTCTCTGTTCCAACTTCGTAAGAAGTTGTTGTGAAGACAATTCAGGCAATTTATGGATAGGAACGTTCCACGGACTGAACCGCTACGAGAAAAGTACAGGCAATTTCCAACTTTATATGGCTGATGCCGGTAAACCGGACGAACTCACCCACTCTTCCATTTGGTGTATTGTCAAGGACGGGCAAGGCACCCTTTGGCTAGGGACTTACTTCGGCGGAGTCAATTACTTCAATCCTGAGTATGAAATCTACACCCGCTACAAAGTGGGAGACACCGAGAAAGAAGGCCTGAGCAGCCCCATCGTCGGAAGAATGACAGAAGACAAAGATGGCAACCTGTGGATTTGTACTGAAGGGGGTGGTGTAAATGTATACAACCGCAAAGACAACACATACCGGTGGTATCGCCACGAAGAAGGAAAGAACAGCATTTCGCACAACAATGTAAAAGCAATCTATTACGACCAGGCTAATGAAATCATGTGGATTGGCACGCATCTTGGCGGATTGAATAAGCTCGACCTACGGACGAACCGTTTCACAGCCTACCGCATGAAAGCGGGCGACCCTACTTCGTTGCCATCGGATATTGTGCGTGACATTGTACCGTATAAGGACAAACTGGTTATCGCCACACAGAACGGTGTCACCTTGTTCGACCCGGCAGCAGGCACTTGCCGGCAACTCTTCAAGGAAACTAAAGCTGGAAGAGACATCGGCATGGTAGCAAGCCTCTGTTTCGACAAAGACGGCACGTTATGGATTGCAGCTACCAGAGAAGGAGTTTATTCCTACCGCTTCGATACCAATACGCTCACCAATTATGCGCATAACCCGGCTATCCCCAATAGCCTCAGCAACAACAATATCAACAATATCATGCAGGATAGCAACGGGAACTTATGGTTCTCGACCTCCGGCAGCGGACTGGACCGTTACCGCAAAGAGAGCAATGATTTCGAGAACTTCGATATGCAGAAAGACGGTCTGTCAAGCGATTGTATTTACGAAGTGCTCGAATCCTCCATCAAGAAAGGAGACTTGCTATTGATTACCAATCAAGGATTCTCGCAGTTCGACTATCCAAGCAAGAAGTTCTACAATTACGGTACGGAAAACGGATTCCCACTGACTGCCGTCAATGAAAACGCACTGTTCGTCACGCACGATGGAGAAGTATTTCTGGGTGGTATTCAGGGAATGATTTCTTTCTGGGAAAAGAAACTGCATTTTACCCCGAAATCTTATAATATCATCCTTTCCCGCCTGCTGGTCAATGGAAAGGAAGTTATCCCCGGAGACGAAACCGGAATCTTGAGCCGATCTATCTGCCACACACCTGAGATTAGCCTAAAAGCGAACCAGTCGATGTTTACCATTGAATATGCCACTTCCAACTTTATCCCTGCCAACAGGGATGAGATTCTCTATCGCCTGGAAGGTTTCTCGAACGAATGGAACCATACATACCGCAAGCAGACGCTCATCACTTATACAAATCTGAATCCGGGCAAGTACACGCTTGTCATCAAGTCACAACGGGACGGAATCAAAGAAGCCAGACTTCTCGTTATTGTACTTCCACCGTGGTATGAGACATGGTGGGCTTACTTGATTTATACCATTGTCACCATCAGCCTGTTATGGTTTCTCATCCAGAATTATAATTCGCGAATCAAGCTCCGCGAGTCTTTGAAATATGAGAAGAAGCATATAGAAGACCTGGAAGCATTGAACCAGTCGAAACTGCGTTTCTTTACAAACATCTCACATGAATTCCGCACTCCGCTAACGCTTATCGTGGGACAGGTGGAAACTTTGCTGCAAGTACAGACATTCACTCCTAACATATATAATAAGGTATTGGGAATCTACAAGAACAGTATCCAACTGCGTGAACTGATTACGGAACTGCTCGATTTCCGCAAACAGGAACAGGGGCATATGAAGATAAAGGTAAGCAAGCACAACCTCGTGGATTTCCTGTATGAGAATTATCTGCTTTTCCTCGAATACGCCAGCAGCAAGCAGATTAGTTTCAAGTTCAACAAGCAGAAAGATGACATTGAAGTCTGGTATGACCAGAAGCAGATGCAGAAGGTCATCAACAATCTATTGTCTAATGCATTGAAACATACGAAAGCGGAAGATACTATTTCCATCAACGTTTCGCAGGAGCAAGACCATGCCATTATCGAAATAAAAGATACCGGTACGGGTATCGCTGCTGCGGAAATTGATAAAATCTTCGACCGGTTCTATCAGACCGAGCTGCTGAACTCACTGAATACCGGAGCCGGAACAGGTATCGGACTGGCTCTGACAAAAGGTATCATCGAGCTTCACCACGGCACCATCCGTGTGGAAAGCGAACCGGGCAAAGGGAGCAGTTTTATTATCACCCTCAAACTAGGCAAACAACACTTTGCCGAGGAACAGACAGCGCAAAACGATATGGATACCGCCATTCAGGAAACGGAAACTTTTGTGCCTTCAGCAGAAATATTACCGGAATCGGAATGGAAAGAGGAAGACAACAAACGGATTGAAGATGCCAAGATGCTGATTGTGGAAGATAACGAATCCATCAAGCAGATGTTAGTCGGTATTTTCGAGACATTCTATCAGGTCAGTACGGCTTCCGACGGAGAAGAGGCGTTGGAAATGATACGGAAAGATATGCCGGACATTATTTTAAGTGATGTCGTGATGCCGCGTATGTCCGGCACGGAACTGTGTAAACAGATTAAGACAGATTTCAATACGTGCCATATTCCGGTTGTGCTGCTGACAGCACGTACTGCGATAGAGCACAATATTGAAGGATTGAAAATCGGTGCGGACGATTACATCACCAAACCGTTTAATACCAATCTTCTGATTTCCCGGTGCAATAATCTGGTGAACTCCCGTCGGCTGCTACAAGAGAAATTCAGTAAACAACCGCAGGCTTTCGCCCAAATGCTGGCTACCAATCCGATGGATAAAGAGATGCTGGACCGTGCGATGGCTATTATCGAACAGCATCTGGATAATACGGACTTCAACGTCAATATCTTCGCCCGCGAAATGGGCATGGCACGTACGAACCTGTTTACCAAATTAAAAGCAGTCACAGGACAGACACCGAATGACTTTATCCTGAGCATACGTCTCAAAAAAGGAGCTGTTATGCTACGGAATAATCCGGAGCTGAATATCACGGAGATTTCCGACCGAATCGGATTCTCTTCTTCACGCTATTTCAGCAAGTGTTTCAAGGAGATTTATCATGTCAGTCCGCTGGCTTACCGCAAGGGAGAAGAAAAGGAAGAAGGAGAAGAAGAAACAGACTAATAGCAGCCATTATCGGGAAAGCCTATAGTAAATAATCGGACACTGCCGTGCCGGGAGAATATCACCTCGTTGGCACAGTAGTGACATCGTAGTGGCACGCTTGTGCCAACGGGGTGGCACAACTGTGACAACGTAGTGGCACTAAACCGTTCTGCACTCTTCCGAATCCGGAAAGCGGAACTTCCCCCGATGTACTATTTTATACTTCACTTGTACGTTACTGCTCCTTCTTTTTTCTCCAATCGTTTATCTTTGTGCATCTAACATCATTCCCTAAAAATACAGCATTATGAGAAACGTTTCACGTCTACTTCCGTTATTGCCCGGCATTGCCATGCTGACCGGATGCAACCACGCGGCCCCAAAAAGCAATGGACAAAACAATCAAAAGCCCAACATTATTTATATATTCGCAGACGACCTCGGTATCGGCGACCTGAGTTGTTACGGAGCAACTAAAGTAAGCACTCCTAATATCGACCGTCTTGCCGGACAGGGAGTACAGTTTACCAATGCTTACGCTACCTCAGCTACCAGTACCCCTTCCCGTTTCGGGCTTCTGACCGGCATGTATCCTTGGCGGCAGGAGAACACCGGCATTGCTCCCGGAAACTCGGAACTTATCATCGACACAGCCTGCGTTACCATGGCTGATATGTTGAAAGATGCCGGATACGCTACCGGAGCAGTGGGCAAATGGCATTTGGGACTCGGCCCGAAAGGCGGCACTGACTTCAACAGCCAAATCAGTCCGAATGCACAGAGCATCGGCTTCGACTATGAATTTATCATCCCCGCAACCGTAGACCGTGTGCCTTGTGTTTTTGTAGAAAACGGCTGTGTAGTAGGTCTTGACCCTAACGATCCTATCACTGTCAGCTACGACCATAAGGTAGGCGACTGGCCTACGGGAGAAGAAAACCCGGAACTTGTGACATTGAAACCCAGCCAAGGGCATAATAATACCATCATTAACGGTATCCCCCGTATCGGCTGGATGACCGGCGGAAAGTCCGCTCTTTGGAAGGATGAGGACATTGCCGACATCATCACCGATAAAGCCAAGAATTTCATTGCTGCTCACCAAGAAGAACCTTTCTTCTTATATATGGGTACGCAAGACGTACATGTCCCCCGTATCCCCCACCCGCGTTTCGCCGGAAAGAGCGGACTCGGAACTCGTGGCGATGTCATCCTGCAACTGGACTGGACCATCGGAGAAATCATGCATACACTGGACAGCCTCAACATTGCCGATAACACAATCCTTATCTTTACCAGCGACAACGGTCCTGTGATTGACGACGGCTACCAAGACCATGCCTACGAGCTGCTCAACGGACATACCCCTATGGGAATCTATCGTGGCGGTAAATACAGCGCTTACGAAGCAGGTACGCGCATTCCGTTCATCGTACGCTGGCCAGCCAAGATACAGCCAGCCAAGCAGCAGGCTCTTTTCTCACAAATCGACGTATATGCATCGCTCGCTTCACTCCTGAACCAACCTTTACGGAAAGGAGCAGCCCCCGACAGCCAGGAACACCTGAATGTGCTTTTAGGCAAAAATAATACAGACCGTGAATACGTCGTTCAGCAGAACCTGAACAACACACTCGCCATCGTAAAAGGCCAGTGGAAATACATCGAGCCAAGCGACAGTCCCGCCATCGAGTTCTGGACAAAGATGGAATTAGGAAACGATAAACAACCGCAACTCTATGATTTATCGTCCGATCCATCGGAGAAAACGGACGTAGCAAAGCAGTATCCTGATATCGTAAAAGAACTGTCTGCCTTGTTGGAAACCGTAAAAGAATAACAAGAATATGAGAACAGAAAAATTGTATGATTTTGCACCAATCCTGAATAATTCTATCCATATGAGAATATTTAATCAGCCTATATTTGCAACCGCAGATTCAATAAAATCACTTAATTTTTAATATATGAAAAGACATTTATCCACTCAAACTAGAAAAAGGATTCTCTCCTCACTTGGACTGATCTTGTTTTCTGTTTCTTTTGTACTTGCACAGGTACTTGTAAAAGGTACGGTGAAGGATAATTTAGGAGAAGGAGTGCCGGGCGCCAGTGTTCAGGTAAAAGGTACTTCACAAGGAACTATCACCGACCTTGACGGCAAGTTTGCATTCAGTGTACCCAACAAAAATGCAATAATAGTCATTTCTTTCATCGGTTATGTGACTGTAGAACAGAAAGTAGATACACAAAAGCCAATGGTTATTACTTTAAGGGAAGATACCAAAACATTGGATGAAGTAGTAGTTGTAGGTTATCAGGAGGTGCGCAAACGTGACTTGACCGGTTCTGTGGCCAAAGCCAACATGAATGATGTCCTCACTGCCCCCGTCGCTTCATTCGACCAAGCATTGGGAGGACGTATCGCCGGTGTAAATGTCACATCCGGTGAAGGTATGCCTGGTGGCACAATGAATATAGTTATCCGGGGTAACAACTCCTTAACACAGGAAAACTCACCTTTATTTGTAATTGACGGCTTCCCAGTGGAAGATACTTCCGCTTCCAGCACCTTAAACCCTTCGGACATCGAGTCTATCGATTTTTTGAAAGACGCTTCAGCTACTGCCATTTATGGAGCACGTGGTGCTAATGGAGTCGTAATCGTAACTACTAAAAAAGGAAAAGTAGGACGGGCACAACTGACATACGACGGAAGTTTTGGTGTACAACATATCACTCGCACCATTCCAATGATGAACGCTTATGAGTTCGTCAAATTACAAAATGAAATGTATCCGACAGTGGTTGCCGGCTCTTACCTCATGAACTATGAAGGTAAACAATGGACATTAGAAGATTACCGGAATATTGACCAATATAACTGGCAAGATGAGATTTTCCAAACCGCCTGGCAACAAAGCCACACTCTGCGACTGACAGGTGGTACGGAAGGAGTACGCTATAATGCTTCCCTATCTTACTACGACCAAGACGGTACATTATTGGAAACCGGATATAAACGTATGCAGGGACGTATGAACACAGTAGTACGCCGTGGCAAATTGAACATGAGCCTGACGACCAATTATTCACGTTCCATCCAGACAGGAAGCACCCCTTCCGCAACATCTTACAGTGGTATGAACAACTTGTTCTACAGTGTTTGGGGATATCGTCCCGTAACCTCTCCCGACACTCCCTTAAGTTTTTTGATGGATAGCGCAACAGATAATGCAGTAGACTCAAGTAACGACTATCGTTTCAATCCTATTCTTTCACTCAAAAACGAATACCGGAAGAATTATATCAATAATCTTCAAATGAACGGTTTTGCCGAATATGAAGTCATCAATGGCCTGAAAGTCAAAGTCTCTGCCGGATATACTTATGATGCCCGTAAAAATGACCAGTTCAACAATTCAAAGACCCGCTATGGCGGTCCGACCTCTACCGACAAAGTGAATGCACAAGTGACCCGTTCAGAACGCTTAACTTGGTTGAACGAAAACACAGTGACTTACCAGACCAACATCAAGAAGAAACATTTCATCAATGCTTTGGCTGGTATCACTTTCCAGAATTCAGATTATGAAGCATACGCTTTCCGCACCACCCATATTCCCAACGAATCACTCGGAATGGCGGGAATGAGTGAAGGACAAGCCAGTACAAGCAGTTCTGTCAAATCATCATGGTCAATGCTTTCTTATTTGGGACGTATCAACTACAATTATAAATCCAAATACTATGCAACTGCATCATTCCGTGTAGACGGCTCTTCCAAATTCAACAAGAATAACAGGTTTGGATACTTTCCCTCTGCATCATTAGCGTGGACATTCACCGAAGAGGAGTTCATGAAACCAATCAAAAGTATCCTTTCCAATGGAAAGCTGCGTTTTAGCTGGGGACTCACCGGAAATAACCGCATCGGTGAATACGATTATTACCAACTATTATCCGTCTTGAAATCCAGAATAGGTTCTTATACTGCTACCAATTCGATACCAAGCGGCGTATATCCATTCGAGAACGATGCCACCAACGCCGGAACTGTACCCATCTCGTTGCAGAACAAAAATCTGAAATGGGAAACGACCGAACAATGGAACTTGGGAGTCGACCTCTCATTCTTCGATGAACGAATCGGCCTCACAATGGATATATACCGGAAAAATACACGCGACTTGTTGCTTGCCGCCCAATTACCCTATTCTTCCGGTTTCTACAATGCCACAAAGAATATTGGTAAAGTTCGTAATGATGGTCTGGAAATCAGCTTGAATACACTGAATATTAAAACACGCGATTTTCAATGGTCATCCAATTTTAATATTTCCTTCAACAAGAATAAAGTATTAGCGTTATCCGAAAACCAAACCGCATTAATGACAGCTGTCCAGTTTGACCAGAACTACAACGGACAATCCAGTTATATTGCCAAAATCGGTTTGCCGATGGGACTGATGTATGGCTACGTTTACGAAGGCACGTATAAATACGATGATTTCAACAAATCAGGAAATTCATACAGTTTGAAATCTAGTGTACCTCATTTCTCAACCGAAAACAACACACAACCAGGCATGCCGAAATATGCCGACCTCAACGGTGACGGAGTAGTAGATTCCAACGACCGTACTATCATCGGACGAGGACTTCCAGTACATACAGGAGGATTGACCAATGACTTTACTTATAAAGGAATTGATTTAAGCATCTTCTTCCAATGGTCGTATGGAAATGACATTATGAACGCCAACCGCCTGTTCTTTGAAAGTTCCAATAACCGCTCACGTGAATTGAACCAATATGCCAGCTACACCAACCGTTGGACAGCAGACAACCCGACCAGTGACATTCCAGCCGCTACGAATTCTTCTTCCAATCGTGTCATTTCTTCACGCATCATAGAAGACGGTTCCTTCTTGCGTCTGAAAAATGTAACGATAGGATACACCTTCCCCAGCCAGATGACGAAAAAATGGAAAATAGATAAAGCACGTATCTACGTTGCCGCACAGAATCTCTGGACATGGACAGGTTATTCTGGCTATGACCCCGAAGTATCTGTTCGTAACAGCGCCTTAACACCGGGATTGGATTATTCGTCTTATCCAAGAGCTTACTCCGTCAGCTTCGGTGTCAGTTTAGGATTCTAAGTTTAATATGTTATCATTCAACATTTAAAATTCATCACATGAAAATACTAAGAATATCAATCATAGCTTTACTCGCAAGTCTCTTTACTACATCTTGCGACTTTTTGGATAAAGAACCGACTGAATTAGCTTTAGATGAGTATTTCAAAACTCCCGAAGAAGCCTCCTCCTTCTTGACAGGCACTTATGCTATTCTTTCCCAGCCAACCTTTTATGGCGGTGACTATATGTACCTCGTTGCAGGAGATGACTTGTCTCATTATGGTGGTAGCGGACGCGGACCTGCCTCCACCGGTCTGATTTGTAATAACGCCACTACCAGTGATAACGCAGTCACCAACTTCTGGTATTTACTTTATGTTGGTGTCAATCGCGCAAATATCTTTTTAGAGAATATCAACAAGGTAGAAGGCTTTTCTACCGGCGTGAAAGAACAGTACATCGCCGAAGCCCGTTTTCTACGCGCTTTTTATTACTTCAATCTTGTAGAGTGCTGGGGCGATGTACCATTCAAGACAACTTCAACCCAAGATGTGAAGAACCTTGACGCACCACGGACAGACAAGCAGGAAATCTATGACTTCATTGTCAATGAAATGGCGGATGCTGCTGAGACTGGATTGAAATCAGCTGCCGAACTATCCTATTTACCCGGACGCATCTCAAAATCTACTGCATGGGGAATATTGGCACGCGTCTACCTGTTCCGTGCCGGAGAACATTTCCGTGAAAACCGTGCTGCCAATCAGGCAGAAGTCAAAGATTATTTTGAAAAAGCCAGTTTCTATGCTCAGAAAGTGACAGCGGAAGGACACGCACTAGCAGATAACTACTGGGATTTCTTCATTGATTTATGTTCCAACCAGTATAATACGACCGCCAATGAAAGTATCTGGGAAATTGAATTTGCCGGAAACAATACATCTGACACTCAAGCGGAAGGCCGTATCGGTAATATCATCGGCCTAGCCGGTCCCGACCTTTCATCTAAAAGCAGTATAAAAGGAAAAGCTGATCCAGGCTATTCGTATGCTTTTATTTACAGTACCCCAAAATTGTATAATCTGTATGTAAAGAACGGAGACATCAACCGTTTCAACTGGAGCATCACTCCTTTTGAATATAAGGAATCAGGCGGTAAGAATACCGGAGTGACGCATCGTGAATTTGAAATGGGAAAACTAGCGCAAGTAATGACGCAATATGGCCCGAAATCTTACCAATACAATGGTGATATTGAAAAAACCAAGGCGACTACCAATTATAGCCGTATGTGTGGAAAATATCGCCGCGAATACGAAGCTGATAAAAAAGACAAGAACTTTACGTCCATCAACTTCCCTGTATTACGTTATGCAGATGTATTATTGATGATTGCAGAAGCGGAGAATGAAGCAAATAATGGACCGACAGACCTTGCATATACTTGTATCAATGATGTCAGAGAGCGTGCAGGTTTGGATGAGCTACCGAAGAACATGTCGCAAACGGAATTCCGCCAAGCAGTAAAAGATGAGCGGGGGATGGAACTATGCTTTGAATACACCCGGCGTTTTGACCTTATCCGTTGGGGAGAGTTTGTAAAGAACATGCAAGCATTGGTACCGGCTGCACAATCTGGAGAAAACTGGAACTTAGGACCAACTAACGTATATACCTATTTCCAAGTATCCTCTACGTACAACTATTTCCCTATTCCAGATGCTGAAATGAGTACCAACAAGTACATTACACAAAACAATCCGAATTGGTAAACAAAGTATTCATCAGTAAAAAACAACAAATTATGAAAGCATATAAACTCATAGCCATCTGTGTAATAAGCCTCTTTTTCGGGGCATGTAATGACGGACTGGACGAAGATGTTGCATTGGACGTGACTGTAAATACCAATGAGAATGTGAGCTTCGACGGACATATCATCACTGTAAAGAAAGGAACCCCTGTCAACTTCAACATTGCCGGCGATCCGGACTTTCTTACATTCTTCAGCGGAGAAGAAGGATATAAATATCAATATAGAGAACGTCAGACCATTGATCCGTCACAAATCAAATCATCATCGCTGACTATCACGTTATATTACGAATATGGAACAACCGATATGGTAGACAGTAGAATCTATATATCCGATGAGTTCACCGGATTGTATAAAGACGACTTCGTGGCAGACTCCTTGTTAGTGGAACAATACGAGAATGACGGTATCTGGCAATCAATGATCCCCAACGAAGAACTAGGCTATGCCTTTCCGACAAAAACCAGTACACCGCAAACTTATACATTCGACATGACGCAATACCTCAATAAAAGAGTAACAATTGCCATACGTTATAAAGGAGTGAAAAACACAGCGGTTCAACCACGTCTGTATTTCACCCAGATGCATCTCACCAACGAACTGAACAATGGTTCCAGCCTGAAGTTCGGTGCAAGTTCTTTCGGACTGACACCAGTCAACATGAAAAACAGATGCAACCTGTCCGACCAGGCGACGATGACAACCGACCGTGAATATGGCACGGTGAGCGGAGGGACTTCAGGAATCTGGAATCTGCAGAATATCGGAACCGAAACATTCTACTTGCACTCATCGGCTGCAGGAAATCCTCTGAAATATAGTTGGCTGGTATCCGACCCACTTACTATCAATTCATGCGAACCGGATCAGGGAACTAAAGTGAAAGACATCACCCAAAGCCTTGACTCTTATACGTATACCTATGACAAGGTTGGTATCTATAATGCAACTTTCCTTGCACGGAATGCCAATATTGACCATTCATCAACGACTACCTATAATTTCGTAGTCAACGTAGTGGAATAATTTAACAACAATAAGAAAACAATTAATACATATATCTATGAATTACTTTAAATCATTCTTGTTAACCGCATTTGCACTGTTCACATTGGCAGCTTGCAATACAGACGATTTGAGAGACGATGTTGACAATCTGAAAGGTCGCGTGGAGTCTCTGGAAGCACAAATTAATTTGTTGAATGATAATATGACCGCAATCAAACGACTACTTGAAGGCGGACAGACTATTACAGAAATTACCCAGACAAACGGTACCTATACATTGAAATTGAGCGGTGGAGAAACTGTAACATTAACACAAGGTTCTGCAGGAGAAATAAAATATCCGGAAATCAGCGTCAATGATGAAGGCCAATGGGTAGTAAACGGCGAAGTACTGACCCAGAACGGTGTACCCGTACAAGCCGTCGGAACTCCCGGCAATGATGGCATGACTCCCAAATTCCGACTGACGGATGATGGCAGCTACTGGCAAGTAAGTTATGACAACGGCACTAGTTGGCAGGATGTTCTTGATGAAAGTGGCAACAAAGTATCTGCTGTAAACAATGGCTCTTCCGGTGGAAGCAGCACCGATACATTCTTCGAATCAGCAGGCATCGATGAAAGCGGAGATTTCTTCGTTATCCAACTGAAAGGACAAACTGAAAGTATTTCCATACCTATCGTTAAAGATTTGTTGTGCGAAATTATAGAGCCTGCCGAAGGAATGAATAAAGGATATTGGGAAATTGGAACCGGAGCAACCGCTACGACTACTGTCAAAGTGAAAGGAGATAATATTATCGTTACAGCTCCCGCAGGATGGGTAGCAACAATAAGCGAACCGGACACTGAGACAAATGAAGCTACTCTGAGTATTACAGCTCCGGCAAGTACCATAAAAACCCGCGCAACAGCCGACAACAGCAGTGATGTAACACTACAAGTAAATAAGGGTGCCAACTGGGCGGTAGCTAAAATTCAAGTGAAGGCAATAGAAATTATAGATAGTTACTATGCTCTTTATGAAGCAGGTGAAACCATCACAATCGGTGGAATAAATGTAAATAAGGATACATTCGGAGAAGCAACTCTTATCACAACAGAGAATCCCAACATTACGAACAAGGGAATTTATTTCATTAGCCCAGAAGTAGAAGCGGAATATACTGCAAGCGGTGGATATGCCCAACTCATTATCATCGGAAATAGTTCAACTCAAAAGAGCCAATTGAAAGTGTCCAGCCAAATCAAGCTTGTGGAAACAGCAAGCGATGCTTCTGGCATTTTTATCTGTCAAAATATAACACTCGACGCCAGAAACACATTAAATGCTGAAAATAAAACAAGTTATCCAATCGTTCAAAACAAGAATGGAGCATTCGGTAGTATAATACTCCAAGATTGCCATATTCTATTGCCGAAAGAACAACCTTTAAGTTACATCAGTAATAGCAACCGTAGTATTGACTATTTTCTGATGGAGAATTGTGTAGTTCCCATATCCTCTACTGACAATAATAAGTTCATTCTCAGCCTCTCTACAAGTACGGCTGCTTATAACAAGGTATCTTTCAAGAACAATATTTTCTATTGTGTTGACGAAGGGAAATCCGCTACCGGATTTAAACTGATGAATGGTGAAAAAGCAACCGCAACGGAATTTACATTGACGAACAATACATTTGTCAATGTATACACTGCCACTACTTTCTATGTTTATCTTACATCATTACCAAACATACATATAACTCACAATTTGATTTATGCTAAACCTGCAATGCCAAACAATTGTGGCATATTCCGCCTAACTAACAATCCGGAAAGTGGAGAATGTAATAGCAACATCTGTTACAAAGCCGAAAACACGAATAACTGGCAGATATTCTTTGGCGGCATAGGTAAGGGCATGGACGGAGCAGAAGAAGTAAATATAATTACTTCTGACCCATTCGAAGGTGGTACATTTGATATTGCCAACGGTGTGTTTATCCCAAATGCAGAATTTGCTGAATATGGAGCATCCATTAATTAATACCTACTGATATATGAAAAAAGTAATACTATCAATATGTACAATTCTTTTCGTCGCACTTTACTCGTGCGACGAACGGGATGACTTGCGCTCCGACATTGACAATCTGAAAGAACGGGTTGCCAATCTGGAAGCAAGTATAGAACAGATGAATACGGACATCAACAACTACCAACAGATGGTAGCAGGAGTAATTCTGGTGATGGGATACAATCAGGATGAATTAGGAAATTACACCGTAGAACTCAGTAACGGAGAAACTGTAAATATTTATAGTGGGAAGGCGGATATGAACGACATGCCCCTATTCAGCATTAATGCATCAGGAAACTGGGCGTATACCATCAATGGTGTAACTACAGAACTACTTTTCAACAATCAACCGGTCAACGCTATTCCCGAAACCGGTGCTGCTGGAATTACTCCGAAAATGAAGGTGGATGCAAATGGTTTTTGGCTAATTTCACTGGACAATGGCTCAACTTGGAGCAAATTAGGAAACAATCAAATAGCTGATGGAACACAAGCTACCTCAAATGCCAGCTCTGTTTTCAGTAACGTAATAGTCAACGAAGCTACCGGCGAAATCACATTTACTATACGCGCAGACAACAGCAAAGTTACAATACCCATCTACGGACAAGACTTCTATCTGAACATTCAATTTGAAGGGACAGCCACTTTCGGTCTGAAACAGATGCAGGAATTTGTTGTGAAACAAGCCAACGTAGAAACTGCCGTCATTGAGAACCAAACATGGGGAATCAAGTTGGAAGAAACAAAATTGACTGTTACCGCTCCTTCCACCAATCCTCGTGGAGAAGCATATGAAGACGTGATTTACATCAAAATATTCTCCAAAGAAGGCTATTGCCGAGTAGTAAAACTACCAGTGAAGCTTCTGACCACTGAAATTGATGCGAATGCTACCACCGCTTGGACAGAGTTCCTCAGCGGTGATGCTAAAAATGTATTGCTGGATTTCTCCTACGCAGGATATATGCGGGGAGAGACAGCTCCGCCCGATGTGGAAATGTTGATAGCTCAAGGATATAAGGTCTATGATGTCACGAAGTATGGAGCCGTCCCCAATGACGGAAAATCCGACCGTGAAGCTTTTATGAAAGTGCTGGCAGAAATTGCCGGCACTAATAATATCAAACAAGAAGACGCTGGTATGACAGACCGCTATATCAAAGAGAATGCCAAAGCCGTCATCTATTTCCCGGAAGGGAACTATATATTGCAGGACAAAGCTTCCCAAAACCGGAGAATTCGTATGTCTATGGGAAATATAGTACTCAAAGGAGCAGGTAAAGATAAGACAACACTCGAAATGACTGTTGCCAACACTTCCCCCAACCCAACAACCGAAATGTGGAACGCACCTGTGATGATGGAATTTAAACACAACACCGGATTAACAGAACTGGGAACAATTACTGCTGACGCCCCCATTGGCAGTAAAAGTGTGACAGCTAGCGTGACCGGAGTAAGCAGCGGAAGCTGGGTATGCCTTGTGCTGAAAAACAACAACGAAGATGTTATCAATACAGAGCTATCTCCATATAGATGGCAAGATATCAATGTACAGTCCGGCGGAACACTTAACATCAAATCAGAAGGTATCCAAATTTACGAATATCACCAGATTGAAAAAATCAGTGGTAACACTATTACCTTCAAAGAACCTATTATGCACGCCATCAATAAAGACTGGAATTGGAAAATCTCCAAATTCGCCAATTATGAGAATGTCGGCATAGAAGATCTTACTTTCAAAGGACACTCAAAAGAGAAATTTATTCATCATGGTTCTGACATCGACGACGGTGGATTCAAATTGATAGACTTTGTCCGATTAACCAACTCCTGGATACGCCGTGTCAATTTCGAAAGTGTCAGTGAAGCAATGTCTATCACAAGTTCAGCAAACTGCTCTGCTTATGACATACAAATAGGCGGTAACCGGGGACATGCATCTATTCGTTCACAAGCTTCTTCCCGCATATTTATCGGGAAAGTGATAGAGAACAGCAATGGATATACTCTCAGCAAAGGCGAAGGCGAAGGAACCTTAGGTACTTACCAGTCGAACGTAGGACAATATCACGCTTGTGGAGTCTCCAAACAAAGCATGGGTGCCGTAATCTGGAACGTAAAGTGGGGAGATGATTCCTGTTTTGAATCGCATGCAACACAACCACGTGCCACACTGATTGATTGCTGCTCAGGCGGATTCATGCACTGGAGACAAGGCGGTGATTCTGCACAAATGCCAAATCATATGGAAAATCTGACTATCTGGAACTTCAATGCAACAAATATTCAGACAGATACAGACATTGACACCGGAGGACAATTCATTTGGTGGGATGCAAAAGGATACTGGTGGAAATTCTTGCCACCAATTGTGGTAGGCTTCCATGGACAATCTCTTCAATTCAATGAATCACAAATGAAACGAAGCGAAAACAATAACGGTGCAGTAGAACCTCTTTCCCTTTACGAAGCACAGTTACGCAATCGTTTGGGATATGTACCCGGATGGCTGAACGCATTAAAATAAACACACAATTTTTCTAACCATTATAAAACGTATATGAAAATCAGACTTTAATCAATTTAACACCTGAAAGAGAGGGACCGCGAGGTTCTTCTCTTTTACTTTTTCCGTATCTTTGCAACAAAATTAAATGTCATGCAAGAAACTCTGCCCATTCACTTTGCCCCGCTACAGGGGTACACAGAAGTTTTTTACCGCAATGCCCACGCCGCTTGTTTCGGTGGCGTAGACACTTATTACACCCCATTTGTCCGAATCGAGAAAGGCGAGTTCCGCCGCAGAGATGTCCGGGGCATCGAACCGGAAAACAACCATGTGTCTCACCTCGTTCCTCAGTTAATAGCTCCGACAGCAGAAAAAGCGGAAGCGATTCTCTCCCTTTTTATCGAGAAAGGATACAAAGAAGCGGATATAAATCTGGGCTGCCCCTTTCCTATTTTAGCAAAGCGCCACAATGGTTCCGGCATCCTGCCTTATCCCGAAGAAGTGGAAGCACTGCTCAGCGTGGTTCGGAAGTATCCGCAAATCAGTTTCTCCATAAAAATGAGATTGGGATGGGAGAATGCGGCTGAATGCCTCAAACTAGTTCCTATTATTAATGAACTGCCACTACGGCAAGTCACGATGCATCCCCGCTTAGGCAAACAACAATATAAAGGTGAAGCAGACCTTAAAGGGTTCGCTGATTTTCAAGATGCCTGCAAACATCCCATCATTTATAACGGAGACATAAACAGCCTGGAAGATATTCAACAAATTCAGGACAAATTTCCTTCATTAGCCGGAATTATGATAGGACGCGGGCTACTCGCCAATCCGGCGTTAGCATTAGAGCATAGACACGGACACGTTCTTAGCTTCGATGAAATGGTACAAAAATTGCAATTGATGCACAAAAGCGTATACACGGCATACGCAGAGCAGCTTGAAGGTGGAGACGGACAGCTCCTAAACAAGATGAAGACTTTTTGGGAATATTTATTGCCAAATACAGAAAAAAAAATCATGAAAGCTATTCATAAAAGTACAAGCCTGAACAAATATAATCAGGCTGTCAATGCCTTTTTTAATCAACGATAGGCTGATTACCCGTAATTTTGTGTAATTTTGCGCCCGTTTATAAACAAGCACATTATGAAAAAATACATTTTATTATTTCTTTGCCTGATAACAGTTTCGGGCAGTTTTGCACAGATGAAGGACTTCAAGTTCAAGTTTTATGGACAGATTCGTACAGACCTTTATTACAACAGTCGTGCCAATCAAGAAACTGTAGACGGATTGTTCTATATGTATCCCTTGGACAAGAATCGCGATGAGAACGGAAACGATTTGAATGCAACGCCTAACAGTAATTTCTACACACTGTATTCACGTTTAGGAGTAGACGTTGCCGGACCTAAACTGGGAACAGCCAAGACTTCCGCCAAGATAGAAGCCGACTTTCGCGGTACCGGCAATTCTTTTTCAGTAGTCCGGCTGCGCCACGCTTATCTCAATCTGGATTGGAACAAATCGGCCTTGCTGCTCGGACAAACATGGCACCCGTTATACGGTGAAGTAGCCCCGCAAATTCTTAATCTGTCAATGGGAGCACCTTTTCAACCGTTCAGTCGCGCACCGCAGATTCGCTATCGATACAAGAATAAGAACTTCCAGCTTACAGGAGCTGCCGTATGGCAATCCCAGTATTTGTCTCAAGGACCTGCCGGAAAGAGCCAGGAGTATATAAAGAAAAGCTGTGTCCCTGAAATTTATATTGGGGCAGATTATAAGAAAGATGGCTTATTAGCGGGTGTAGGCGTTGAATTGTTATCATTAAAGCCGCGCACAGTCTCCACAGAAGGATATAAAGTAGATGAACGCATCACAACCCTTTCATATGAAGCTCATGTAAAATACACGAATAAAAACTGGTTTAT
Organism: Bacteroides acidifaciens; assembly: GCF_024623065.1. Lineage (GTDB taxonomy): Bacteria > Bacteroidota > Bacteroidia > Bacteroidales > Bacteroidaceae > Bacteroides > Bacteroides acidifaciens. The sequence goes on from NZ_JANJZR010000001.1 coordinate 124,986, forward strand.
CGGCGCAAAAAGTGTATTAGGCTCCAATCTGACACAAGCTTCCGGTCTTGGCGGATTCGGCATTAAATCTATTAACGAACGCACAGGAGAACAGAAATATACTCCGATACGTTTTTCAAGTTCCTGGCTGAATGTTGTTTACGGACAGAAATGGAAGCCGGGCGTGTTTGTCGGTTATGCCAAAAACCTGGGAACAAGCGATGAATTATATGCTCCGGATGGAAAAGCACAAGTATATGGTACGGGAACAAACCTCGACCAACTCGTCACTGCGGGAGCAGAACTAACTTACAATGTACCTCATTGGAAATTCGGTTTAGAATATACGTTGAGCTCCGCATGGTATGGCTCTCTGAATACATCCAGCGGAAAAATCAAAGATACTCATGCTGTATGCAACAACCGCATTGTCGCAGTTGCCATGTTTATGTTCTAACTCTTCTCAGCAATTTATTTTAATCATAATGCTGTCATCTGTCACCGATTGCAGCTTAACGTTGTGATTATAAACGAATAGCGTTGTGACAGCAACAGGTGACAGCATTGTGACGGCAACATTGCTGTCACAATGCTGTCACCTGTTGCTTCAACCCTACCTTCCATAAACTAACGATGTTCATCACGGCGGCCCAATCAACTATACTTCTATCTCAGCATGAAACGATTTGCTTCAAGCCTTTGAAACTAAAGTTTCATGCTGGAGAAACTAAAGTTTCATGCTGGAGAAACCAAAGTTTCACGCTGGAGAAACCAAAGTTTCATGCCGAAGGAACCAAAGTTTCACGCTGGAGAAACCAAAGTTTCACACCGAAGAAACCAAAGTTTCATGCCTTGAAACCAAAGTTATCCCCTGTTGAAACTTCTGTTTACACGTAGGCTTCCGTTTATATGCGGTTTTGTCTTTGCCGGACGATGATAGGTTGAAAGAGGAATTGCATTTTACTTGGGAGAGAGGAAGCCGGAACTGACAGAGCAACGAGGCAGAAGACAGTAGTTCTCGGCCAATCAAAACTCCAGATTATTTTTTCTTCAATTCCACTTCAAAGCTAGCTCCGTCCCTACAAGTAAAACGAAGTACTGTCTGTTTCTTATCTGCTGAAATCACTTTGCAGAATGGAGTTTCCTTCATATTCCAATAACCTTTCAAGGTTACTGTCACCGGAATCTCACCACTTTCGTCATTAATCCATGGGCGGGAATAAATGCTGCGTTCCACTCGTTTTCCATCTTTGTCGAAAGCTTCGTCACTTGCGCCTCGATACAATGCCAAGTCCGGCTGAGCCACAGTCAGCAGAAGTTCATTCGGAGATTCCTTATGCACCATCACCAGACAAGACGTATCCGTTTGCTGTAATAATTCACCGGGAAGAGGTGCTTGCGGAGTCTCAAAGAGTACATAAGAGTATATATTCTCTGCCGGTGAATACACGATATGAGCATCACAATCCTGCTTCAGTACCTTATAAGCAGGTTTCTTGCCAAATGACTTCATAGCAGTTTCATTTGTTTGTGGCAGGACAGTGTATTCATAACTTCCGCCTTTCGGAGCTTTTCCATGATTCACGACTAATGAGACCCAATCCCCTTTCGTTTCCTTACCTGTATCCTGCATACGGGAATATTGTGGAAAAGCTTTCTCAAACTTAGCAGTAACGGGTACATAATATCCGGTTCCCAAATGATCAATCCATGTTTTACCATTACCATGATAGTTTTTCCAGTAATCATGCCCTGCCTTATCCGTTACCGCCAACTGGAATATTGTGGTTTCAGTGGGATATTCCGTATTGGTATTTTCAATGTCCGAACCTAAGCAAACAATCATTTCACCGATGAAATGGAAAGATTTGCGCGCCCGATGGGAACCGTTGTATTTATCATGCTCATGCAATTTCATACCGAAATTGCCATTTTCTTTCTGTTGTGACAGTCCGCCGGCAAAAGCTTCGTCGGAATAAAGCATTTCTTCCATGCCGGAGAAAGTATCCACATTCAGGACTTTAGCCTTCAACTGTTCCAATGGAAGATGGATGGAAGTCACACCCGGGATACGGTTCCAGTCGAAACCTTCCTGCTGCCATCCACTTGTGGCAGGAGTAACGATGTGTCCCGGTGCTGCTGTCAGAATTTGCAGACTCCCATGTGCCAGATAACGGCCATAGAGATTATGTCCCAAATAATGTTCTGCCGCCCAAAGATAGCGGGAATGTCCGCGAGCTACTGCAGACCAGTCACTACGGCGCTGCACAGACACGCAGCCATAACCAAGTGCCAAGTTTCCTTGCGGGTCGGGTTCAGGGTGGAACCCGTTATCGACAAGCAGCTTCGCAATCTTCCGTTCCTGTGCGTTGGATACTTTTGGCATATAATCCGGTTCCTGTCCTTTGGAAGAAGTGCCTAAAACAAGACGCAGATAAGCAGACGCCATCTCCTTATCGAACTCAGACTTTCCATCAGAAGTTCCTGCCATAGCCATCATTGCATAGTGCATCGGCACTAATCTCCCCCTTCCATCGGGATGACGACCGGACATTGACAATGGGAAATTCAACTTATTGCAATAGAAACGCATTGCAAACAATACATTTCTCACCGTTTCATGCGCCAGTTTCGAGATAGCAAATTCTGTCCGGCTGAAAAGATAAATCATATTAGTCGCTCCGTCCAAACCACCGACGGCATAAGCCGGGTAATTATTACGATGATGGAAAGCACCGCCGTCTATCTTGAATGAGCCATCCAATCCCGGAGCAGGGCGACAACCGTAATCAATCCAACGGGAGAAAGACTTCAAGTATTGCAACTTTTCCGGTGTATCCTCCATCATCAGGATACTCGCGATACGACCGGTAGTCTGTGTATTAAATGAGTCCATATCAATTCCATTACCTTCCGGTTTAGGATATACCTCATTCGTAATGGCATACCACCGCAGTGTGCGTTCGGCTTCCTGCAACTTACCAGCTTCACGAAGTACGTCTTTCATCAGGAAATATGCCAGATACAATCCGCGAACACTATATCCGTAATGATGGATATTCCCCCAACAACTGCCATAAGTCACCCCCTGATCAGTTATATGGTCATACATAGCCAAGAATTTTTGCTTCATTTCTTTCTGAAGTTCCGGGTTCGCAGCACTATTATTATACGCAACAGCAATCCGTTTCATCAAATCAAAATAGGCACGCATTTCTACACCAAGTTTGGTCAGCATATCCTTGTCCCAGTCCGGTATAATCCGTTCATAAGCTTCGGAAGCGCGCACCATATAAATAGGTACACCCGATACCTGACCGTTTTTATAAGTAATCTGATAGAAATCATATTTCTTGCGGATAGTCTCCACTTCTTTATCCGAGAGTTTACCTTTTGTATAATTCATGTCCCGGAAACGTTTCTCCAGCAGTTGCATTTCTTTCTTTTGCCTGTCACTGACAGGAGTCAACTCGATATCCGGCTTCAAAAGGGAGTGTTTGTAAACAACCAACCAATGATTATTAGTTCCGGCATTTACAAAAGGTACTTGCAAATCGGCTGTTTGCTGACGTGCATCCACTTTGGTAGCAGTAATCAAATGATCGATGAAAAGGCATCCTTTTGAATTTGGAGCAACAATACGAAGTTCATTCATACCTTCCTGAGGTGTGCCTTGCATATCCCGTTCATAACAAACCCATGCGGCACGCCAACCTTTAAAGTTGATTCCGAAAGGAAAGGAAGTACATTTCCTGCCGTCTTTCAAGAATTCAAATTCGATAGTTGTGTTTTGGGGCTCTTCATTATACACCCATACGATGAAAGCCGAAAGATACAGGTCTTTACCAGTCGGATCCTTCTTTTCAAATTTCAGGTCTTTCTTGAGTTCTAATATACCGCCAGGTTCAAAGTCCCATTTCATCGAGTGTTTTCCATCTTTATAATGAATATCAGAGATGGAAAGTTGAGAATGAATACTCGTTATACAGTCTGGGACTTTGGGGGCTTCAAAAGAAAATAGCCGCTCATCTGTTACTACTTGCGAATGAAGAAATGCAGAACATAAACAGGAAAATAGAGTTAGTACTCCAAGTCTGATAAAAGATTGTTTCATCATAGATATATTATCTGATTAGTTTTTTATATGCAAATTTAGAAAGCAGTCACTTTAAATCCAGTAAACAACACATGATTCATCTTCTGTTCTCCATTGTTTGGCAAAGGAGTTTTCGTGTTGTGCAAAGAGCACCGCACCATTCAAAAAGAAAAAAGTAACCAAGCTGTAGCCAATAAAAAATCGCTTCATCATTACGGTATTAGTTCAAAGATTATTCTTCCGGGCACAAAGAAACCCCTCTTTTTTCAAAAAGAGGGGTTCAAATTGTACAAAATATCTCAAATAACGTATCGACTGAAAAATTGTATTACCATTTTAAGGATGTAGGTCCTTGAATGCCGCATTCTCTTCCTTTACATGCTCTATGGTCTGTTTCAATTCGCCGACAGGCAAGTCATATCCATACCACCCCGTATAGCAATCCACCACATACCATTTCCCGTCAGACGAAAGTTCGAATTCGACACGCAAGTCAATCTCTGACTCTTCATATCCCGCCTCGAACACCTTATGTCCGGGCTCGTTCACCGTGAACTTAGAGACATAAATGCCACCTTCTTCCTGAGAGATGCGTTCTTCCTTCATAGTCTCGCTATCCAGCAACGGCCATTTTTCTTTGGTGAAAGGGAATGTTTTCTCGGTTTCACCGTCATCTTCAAATAAAGTAATCGGAGTTTTCAACGGAAACTTGATACGGGTATATTGGAATGCCGCACTGGAAGTAAACTTATCCAAAAACGACTTGAACTCCTCACCGAATCCGGTAGCCGCTTCACTGTCAGCTTTTGCTTTCGAACTATTACCGCAAGAGATGAACGAAACACCTGCAAACAGCACCATGGCCAACAAACAGCATACAAACTTTTTAGTTCTCATAACACTATATAAATTAAGAGTTTAATTGACGCTGCAAAGATAATGACAAGTTTGATATCTTAGTTATTCCGGAAGCTAAATCTTTTACGTGTCCCCAAGCGGATTATTCGTGTCGCAAATATTCATAGCCAAAGCGGCAAAACAGGCATTTCCGCTTATCACAATACTCCTTCCGCAACTGTATCAACGCCTGACTATCTGCCGCAGTGGCAACCGGCAGTCCGGCATTGCTCCACGCACGGGTTATATGATTATCTTCCGCTTTCAACTCTTCCAGGAAACGTCCGGCACGTTCACACATCCGCTCGTCCGCTTTATGCAAACCGTAGGTGTATAGAAAAGGGGTCACAGTATTTATGATAATCAAGTTTTTCGACCTCTCCCCTAGGGTTTTCTCTTTGTGCGGAGAAGTCTGTCCGAATAAATAATGACTTTCCCAATAAGCAGAAGTACGGGTAGTCAGCAACTCCCTTACTTCCGATAATGTTTCAGCTTCCAGCAACCGCGAGAACAATTTATCCCCTTTCTGATAAAGATAAGCCAACTGTGCCAGACGAATATGAGGAAAATTCTCGGGACGAAGCCTGAGAAACCGCCACAATGTGGCATCCATCACTCGAGTAAACTCAAACTTTCGCTGCAAATAACGGAACTCTTTGCAAAGGCGAAGGCTATACTCGTCTTCCTGTTCCTTTTTCAGAAACGTATCTTCGAACAGTCCTGCCAAACCGTAGAAGAGAGCTTCTATCTGAAACAAATCATTCCGGTGCTTATCTACGGCACGGAGCGGGAGCAAACCCGCCCACGTTTCAAAAGCATCCCCGTTCAGTCCAAAACCAAAGTTGCGGGCAAGGGTGATGAAGAAAGCGTCTTCCCAGTTGTTGTTACAGTGTTCAAGACGTTGCGTTATTAACCGCGCTTTTTGTTCCAACCGTTCAGTCTGCAAAGCTGTCAGCCAGGAGTGGACGGTAAGTTTGGGCAAGGAAGCAAGGACAGGATAGCAAGCCGGATACTGGTCAGCCACACAAAGTTCATGATAATGAGCTCGTATATGCTCGGGGCATGTCAATTGCAGTTGCGGGATAACCTCACCGTTAGTACGGGTTATTTCCCCGTCAGCCTCCCCCACTACATGAAGAATCACCGAATCGTAAACCTTATCGCTATCATGTCCGTGGTGAAACCAGTCCGAAGCATGGGCATGTATTTCGATGTTTCCTACCCACAATATACCGTTTATTTTTAGTTTAGCATTGAAAAAGTCGGGACCGGCGTTGGGGTTTTGCAAACCGGGGTCAATCACTTCTACCGGTAAACCGTTGGTGGTTTGCAGTACTTTCAGGGGAAATAATTTATGTTTCCACACGTAGTGAAGAAGGTGTTCCATGTTAACAAGACGTTAATGTACGCTACAAATGTAATAAAAATCACTATCTTTGCGACTATTATTTTGAATATAAGTCAGAAAACAATGAAAATAGCACTAATCGGTTACGGAAAAATGGGCAAAGAGATAGAAAAGGTTGCCCGTAGTCGCGGACATGAAATCGTCTGCATCATTGATATCAACAATCAGGAAGACTTCGAATCGGAGGCGTTCAAATCTGCCGATGTAGCCATTGAATTTACCAATCCGATGGTAGCTTACAATAATTATATAAAAGCTTTCAAAGCCGGAGTAAAACTGGTGTCAGGCAGTACCGGATGGATGGACGAACATGGCGAAGAAATCAAGAGACTCTGTACGGAAGGGGGCAAAACACTCTTCTGGTCGTCCAACTTCAGCCTGGGAGTCAGCATCTTCTCCGCTGTCAACAAGTATTTGGCTAAAATTATGAACCAGTTTCCTGCTTATGATGTCACCATGAGCGAGACGCATCATATTCACAAGCTGGATGCCCCCAGCGGAACAGCCATCACACTGGCAGAAGGTATTCTGCAAAACCTGGACCGCAAAGACAAATGGGTGAAAGGAACCTTCGCAGCACCGGACGGAACCGTCAGCGGTACCAATGATTGTGCCGCTAACGAACTTCCTATTGCCTCTATCCGTGAAGGAGAGGTTTTCGGTCTTCATTCCGTACGCTATGAATCCGACGTGGACAGCATCACCATCACACACGATGCCAAAAGCCGTGGCGGATTTGTATTGGGAGCCGTATTGGCTGCCGAATATACTGCCACACACGAAGGTTTTCTAGGCATGAGTGATTTATTCCCGTTTTTAAATGACTAAAATATCAGAAGCTAGTTCTAAACAAATATAACATTATGAGACAAGCCACACGCGCACAATGGATCAAATGCGTCCTTGCCATTCTACTTTACCTCATCTTCCTTATCTGGGTACGAAGTTGGTGGGGATTGATTGTTGTTCCTTTTATTTTTGATATTTATATTACCAAGAAAATTCCCTGGTCTTTTTGGAAGAAGTCGAAGAATCCGGCTGTTCGCAGTGTCATGAGCTGGGTAGACGCCATCGTGTTTGCATTGGTTGCCGTCTACTTCGTCAATATCTACATCTTCCAGAATTATCAGATTCCTTCTTCTTCTTTGGAAAAATCATTGCTGGTGGGCGACTTCCTGTATGTGAGCAAGATGAGTTACGGTCCCCGCGTACCGAACACTCCCCTTTCCATGCCGTTGGCGCAGCATACACTACCTGTCTTCAATGCCAAATCATATATTGAATGGCCGCAATGGAAGTACAAACGGGTGCCGGGATTCGGCAAGGTGAAGTTGAATGACATTGTCGTGTTCAATTTCCCGGCAGGCGATACGGTAGCAGTGAAGTACCAACAGACAACAGACTTCTATACACTGGCTTACAGCGAGGGACAACGCATCTACCCCAAACAGGTTGAGATGGATAGTCTGACCCGTGCGCAGCAACGTGCCATTTACGACTTGTACTATGCCGCCGGACGGAAGCAGATAATGAACAACCCACGCACTTATGGTGAAGTCCTCTGGCGCCCGGTAGACCGTCGCGAGAATTATGTAAAACGCTGTGTCGGTCTGCCTGGTGATACCCTTCAGATTGTAGAAGGCCAGGTGATGATTGACGGTAAAGCGATTGAAAATCCCGAAAACCTGCAATTCAACTATTTCGTGCAAACTACCGGTCCGTATATCACAGACGATATGTTCCGCGAACTGGGTATCAGCAAAGCCGACCAAATGCTGATAGAAGACTCCGGTTGGGAAATGGGACTGCTGGAAATAGGACTGGACAGCCGAAACGCACAAGGCAAACTGAACCCTGTCTATCATCTTCCCTTGACCAAGAAGATGTACAAAACCCTTTCCGGCAACAAAAAGCTTATCAGCAAAATCGTCATGGAACCGGAAGATTACGCAGGACAGATGTACCCGCTGAATCTTTATACGAAATGGGATCGCAACAACTACGGCCCTATCTGGATTCCTGCCAAGGGAGCCACCATTACGCTGACAGAGGATAATCTTCCTATCTACGAACGTTGCATCGTAGCTTACGAAGGCAACAAACTGGAAATCAAACCGGACGGAATCTACATCAACGGTGAAAAGACCGACCGATATACCTTTAAGATGGATTATTACTGGATGATGGGTGACAACCGTCACAACTCTGCCGATTCCCGTTACTGGGGCTTTGTTCCCGAAGACCATGTAGTAGGCAAACCGATTGTTGTATGGCTGTCGCTTGACAAAGACCGCGGATGGTTTGACGGCAAAATCCGTTGGAACCGCCTGTTCAAGTGGGTAGGCTGATAAGTGCATACTGCCATAACAGAGTGATAAGGTGATAAGAATTGATGAACATTCGTAAATTCAAATGGATACTAGCATTTGCCGGAGCAGTAGTCGTCGTGCTTCTGCTCCGGGGATTTGCTTTTACGTCCTGCCTTATCCCGTCCACCGGCATGGAAAATTCCATTTTCCAGGGCGAACGCATCCTAGTCAACAAATGGAGCTATGGGCTGCGGGTTCCTTTCATGTCGCTCTTTTCTTATCATCGCTGGTGCGAGAGTCCCGTGCGTCGGCAAGACATCGTAGTGTTCAATAATCCTGCCGGAATCCGGCAGCCGGTCATCGACCGTCGGGAAATCTATATCAGCCGTTGCATCGGCGTTCCGGGCGACACCTTATTGGTAGACTCCCTATTCTCCGCCACCTCTCCCGAAACAAAACATAATCCGGACAAAAAGAAACTTTATGTGTATCCCGTCTCCAAAGAGAGCCTGATTACCTCACTTATGCACACGTTCTCCATCACCGACGACGGTTTGATGGGAAGCAATGACACCACCCACGTACGTAGTTTCAGCCGATATGAATACTACCTGCTGGAACAGGCCATGTACGGGCAAAACTGGCTACAGCCTTTATCCCCCAAAAAAGACATTGAGCTGAAACCTTTGATTGTCCCCGGCAAGGGAAAATATATCCGGGTATATCCCTGGAACATCACTTTGCTGCGGAATACTCTCGTAATGCATGAAGGCAGGCAGGCGGAAATTAAAAACGACATCCTATATGTGGACGGCAACCCCACACAACACTGTTATTTCACCAAGGATTACTATTGGATGGGATCAAACAATACTATCAACCTGTCCGACTCACGTCTGTTCGGATTCGTCCCGCAAGACCATATCATCGGGAAAGCCTCCGTTGTCTGGTTCTCTAAAGAGAAAGAAACAGGCTTATTTGACGGATACCGATGGAACCGTTTCTTCCGGACGGTGAAATAAAAGACTTCCAAACGTATAAAATGAAAGAAATGAAAACAGCTTATTTATCTTCGGCTTACCTCGCTCCCGTCGAGTACTATACCAAATTACTGGCTTATGACAAGGTATTTGTAGAGCAACACGACCACTATATCAAGCAGACCTACCGCAACCGGTGCACCATCGCCGGCCCATCGGGTGAGTTGGCTCTTTCCATCCCGACCGTAAAGCCCGATACATTGAAATGCCCAATGAAGGATATCCGCATCTCCGACCACGGCAACTGGAGACACCTGCACTGGAACGCGATTGAATCCGCTTACAACAGCACTCCTTTCTTTGAATACTACAAAGATGATTTCCGCCCTTTCTACGAGAAGAAATATGAGTTTTTAGTCGATTTCAACGAAGAGCTTTGCCGATTGGTCTGCGAGCTGATAGATATTCATCCCGATATGGAACGTACTGCCGAATATAAAATGAAGTTCACTGCCGAAGAAACCGATTTCCGGGAAGTGATTCATCCGAAAAAGGATTTCAGAGAAGTAGATACAAAGTTTATTCCGCAACCTTATTATCAGGTTTTCGAGTCCAAATTGGGTTTCCTGCCTAATTTGAGTATCATAGACTTGTTGTTTAATATGGGACCGGAAAGTCTGTTGGTACTGGGCAAGAGTTAGAACATTAATATCAGAGAAGACTTTTTAAAAGACTATATAGCATCACGCCCAGAAAGAGTGAATTTTTCTGAATATGCCGTGAACTGCTATATGAATTCTATAAAGCTGTTTATATTACTACTTCTTCACGATTCTTCCCTTCATTAGAGTCATTTTGAAGGTTCACCGGTTTCACCGTTAGCTGAGCGGCTATAAATCAACGGTGAAACCGGTGAACCTTATTTATAACTATTAGAGAATTACATAAATTCCATATTAATTAATTAATTAATACACACAACTATATTACTGAATCTCAAAGGAATAGATTATTTCCCAATCACAGATTAAAAGAACTCCAAAGAAAAAAAGGAGAATGTTACTCCTACCTTGACAAGATAGTAACATTCTCCCGACAATCCATTTTTACCAAACTTCTACCTATTTCAATTCAAAGGGTACACTCCCCTTCATATCCCTTGATGAACTTCCGATAACTGCTTCAAACTTACCTGGTTCGACTATCCACTCGTGTTTTCCATCATCAAAGAAGCTCAATGCTTTCTTATCAACCGTCAGCGTTACCTCTTTCTCTTCGCCCGGAGCCAGTCTCACTTTTTGGAAGGCTTTCAGTTCTTTCACCGGACGGGGCAGAGAGGATTTCTTGTCACTGATATAAAGCTGAACGACTTCCTGACCTTCGCGGGTTCCTGTATTCTTCACGTTGACAGTGAACGAAATCGTGTCATCGGCGGTCATTGTTTTCTTATCTGCGGAAGGTTTGCCATAAACGAAAGTTGTATAGCTCAATCCATGTCCGAATGGAAACAACGGTTTGATTTTCTCCTTATCTGCCCAACGGTAACCAACAAAAATATCTTCGTGATAAGTTTCGTTAATAGTATCCCCCCTATGCTTGGATTTTGCGAGCTCTTCCTTATTACCCGGATATTCGCCCAGTTTATGAGCACCTACATCTTCCAGTTTTGCAGGAAAAGTGAAAGGAAGTTTTCCTGAAGGATTCGCATCTCCTGCTAAAACCGAAGCAAGAGCCGTTCCGGTTTCCGAACCCAAGAACCAGCCTTGTACAATGGCGGGAACTTCATTCACCCAAGGCATGGCCACAGCGTTACCGGAGATATTGACAACAATCAGTTTTTTATTCACCTTTGCCAGTTCGCTTATCACTCTATCCTGTGCGTATGGCAAGCCTAAAGAAGCACGGTCAGAGTCTTCACAATCCTGATGATTGCTCTTGTTCAAGCCACCAAAGAAGATAACATAGTCGGCGTCTTTAGCCACTTGCAAAGCCTCGGCGAGAAGTTCATCTTCCGAGCGGTCATCTTTTAGGTTCTGCCCGGTTTTCACACCGTTATACTCTCCTGTCGGATCGCCTACATATCCACGAGCATATACAATCTCTGCCTGTGAGCCGACACGTGCTTTTAAACCGTCCAACGGAGAAATCTCATATTTCACTTTCAAGGAAGAGCTACCACCGCCCACTGTCATCATCTTTATCGCATTTTCACCGATCACTGCAATTTTCTTCGCTTTATTCAAATCGATAGGCAATACGTTACCGTTGTTCTGCAACAGCACAATTCCTTCTTCAGCTATCTTACGACCAGCTTTCCCGTGCTCGGGAGAGCCTAAAGAGCCGAACGGCTTATGCGGGTCCATCGAAGTACGGAATATCAGACGAAGGACATTGCTAACCTTTTCGTCCAGTTCCTTTGTTCCAACTTTACCCTCTTTTATCAGTTTCAGGTAAGGGAAAGCAAGGTAATAATTATCATACGCATTTCTCGTTCCGGCAGACAGTCCGTTCGTCCATGAACCGAATTCCAAGTCCATGCCGTTGTGAATAGCCTGTTCGGTGTTGTGCACACCACCCCAATCGGACACAACCACGCCGTCGAAGCCCCATTCGTCACGGAGAATGTCTTTGAGCAGACGTTTGTTATGACAAGCGTGCTGCCCCTGATAAAGATTATAAGAGCCCATAATCGACCAGGTTCCCCCTTCCTGAACGGCAGCCTTGAAAGCAGGCAGGTATATTTCATAAAGGGCACGATCGCTCAGATGCACGTTAGTAGTATGACGGTTGAATTCCTGATTGTTCAGCGCGTAATGCTTCACGCAGGCGGCTACACCGTTCTCCTGCACTCCTTTGATATAAGGAACTACCATTGTGGCGGACAGATACGGGTCTTCGCCCATATATTCAAAATTACGTCCGTTCAAAGGGGTACGGTAGATGTTCACACCGGGGCCTAGCAAGATGTCTTTCTTGCGATAACGCGCCTCTTCACCGATACTTTTCCCATAAAGATGAGACATTTCGGGATTCCATGTAGCAGCAAGGCACGTCAGTGCCGGATAAGCTATACAGGAGTCGTTTGTCCATCCCGCCTGGTCCCATTCATCCCACAACACTTCCGGACGGATGCCGTGAGGACCGTCGGTAGCCCATACTTCGGGGATTCCGAGGCGGGGAACGCCTGCCGAACTGAATTTTGACTGTGCATGAATCATCTTCACCTTTTCTTCAAGGGTCATCCGATTCAAGGCATCTTTTACTCGCTCTTCGATTGGCTTATTCGTATCCAGATACACCGGTTTCTGCGCTGAGGCAGGCAGTGCAGCCATAATAGACAAGCCAAGTAACATTGCTTTAAGTTTCATGTTTGTTTATGATATAAGAAGTAAGTTATAAATCCATGTATTTATAATTAAAGACTCGCAAACAAGGGGTAGTTACTAGTTGCATCCGGCTTTATTAATGTTTTTTATCATTGCAACCCGATGCAACCAGTATCATACGTCCTTATTCAGTCTTTAATGTAACACTATTCATACTTTGGGCAAGGTTCTCAATCGTTGACTTCGAGCCATCCAAGGGAGCATATATTTCCAAGCTGGACTTCAGCATCCTTCCATCGCAGAGCTTATCTATCTCTTCTTGGACCATAGCCGAACGATAGAAGAACAGTTCGCTATATTCCCTGCCTATTGTGGAAGTATTATCACCAACGATGAATTTTCCGATGGTCAGCTTTTCATCCAACTCTCCGGCTAATGCCTTGTCTGTATATAACAGTGTACGCCCCTGAGCATAATAGTGTGTCAAAGATACTACATGCCACTGATTATCCGTCACATTTACCGTACCTTTTATTTCGCCAGTCAACGGGGAGTCATATACTACCACTCCATCCTGAATCTTCAGAGTTCCGGTCGCATTACCGCCATTGGCAAAGGAAGCGATGATTCCGTCTGCCGTTCCTTTCACTTTGAAAGAGATTGTAAACGGATGTACGGTTTCTTCGGGAGTGAATTCCAGTACTCTTTTGTTTGCTAGAGAGTAGGAAGTGCCGATAACACGTACCGGTTGTTTTTTGCCTGCATCTATCGCATCGAACAGGGAAGGAACCATGGCATAGGTAAATTCACGATGTCCGTCGGTAGTAGGATGATAAATATCATCACCATTCTGATAGCCGTTCGCCCATGCACCACTACCGTTATCTATCGCTCCCAACAGATTGACAGAAGGAAGGTCCCACTCATGAATCAACAAGTTCATTTGCTTCACGTATTCATAGTCGCTTGCATCAAAATCACCACGGGTATAGTTGTTCATCATCACAGGGTACTTTCCGTCTTCACGGGCTTTCTGAATCAGAGTTTGCATATTATCCCTGAATTGGTTGTAGACCGCCTGTTGGTCGACTGCATTGTGAATACCTTCATTTCCCAGTGAAAGACCGAAAATCACATAAGTGCCGCAGTCGTGAATCAAGTCGTTGTAGCGTGCCAGCAGGTTAAGCGTATTATTGCCATTAACGGCTATACCGGAAGTGTACCACGGAAATTTACTTTCCTGATTACAGAAACGCTCGTCAAGCAGTTCACCATACATATAAGCATAACCATGATTATTCGTTGCTCCCTGCCCGTTGGCAACAGAAGAACCCATTACGGAGATTTTGAAAGGGTCGATACCTTCTTCACCACAGTCGATATAGTAAACATATCTGCGCAAGTCCAGTGTAATGTGATAAGTACCGTGGTTCAGGTTAATATCCTCGGTATTATATCCCTGCGTACCCATGCCGACTTCATTTGTCGTACCTTTCACACGTTTCATCACGTAATCCCAGCTCCTGTTCATCACAAAGTTAAAGCGTTCGCGGTCACTCACACCGGATATTCCGGTCAACTTCACTCTTCCGCCCCAGACACCTTTTCCCTGATAAGCCAAAGGAACACCTTTGTCTACCGTCCATCCGTTCGGAGTGACGCTTCCCACAAGTGTCCAGCTTTCTATCGAGGTGATTTCGTACGTTTTACTGCTCAGGTCAATGGTAAGACGAATCTGTCCGGTCACAGGGGCGGCAATGCTATAATTATTTGTAGCCACCACTCCTTCTTTATACCCTTTTCCGATGTTTACAGTCTTGCCGTCTTTTGTGGTTCCCTTGAACGAGAAGTCACCGGAACCGAAAGAGGTGTACGCTTCAAAAACATTTGTCGGACTCCCGTCGGCAGATACCATATGCATCGATACTTGACCTTCCTCCACAGCACTGCCGCTCATAGTGAGTGACGTAAATTGTTCGGGGCGTTCTATATCGGTATATTCTTCTACTTTCAGCACATTTAACGCAATATAGTCACCGTTCTTTCTCGAAACGGTAAATTTTATATTGCCAGCATCATCCGGATAAATGAGCTCTGACTCACAGATATTCTGTATATTCTGGTTGATACCTTCGCCACCACAGTTGGTTCCGGAAGTCTGCAATTCGCCTTGATAGAGGTTCAATCCCGTCATTGTATAATAAGCAGTACGTGTCTGCGTAGTGCTCCGGCTACCGAATGCATAGAATTTATATGCTTTCTTCGGGTCGAGGTTACTGAATGTAAAACTGCTGTTATTCTCACCGGACTCAATAAAGAAGTAGTCTTCTGTGGCAGAAGCCACGGCAAAATCCTTCAACAACTCTTCCTGAGGTTCGAGCAGACCGCCGCCACCGCTCTGTCCGTTGGTGGAAAAGCGGCTGTTCAGGGTCAGTTCATAAGTCACTGAAGTATTCTCCGAGTTAACCAAAGAAGAGTAGACTGTATTAATCGCGGCATAGTTTCCGTCATTATTGGTTATATTATTCCAATAATGATTGTTTGCGTCAGGCCCTTCGGTCATGCTCCCCCGCCCATCCGTTTGGGAGCCAAAATCAAAGTATAATGTCTGTACCAATACCGGTGTTGCCGGATCCGGAATTTCAATTTCTTCACCCGGTGAAGGGGGGACTACCGGTTCATCATCATTACAAGAACCTATCGCCAGCATTCCAAATAAAGCGAATACCAATAACATATATTTCTTCATATTCTATTAATCTTATTAAGTTCTGATTTCTTTATCATTTAACATTGGTATATTCCTCCATCTTCAGAGCATTGAGCGCAGCATAGCTACCTTGCTTTTTTGCCAAAGTAAACTTTATCTCGCCATTTTCATTCGGATAAATCATTTCTGACTCACAGATATCTTTAATGTTCTGATGAATACCTTCACCTCCGCAATTATCACCTGAAGTTTGTAATTCACCCGTATATTCATTAGAACCCGACATAATATAATTTACGATACGGATATCAGTAGCGTTCGTTTTCCGGCTACCGAATATGTAAAACTTATATCCTTTCTCTTTATCCAATCCTGAAAAAGTAAAACTTCTGTCCTCATTTTCATTCTGTTCGGTAAAGAAATAATCTTCGGTAGCGGATGCCACAGCCAAATCATTCAACAAATCAGCCTGCGGTTCTAATAAACCACCACCCCCACTCTTTCCATTAGTAGAGAAACGGACATTCAAAGTCAAAGCATAATCAGTTTGAGCATTTTCAGAATTAACCAGAGGAGAATAAACCGTACCTGCTGCCGCATATTTATTACCTGATTCATTATTAGTTATATTATTCCAATAATGGTTATTCACATCGGGTCCCTCAGTCACAGTGCCTTGAGCTGCCGTAATAGAGCCGAAGTCGAAATAAAAAGTCTGCACTACCGCCGGTTCCGGCTTCACCTCTCCATCTGAAATCTTCTTTAAAGAAACCACACCTTTAGTAATACCTGCTGTCAAATCAACCGTAAGAACGTAAGTTGCGCCCTCTTCCAGACTTGCACCGTCCGCAAACTCAATATTTCCGCTGTCAAGCACCTTTATGAGAGATTCCGAACCCGCTGCTACCGTTAATTGGTTGCTATTGGAGAACTCGCCTCCCCAAGCGTTCTGGAAGTAGAATTTACAACCCAAATAGTCTGCCCTGATACGCTGTCCGACAGACGAACCATGTTCGGGCCCTGCCGTTGCCATGAATTGATACTTCTTAGACGAAATCTCGGGTACGCAGTATGCCTGCCCCTCATTCCAACCAAACTGATAATCCAATGAAGGAGAACCGACTCCCCATCCTAACAGCCAGATAGCACCATGCCCGTCTTCAGAAAGGGTAGCCTCTTTATCACCGTCCATACGGGTAACCCCGAAATACTTCTGTTTCATATTGGCAACCACCCGGTACTTACCGTCCATCGGCAAGAAAGTCAACGTACCATCAGATTCTTTCGTGAAATAATCAGGGTTTATCCACCAACCGTTCATATCAATACCCGACACCACGATTGACTGTCGTTGCGTAAAGGATTTTTGTATAAGATACGTATTCGCATCTTGCGCTATCATTTTCTCTCCATCAAACAGGACATTCACCAATGGGGTAACTTCATATGTAAGGGCATTGAATGTCACTTCATAAGGCTCTTTGGCCGTACCGGAGAAGGTGATAGGATTCACGTTCTTTCCTTCTGCAAGCAGATTGTCATTATCCCAACCGAAAGTCAGTTCGTTGCCGTTCTCCCCTACTTTCGGTGTTTTGATATAGGCCTTCAAGTCTTGAGGAAATCTGCCGGTTACACTATAATTATACAACGACTGCCTTTTCATCAAGTACTCCTCTCCCATCTCGTCCACCAAAGTCACGTAAGGAAAGTCCGGACGGGACAACACTACTTCCTGTTCCATTTCAGTCGTAGTGAAATGAATGTTCTGAAGTACAAATTTCAAGGTCGCCCTGCCGTCAATTATATTGGGATAGTAAGGAACAAAGACCTTTCCGGAATAGTCACTGCCGCTTGTCTTTGTGCGGATGACCGTTTCGGATACCTGCTCTTCGCCATAGAAGAGCTTTGCTTTCAATGTAGAAAGAGGAACGTCGATATCCGAAGCCTTAATCGTAAACGGAAGGCTGTCGCCATAAAGAGCGCTAACTTTTCCTGTGATGAATTCCATATCCGGATTGCCCGACAGGAACTCGTCATCACTACAGGAATTCATTGCCAGTATTCCTGCCAACGCCAGTATTATATAGATACTTCTTTTCATTGTCTTTATCGTTTTAAGGTTCTTATTCCGACTTCGCCCAACGGTAAGAGGTCACTGATTTGCCCGGAACATCATAGGCAAAATGACGCTTACCGTCACTGAAGGTTATTTTCTTTGTCTTTTCGTTGTTGTTCATCAGTACAAAGGCATACGTCCCGTCCGGGTTCTCGAAAGCAGAATACATGATATTGCTGTCAGAATAACCTGTCGCACCGATACGCACGGCTCCCGGCTTCACAACGCTTGAAAGGTGGGCGATGATATAGTAGTGGGAGTTACGGATAATCGTCTTATAATCGCTGTTGCTAATATCTACCGCTCCATAACAAGTCTGGCAGCCGCCTTCACGGTTGGGGGCGCGGTCATTGTCAAGCATCAGGTTCCAGACGATAACGCCCTTACACCAGTTGTTAATCGTGCCCAATGCCACTTCTTTCATATCTTCGAGCAGTCGTTTCGACAAATCACGCCCGCTGTTCCAAGTTCCGATAGAAGTTTCCGTAAACAGGAGTTCTTTATCCGGATACGCCTTGTGCATATTCAGGAGTTCTTCACGGTCGCCGCCGTAATTGTGATAGGCTGCGCCTGCCAGGTATTGGGAAGCTTCTCCGTCTTCATACATTTTGCCGGGATAGTTCTTCTCCGATTCAATGTTGCTGTAATCATAATTATGGTCGTATGCATAAATCTTTGTAGACAGTCCGGCAGCAGCGAATTGGGGGCCGAGAGCAGTTTTCACGAAGTCCCTCTGTTCTTCCCAACTCATGTAGAGTGAAGCCGAGTTGCCACGATTCAACGGTTCGTTCTGTGGAGTGACGGCATAAATATCAATTCCTTCGGCTTTGAATGCCTGTACCCATTTCACAAAATAAGTAGCATAATCCTGATAGTAAGCGGGATTTAACTGCCCGTTTGTCCAGGACGTAAGCGGGGTAAGGTCTGTCAGGCTCTTCACTTTCATCCATAGCGGGCACGTCCAGGGTGCAGCCATAATCTTAATGGAAGGGTTGATAGACAGAATCTCTTTCAGAACAGGCAGGATATAATTCTTTTCTTCGCTCTGCAAAGCAAAATTTTCAATGCCTTTGGTATCACAGCAAGTATATTCGCTCAATGAGAAGTCCGAACAACCGATGGAAATACGGATATAGCTAAAGCCGAAACCACTGTTATCAGAGAAGGTTTCCGTAAGAAAAGCATGACGGTCTGCCGGTTTCATTTGCAGTAGGTTAAAGCAGGTAGCGCCTGTGATAGCGGCTCCGAATCCGTCCATAGTCTGATACTGCTCCGCAGGGTTCAGAGTGATTGAAGTAGGTGCCAAGTTGTCTTTCGAACTGAAATTAACGGCATCACGAGCCAGGTCGCGGGTCAGACTGTTGGTTGTCGTATAAATGGTCACGTCTCCGGTTGGAACGGGCGCAACCGGTTTTTCCGCGTCGTCACTGTTGCTGCAAGCAGCCAATATGGTGAAGCATCCTAATAAGGTCAATGCTATATTTTTCATGTTAATCATATTTTTGAGTTTATATGTTTTTGAATTGAATTAATACCCCGGATTTTGCTGAATCTTATCGTTCGCATCAATGACCGATTGCGGGATAGGCAAGCGATAGGAAGTCTTGTCGAAAACGTAAACCTGTGCTTTTCGTCCGGAATCTTTGGCATACACCGCATTCATCACTTCTTCCACTTTATCCAAACGGACAAGGTCGAACCAGCGCTGTCCCTCGAAGGCAAGTTCCAAACGGCGTTCTTTAAGCAGTGCGTTCAGCATAGCATCCTTATTTGAACGGGTGGAAACCGAAAGTGCTCCCAGTCCGGCACGCTCGCGAATCTCATCAATAATATCGGCAGCCGCATCCAAATCCGGCGTGTCCTGCATTATCAGTGCTTCCGCTTTCAGTAATAATACGTCGGCATAGCGGTATTTAATAATGCTGCTGTTTGCCGAACGGCATTTGTACATGAACGGGTAATTGTCCGACGGGTAGTAATTGCTCCATTGGCAGTCATAATAGACAACAGACTCTTTGAAACGGACTTCATCCCCTTCTTTCTTGAAGGCGTTAATCAGGTCGCGGGATGGCGTTACCCATTTTGCCCAAGTGAAGTTCGTATTCCAGTTCACCAAGTCACGACCAAACATCCACGAACACCAGTTTCCGGCTCCGGGAGTGAATTGGGCTTCCAGGATAGATTCTTTTGTATTGCGCATCTTCGCATCCGTTCCGGCATCATTCATTCCAAACAAATCACTGAAATCATCCACAAGGTCGAATCCGTCGGCTTTTACTTCATCGCAGTACTGAATTACTTTTGCATAGTCGCGCAACGGCTTTTCCGCATAAATCTTTGCCAATAATGTACGGGCTACCGATTTGGTAAACAATGTCTTATTACCCGGCGTATTGTCCGGAGCATAAAGCACTGCGTCCAGCAAGTCCTTCTCAATCTGCTGATAGGCTTCAAGTTCCGTGTTCTGCTCTGGGAAATATTGTGGATATACATCATCAATATTTTCAGAGGTGATATCGTCCGCCACGGTGGTAATGACGGGGAAGTCTCCCCAAAGACGAACCATATCGAACATAACCATGGCACGGAATATCTTTGCTTCGGCTTTGTATTGTGCCCGTTCGGTGGTAGTCAACAAATTGTCGGTCACCAGGTCAATGTTACAAATCAACTTGTTGGCACGGGCCACATCTTCCAGATAGCGGTTCCAGTCACGTTCCAATACAGAGTTGGAACCTTCAATGGAGTTATTCTCAAACGGGACTACTTCTGCTCCCGTAGTGCCGGCGTAGGCATTATCCGCGTGAGAGTCTGAAATCAGCAGCAAGTCCACATACCAGTGTTCCTGACGGTCGCGCATCTGATTATAAAGCGTTGTAAGGTGGCTTTCAACCGCCGCTTTATCCTTGAACACAATCTTTGTACCATTGTCCGTTACTCCTTCCGTCACATCCGAATAAGTATCTAATGGCTCATAATTCAGTGAGCAGGAAGAAAGTCCCAATAGTAAACCGGATGTTAATCCGCAAAATAGATATTTTAGTTTCATAATCTTTCCTTTCATTAGAATTCAACATTTATACCAAACACGTATGACCTGCAATGCGGATACGTACCCCAGTCAATACCTTGTACCGTACCGCTATTTCCCCATTGGTTTACTTCCGGATCCATACCGGAGTAGCTGGTCCATGTCAGCAGGTTACTGGCGGTGAAATAGGGTTGCAGGCGGGTGATGCCCCATTTCTTCAGAAGTTTGCCTTTGAAGTTGTAAGATAAGGAAACATCTTTCAGCCGCAGGTAACTACCGTCTTCCACGAAATAAGTGGAGTTGAGCAGCTTGAAATTGGCTTTAGGTACATCTGTTATCTGTCCGGGGATTTTCCAACGGTTCAGGACGCGGGTCGACTGGTTCTTGCCGTCGTACATACCTTCCGTTTCAATGCGCGAAGCGTTATAGATGTCGTTTCCGTAAGAGCCCTGGATAAAGATACTCAGGTTGAAGCCTTTCCAGGAAAATGTATTCGTCATACCGTAGGTGAAATCCGGGTTCGGGTCACCTATATAGGTACGGTCGGACGACGAAATCTTTCCGTCATTATTCAAGTCGCGATACATCAGTTCACCGGTTTCGGGGTCTACGCCGTCACTGATATAACCATAGAAACCACCCAAAGCGCGTCCCGGCTCATTACGTACCACATAGTCATTGATTACGTCCGATGTTTTTGCGTCGTAATATACTTTTTGCAGTTCCAGTTTCGTTAGTTTATTACGGTTGAAAGAGATGTTGAAATCCGTATCCCAGGTAAAGGCTCCGCCGCGGAAGTTCTTCGAGCTGATAGAAAGTTCGAAACCTTTGTTCACCATCTCCCCCTCATTGCGGGCAATGGAAGTGGACGCGGCAGCACCGGCAGGCAGTGAGACGTTCATCAACATATTCTTGGTTTTCTTATAGTAATAGTCGGCATTGAAAGACAGTCGTCCGTTCAGGATTGTCAAGTCCAGACCGATATTTGTCTGTGTAGTAGTCTCCCAGGTTAAATCGGATGTACGCAAGTTTGCCTGGCTGATAGTGGGGACGGCATTTGCATAGTCGGTCTTGTCCCCTTCCTCGCCTTTCTTGAACCATTCGATACGTCCGATATTGTAGCGTTGCAGGTAGGCATAATCCCCAATACCCGACTGGTTACCGGTCTGTCCCCAGCCACCACGCAGTTTCAAGTCATCAATCCATGTAAGGTTCTGCATGAACTTCTCTGAAGAGATACGCCATGCGGCAGAGAACGACGGGAATACTCCCCAACGATGGTCGGGATGCAGTTTGGAAGAGCCGTCGGCACGGAGATTGGCTGTCAGCAGATATTTACTGTCGAAATTATAGGCAACACGTCCGAAGAAAGACATGATTCCCCATTGTGAAGCGCCTGTTCCGGTGTTGTCCCATGATATTTTATTGGCAGCATTCAACGTCGGAATCTGGTCGCTGCGATAATGCGAACCGTTTATCCAACTGTTAGAATAATCAGAGTCCGTCCAAGATGAACCTGCCATCACTTCCAGCCCGTGCTTCTTGAAGTTCTTATTGTAAGTCAGTACATTGTCAAATGTCAGAACGGTGTTCATATTCCGGTTGTCCGAAGCCTCACCGTATTGGTTACGTCCCCAAGTGGTAGAGACAGGGTCAAGAAAAGTAGTGTTGACAGCATTACGGCGGTCAAGGGTAAGGGTGGACTTGAATTTCAAGTCGGGGAAAGGAGTCAGCAATACATTACCCGAAGCCAACAAGCGGTTCTCCTTATCCTTGTTGTTCTTTGCGCGTGCCATATTTTCCAACGGGTTGGTGATATTGCCCACACCATAAAAGTTATTATAGTATTGGTTGGGATTCAAGGCATCCCAAATAGGTGCGTAGGTCGGTGTATTGATAACCGCCAGGATGACGCCGCCACGATTAGAACCGGTTCCCATGGCGCCACCGCCGTTGCTGGTATAATCCGAATAAGAGATGTTGGCACTCACGGTCAGCCATTTGCGAATCTGATTTTCGAGATTCACACGGAAGTTATAGCGTTTGTAATAAGAGATGTCGAGTACTCCCTGTTCTTTCAGGTATCCGGCGGAAAGGTAATATTTCATTTTCTCGTTGCCGTTGGATACGGCTACCTGGTAATTCTGTGTCTTTCCGGTCGTATAGGTTTCATCAAACCAATCTGTGCGATCGGGCAATCCGTCCGGCAAGGAAACAAGCCCGATTTCGTCCTGCAACTCCTTGTACTGCGCAGAGTTCAGGGATTCTACCTTATCCGCTACTTTGTTCAATCCGAACTGAGCCGTCAGAGATACTTTCGCATTTCCTGTCGCACCGGCTTTGGTGGTAATCAGAATTACACCATTGGCAGCTCGGGAACCGTAGATAGAAGCCGAAGAAGCATCTTTCAGAATCTGCATACTCTCAATATCGTTCGGAGAAAGGAATTTGATGTTGTCTACGGGCACTCCGTCCACTACATACAGCGGGTCGTTACTACCATTCATCGAAGTCGTACCACGCACACGGATAGACATTTCACCACCCGGCGTACCATTAGGCTGAATCACCGATACACCGGCTGCCTTTCCCTGGATAGCCTGACCTGCCGATACGATAGGGCGCATATCCAGGTCTTTGGTGGATACGGAAGAGATAGCGGTAGTAACATCTTTCCGTTTCACTGAGCCATAACCAATCACCACCACTTCGTCAAGCACCTCATTGTCTTCCTGAAGCGCGACTTTCATCTGGCGGGCCGCTTTCATCTCCTGCGACTTGTAACCCACATACGAGAATATCAGAATGGCATTTTGTTTCACATTTAACGTGAAGTTACCATCCAAATCGGTGATTGCTCCATTAGATGTACCTTTCTCCTGTACACTGACACCAATAAGCGGCTCTTTTTGGGCATCCATGACCTGACCGGACGCGGTAATTTGCTGTGCATTTGCACTCAAAGATAAAAACATTGCAAGGATAGCAAAGAAAATCTTGCGACTCCCCGAAAGGATTTTTCGCCTGTTCTTTTTCATGCGTACTAATTTAAAAGTTAATAATAAACGTTCGTCTACAACGGAGCTTGTCCCATTGCTTTCGAAGCACAGGTCAAAAGTATAAAGAAATCGAGGTGAGCTCACGAAGAGGGGTCAATAAGTGGATTATCAAAAGATTCAACCCATTTACTACCAACGCATTACCTCTAGTTTACATCTCTAAAAAAGTGGATAGTTTACAGTTCCAATCAGCGGATTTTTCGTACTAAATCTTCAAAATCCTCTCGCGAACCACGGGCTTTATTCTTCACTTTCGCCCGGTAGTTATAAATTGTGTTCACCGAATAACGGAGAAATTCTGCAATCTGCGAACTGTCTTCAATGCCCAGGCGTATCAAGGCAAAGATTCGTAATTCGGTATTCAGCAACTCGTCTTTCTTCAGCACAATCCGTTCATTGTCCTGCAACAGGTCATTGAACTTCTTCACAAAATCGGGGAAAAGGTGAAGGAAAGCTGTATCAAAGTTAGCATACAGTTCTTCCAGTTCTTCGTCAAGCGCATCCTGTGAGCGCGTTATCTTTAACAGTTCCGCTATCTGTCCGGCGGATACTTTCTTGTTCACCATGCGGCGATAGGCGTCCAAACGGTTGATATAGGTGGAACATAGCTTGATGAAGCGGGCGATATATTCTTCCTTAATCTGATTGGATTCCGAAAGTTCGATATTGGTAGCGGACAGGCAACTGTTCATCTGTCTCAACTCTTCATTCAATCCATTTAATTGCCCGTTAGCCACCTGGAGATGATTACGGGCGTCTGCCAGCTTCTTCATCTGGCGGTAAATATAGCCTAAAGCTACCATCAACAAGACCAGCAATGCGGTAATCAGCAGCAGATTCTGTTGCAAACGGTCGTTCTGTTTCTCAATCATGGCCTGATAGGTCTTGTCAATCAATGAAAGCACATCGGCGCTTTGCCAGCTACGCAGGCGGGCATTATAGAATTTGGTTGCATTCCAGGAAAAGCGCATACACTGATATGCACGTTCCATATCGCCATCCTCGTAAAGCAACTGCGCAAGCATCCATAACGATGCATGGTCTTTAATCGCCGAGCGAATATCGGAAATGGCGGAAAGGCACAGGTTCTCTTTCTCGCCTTGCCTGTCATTGCTATATTTATAAATGAGAGAACGGTGATAAGTAACCAATGCATATTGCGGGGTATTGGGTTCGGCTTCTGCCAGACGGATGTCGTTTATCTTCAAGGCTTCCTCATACTGGTGACGGTCACGAAGCAGCGCTTCGTGCATCAGCAGGTATTCTTCGGATTCATGGGGTAATATAGCATACAAGGAGTCCTTATATGCCTGCGATATACTCCAGTAATGTCCCGAAAGTGTCTTATCCTGTGTATATACGCTCAGTTCACCATATACATGGTCAAAGCAGGTGTAATAATCGGGAATCAGACGGGGAGCTACTTCTCTCCGGTCTACGGATTCCAAAACATCAATAGACTCCGTGTACATTCCTGTCGAGGACAATAGTAATGAAAGTTGCAGTTTACTTTCTATTCTCCGGTCAGTATCATGCAAGCGTTCTGCAATCCGGATATTTTCATTCAAATAATGGATTGCAGAATCGCAGATAAAGGCTTTGTATTCTTTGTATATCTGACTGTTCAGATTGTAATGTTCCGCAGAACTGGCTTCTATTCCGTGTACTAAATCTTTAAGATGCACAATGCGGGATTCACGCTGTATAACGTACTTTTCATGTTCCTGAATGGTCAAATCAAGCACACTGAGCAGCGAATCCAGGGTCTTGCCGGCCCAAGTATATAGTGGAAAAGAAAGGATCAAAAAGAATAACAGGTACTTTTTTTTCATCGGAGCATTACACTTTAATAGAAGATTACAAGACTAATAAAGACAAATGTAGAGAAAATCTTCGTATTCTAAAGTATAAAACAGACAGAAATTAAAAGTACACCTATATACCTATCCGCTAACTATCGCATATAAAGACTGGTCACACTTTGCTTATCCTTATAGAACAGTTTCGCTTTCACGATAGCAGACTGGCAAGCTACCGGAGCTTCCCAAAGCGTCGAATCCATCGTCGGCTCCGTTCCGTCCGTCGTATAGCGTATCTGTCCGCCTGCAATGGAAGTATTCGCATACAGCAGACCGTCTTTGACAGAGAGTCCGGGATGAGGCAAACGGAAGTTTACCCCTATCCGGCTCCAGTAAGGCATTTCCTTCATACTGATTTTTTCATAGAACAACGACAAATCCCGGTCAAAGGCTTGCTGCTCCGCCGTGCCGGAAAGGTTTTCCCAATTCGGGTGCGCATTCCAACCGCGTTCTACCAGTCCCATCACTTTCGGGAATATATAATATTCTACCCATTGAAATCCTCGAATCGTTTCGGCAAACAGTTGCGCCTGTACGCCTTTTATATTTTTCCTGCCGGATGCGGTCAGTGCGGTCTTTCCTTTCCCTGCCGTACTTACATCAACCGGATTGCCTGCCATATCTGTGCGGGAAGAACGGTAGACATCGTACGGAAGCATGGAGAAGGCTTTGGACTCATCCACATATCCTCCCCAGAAATGTCCCGGTTCGTCGGGATGGGCATCATAAGCCAAGTCCAGATAGAAGTTGTTCACATTGCAGAGAATCACCGGATAGCCGTTGTTGGCTATCTGATAAGGGATTTCGTCTTCTTTCCAATCAGGAACCGTTTTCCATGAGTTGACGCCGGCAGCATGTTGAGACAGATAAGTATGAGTCTCCGGGGTATGTCCCAAAGCTACTTCTTGCCAACCGTTAAAGGATAAACTATAACGTTGCAGACAATCAACAACCCGGGTAATGAAATACTCCGCCAGGTCGTGCGCTTTTGTCATTCCTTGTTCTTTCATCAATGCGGTGCACAAAGGTGAACCTAGCCAAGCACCTCTTGCCACTTCGTCACCACCCAGATGGATAGTAGTCAGAGGCACACCGGCTTCTTTATACATAGCCACAATTTCCTGAATCACCTTCTCCATAAAACGATAGGTTGACGGTAAGGCTACATTCATCACGTTGTCCGTATATGCCTGAGCGGAAACATAGCGGGAAGTATCCTGCAAATCGCACAAAAGGTATTCGTGAGCCTTCTCCGGGTCTGTATCTATGTATTTGTCATAACGCGCTTTCATCGCTACGATAGCAGCACGTGCATGGCCGGGGGATTCTATTTCAGGAATGACCTGCACGTGCCTTTCTGCCGCATATCGCAAGAAGCCTATAAATTCATCACGGGTATAATAGCCGTTTCCCGATGTTGCGGAAAAGGGGTCATACCCTCCGTTATAAGCGGGATATAGCCATTCTTTTTCATCAACGGTATATCCACGCCGTGCTCCAACCGTTGTCAGTTCTTCCAAACCCGGAATCTCCAGACGCCAGCCTTCATCATCCGAGAAATGGAAATGAAGCACATTCATCTTATAGGAAGAGAGTACGTCTATCAATTTCTTCAAGTTATCCACCGTTGTGTAGTTGCGGGAAATATCCAGCATTTGACCTCTATAAAGCAAGTCCGGATAATCTTGGATAGACATTGCCTGCAGACGTAATGGCGCTTTCTGCCCCTTTCCCCCTTCTTGTCCTTTCAACAGTCCCAATAAAGTTTGCGTTCCGTTAAAGATACCGTGAGATGTATTACTACATATTTTCACCTTTTCATCGGTGATATTCAATTCATAGTACTCTTCGTTCACCGCTTTCTTTCCGGTAGGGAGATAGTCCAGGACAATAGTCACCGGGGCTTCGGGAACTATTTCCAGTCCGTATATCTCCGACAGCTTATCTTTCAACAGCTTCCCTTCGTTTGCAAAATCCTCATGAAAAGTCAAAGCAAGCTGTTTTTCCAACAAGATTTCCCCCTTGGCGGGAATCACCTTCTTGACAGATGGTATGATGTCCGTCTGCTGAAATTCTGAAGTATTTGCTTTTTGCAGACGCAGATTCGTATCATAAGTCTTTTGCGCAGCAGACTTCTGCCACTTTGTAACAGGCAGTGGAACGGTATTCAATGACACAGGAAGCGGTTTTCCTTTCAATGCACCCGACTGGCTTACCCAATAAGATCCTTCGGGCGCATGAGAGTTTTTCGGCACCTCGCCATTACACTGGAAAATCACTTTCAATGAATCTCCCGGAGCCAGTGGAATATAGCCCTCTCCCGGATACATTTTAAAGTAGGTGGCATTTACTTGCTCTACCCGAACCGGTGATGAAGCATCCTGACGGATATTACGGGGAAACTGCGAATAGAAAATCTCCCAGTCCTTGCTTAATGGGGTATCTGAGATATTCTTCAATACAAATGAATTCTTATAATATTTGCCGTTGCTGTCGTAACTTCCCATTTCCCAAGTCAGAGACACCGGAGCTTTCGAATCATTCGCAGGTTTACAACCACCCACCACGAGTAAGACACACAGCCATCCCGCTAAAAAAGAAAATCTTATATCGTTCATAAATTTCGTCTTAATAATTAGTCATGCCACCCTTTGCTTCTCAAATAATCGAGCATATAAGCCGGGGAGTCTGTTTGAAGGATTCTTGCCCCTAGTTTGTTTATCAGATAGCCGTAACTTGCGTCCGGGTCTTTTCGGGCAAGTTCATCATCGTGCCCTCCTGCCAGAGAAGCCCATAATGTATTATACCAAATCAGGCTTTTCCCCGACAGCCTACGTTCCATTCTGGCGGGTATCGGGCTTGAAACATTCCGGTAGCACAATTCAAAAGCAACGGGCTGCAACTGTTCCATGTAATCCTCAACCATCTTTACCGACTTTTCATCATCAATCGTAACGACAGGCATATAGATTACCTTATCCAAATAAGAGCCGAATTCCCGTTTTACCGTTTCCACCGGTTGTCCGCCCTTCATAATAACCAAATCGGCTGTACCGGTTTTCTCCAATATGGCATATACATCATCAAAAATGCTGTAAGCCTTATCCAGATTGACCATAATGTGACCTTTGGCAGCCAGCAACGCTTCTTCCAGGGTAGGAACCGTATGTTCCGTCAACCGACCGTCTTTATCTTTAAGGCGGAGTTGCTTTATTTCAGTCAATGTTTTGTCTTTTACCTTGCCTGTACCATTGGTGGTGCGGTCTACCGTATCGTCATGCATCAGCACCAACTGCCCGTCTTTCGTCTTACGGATATCTATCTCCACAATATCTACTTTCATCTGAATAGCGCTATCAATAGCTGCCACGGAATTTTCGGGGGCAATACTCCAGTTTCCACGATGCGCCACCACCAATACTTTGTCCAGGCGCGGGTTCAATACATCTTTCCTGATAGCCTCCGCCCGTTGTGCAACCAAGAAACCCGGCTGCAAACAGAACAGTAACAAAAGCACTATGAACTTGCTTTTCTTCATATCTTTCATCTGTTTTTTTATTTTCTTACTTAATTATATTCAACTTTCTACCTTTTTATAGCTGAACTATTTTTATGCTGCAATTACAATCCGGCATCATAAGCTCCGGGCTGCATTTTGTTTATATTGCGGTTCGCTCCACGCTGGTCTACGCCAAAGCCTTCTTCACCCACCCAATCTACAAATTGCTGTCCCACAGTCGCATCGAAAGACTTCACCGCGTCAATAACAGACTGTCGGGTTGCAAATTCGTCAATAACACCAGCCACAGTCCATTGGTAAACACCGTCAGTCAGCGAAGCAGCCGGAAGAGTTTGAGATGAATAGTCCGTATCCGTATCAACAGCTCCCCAACCGGCATCCGCTGCCTGATATACGTTATATCCTTTGGAAGTAATATTACCCAAATAAATTGTCTTGGTTCCTGCTCCTTTGGCAAACAGGGAGTTAACTACAAGAGAAGCCCCCTTTCCTGCACGGAATACTCCGTTAGGATTGCCCGAATTACCAACAATCGTGGTATTGGAAAGCATAAAGCGGGCATCTCCGTTGACAGTAACACTATTATTACTTGTACCCGTAGTACCAAGTACAGTTGTATTATTCATACAAACATATCCATTTCCGGCATGTATAGCAGTACCCCAGGCTGCCGGTGCATGATTCTCATGTAATAGGCAATTGTTCATAAACAATAGAGGAGCATTATTATTACCTACCAGAATAGCTCCTCCCCGATTGGCTGCCCGGTTATTCACAAATTCTACACGTTCCAGGAAAACATTTCCTTTGGCTATCTTGACAGCCGGTCCTGCATCAGAAGCACTTTCGCGATTGAAGTTCCTTACCACACAATTCTTCAACTGTAAGACAGCATTGCCCGACTGACCTGCCGCCACATAGAATCCATTCACATCTCCTTTATCGCCTTGTTTATATTGTCCGTCGAAAGTACAATCCTCGAAAGTTATATTTATCTGATTTCCAAGACAGAACATGCCTCCCGATGTAGCAGACGCATTGCTGCTTGTACTTCTGACAAAAGCAGTCGTATATTTGCTAACGTCACGTCTGGTCAGGTCGGTTCCCGTGCTTGAAGGGTCATATCCGCCCTCAACCGTTATCTCCACCTGCTTGCTATAACCGCTATACTCTACCTTCACACCGGAATTCTCTTTCGCTATTTCATAAGAGCCCGCAGCCACATAAATCTTCTTGCCATCCAGTTTGACTGCATTGGCATTGGAAACCGTACTGTTACTGCTCGTTTGCAACAAATTACGTAGCGCATCCACTCCCATGGCATTGTCCCAATCCATACCGGTTGCATTTCCGGCAGGCTGTTCTTTCACATAGTAGGCTGCAAGCTGTAATTCTTCCGCGTCTCCACCCTGGATAGTACCGCTATCCCACGGGGAAACAATCGGTTCACTGATTGATATTACCGAGCCTTCCACCTTTAGAGTGAACTCATAACATTTTCCGGGTTTCAGTTCGGGAATGCCGGGCATTACCAAATCTTCTCCCAAATAGTTCAAAGAGACAAAAGTAGCAGTTGTTCCGGCTTTTCCAGGAGTCACGATTGCAGTATAGCTGCAACCATTCTGCCCCGCCTTGCCACCTTCGGGAACAGTAATAAAAGGTGATACCAAGGAAGTAGTTTCTACCACTTCCCCATTCGTATATCCCTGATAAGAACCGATTTTCACTCCCTGCACTTTACCTTGTCCGCTTACATCCGCCAACGTCATTATGACTTTCGCCATTTTCCGATTCATACCCAGGCGGAGAATACGGGAACCGTCATCCGTAGCATTCTCCACAATACAAGTCATATAATCCGCATTTGCCAGATTTTCCAAACGTTGCTGGTTGGTGGGAAGAATAAAGTTGGCAGTGCTAGCCCCGTTAATTACCGGATAAAAGGCGGAATAAGTTACAGGTTCCGTTCCCCATCTCAGATAGTAATTATCAGTCGGTGACCATTTGCCACCGGAGAATACATAGTTCAGATAGCCGTCTTCACAACTTAACTGAAGCTCGTCTCCCTCATTAAATTGTTTCTGCTGTTCTCCCGTCGCACCAGGATTACTGCGGGTGAAAGCCGTATTTATCGTAGCCTCAACTTGAATAGCACCGGAATCTTCACCGTACACCGCCACATCTTTGTCTGTATCACAAGCCGCCACGCCCGTCAATAAACAGGCAGCCATTATCAGTTTTGTTATCTTTTTCATCGTTTATCTCCTCCTTCTTTAATTCCGGTCGATAAGCTGACCGGTTGCCCAGTTCCTGGCTTGCATGGCAGCCAGCCGCGCAGTTGTATTTACATTGAGAGTCAAGGTATGCTCCACGCCTTTCTCCAGTTCAATGGCTTCCTTCGCAGACCAGATATAGAGTTTTCCGTCATAACTGAAATTGATAGAGAAACCCTCCGCTATCCTTTGCGGCGGCAGGATACATTCACAATAATCCGTTCCTTTATAGGGAACCACAGTAGCCACTGCGGCATCAGCTACAGGAACAACCACCGGAGCCGCTACCGTCAAATCGCAGATACTGTTCACGACAGCGCCGTTGATAGACATATCTCCTAACTTATTCATCTCAGCATCCGCCGTTCCGTTCACAGTGATTTTAATAATCAGCTTGCTCATGGCATGGTTCAAGGAGATTTTCAATTTTCCGTCGGCAGTCAAATCCTTTTCCGGGTCGACTGTCGCTTTCATCAGTAGAAAATCGGAAGACATCACATTGACTTCTGTCGCCTGATTGGTCAGTACGTTCACCGCCAACGGAGCATCCGGAGTGGCTTCACTCGCATAAGGTGCATATGCAATCATCGTCACAGGCGTTCTTTCCGCATCCCACAGCATTTGCTGACCGTCCGACGTGCTCCACACATTGCCGGAACCGACCATTTGTTTGTGATAGTTGTAAGCGGCATTCTCAGCGTTGCGAATCATTAATCCGAAACGCTCCAGATTCGTAGCGTCATACCCTGCACGCGACAGCGGCTCATTCACTTCCGTAATAACACTGATTATCTGTGCTTCAGATGAACCACCCACCGGTAGTAATTCATCCTCATTATTGGAGCATCCGGCCAGTCCGATGCCCAAGGCCAGTATATAAAATATCTTTTTCATGTTACAGTCTTTTTACAGTTTAATTCGTCAGAACGGCATCATAAGCGCCAGCCTGCATCTTGTCGGCATTACGGGTCACTCCACGCCGGTCTACTCCGAAAGCATCCTCACCAACCCACTCTACAAACGCTTCTCCCAGATTAACAATGGGCGAAGCTACCGGATTGAAACTTTTTGCCACCTCTATCACCGCCTGCTTCGTGGCATATCCTTTTACCGTACCAAGCTGGTTGATGTCCCATACATAAACGCCTTCCTCATTCAGCGTGCCGTTCACAGGATTGGGATAAGCCGTATCAAGTGTGCTCATCGTAATACCTGTGACGCGTTGATAGACGTTATAGCCTTTTGATGAAGCTTCTTTATTGCTTCCGTTCAGATTGAAACTTGGAGCAGAAGGATTTTCGGCAATCAAAAGGTTATTGATAAACTTCGTATCCCCACCAATTCCCGTCTCGCAACGGACAGCCCCATGGCTATCACTTCCATTTCCCACAATCGTACTATTGACAAGCAAGAAACTTCCCGCACCATTCAAGGCAGCACCCGTACCTTCATTCTCTATAATCGTAGTATTGTTCATGCAGATATGCCCTTCCGACATCTGGATTCCATTGCCCCATGAACCCGAATGGGAATTACCTTTCAGCAAACTGTTATTCATTAATGCCACAGCAGTCTTACTATTACAACGCACAGCTCCTCCACGACCTACCGACGTATTATCCAGAAGCTTTACATTATTCAGCCGGACTTGTCCCGACAGGATGAAGACAGCCGCTCCCCCTTGTTTAAGAGAAGTCGTCACTGTCGATTTACAATCCCTAATCACACAGTCAGTCAGTTCAACGGAAGTATCGCCCGCGCTGCCGCTCACGTAAATGCCACTCCCACATTCGGTAGTACCAGCATCCGCTTCGGACACATACCCGTATTGGAAAGTAACTCCCTCAATAGCGATAACCCCTTTCTTGACCAGCAGCAAACCACAGTCACCCGCATCTGCCTGCTTATTCCCGTTCACATCGCCACTGATAACTGTCACATAAGCATCTATATCACGAACCGAAACATCCGTCCCTTCACTAAACTGGCTATATCCGCCTTTAATCGCCTTCACATTCTTGCGGATAATCACGCCAAGACCACTCTCTTCGGACATCACATACTTTCCCTGGCTCATATAAATCGTACTCTTGGAAAGGTCGACAGAACCGCTCAACAACTTGCGGAAACCGGCCACGTCCAACGCCTGTTCCCAAGAACTACCGTCCATATCACCCTCACCGAACTGGGTTACAAAATAACTCTCCAACCCTTCTTGCATAATCACCTCTTCGTCCAAATCATCATCGTAATCGGTCATCATAGGCGGGTCTATCATCTCATAGTCTTCCTGACATCCCTGTGCCAACAGGATAATGAAAGCCAGCATACACAACTTCGATATTATGAATAAACTATTTCTCATTTTCTTTCTTTTTTAACTTGTACATTAGATAAGAATAATCGCAAAATCACCGATTTCATCGGGTAATATCAGGATAACCCGGATTCTGTTTCAGGTATTCGTTCTGTTCCAGTTGCGTCTGCGACAAGGGAAACAGTTCATAATGATTGTCCGCATCCCGTGGTTTATCCCACCATGCTTCCTGATACCTGCCGAAACGAATCAGGTCAGTACGCCGGCGGCTCTCCGCCAGGAATTCACGTCCCCATTCATCGAGCATTTCTTTCATGTCGAGCACCACATTGCCTTCCGGCTGGTAAGCTATATTGGCTGTAAAGTTCTCATAGTTACGCTTACGCACGCTGTTCAGCAACTTGCCCGCTTCTCCTGCCTGTCCGAGACGGAGAAGACATTCCGCCTGCGAATAGACAATCTCCGCCAGACGTATCTCCGTATAGTCCGATTCAATATAATATCCTCCCGTGAACGGGTAGAACGGATATTTCACGCAGTAAAGACCTGAGTTGAAGTCACCGTTGCCCAACTTTGATTCCTTATAAGCCGGATTGGAGATATAACCCGATTCGGCATTTCCCTCGAAACGTCCCACCTGGTCGCGCAGGTAAAGCACATATTGATTATCCGGATTCTTGGCATATCCTCCACTGACCGCTGAGTTCGCAATCTTGCCCTCGAGGAAGAACATGCCTTCCCTTGTGTTATTGCCTGTATTTACATATTGTTTATAACGGACATCTCCCGGATATTTGGCAAATTTTCGGGTGACCATCCCCAGTTCGTAATCGAACAGTTCGCGGGGTTGCTGGTTGTCATAGCTCGGTGAAAGCGCGTATTTCGGATTACGTTCGCCATTTCCTTCTATTTTCAGGTAATAGGCACTTCCATAAGGCAAACCACGTCCGTACACCGTTCTCCGGTCGTTGTGGAGATGCCAGCTAGTCAGCCCGTAGGAACCGGGGAAACCGAATATCACCTCATTACTCATCTCATTGTTCCAGTCGAAAGGCTCATACCAGTTGTCCGCAATCGCATAATATCCGAATTCTCCACCAGTGATGCGGTTACACATCTCAATACATTCCTGCCACTTGGGCTGTCCAATCCATTTTTCCGCATTGAGATAAAGGCGTACCAATAAAGATGCAGCGGCAGCTTTCGTAAATTGCCCCTGTTGGGCACCATTGCCGGATTGCCCGCTCTTCGATGGCAAGGCAGCCAGACAGTAGTCTTTCAATTCGCTCTCGATGAAATCGAACATTACTTGCGGAGAAACTTGCTTCCGGTTTTCCGGCCGCTCGTTCACCGCCTGGTCTGAAGTGGTAGTCAGGATACAGTTACGATGTGTATTCAGCAGACGGAGATACCCCCAGGCACGCATACAGCGCAACTGTGCCTTGAAATTCTCAAACTCACCATCGCTCAAGCCAAAAGAAGACGGGGTCAACTGGCTCAAATCATCCAGCACCATATTGCACTGGGCAATGCCTACATAAAAGTTCTCCCATTCAATCAACCAGTCACCCTGGTTAATATCATCATATTGGTGGCGGTGATACATTTCCCACAATCCACCGTCGTACCACCAAGTGCCACGGGTAGGAGTAATAAACTGGTCTGCCGGCAGTTCTTCGTTCTCATGACGTATCCAGATACAGCAGTACATATGTTCAAAAGGACGGAACACGGCATTGATGACATCTTGTTTCGTGTTATAGTAGTTTTTAGACATCACTTGGTCGTACACCGTTTCCGACAAGTCGGTACAGGACGGCAAGCCCAATACCGTGCCCACCATCAGACCTAATCCTATGATATATTTTGTTATTTTCATAATCGTTCCTTTTTTAAAAACTAACTTGTAAACCTAAAATAAACTGGAAAGCAGACGGATAATAGTTGTATCCTCCTCCGAAAGTACCCGGTGTCAGACCGTTGACTTCGTAAGTAGAAGGGTCTACACCCGTGAATTTCGTAAACGTATAAAGATTGTTGGCTGTGCCGAACAAACGTATTTTCTCGATATACTTCTTATTCAGGTTCATCGTATATCCCAAAGTGATGTTGTCTATCTTCAGGTAATCGCCCGGTTCGATGAAATAGTCGGTTATCACGTTCTTGCCGGTCGTGATATGCGCGTTCTTCGAGTAAGCGGTCGTCAGCTGGTTGGTACTCATGCTCTGCAATCCGAAGTAGAAATCGTGCACGTTGAATATATCGAATCCGGCAGCGCCACGGAAAGCAACGGTCAAATCGAAATTCTTGTAAGTGAAGTTGTGCGTTATGGAGCCGGTGAATTTCGGCAGACCGTTGCCGGTCACCGCCTTGTCTTCTTCCGAACCCTGGGCTATTGGAATCACATTGCCCTTCTTATCGTAAATCAGCCAGTCGCCTTTCTTGTCTACGCCTGCATAACGGTAGGTGAAGTAATTACCGATACGTTCGCCTTCCTCAATCCGTTGCAAGTATCCTGGATTGTTGGGATTCGCCATATTGCAGGTCGAGTAATACTTCTGCCCCTTATAGACATCGTTGGAGAAGCTGACAAACTTATTGTTATTAGTAGCGCCCACCAATGTGAAACTATAAGCGAAGCCCTTCGTCCGGACGGCATTTACCGTCACGTCCAGCTCGAAACCTGTATTGCGGAGCGTACCCACATTGGCATAGATAGTGGTGAACAGGTTGGGCGGCACGGATACGGAGTAACTACCGAGCAAATCGCTTTGTTTACGGTGGAAATAGTTAAATGAACCGGTCACTTTGTGCTTGAAGAGTGAGAAGTCCAGACCGATATTCTGATTGTGTCCCTTTTCCCAGCGAAGTTCCGAATTGACATTCTTGCTCGACCCCCATACGTGGAAGTTGTTGCCGTTATACTGATACCAGCCATAGGCTCTATACGTAGCTAAGGACTGGTAGTTTCCTATTTCCTGATTACCGGTGACACCGTAGTCATAACGTACTTTCAGGTCATCAAGCCAGGATAGTCCTTTCATAAACTTCTCGTCAGAGATACGCCAGCCCACGGATACCGCAGGGAAATTACCCCATTTGTGGTTCTCACCGAAGCGGGAAGAACCTTCGTGGCGCAAAGAGAAAGTGAACAGGTAGCGTTCTTTCCAGTCGTAGTTGACACGGCCGAAGAAGCTGATTAGCTTATGGTCGTTTTTGTAGGAACTCATCATTGTCTTTCCTTCTTTCGCTGCTTCCAGACCGGAGCCGAGATTGTTGTACATCAAGCCGTCGGAAGAGAAGTCCCAGTTTTCCGCGCCCATGCCCGAACTTACACCGTAGTTATAGCTATATCCTACCATTGCACGGATTTGGTGGTCTTTGATGCGGGTGGAGAAGTTGGTCACCCACTCCAGGTTGTTGCTGGTGCTCTTGTCAAAGTCACGGCTTGCTTTTCCGGCAACGCTTGAGTTGACATTAGGGCCATAGGTGGACGGGGTGAACCATCCGTTGAACTTATCGACCTGATATTGTGAAAGGGTCACCTGTGATTTCAGCACCATATTCGGGTTCTTCGGATTGAACAGGGGAAGCAAATTGACGGCAGCCGTAGCATTCCACTCCAACAGTTTGATTTCTGTTCCGTTCTCTTCCTCATTCAGTTGCTCGACGATATTGGAGCTGTCTCCACCGGAAGGGAAACGATAGTAACCATTGGCGGATTCGGAATCGTAAACAGGCATGGTCGGGTTATTCTTGATAACACTGCCGTAGACGCTTGCCGATTTGTTCCGGTCGATTACGCGCGGAGTCATGTTGGCGGAGAATGTGAACAGACCGTCTTTCGTTGTGTGGCTGATAGTGGCACGTGCACCGTACTCGCGGCGGTCGGAACGCAGGTCGATACCTTGTGCCTTGCGGTAGTCGGCAGTCACGCGGTAATTGGTTTTCGCATTTCCGCCGGAGAAGGTCAATGTATGCATATGCGTTACGCCCAGGCGGGTAACGGCATCGAACCAGTCTGTGGTAGCTCCCATATCGGAAAGCGGATTGGATACGGTACGGTAGGCACGATACTCTTCAGCGTTCATTATATCCAGCTCTTTCTTCGCCTTATTAAAAGTAACGGCAGCACTATAAGTAGTATGTACCTCTCCGTCCCTCGTTCCTTTTTTAAGATTCACCAGAATAACACCGTTGCTGCCTCGCGTACCGTAGATAGCAGAAGCCGCACCGTCTTTCAACACGTCGATAGATTCAATATCGGCAGGGTTGATATTCGTCATATCACCGCCCGGCACTCCGTCTACCACAATCAACGGGCCCAGGCCGGCATTACGTGAAGATATACCACGAATCTGAATACTTCCCGTACTGTTCGGGTCAGCCAAAGCCGTATTCGAAACCGATACGCTGGACACCTTCCCTTGCAGGAGCATGGAAGCATCGAGACTGGAAATCTGATTAAGGTCTTTAGCACCTACGTGCGAAATAGCCGAAGTCATTTCTTTCCTTTTCATCGTGCCGTAACCTACTACCACCACTTCATTCAAAGCGGTCGATTCTTCCTTCAACACGATTCTCAAAGACTGGCGGTCTTTGATAGCTATTTCCTGTGTTTCATAGCCGATATAGGACACTTTCAGGCGACCGTTCTGCGGGGCATTCACACTGAACTTTCCTTCTATATTGGTTATCGCTCCTTGTTTCGTCTCTACAACCACCACCGAAGCACCGATGACAGGTTCGCCCTTCTCGTCGATGACCGTACCGGATATTTTACGTTCCTGCTGCGCTTCCCACGAAGCTCCCCTTGCCTGGATAC
This sequence comes from Bacteroides acidifaciens, assembly GCF_024623065.1. Lineage (GTDB taxonomy): Bacteria > Bacteroidota > Bacteroidia > Bacteroidales > Bacteroidaceae > Bacteroides > Bacteroides acidifaciens. The sequence continues at coordinate 163,691 of NZ_JANJZR010000001.1, forward strand.
CGGAAAACAGCATCAGCAATATACCTAACAGACAGGTACACATTTTGCAATGAATATTTCTCATAAATAGATGATTTTTATATTAGATGATAAAGTTAACGCAGTCCTCTCGCCTGTAACGCAGGAATCAACAAGTCCGGTACATCCGTCTGTATCATACATACCATCGGATAGATTTGCAGGAGTTCATCCAGATAGTCCTCGTTCAGTGTCCATTCGGAAACACTGCTGCCGCTTGCAGGAAGCATATTCACGGTAGCCAGCATTCCGTCGTTGATGGAACTTCCCAACGGGGTACTTTTCCCATTTGTCAGGTAGCTGTATTGCACGAAGTAGTTACCCGGCAGTCCCATCATCGGTTTGTGGTTTCCCGTCCATGTGTAAACATGGGCTTTGGAGGTGATGCCCAGCACTTCTTCCGCTTTCTGCACACTGTTGCAATAGAAGAATACGGACTCCATCATGTCAAGTTTCATCACGATGTCCACTACCTGTTGGGAAGAAGCCGTACGCGGGGAATAATCGAGATTGAAATAGATTCTGCCACGTCCCGCTTTCAGAAACTCTTCAAGAGTGGGCATCTTTTCATCGGTTACCCGACCGTTCCGGTCTTTCAGGTTGTACTTCTGTAATTCTGCATAGGTCATTTTTGTGATGTCGCCCGTACCGTTCGTGGTGGCATTGATTGTCTGGTCATGGCATACCACTACCACTCCGTCACTTGTCACGTGGGTATCGCACTCTATCACTTCCGCTCCCGACTCAATGGCATCTTCTACGGAAGATACCGAGTTCTCGGGGACAGTCCTGTCCGTGGTATGTGCACGGTGTGTCATCACCCATACATTCTTGTTAGACGACTCCCTGAATTGCTTCATCGCTTCCGTCAACGCCAACAGATTGTAAATACGGATTCTTTTCTGCACCTCATACTGACCTGCCGTGACGTGCAAAGTATAGTCACCGCTTTGAGTATAGGCATGAGTGACAGCTTCGGCAGCTTTACCATTCTTCACCGTTCCGTCACCAAAATCGACAGTAATATCGGTATTTCCATCAATGTTGATAAACTTGACCTCTACCACCTCTTTCAGCATAGCGCGGGTACTTGTTTGCAGGTAAGGGTTCTTTTTCACGGAGTCATCATCAGAACAGGCGATGCAAACTATTCCGCATACACAGAGGACAACCCAACACCAAAACCATTTCATAGACTGACGTTTCGTTCTTCCTCCTTTTTCCGGTATGGAAAAATGCAATAAATCATTTTTCATGTGTGTTTTTATAAAGGTTAATAAAAAAAGAAGTTTCCGGGGCGGAAGAATGTATTACTTCCGCTCGGTTATGACAAAAATAGATGGAAATGACACAATAAAAAATAGCCAATAAGATATAAGTGGACATTCACAACATTCGCAAAGCACCAATATATTGACAAACAACATATTAACACATATCATGCCCGCATCAAAAGGTAGATTTGATACAGACCTATTTACCGGATTTTAGCTACCAAATCTTCAAAATCTTCGCGTGAAACGCGTGCTTTGGTCTTCACTCTCGAACGGTAATTATAGATAGTATTGACCGAGTAATGCAGAAGCTCCGCAATCTGCGAACTGTCCTTAATGCCGAGGCGAATCAGGGCAAAAATCCGCAGTTCCGTATTAAGTAATTCGTCCGGTTTCAAGACGATTTGTTCTTCGGGCAGCAATAATTGATTGAGAGATTCCACGAAGTTCGGGAAAAGATGCAGGAAGGCGGAATCGAAGTTCGCATATAATTCCTGCACCTCAACGGTCACAATATCATTGCTGAGATGTGTCATTTTCAACAGTTCGGCTACTTGTCCCCGTTGCAATTTCTTGTTTACCAGCTTTCTGTATGCCTGCAAGCGGTCTACATAGACAGAGCAGAGCTTGAAGAAACGGGCGATATAAGCTTCTTTAATAAGGTTGGACTCGGAAAGGTCTAAATTTGTGGAACGAAGATGCCGGTTCACCTCTTCCAGTTCTTCATTCAGTGAGAAGAGTCGTTCGTTCACTTCCTGCAATCCTTTCTTGGCAACGGAAAGGGCTTTCATCTGCCGATAGATGTAGATTAACGCTATCACCAGTAATAACGCAAGCAGGGCTACACATACGATATAAATCAGCAGTTCCTTGTTTTGTTTCCTGATGATATCCTGGTAATTCCCGTTTATCATGGAAAGCGGGGTTATATTCATCCAACTGCGCAACCGCGTTTTATAGAATTGTGATATTTCCCAGGAGAAGTTGATATATGCATACGCGCGTTTCAAATCTCCTTTGCCATGCAGTTCCTGTGCCAGTACCATCAACGAGGACTGCTCTTTGATGGCGGAACGTACATCGGAAATAGCGGAAAGAACCAAATAATATAAATGCTCGTCTTTCTTCCCCATACTTTCAAAAAGACGGAAGCGCTGATAAGCCACCAATGCATATTGGGGAGTGCCGAATGGAGATTCCGAAAGCCGCCGGTCACTGAATTTAAGAGCTTCATCGTATTTCCCGGCTTCTTTCAGCTGGGTTTCGCGCAACCACAGGTAAGTATCCGAAGAGGGTTCCAAGGTTACCTGCATAGAGTCCCGATAGGCACGGCTCAACTTGAAATAGCGCGATGAAAACATCTTGTATCGCGGCTGCGCCGCTCCTGCTTCGGCATATACATGTTCATAGCATGTATAGTAAAATCCCAGAAGAGACTGTGGAAGTGACGGTTGGTCTATGGCTCCCAGTATATCCGCCGCTTCCATATACATTCCGATGGATGATAACAGATAGGACAGCTCCAACTGAATTTTAAGTTCACGTTCCCCGTCGTTCAACTGCCGTGCCAGTAATTTGTTTTCATTCAGATAATGGAGTGCGGAATCGGAGCTATACGCCTTGTATTCAAAATAAATCCTATTATTCAGATTATATCGTTCGATGGAGACAGGTGGTGTCTTCCTGGCTTCTTTCTTCAACTCCCGAAGCCTGTTCTCCTTAATCTGCACATAAGCGTCTGCCTCTTTTATGGTTGCGTCAAGCACATTCAACAGCGAGTCCAAACGCTCATCGGCAAGGACTGAAGAACAGGAAAACAACAGTAAAAGGAATGACAAGCAGCTCTTTTTCATCGGGTTGACAGACTTAATCATAATAGAGATTTCATGGTTTAACGAAACAAATGTAGGAAAATTCTTCATAATCCAACTATAAGAGCCTGTTTAAATTCTCTTCAGTCATAATTTTATAGCTGATATTTCAACTTACCCCGGCTCTTCTTGTCGCGTCCGTCTGTAGTTGGCGGAAGGGGTATTAACAGTT
>NZ_JANJZR010000020.1 GCF_024623065.1 Bacteroides acidifaciens
CTAAACTTATCAAAGAACTCTTTGGCATAGTGACAGAAGCCGCTTAGCCAATATGTTGAATTTTTAACGGACTATTAATTCTTCTATCTCGGATAATAATGTATAAAACCCTATAAAATAGCGTTCTATGCAACAAATATTATAGCCTTTGAAACATTTTTTTTAGCTGTTTGATATAAATCAACCGAAATTTGCACCATCGATAAAAAGAAAATTCGTACTTTAAAATTAATAATATTAAACTAATGCTCAGTATTATGAAGAACAAAAAACTTCTTTGCAGCGTTTGTTTCCTGTTTATGTTCTTGTCAGTCCTCAGCGGACAGAACATAATGGTAAAAGGAAACGTAACTTCCAAAACAGATGGGTTGCCGATTATCGGTGCTTCCGTCATTGAATCAACCGCTTCGGCCAACGGTACTATTACCGACTTTGATGGTAACTTTACGTTGACAGTAAAGCAAGGTTCATTACTTACCATTTCTTATGTAGGTTTTAAATCAGTCAAAGTGGAGGCGAAAGCTTTATTAAACGTTATTTTGGAGGAAGACTCCGAAATGTTGGAGGAAGTGGTAGTGACAGGCTATTCTACCCAAAAGAAGGCAGACTTGACAGGATCGGTTGCCGTTGTCTCGACCAAATCTTTAAAAACTTCGACTGATGCCGATCCGATGAAAAGTCTGCAAGGTAAAGTACCGGGTATGACAATTACTACAAACGGTTCGCCCAGTAGTACAGGAACCATTCGCATTCGCGGTATCGGTTCTTTCAATTCATCACAAGATCCCTTGTATGTGGTTGACGGAGTGCCTACTACTCGTGCTTTAAACTCTCTTAATACCAATGATATCGAAAGTATGCAAGTGCTGAAGGATGCGGCATCCGCTTCTATTTACGGTTCGCGTGCATCGAACGGTGTTATTATCATTACAACGAAGAAAGGAAAGAAAGCCGATAAAATGCAGGTCGACTTCTCGGCAAATCTGGCTGCGCAGTTTTACACTTCCCAATCGTTGATGAAGCTCTCGAACACTTCGGAATACGCAACAGCTATGGCTCAGGCTGCTTTGAATGACGGATTAGACCCGGTTGCTTATGCCGGAAATTATGGATTGAACCTGAAAGCCGCAAGCGGCACGCCCATTACGGTTTGGAATCCGGCAACGGGAAGTTATGTAAATTATACGGTAAACGGCTTATACGATGGTTACATCAATCAAAAGAAAACAATGAAATATTCGGATACCGATTGGCTGAACGAAATATCGCGTACCGGGTTCTTGCAAAATTATGATTTGTCTCTTTCACACGCTAATGACAAACATTCCACCATGTTTTCTTTGGGGTATAAGAAGAATAATGGTATCTTGAAATACACTGATTTTGAGAATATATCCGCTCGTATGAATTCCTCCTATAATGTGAACAAATATATCACCATAGGTGAGAACTTCACTGTGACATATACCAGCCAAGTAGATTGCGCTCCGATGGAGAATGCGTTGAAGATGGCTCCTACTGTTCCGGTTTATGAGGAAGACGGTGTGACGTTTGCCGGTCCTGTAGGTGGAATGAGCGACCGTCAGAACCCGTTGCGCGAATCATATAATAATCGTGACAACCATCTGGACTACTGGCGCCTGTTTGGTAACGGCTATGTAGAGTTGAAACCGCTCAAAGGACTGGTGCTTCGTTCAAACTTCGGTATCGACCATTATTCTTCATTCATCAATGCGATGACAAACACTTTTCATTCTGATATTGTGAATAATGACATAGCGAAAACAACGCTTTCTCACAATAATGAAACAAACTGGACATGGTCGAATACTGCCAACTATAATTTCCGATTGGCCGATAAACATGATATTACCGTATTGGCAGGTACCGAAATGACCAAGCAATCCGTGATTGATTTTTCTGCTTATTCCGAAGAGTACGCTTTGGAAGATAAAGACTATATGTGGCCCAATGCGGCAACTGGTACAATGAGAAACGCTGGCGCAAAGGTAGGGTTCCGGTTGGCTTCTTTCTTTGGAAAGATAGACTATAATTTCGACGATTTCGTTTTGGCGTCTTTCACCATTCGCAGAGACGGTTCTTCCAGATTCGGTAAAGATAATCGTTGGGGTACTTTCCCGGCAGCGACTCTCGGATTGCGTTTGTCTAAACTGTTGCGGAAAGATTGGATGGACGACTGGAAACTTCGCTTTTCATGGGGACAGACCGGTAATCAGGCAATAGACAATAATGCCCAGTTTGGACTTTATGTAGCCGATTATGGATTAGACCGTGTTACTTCTACCGCTTACGACTTACTGTTGCAATATTCGGGAACGTTCCCTTCCGGTTATCGTGCCACTCAACTTGCGAATCCTAATTTGAAATGGGAATCGGCCGAACAGTTCAATATCGGTACAGACTTCACACTTCTCAAAGGCTGTTTATACGGTTCAATAGATGGATATGTGAAAGATGTGGACAATATGTTGATTAATCCCTCTTACTTGGGCGCACTGGGAGAAGGTGGGGCATCTTGGGCCAATGGTCCTTCATTGCGCAACTGGGGAATGGAGGTTGCTTTGGGTTATCGCAAGACTCTGGCTTGCGGGCTTGGAATTGATATAAACGGAAACTTAGATTTTTTCCGCAATAAAGTAACTTACCTTCCTGCAACCTCCACAGGGTCTTATGCACACACAACAACGGAGAATCTGGTTCAGTCCGGTCAACCATACGGCTCTATTGTAGGCTATGTGGTAGAGGGTATATTCCAACATCAGGCCGAAGTGGATGCTTCCGGTCAACCGAACGCACGTGTAGGTGGACTGAAATATGCAGATTTGGATGGTAAGAATGGTATTACAGCCGATGACCAAACTTGGATTTACAATCCTGTTCCGGCATTTTCTTATGGTCTGAATATCGCATTGAATTATAAAGGATTTGATTTCAGCATGTTTTGGCAAGGGGTATATGATAAGGACGTGTATAACAACCAAAAGTTTCAGACTGACTTCTGGAGCATTACAGATGCGGGCTCAAACAAAGGAAACCGTTTGTTGGGTGCGTGGACTACCGCAAACACCGGTTCCACTATTCCCGCACTGACCACTAACAATACTGCCGATGAAGGTCGCGCTTCAACCTATTTTGTAGAAAACGGTTCCTATTTGAAGTTGCGCAATTTGCAACTGGGATATAATTTGCCTGCCTCATTCTTGTCTAAATTCAAAATGAGCAATGCACGTATATATCTGTCGGGACAGAACTTGCTGACAGTCAAAAGTAAAGGTCTGACTTGTGCCGACCCTGAAAATCCGGATTGGGCTTATCCGTTGGCCACCTCTGTGTCATTCGGTCTGCAACTTAGTTTCTAACATACTAAAAGAAGAAAAACAATGAAAAAGAAAATATATACATTTGCACTTGCCTGTTTGATGGGTGTATCCTTTACAAACTGTAATGACTTTCTCGACTATAATCCCACAGCAGTGATTGATGAAGATAAAGCGTTCTCCGAACCGGAGAAGATGGTGAATGCCGCTTATGCCATGTTGGGCGACTGCTGGTTTTCCTATCCGTTCAATCTGTTTCCTTATGGTGATATAACATCTGACGACTGTTTGAAAGGTGGTTCCGGGACGACCGACACCGGCTATCATCCTTTTGAGATTTGGTCTACGTTGACGGCTACTACTCCGGGTGAGATGGACGAGCTTTGGTATCGTCTCTATTGTGCCGTTTCCCGTTGCAATCGTGCGTTAGTGTCTTTGGACAGAAACGGAGTGAACAAACTTGGTGAGGATTTATGTAAGCAGCGCATTGCGGAAGTTAAATTCTTACGCGCGCACTTCTATTATAAATTGTTGACCGTGTTTCGCCAAGTTCCTTGGATTGATGAAGTGGCGTATTCAAACAATACCATCGAGCAGATAAGAAATGACCAGTTTACGTATCAGGAACTCTTTGGTAAAATAATAGCTGATTTTGAAACTGCCTATAATGTGCTGCCGGACGAACAGGCTAATGGCGGACGGGTAAATAAGATTGCCGCTGCGGCTTACCTGGCAAAGTGTTATTTGAACTTGGCATGGGGAGACGGTTATGAAGCGACTACCGGCGTATCTCATATAAATAAAGAATATATGAGCAAGGTGGTAACATATACGAAAGACGTTGAAGATTCCAAGTATGATTATCTGGAAGATTTCGGCGACATCTTTTTGCCGGATTACAAGAACAGCAAGGAATCGGTCTTTGCTGTACAATGTTCCGACTATAAGGATGATAACACAAGTTTCGGACGTGCCAACTGGTCGAATATGTTGAATGGGTGTTGGGGAATATGGACTTGCGGATGGGACTTTCATAAGCCTTCGCAGAATCTGGTGAATGCATTCAAGACAGAGAATGGTCTGCCGATGTTTGATGACTATAATCATCAAATCAGCTATCCGGTCAACGGAGAAGTGAACGAACAGAAATGGGACCCCAGACTCTTTCATACAGTCGGCATGCCTACCTATCCATATAAATATGAAGCAGAATATGTGATGACAAAAGACAACTCCCGTACACCGAATACGTATGGCTATTATACTTCCTTGAAAGAAGTGCCCCAACGTTCGAAAGGAGAGACTTACAACGGATCATGGCAGGCGTTCGCAATGAACGATTATGTATTCCGTTATACGGATGTGATGCTGATGCGTGCTGAGGCATTGATTGAATTGGACGAACTGGACAAAGCCCGTGTCATTATCAATGATATTCGTCAGCGTGCAGCCAATTCGATTGAAAAACACATTTCTTATGCAAAAGAACAGTGTGAGATTGAGCTTTATCCGGAGTCTTACTTCCAAGACAAGGAAACTGCGCGTAAGTGTCTGCGTTGGGAGCGTCGCTTGGAAATGGCGATGGAAAACGGACGTTATTTTGATTTGCGCCGTTGGGGGATTGCTTCTAAAACGCTGAATGCTTACTTTGCAAGCGAACAAAACAGTGTATATGACGGACAGACCTATGCCCAATATTATAAGGATGCTCATTATGAAGCGGGAAAAAATGAGTTCTTCCCGATACCTTATAACCAACTGTACTATATTCCAGGATTATATACCCAGAATAAGAATTATGAATAGGCTCGAATCATGCGGAAGTAACATTTTTTACAGCGTTTGAAACAAATTTGATAGGCGTTTCATCCCGAAGCGCCTACCTTTGCCTACATCAATCATACTTTAATCATATTTTAATACCATTGAAACATGAATGTATTTCTTTTATCTAAGCAATTTCAGGCTGTTCTGATTTATTTTTTACTTATAACTTTTTCTTTTTCGCTCCGTGCGGCAGATTCTCCTTTATTGATAAAGAATCTTGGAGAAGGACATTACATGGTACGTATTAATACCAATCAGAAGTATCTCCTTCTACCGGTAGAAGAAACTGCCCCCGATGTACGTATCAGTATGATTATAAATAATGAAGAGGTGAAATGGCTGGATGTACGGCTGGCGATGCATAAAGTGGATTACTTTGTTCCTGTAGACATTTCCAGTTATTCAGGCCGGACGATTTCCTGCAAATTTAAACTACAAACGAATGATCCTCTTCATACAAACTTTTCTCCTGAAAATACGGTTTGCTGCAAGGAAATGAGATTATCCGATACGTTTGATACAGCTAATCGGGAAAAGTACCGTCCCACTTATCATTTTTCGCCCCTTTATGGTTGGATGAACGACCCGAACGGAATGGTATATAAAGACGGTGAATATCATCTGTTTTATCAATACAACCCTTATGGTTCTCAATGGGGAAATCTAAGCTGGGGACATGCCATCACCAAAGACCTCGTAAACTGGAAACATCTTCCTGTTGCTATAGCTCCTGATGCATTAGGAACAATTTTCAGTGGCTCGGCTGTGGTGGATTACGATAATACAGCAGGATTTGGTGCAGGTGCTATTGTTGCTATCTACACTCAAAGCAGTGACCGACAAGTGCAAAGTATAGCTTACAGCACCGACAACGGACGTTCTTTTACTAAATACGAAAACAATCCCGTTCTGGTGTCTGAGGTCTGTGACTTCCGCGACCCGAAAGTGTTTTGGCATGCAGAAACCCATCGGTGGATTATGGTATTGGCAGTAGGGCAGGAAATGCAGATTTTCTCTTCTCCTAATCTGAAAGATTGGACCTTTGAAAGTCGTTTCGGTGAAGGACAAGGTGCACATGGCGGCGTGTGGGAATGTCCCGATTTGTTTGAACTTCCAGTAGAAGGTACCAATGATAAGAAATGGGTGTTGCTTTGTAATTTGAATCCAGGAGGTCCTTTCGGAGGAAGTGCTACTCAATATTTTGTAGGCTCCTTCAACGGAAAAGAGTTTGTAAACGAATCACCCTCCAAAACCAAATGGATGGACTGGGGAAAAGACCATTACGCCACTGTTACTTGGAGTGATGCCCCCGACAACCGCCGTATCGCCATCGCATGGATGAGCAACTGGCAATATGCAAATGATGTTCCTACCTCCCAATACCGTAGTCCGAACTCCGTTCCCCGCGATTTGAGCCTGTTTGCCGCAGACGGTGAGATTTATCTCAAATCCGCCCCTTCTCCCGAACTGCTGAAACTGCGCGACATTTCGAAGAAACGTTCGTTCAAAGTAAGTGGAACACGCACGGTCAAAGAAATGATTCCGGGTAACGAAGGTGCTTACGAAATAGAACTGACCATCAAGAACCAACATGCAGACATTATCGGCTTCCGTCTCTACAATGATAAGGGCGAGGAAGTGGACATGCAATATGACATGAAAGAGAACAAATTCTCTATGGACCGCCGTAAAAGCGGAGATGTCAGCTTCAACGAAAATTTCCCGACGCTGACGTGGACGGCTATCGAAAGCGGAAGGAATGAACTGAAACTTCGCCTGTTTGTAGATAAATCAAGTGTAGAAGCATTCGGTGACGGTGGACGTTTCGCAATGACCAATCAGGTATTCCCGTCGGAGCCTTACTGCCATATCGGCTTTTACAGCAAGGGCGGATCCTATAAGGTAGATTCGTTTGTGGTTTACTGGTTGAAGCCATAGGACTCTTCTATGTAATCTGTAGGCTCTTTTCCCGGTTCCTTACGGCAGAGTATATCCACCCTTACGGGTTCCTACACTTAAGGTAACGGTATACTTCTGTTAAGCCTACGGTATAAGTAGCTTGCCACGGCAGTGGTAGATTCTTCTCACGGACATGAAGAGAAGCTACTACAGCCATGAAGAGAATTTGTCACGGCCGTGACAAATCAACAATATCGTAGCTTTCATCCTATTATAGCGGTGTGAAGCAAGAATCGGATAAGGGGCAAACAGGTTTGCTCCCGTAAGGGCGGACAAATTAAGCCCTAAAGATACAGAAATTATACAATAACAGATTCACTTTGTAGCATACGGATAAACAGGTATGCGAAATTTAAGTAACAGATATAACAATGGAAAACAGTAAAAACTCTTCTCTCTCCAAACTTATCCCGGTGATGCTATGCTTTTTCGCCATGGGGTTCGTTGACTTGGTAGGCATTGCTTCCAATTATGTAAAGGCAGACCTTGGTCTGTCGGACTCACAAGCAAACATTTTTCCCTCACTTGTCTTCTTCTGGTTCCTGATTTTCTCCGTACCGACAGGGATGCTGATGAGCCGTATCGGTCAGAAGAAGACTGTATTGCTCAGTCTGATTGTCACTTTTGCTTCTTTGTTATTGCCGGTTTTCGGTGACAGTTATATGCTGATGCTGATTTCTTTCTCCCTCTTGGGTATCGGAAACGCATTGATGCAGACCTCTCTGAATCCCTTGCTCTCCAACATCGTGAGGGGTGACCGCCTGGCAAGTAGCCTGACTTTCGGTCAGTTTGTAAAAGCCATCGCTTCTTTCCTTGCTCCTTATATTGCCATGTGGGGAGCTACACAAGCCATCCCGACTTTCGATTTGGGCTGGCGCATCCTGTTCCCGATTTACATGATTGTAGCCGTTATTGCTGTTCTGTTGCTCAATGTCACACAGATTAAAGAAGAAAAAGAAGAAGGCAGACCGTCTACTTTCGGACAATGTCTCGCTTTGCTCGGCAAACCGTTCATCCTGCTTTGCTTCATCGGTATCATGTGCCATGTTGGCATCGACGTAGGTACGAACACTACCGCTCCGAAGATTCTGATGGAACGCATCGGAATGGGACTGGATGATGCCGCTTTCGCGACAAGCCTCTATTTTATCTTCCGTACGGCGGGTTGCTTCCTGGGTTCGTTCATTCTGCGCAAGATGTCTCCGAAATCTTTCTTTGCTATCAGTGTAGTAATGATGTTGGTTGCCATGATTGGTTTGTTCATCTTCCACGAGAAAGCGGTTATCTATGCTTGCATCGCCCTGATTGGTTTCGGTAACTCTAACGTATTCTCCGTCATCTTCTCGCAAGCGTTGCTTTATCTGCCGGGTAAGAAAAACGAAGTCTCCGGTCTGATGATTATGGGGCTTTTCGGTGGAACGGTATTTCCGTTGGCGATGGGAGTGGCTTCGGACACTTCACTGGGACAGAACGGCGCTATTGCAGTAATGACAATCGGTGTGCTTTATCTGCTGTTCTATACGCTCCGTATCAGAAAATAATTTTATATTTGGGAATCAATTAAACTCTGTTTATCATGAATAATACGATAGTAGGAATGGGTGAAGCACTATGGGATGTGCTGCCCGAAGGAAAGAAAATAGGCGGTGCTCCGGCAAACTTCGCTTATCATGTTTCGCAATTTGGCTTTGACAGCCGTGTAGTCAGTGCGGTAGGCAATGACGAACTGGGGGATGAGATTATATCGGTCTTTAAAGACAAGAAACTGAATACTCAGATTGAACGGGTAGATTATCCTACCGGTACGGTGCAAGTGACACTGGACGCCGAAGGTGTGCCTTGTTATGAAATCAAGGAGGGGGTTGCCTGGGATAACATTCCTTTCACGGACGAACTGAAACGTCTGGCATTGAACACGCGTGCCGTTTGCTTCGGTTCGTTGGCGCAGCGCAATGAAGCAAGTCGCGCCACTATCAACCGCTTCTTGGACACCATGCCCGATATAGACGGACAATTAAAGATATTCGACATCAATCTCCGTCAGGACTTCTACACCAAAGAAGTGTTGCGCGATTCCTTCCAACGCTGCAATGTCTTGAAGATAAACGACGAAGAGTTGGTGACCATCAGCCGTATGTTCGGTTATCCGGGCATCGACTTGCAGGACAAGTGCTGGATTCTGTTGGCCAAGTACAATCTGAAAATGTTGATTCTGACTTGCGGCATCAATGGCAGCTATGTATTTACTCCGGGCGTTGTCTCTTTCCAGGAAACGCCGAGAGTTCCCGTAGCCGATACGGTAGGAGCGGGCGATTCTTTCACGGCAGCTTTCTGTGCTTCCATATTGAATGGCAAGCCGGTTCCCGAAGCTCATAAGTTGGCGGTGGAAGTTTCTGCTTATGTCTGCACGCAGAGCGGGGCGATGCCGGAACTTCCGCAGGTATTGAAAGACAGATTGTTATAATCCTATTTAATATATATCGGTAATAGATGGAATGATTATCTGTTATCGGCGTATAACCTCTCAAAGTTAAAATGACATACTTTGAGAGGTTTCTTTTTTCTGACCTTATTACGGTTCTCGTGAGAACCCGTTCCGATTCATATCTTGTAGAGATTGGAACAAGACCTATATATTTTTGGGGGGAGTAAAGCATTAATAGATGAGTCTTGGTTTATTAATAGAAAAAACTTCTTTTCTATTGGTTCAACATTAGATTTATATTAGGAGACGTATAGACATAAAAAAAGGAGCAACGCCTTGCTCCAACCTTTGTTAACCTTAAATCTAATACTATGAAAAACACAGTGCAAAGATACGGACTTCTGTGAAATCTGCAAATAATCCAAATAAAAAGAGATGTTTTATAACATTGATTAAGTGTTTTGTTTACCTCTTATACTTTTGTTAATAATTTCCCGGTGAATATTTTTAGTTATCTTATCTTCTTTAGAGAGAGTAATTTGTAGAAAAATCGGGGGATAGTTAGCGAACTTGCAGATTTATTTTTATTTTTGTTCTGAATCAATCTGCTAAGTACTATGAAAACGATGAAAGTATTTAAAACGATTAAACCGATGAAATACACGCAGTGGATAGTGATATTGTTTTGTCTTATCGGCATGACTGCCTGTCGGCAGGATGCCCCCCGTTTCCGTATTGGGGTGGCTCAGTGTAGTGATGATTCCTGGCGGCATAAGATGAATGATGAGATTCTCCGTGAAGCCATGTTTTATGACGGAGTGTCGGTAGAGATACGGTCGGCGGGCGATGATAACCGTCAGCAGGCGGAAGATGTCCGTTATTTCATAGATAAAGGTGTCGATTTGCTGATTATCTCTGCCAATGAAGCGGCCCCGATGACTCCGATTGTGGAAGAGGCTTACCAAAAGGGAATCCCTGTTATCTTGGTCGACCGGAAGATTCTTTCCGATAAATATACTGCATATATCAGTGCTGATAATTATGAAATAGGCCGCGCAGTAGGAAATTACATGGCATCCACTCTGAAAGGAAAAGGGAATGTGGTGGAGCTTACCGGACTGAGTGGATCGACTCCTGCAATGGAACGTCATCAGGGATTTATGGCGGCTATCAGTAACTTTCCTGATATAAAGCTGATTGATAAAGCGGATGCAGCCTGGGAGCGCGAACCGGCGGAAGTGGCAATGGATAGCATACTCCGTCGCCATCCGAAGATTGATGCCGTATATGCGCATAATGACCGCATAGCTCCCGGAGCTTATCAGGCTGCCAGGAAGGCGGGGCGGGAGAAAGAAATGATATTTGTCGGTATCGATGCCTTGCCGGGCAAAGGAAACGGACTGGAGCTTGTGCTTGACAGTGTATTGAACGCTACCTTTATTTATCCGACTAACGGTGATAAAGTACTGCAACTGGCAATGAATATTCTCGAAGCAAAACCTTACCCGCGTGAAACCATAATGAATACAGCGGTAGTAGACCGGACTAACGCACATGTCATGCAACTTCAGACTGCTCACATCTCGGAACTGGACGAAAAGATAGAAACACTGAACGGACGTATCGATGGATATTTGTCACGTGTGGCTACACAACAAGTGGTGATGTATGGCGGTTTGGTTATTCTCTTGCTGGTGGCAGGATTATTGGTAGTTGTCTACAACTCGCTGCGTTCTAAAAATCGTTTGAATAGAGAGCTCTCCGAACAGAAAAGGCAGTTGGAAGAGCAACGGGATAAGTTGGAAGAGCAGCGCGACCAATTGGAACAACAGCGCGACAAACTGGCAGAACAGCGTGACCAGTTAATACAGCTTTCTCATCAGCTGGAAGAGGCCACCCACGCCAAACTTGTTTTCTTTACGAACATCTCTCATGATTTCCGAACTCCCTTAACTTTGGTGGCCGACCCTGTGGAGCATCTGTTGGCTGATAAGACGTTGAGTGACGACCAACACCGGATGCTACTGTTGGTGCAACGAAACGTGAATATCCTCTTGCGTTTGGTCAATCAGATATTGGATTTCCGTAAATACGAAAACGGGAAGATGGAATATACCCCCGTTCCGGTTGATATTCTTTCCTCTTTCAAAGGTTGGAACGAATCTTTCCTGGCGGCAGCCCGCAAAAAGCATATTCATTTTTCTTTTGACAATATGCCGGATACGAACTACCATACCTTGGCAGATGTAGAGAAGTTGGAACGCATTTATTTTAATCTTCTCTCCAATGCCTTCAAGTTTACGCCGGAGAATGGTAAAGTTACCGTCCGTTTGTCTGCCTTGACAAAAGAGGATGACCGATGGATTCGTTTTACCGTATCCAACACCGGTTCGATGATTTCAGCCGAACATATCCGTAATATTTTTGACCGTTTCTATAAAATTGATATGCACCATGCCGGTTCGGGGATAGGGCTGGCTTTGGTAAAGGCTTTCGTCGAGATGCATGGCGGGACTATATCAGTGGAAAGTGACGAAAAGCAAGGCACCGTCTTCACCGTCGATTTGCCGGTACGGACTTGTGCTTGCGAGACCTCTTCTTTGGAAGAATCTCCGGTATCTTCTGTTTCCGAAGCTTCTTCCTTGAACGATGCTTTGCCCATTGAGGAAGAGGAACTGGAAAAGAACTATGATTCTTCCAAACCTTCCGTACTTATCATTGATGATAATGTGGATATTCGTTCATATGTTCATGGACTACTTCATACAGACTATACTGTCATTGAAGCGGCGGACGGTTCGGAAGGTATCCGCAAGGCTATGAAATATGTTCCGGATTTGATCATCTCTGACGTGATGATGCCGGGCATTGATGGTATTGAATGTTGCCGTCGTCTGAAAAGCGAACTGCAAACATGCCATATTCCCGTTATCCTCTTGACTGCCTGTTCTTTGGATGAACAGAAGATTCAAGGTTATGATGGTGGTGCGGACTCTTACATTTCCAAGCCTTTCAGTTCGCAATTGTTGCTGGCGCGTGTCCGCAATCTCATAGATTCGCATCGTCGCCTGAAACAATTCTTTGGTGGCGGACAGGCATTGGCCAAAGAAGATGTCTGCGATATGGACAAGGATTTTGTAGAAAAGTTCAAAGCCTTGATTGACGCAAAGATGGGAGATTCCGGTTTGAATGTAGAAGATTTGGGCAAAGAAATGGGCTTGAGCCGTGTGCAGCTTTATCGGAAGATAAAATCCTTGACTAATTATTCTCCTAATGAATTGCTCCGTATTGCCCGTCTGAAGAGAGCTGCGTCTCTGCTCGCTTCGTCGGATATGACGGTAGCCGAAATTGGTTATGAAGTCGGTTTCAGTTCACCTTCTTATTTTGCCAAATGCTATAAGGAACAGTTTGGCGAGAGCCCGACGGATTTGTTGAAAAGAAAAGGATAAAACTTCAGCCCGCCATTGAACGGGTATTCCGGCAATGGCAGGCTGAAATTTGATTGTGTATGATATGCATTCCGTTTTATGAAAAAGCGGATTTGGTTAGAAATGCAGGCTGATGTACGCTCGTAGCGAGTGAGTGGTGTATTTCATTTTGATATCGTCACCTTCGGACATTAGGCTGCTGTATTTGGCACTGCCTTGTCTTCCTTCTACTCCAATACCAATGGCTTTCCACGAAATTTCCCCGCCATAAGTAAAAAATGAGGCGTAGTTGCTGTTTATGTCATCGTTGAGTATCAGCATTGAATAGGACGGGACAAATCTAAAATAGCCGGATATCATAAGATGACCCACAGGATTGAAAGTGATGGAGGGACCCACTAATATGCCAATGTCACATTGATGCAAACCGTAGTCTTGGATTTCCATTTCGTCAGCAGCACTGTAGTTATACTCTTCTTTGTAGTTCTTATACTTGGTATAGCTGATATCCGAGCCCCAATTAAATGCAAACTTGAGTTTACCGAATAATGGCTTTTTGTGCAAATAGACAGCACGTCCACTGGTGAGGGCTACTCCAAAGTCACTTTTTAACTCATTTCCATATGCAGGCGTAAGTGTTTGCGTTGCATATCCTATGGCTGTGAATCTCTTTCGGCTCCATACGGAGTGGTCTTTTTCTTTCTTTTGTGTCTTTTGCACGCTGGAGGATAATGCTTTCACTACGTTTTCCAACGAATCAAGCCTGTGTTGTACACTGTCTTGATAGGATATATTCTGTGCATAAAGAAGATGACCGTAGAATGTCATGCTTATGATAAGGCACAGTGTGATTAAATACTTCTTCATACTCATTGCACTTTTTCGAATGTTATCCGATGATAATAGTCCGATTTACCGTCTTTGTCTCTTCCTTTGTCTTCCATTTCGATGATGAATTGAGTGTCGGAGATTTCGGTAATCGTTGAATAGCTTGTAAAGTCTCCGGAAAAGGGTATTCCGCTAATCCTATTTCCGCTTAGTGTAAAGCCAAAGGTTGCCGGCAGTTGGATATCATCAGAACTGCCTGATTCCAGTATGGTTACTTTCCGGTTGCGGTCAAATTTCCATCGGATATACCATTCGTTTTCCTTGCTTGTGATGGCTTCATCGATTGATTCATTGTAGGTTTCTCCGTTGATGCTGGTAAAGTTGTCGTGCATTACGATGTAGGTACTTTTCCATGTGCCTTGCAGTTTTTCGAATATGGCTTTTTCTTCATTGGCCTCATTTTCGTCATCGCACGCAGACAGGCCAGCGGCGCAGAAAAACAACACGAGGCTGAGCAATCGGAGGATAAGTCTGGAAGAATCTGAATAGAATATTTTTTTCATAATAAATAGAAGGTGTCTTCCAATCTCTCAAGACCTTTATGTATTAAACAGAGAAGCGTGAGACTGCAATGCCCACATCTGAATTGAAGGTCCTGAGAAAACCTATAGCACGAATATGGTAATAGCAGCTCACGCTATAGCGTGAGAACCACTATGCCAATCTCTTGTGCTAAATATGAAAATTTCTCAGGTTCTCAATTCACAAGATAAGCATAACGCTTCTTGATATTTCTAATATGTCCGGATATGGTAACTCATATCCGAGGACAAAGTTACAAAAAAAAGATAAATGAATGAAAAGATACTTTTGTTTTTTTGATATTCAGTAGTTTGGTGGGTAAAAAACAAAAGTAGGAGGAAAACAAAAACTTCGTTTTCCTCCTACTTGATTATTTATCTGTCAACAGTGTGGCAACCGATTATTCGGCAGCACCCCAGTTTTCTTTAGCCAGACGTTTGTAGCTGTTGTAACGCCATTTAGCGTTCTCTTCAGCAGCTTTGAACAACTCTTCAGCTTCAGCAGGATATTGTTTCATTACAGAAGCGTAACGAACTTCACCCTTCAAGAAACCTTGGAAATCAGCCCAGTTCGGTTCTTTGCTATCCAACTGGAACGGATTCTTGCCTTCGGCTTCCAAAGCCGGGTTGTAACGCCACAAGTGCCAGTAACCGCATGCTACAGCCTTTTCTTCTTCTTCTTGGCTCTTACCCATACCAGCTTTCAGACCGTGGTTGATACACGGAGCGTAAGCGATAATCAAAGATGGTCCGGGATATGCTTCTGCTTCGCGGAGAGCTTTCAGCGTTTGAGCATGGTCGGCACCCATAGCGATTTGTGCAACATATACATAACCGTAAGTAGTAGCCATCAGACCGAGGTCTTTCTTACGTACGCGCTTACCGGCAGCAGCGAACTTGGCGATAGCACCTACCGGAGTAGCCTTAGAAGACTGACCACCTGTGTTAGAGTAAACTTCAGTATCCAGAACAAGGATATTAACGTCCTTACCGGAAGCGATTACATGGTCAAGGCCACCGTAACCGATATCGTAAGAAGCACCGTCACCACCGATAATCCACTGGCTGCGTTTAACAAGATATTGTTGCAGTTCAGCGATTTGTTTGCAGTGGTTACATTTATCCTTGTTAGCTTCAACAACCGGAATAATTTTAGCTGCCAATTCCTTAGTCTTTTCTGCATCCAGCATATTGTTCATCCATTCGGTGAACAATTCTTTCACTTCAGCAGGAGTACACTCGGCAGCAATAGCCTCGTTCATCACTTTCACGATACGGGCACGCATCTTCTCGTTAGCCAATTCCATACCCAAACCGAATTCACAGAAGTCCTCGAACAGTGAGTTAGCCCAAGCAGGACCATGACCGTTTTCGTTCTTAGTGTAAGGAGTAGAAGGAACAGAGCCGGAGTAGATAGAAGAACATCCGGTAGCGTTAGCAACCATTTCACGGTCACCGAACAACTGAGAAATCAGTTTCACGTACGGAGTTTCACCACAACCTGAGCAAGCACCTGAGAACTCAAACAATGGAGTCGCGAACTGTGAGTTCTTCACGTTAGCCTTGATGTCAACAAGATGTTGTTTAGTCTTCACGTTGTCTACGCAGTAAGTCCAGTTGGCAGCTTCAGCCAATTGGCTTTCGAGGTGTTTCATGGTCAATGCCTTGCCACCCTTCTTCGGATTACCCGGACAGATGTCGGCACAGTTACCGCAACCCAAGCAGTCAAGCACGTCTACTTGCATACGGAAAGTCATGCCGTCGAATGCTTTACCTACTGCTTTCAATTGTGTGAACTGAGCACCCTTCTGTTCTTCTGCATCAAGCACGAACGGACGGATAGCAGCGTGAGGACAAACGTACGCACACTTGTTACACTGGATACAGTTTTCCGGATTCCATTCGGGAACAAATGCTGCTACACCACGTTTTTCATATTTAGCAGTTCCTTGATGCCAAGTACCGTCTTCGATACCTTTGAATGCAGATACAGGCAGCAGGTCACCATCCTGTGCATTGATAGGACGAACTACTTCGTTGATGAATGCAGGATCGTTGTTTTCAGCTTTTGTGTCATCTGGCAGGTTAGCCCAAGCAGGATCAACAGCCAAAGTCTTGTATTCACCACCACGGTCAACGGCAGCATAGTTCTTGTTGACAACGTCTTCACCCTTCTTGCCGTAAGACTTAACGATGAATTTCTTCATCTGCTCAACAGCTTGTTCTACAGGAATAACGCCTGTGATACGGAAGAATGCAGATTGAAGGATCGTGTTGGTACGGTTGCCCAAACCGATTTCCTGTGCAATCTGAGTTGCGTTGATATAATATACGGAAATGTTGTTCTGTGCAAAATATTTCTTAACCTTGTTAGGCAGGTTCTTAGCCAGTTCTTCACCTTCCCAGATTGTGTTCAGCAAGAAAGAACCGTTCTTACGCAAACCGCGAGTTACATCGTACATGTGCAGGTAAGCCTGAACGTGACAAGCAACGAAATTCGGAGTATTTACCAAGTAAGTAGAACGGATCGGAGTATCACCGAAACGCAAGTGAGAACAAGTGAAACCACCTGACTTCTTAGAGTCGTAAGAGAAGTAAGCCTGGCAGTGTTTGTCAGTGTTGTCACCGATAATCTTTACAGAGTTCTTGTTAGCACCTACTGTACCGTCAGCACCTAAACCGTAGAATTTAGCTTCGAACATACCTTCGCCGCCTAAAGCGATTTCTTCTTTTTGAGGAAGAGAAGTGAAAGTAACGTCGTCTACGATACCGATAGTGAAGTGGTTCTTCGGCATTGGCATAGCCAAGTTTTCGAATACTGAAAGGAT
Organism: Bacteroides acidifaciens; assembly: GCF_024623065.1. Lineage (GTDB taxonomy): Bacteria > Bacteroidota > Bacteroidia > Bacteroidales > Bacteroidaceae > Bacteroides > Bacteroides acidifaciens. The sequence continues at coordinate 17,215 of NZ_JANJZR010000020.1, forward strand.
TTGAGCAGGAGTAGTATCTTTTGAACCCAAACCGTAGCGACCGCCAACGATAACTGGAGCATTTTCTGCACCGTAGAAGCAGTCTTTAACGTCAAGGTAAAGAGGTTCGCCGTTAGCACCCGGTTCTTTAGTACGGTCAAGAACTGCGATAGCCTTAGCAGTCTTAGGTACAGCAGCCAGGAAGTGTTTAGCAGAGAACGGACGATACAGGTGTACGGCAACCATACCCACTTTTTCGCCGTTTGCTACCAGGTAGTCGATAGCTTCGCGGGCAGCTTCTGTTACAGAACCCATAGCGATAATTACGCGTTCTGCATCTTCTGCACCATAGTAATCGAACAAACCGTATTTACGACCTGTGATCTTAGAAATTTCATTCATGTATTCTTCTACGATAGCAGGAACTGCTTCATAGTAGTTGTTGCATGATTCACGATGTTGGAAGAAATGGTCAGGATTTTCAGCCATACCACGAGCTACCGGTTTCATCGGGTTCAGTGCGCGGGCACGGAATTCAGCCAAAGCTTCCTGGTCGATCAGCGGAGCAAGATCATCATTTTCCAACATTTCAATCTTCTGGATTTCGTGAGATGTACGGAAACCATCGAAGAAGTTCATGAACGGAACGCGAGATTTGATGGTAGCCAAGTGAGCAACACCAGCCAAATCCATAACTTCCTGTACAGAGCCTTCAGCCAACATCGCAAAACCAGTCTGACGAGCTGACATTACGTCTTGGTGGTCACCGAAGATACACAATGCGTGAGAAGCCAATGTACGAGCAGATACATGGAATACGCAAGGCAAGAACTCACCGGCAATTTTGTACATGTTAGGGATCATCAGGAGAAGACCCTGAGAAGCAGTGTAAGTAGTAGTCAACGCACCAGCCTGAAGAGAACCGTGAACTGCACCGGCAGCACCACCTTCAGATTGCATTTCCTGTACCAATACTGTTTCGCCGAAGATGTTCTTACGTCCTGCGGCAGACCATTCGTCTACGTACTCAGCCATAGTCGAAGAAGGAGTGATGGGGTAGATAGCTGCTACTTCAGAGAACATATACGAGATATGTGCTGCAGCTTGGTTACCATCACAAGTGATGAATTTCTTCTGTTTAGTCATAACTAAATTAAATATTTAAGTAAATAAATCTTTTAATATAAAAAGCCGAACATCCAGAGAGGTATCTGGTTGCCTCGACCTATTTCAGCCTTATGCAACGCGTACGTTACATTCGGATTGTTCTTGATCTTTGCGCCTTCCTGGCAAATTTTGAATGGCATTACTTCGTCTACCATAAAAGAGACGTTTTTATCCCCTTTATGTATCTTATGGTCTTTCCATAAAGAATTTGCAAAAAATGTGTCGAGCACATCCTGCTCTTCCACTTTCACCGGATAGATGGAATACATCAGGTTGGAGTTGTGCATCATTATTTTCGAAGGTTTTTTAGGGAATTCTTCCCCTTTCGGATAAACCAGATTAATGAGTCGCGCATCTGCCAGATATTTGATATAGTTCATCACCGTGGCGCGAGATGTCTGTATGTCGCTTGCCAGTTGGCTCACATTTGGAGCTTTCGGTCCGTCGACAGCGAGCAAATATAGCAATTTTTTTATCTTTGAAAGATATTTCAGTTCAATTTGTTTGATGAGCAGGATATCTACTTCCACCATCATGTTCATCGTTTTCAGCAGATTCTCCGAAAAGTTACGTTTTTCGAGGAAGAACGGATAGAATCCGTGGTGCAGGTAATCCTGAAAATAGTCAAGCGGACGAACTTTGGAGAGTACTCCTTTGGCAATCTGTTCGTGAGTGCTAAGAATTTCTTCGAGGCTGTATGCCCTGAATTTCATACCTGTCTGCAAGTTCAGGAATTCACGGAAAGAGAATCCACGCAGGTTATAGCTCTTTGCGATATCACGCAGTTCGAGATTTTCTTCTTTCAGTCGCATCACGGACGAGCCGGTGAAGACTATTTTCAGATTAGGAAAACGGTCGTAACACATGCGTAACTCTTTGCTCCATTCCGGATGTTTGAACACCTGGTCGATCAACAATACTTTTCCGCCACGTTTTTGAAATTCGTTGGCGAACTCTATAATGCTGTGACCCGAGAAATAGAAGTTGTTCATGTTGATGAACAGACAGGAACGGTCGTTCCCGAATTTCTCTTTGGCATATTGGAGAAGGAAAGTGGTTTTTCCTACGCCACGTGTCCCTTTGATACCAATCAGGCGGTCGCTCCAGTCGATCTCGTCCATGAGATCGCGGCGAACGGGGGCATTGGTGTGCTCAACGAGGTAGGCGTGTGTGCGGTAGAATGATTCCATTTCAGTTCTTTGTTTTTCGAGTGGCAAATATACTGCTTTTTTTAGGATTTGCAAAGTAGAGATGGCAAAATTGTGTGTTTAATTCCAACTTTCTGTTTATTGTAGTCCTTCCTGGCTATTTCCTGTATATATTTGCAGAATAAAGTTTTGAATTCATTTGAAATGACAAAAAAGGCTCTTTATATATTCAATCCGGAACATGATTTGGCGCTTGCCAGCGGTGAAGCGAATTATATGGCTCCGGCTTCGGCAAGACGTATGGCTTCCGAATTGGCTTTGCTTCCGATGTGGTATGCGGAAGAGGGGAGTGCGGTATTGGCTCCTTCCGCCTATAATCTCGACTATGTGAAGAAGATACAGGAATTATTAGGACTTTCGGTTGATTTGATAACGGAGCCGGAACTTGCTATTGAACAGGATTTGGATATTCGTCCCTGGGGATGGGATGTGGCTTTACGGAAGCGGCTTTCTGTGTTGGGTGTGGATGAAGTCCTGCTGCCTTCTATGGGGCAATTAAACGATCTGCGGGAATACTCTCATCGTTCTAAAGCCGTCGCGTTACTTCCTGAATTACAACTGAATGAATATTTCTGCGGCGAATCTTATTATTTAAAGACCCCGGAGGAATGGAAGCGTTTTGTGGAAGGGCGGAAGGAATGTTTGTTGAAAGCTCCGCTTTCGGGAAGCGGTAAAGGTCTGAACTGGTGTAAAGGCATATTTACTCCTTTCATCTCCGGCTGGTGTACTCGTGTGGCTGCTTCGCAGGGTGGAGTCATTGCGGAGCCTATATATAATAAGGTAGAAGATTTTGCCATGGAGTTTTATTCCGATGGTGCAGGTGAATTGACGTTTGTGGGATATTCCCTCTTCCATACCGGAAAGAGTGGAATGTATGAAGGGAACTGTCTGCTTTCTAATGAGACGATCCGGAAACAACTTGCGCAATATATCCCTTTAGAGGCTCTGATGGATTTGGAGAACTGTTTGAAATACAGACTTTCTGCGTTGGTGGGAACCGTTTATAAAGGTTATCTTGGAGTTGATATGATGATTTGTCGATTTCCGGAAAATGAAAAGCCGGTTTTTCGGATTCATCCCTGTGTGGAAATCAATCTGCGCATGAATATGGGAGTCATTGTGCGTTTTTTACATGACCGTTATGTACGTCCAGGTTCAACAGGACGTTTTGTGATTGATTATCATCCTTCAGAAGGTGAAGCTTTGCAGGAACATGAACGAATGTCCGCAACTTATCCGTTGGAAAGCAGGGAAGGTAGAGTATACTCCGGTTATTTACCTTTGGTTCCTGTTCATAGGAGAAGCTGTTATCGGGCATGGATATGGGTAACTCCTGATAATATTTAACTTTATCTGTTCACACTAGCCAACGATTGATATTGCGTTTTTCCGCACTGAACTCTACTCCAATTTTTATCACTTCACGTTCGTCTGCCTGATACGGTATCAAGTAGCCTTTATCGTCAATCTGCTTCAATGCCGCTTCTGCCGTGTCATGCAGTTTGAATTCGAAGACATAGATATATTTAGGTGTTTTCACTACGGCATCTGCACGACCGCGGGCGCTGCGCACTTCGGCATCAGTGAACTGTCCCATAAGTTTGAAGACAATATAGAAAACTACTTGGTAGTGGCGTTCTGTCTGCTCGTTCAGTTCGTAATTGAAATCGGCAAAGAAGGCTTGCAGGCGGGTGAGAAAGGCATCGTAGTCTCCACTCTCTAACTCATTGACGAACTTGCCGATGTAAAAGCCTTGATCGTTATTCTTCACTCCAGTGTAGAACGGTACGAGGAAATCCATGAAACCGTAACGCACCTCATCGTTCGGAAATTCCAACAGGTAGTTGCGAAAACGTTCATCATAAGCCTTTATCGTCAGATAGCCGCTTTGGTAAATCAGCGGAATCGGATTGTTGGAATCTACCCGATACTCGGAGAACATGGAAGACGGTGCTTCGATTCCGTCAAGCAGAGTACGCAGGTCATATTCGGTTTCTTGCAGCATCTCGACGAGGAAAGTCGGAGTACCGGTTTGGAACCAGTAATTGTCGAACACTTTTGATTTCAGGACATTCAGTATGCTGAACGGGTTGAAAATGCCTACCGAGTTGATGCAAAAATGATAGCCATCGTAAAGACGTGTCATTCGCTGCACCGCCTCATCATAAGAAATGGAATTATTGGCTGCAAGTATCTTTATTTCCGGTTGGAAGGTATCCACTAATTCTTGGAGAGTGATGCCGCAAAGGGTTCCGTAATCGGGCCATAAAGTGATGTCCTGCAACTGGTTGAGGTCACTGAATACACTTACTTGCGAGAATTTCGTCACTCCTGTGAGGAAGACGAAACGCAGGTAGCGGTCGGTGCTTTTCAATACTCCGTAAAAGGCTTTCAGGGTTTTACGGTATTCATCCAGCAAGGCGTCATTGCCTAAAGCTTGCAATAGAGGCTTGTCGTATTCGTCTACCAGGACTACAACGCTGCTACCGGTTTGTTCGTAGGCACGGCGGATGACACCGGAGAAACGACCGGAAAGAGTGTTCTCGTCTATTCCTTTGCCATACTGAATCTCCCATAAGGTGAGTTGACGGCTGAGGATGTCATAAAGTCTTTCCGGAGAATCGTACTTTTCGGCATTCAAATCCAGATGTAGCACAGGATGCTTTTCCCATTTCGTTTCCAGCTTTTCAATGGCAAGCCCTTCGAAGAGTTCTTTCTTTCCTTCAAAGTAGGCTTCAAAGGTAGAGAGGAGAAGACTTTTACCGAAACGGCGTGGACGGCTCAGAAAGTATGGAGTAGATGTATAAGCTATTTTCCATACAAGCTCTGTCTTATCTACGTATAGATAATCACCCTTACGAAGTTTCTCAAAGGTCTGTATCCCGATAGGGAGTTTACGAAGCAGGTCATTCATTGTTAATCTCTTTTTAGTGGTTCAAAGATAATCATTATTTTCGTAATATTTCGTTTTCAATATCTCAAAGAACGGGCGTTATAATTTTGTTTAACTGGAAAATGATCATTTAGTTTATTCTGGCACAGAAATGAACCAAGTGATAATTTAAGTTTGACTCATTCTTGTATGGTGCTAAATATTCACATACACCGACATATCTTCCCTCTGGATATTTATTCTCAATCTTCCTCTCTACTTTTTTCTTGTTTATCCGATTTCATCCGATGAATAAAGGGTTTGCGACTAAAGAGCAACAACATCACCTGTTGTATACGGTTAGTTTCAAAAATTGTTTCAAATAGGGTTTGTACTTCTAGTTTCCTTCTTGTATCGCTACGCTTTCATTTCCATAACGGTCAATAGCCGTAACAGCGAAATGCTTTTTCGCATTCCAAGGCAGGATAGGGGCATAGATATAGCTTGTCTCCCTGATATTCTGTGCAACGATATTTTCCGGTCGGCCGATGTCTACCGGATACTCATTAGAAGCGTAAATAACATACATGGGCTTGTTACGCTGATCGTTATCAGTAGCAGCCTGCCAGGTTAATTCCGTATATCCATGGTCGATATTAGTTATTTTCAGTTCGGACGGAGCTGTGGGCGGCACATTATCCAACCAAGGCATAGGAGGCTGTAAAGCCGGATATGCGTAGAAGTTTTCGGTCAGTTCATCATAAATGCCTTGTGTGTTTTCCATGAGATATTTCACACGGTAGTGCCCTTCACCAGCCATTTTATGATTGCGGATGAAGTTTATCTGACGATCTATTTCGTCGCGTGTCCATTTTCCTTCATCGGGATGAAGGAAATAGATGCCGAGTCCCGGAATCACCTGACGTCCGTTGCTCTGTTCCTGCCAGTCGAGGGCAAAAGGATAGAAACTGTTTCCCTGGAAATACATCATCGGATATATCTGGTCTATGATGCCTTCGCCGAGCCATCCTTGCGGGTCTTGATAAACGGTAAAGAAAGCATTCCACCCACGGGAAGAGTAACGCGAGGTGTCCCGGTATTTTCCTACCGGACTGGCACTTAGCTTCACCCACGGCTTCATCGCTTTTACACCCTTATATATATAGCGTACGATTTCTGAAATATTATCCCGCCGCCATTGCTCTATGGTACGCCCTTTGCCATATCGGCGGAAGTCGTACTTGTCGGGAAAGAGAGGGGCATTCTCCGGATAACGCAGATAATCGAAATGCACTCCGTCTATATCATAACGGCTTACGACTTCCCGCACCAGTTTCATCAGATACTCCTTCGTTGCCGGATGTCCCGGATTGAGGAAATATTCATTCTTATACGGTACACAAATGTCTTTCATCCGTTTGGTGACGGAACGGTTGCCGAGAGAGGCAACGTGTTTCCTGTTTCCCAGCGGAATAGTCACCATCCAGGCGTGGCACTCCATTCCCCGCTTATGACATTCTTCGATGGCAAAGGCGAGCGGGTCATATCCGGGATTTTCACCGGGTTTCCCAGTCAGGATAGCGTTGAAAGGTTCGATAGACGAGGGATATAACACGTCCCCGCGTGTACGTGTTTGAAACAGGACGGTATTGAAGTTGGCAGCTTTCAGCTTGTCGAGAATATCCACCAATTCTTCCTTTTGCTTGCAGATACTTTGAGGGCTTAAAGCACGTGTACGAGGCCAGTCAAGACCATACAGAGCAGTGAGCCAGGCGGCACGAACCTCATGCTTGGGCTGTGCGGCTACGGAGAGGAAAGGAAACAAAAGTGAAAGAATGAAAATATATCGACGCATATTCTTTGTTTTTCGTTTTAAATCCCCGCAAAGTTAGTAAAAGTGTCGGTAATGTTGGGCTGTTTCGAGAGATTATGTTACATTTGCCAAGTTAAAAAAACGACACGCTATGATTACATTTACTCTATGTCTGCTGGCACTGATAGTAGGCTATTTTACGTACGGACGCCTGATGGAGCGCGTTTTTGGTCCGGATGACCGTAAGACGCCGGCACTAACCAAGGCTGACGGAGTGGACTATATTCCATTGCCCACCTGGAAGATTTTCATGATTCAGTTTCTCAATATTGCCGGATTAGGTCCTATTTTCGGAGCAATCATGGGAGCGAAATTCGGTAGCTCTGCATACTTGTGGATTGTGCTGGGAAGTATTTTTGCGGGGGCAATGCATGATTATTTTGCCGGAATGCTTTCTTTGCGTAATGGAGGCGAAAGCTTGCCGGAAATAATAGGCCGTTATTTAGGACTGACCGCCAAGCAGGTGATGAGAGGATTCACTGTCATTTTAATGATTCTGGTAGGGGCGGTTTTCGTTGCGGGACCTGCCGGATTGTTGGCAAAACTCACTCCGGAAAGTTTGGATGCTACGTTTTGGATTATCGTTGTATTTGCATATTATATGCTGGCTACTTTGTTGCCTGTTGATAAAATAATAGGTAAAATCTATCCATTGTTTGCGATTGCCTTGTTGTTTATGGCAGTAGGCATTCTGGTGATGCTCTACGTTAACCATCCGGCTTTGCCGGAGTTGTGGGACGGATTGCAAAATACGAACCCGGAAGCGAACGAACTTCCTATCTTCCCGATTATGTTTGTGAGCATTGCCTGTGGTGCAATTTCCGGTTTTCATGCTACGCAGAGCCCATTGATGGCACGTTGCATGACCTCGGAACGTCACGGTCGCCCGGTGTTTTACGGTGCAATGATTACCGAGGGCATTGTTGCTCTTATTTGGGCTGCTGCCGCTACTTATTTTTTCCATGAGAACGGAATGGAAGAAAGCAATGCTTCTGTTATCGTTGATGCCATCACAAAAGAATGGTTGGGAGCAATCGGCGGAGTACTTGCTATTTTGGGAGTGATTGCCGCTCCGATTACTTCGGGAGATACCGCCTTCCGTTCGGCACGTCTGATTGTGGCGGATTTCTTGGGCATGGAGCAAAAAAGTATGCGCCGTCGTTTGTACATTTGTATTCCGATGTTTGTAGTAGCTATTGGTTTGCTTTTGTATAGTTTGCGTGATGCAAACGGATTTAATATGATATGGCGTTATTTTGCCTGGGCAAATCAGACATTGGCTGTGTTTACCTTGTGGGCTATAACGGTTTTTCTGGCGGTATCCAAGAAACCTTATATCATTACTTTGATACCGGCACTGTTTATGACATGTGTATGTTCAACTTATATATGCATTGCTCCCGAAGGATTGGGACTTTCGCATGCAGTCTCCTATGGCATCGGCATAGCGTGTGTGGTGATTGCGGCAGCTTGGTTCTATGTCTGGCTGGGCAAGCAGAAAACAAGAAAATTGTCAGAATGAAGAAAACAAGAAAATCAACAGAATGAAGAAAATAAGAAAATCAACAGGAGTGGCGCTTGCATTCCTTATTTATGTATCCGTAACGGCGGCTTATTTGTTGCCTCGTAATACGGAAGTCGGCCCGACAGAGAAAATAATTACGGTGGCAGTTTCTTATGTCATCGTCCTCCTTCTTTGGCTGGTGCTTCGGAAAAAGGAACAAATGCGCGAACGCCGCAAAAAAGACGAACAATCTATTCACTTAAAAAAGTAAGTTTATGAAGAAATTAGCTTTGGCTCTTTGCTTATTGGCAGTCTCTTTCACTGCACAGGCGCAATTTGAGAAAGGAATTACGATTATTAATCCTTCATTGTCGGGATTGGACTTTTCGTATAGTGAAAACGATAAAGCAAAATTTGGAGTTGGCGCACAAGTCGGCACATTCTTGGCCGAGGGTATTGCCTTGATGGTAAACGCCGGAGCCGACTGGTCGAAACCGATAGATGAGTATACATTGGGCACCGGAGTACGTTTCTACTTCAATAAAACAGGTGTTTATCTGGGTGGCGGACTCGACTGGAACCGTTTCCGCAGGAGTGGTGGAAAACATCAGACGGACTGGGGACTGGGGCTCGAAGCCGGATACGCTTACTTCCTTTCGCGTACGGTAACCATTGAACCTGCCGTTTATTATAAATGGCGTTTCAATGATGGAGATATGTCACGTTTCGGTGTGAAGATAGGGTTCGGATTCTACCTTTAAATAAGTTGAAAATTAGGCATGAAGGACGGAGTGGAATGAATGCCTTCGTTCATATAAGTCCCCCTTGCTACAGATATGTGTAACAAGGGGGATTCTTGTATTTAGGAGATGTGTTTTTATGTATTATTTTGTCTAATTTGTGTACTAATTGGGAATGGAGATTTGTCTGTTTTGCTCATTTTTGTAAACGATAAGTGATTGCGTTATGTATATGTGGATGTTTTTTTTATTCCAACGAATGTTATAATGGCGAAAGTTAGAAAATATATTTGATTATGAGGAAAAATATCTATCTTTATATTGGTTGCTTATCTATACTTCTTATATTATTTCTTGTTTGGAGTTGTATGGATGATGAATTAATAAACATGGATTCACGAACCGAAAATAAAAATTTTAGTTTGCAAGAAGCGAAAGCTTTTTTTGAGAAGTCAATGGAAAGTGTAACTACTCGTTCTGAAAAAGAAAAGGCTGATAATTCTATACGTCCAGGAGATTTCTCTCCTCAATGGACGGGAGCTATACCTTCTTCTAAGCATAATTTGGAGTGTTATGATATCCCTATAATATCAACTTTTCAATACAAAGCTTTATATGTAGAATATAAAAATGATAAAGGAATTGCTAAACACACAAATGTGTATCAAAAGTTAGTTATTGTAAAAGATGTAAAGGAGAATAATGTTGGCCAATATATTCTGACACTTATTCCAGCTAAGGAATATGATGCTGTCCATAACAGTCAGGTATGTAATGACTTTATTAATTGTGTAGATAAAGGAACGTTTACAGGAATTGCAATTTATTCTATGGTTCATTCAAGTATGATAGCTCGTATTAATACATATAAAAATGGTATAAAAGTGAAAGGTGTTTTTTTGTTAAATGCATCTACTCAAGCAGAATTAGAAGAAAAACGTCAGATTGCTAATTTTCAACTTTCCGGACTTGCTTTTGGTAGAAAGAAGAAGATTTCCACTAGAAGTGGGGAGGATGATTTATGGGATGGAGAAGACTGGTCTTGGGATATTGATGGTGGAAACCTTCCAGAAGTGATCATTACTCCAGAGCCGGGAGACATAAATGGAGGGCAGTTCCCTGAGGTGACCATTACTCCAGACGATTGGTTAACTCCTATACCACCTCCTGATCCTGATCCTTTCCCGGATCCAAGTGAGATGTCAACTGGTAATCCGGACGAAAGTACAGGGAATGGTACAGTGGAAGAAAAAGAGGAGAAAGATCCTGATGTGGATCCATGTGAAAAGGCAAATGAAATGAATGTAAACGATAGCTTGATAGCCAGAGTGAAAAAGATATTTGCGGGAGTCTATTATCAACCGAATTCAAAAGAAAATGGTTGGATTGCCAGTGGTGCATCAATTCATAATCCCAACAAACAAGGACAAGGAAGTATTCGATATGATTGGAGTGCCGTGAAACCGAATAGTGTTACTGAATGGTATCATTCACACCCAGGAGGTAGCATGATCCCTTCATTTGCTGATTTAAACTTGTTAACACAGAAATATCTTCAAGGGTATATTGATGTGGAAAACTTTTCTTATGGGATAATTTCAGATTTTGGATGCAATAGCTTGGTGATAGTCTCTGAAGACGCATTTCGAGATTTTGCTACAAAGTTACAGAACGATAAAGAAACGATGAAACAAGAATATTCACGCGCACTTAATAGCGCAATAGGAGCCAGCATAGAAGATAGAATAGCTCATTGTGTAAGTTTCTTACAAAAAGAAGGGGCTGGCTTACAGTTTATTTTTAATTTATATAATGAACTAAATCAGGGATGGGACGGTTGGAAACCAAAATTTGTAAATACGAATGGTCAGTTAGAAAATTTAGATTGTAACAAATAAAAAAGTTATTATTATGAAACGTATATTATTTATTTTATTAGTTGCCATGTACAGTTTTGCTGTTTATGCCCAACAAACAGCAAAAGATTATATTGGCACATGGAAATATGAAAAAGAGGATACGGTATTCACTATTAGATTAATAAAAGGAGAAGCCTTTTATAAAGGAAAACCGAAAGCAGAAATAGATGAAGAACTTATATTTGGCGGATATTCTTTATCCGTTAAAAATAAAATGGTAGAAAATTATATTACTGATATTAATACCAAATGGGTTTATGAAAATATAAATGGAGGTGAGCAACATATTTATATTTATGGTGCATGTAATACGAGATATAAAGGTAAAAAAGGTATTGGATTCAAATTTTATGACCAGCGAATGAAGCATTTTAACGGAGAGGGAATTTGGGGAGGTACTTTAGAACCAATAGGACCCAACAAATTACATTGGACTTTAAATGAAAAAGAAGGTATATGGTGGGAGACGGAAGGACTCGAGGATTGGGTAGAAGTAAAGCCTATTGGATTTTCAGTTCCAACTGATGTTATAATGACTAAAGTTGATGAATAAATCTTTTATAAACACAAAAGATTTTGTATGGTGATATTTGTTTGTCATCCTGTAAATATTCGTTTGTCGGAAGACTAATTTGTACTATTTTTATATTACTCTTTTATATGAAATCTAATGAATAGTGTGATGAAAAAGATTATTATTTCTTTTATGATTTTGTTTTAGGAGTATATACCTATAGTCAGGCTGTTTCTTATGATAACAGGAATGCGGAGGATTCGATGAGGATGTTTGATGAAATACCGGATTGGAAATTGAAAAGTATTCAATTTCCTCAAAAGGCATATAAATATGGTATAGTAGGGATTGAACAGTTGTGTGTTAGTGTATCGTGGAATGGAAAAGCCCCGAGATGTATGCAGGAAAACAGGCTAAAGATGTATATAAATATATATTGCTGTCCGATAAAGCTTTTTGAAGCTTGAAAAATTAGGGGTGACACCTATTGAAGGTGTCACCCCTTTATGGTTATCATTTTAGCGGACAGCCGCGGCGGCAAGACACCGAAATAGATGAGAAGGCTTCAAATCATCGACCCTCGGCAAAGGAAACATCGTGGCGAGGGACCGTGTCTACATTGACTATGAATACACTTTCATCTTTCACCACATCATTCATCTTTCACCACTTGCCACACTCAAAACTACTGCTACTTTCCGCCCAAAGTATTAATAGATAAGTTCCTTTTCATTAATTATAAACTTTCTTTCTATTAATCACAAACTTTAAATGCAAGTTCCGTTTTTATAAACGCAAGCTTTGATTATAAAAATAAAGCTTGCAATTTTATAATCAAAGCCTTCATTTATAGTTTCTAATCAGTAAAGAACAACTTTGCTATTAATCAAAAGCAACTTTACATTTAATAGAAAGGAAGTTATCTATTAATAGACTGCGGGGAAAGTAGTATGTTCCAAGACCCTATGGGTTCCGGAGGACATTCCGTAAAGATATGAATGCGATTTACACGACCGGACGAGTACGAATCAAGCCGGGAAAAGAATGACTTAGATGAACGCCGCATACGGTGAAAGATGACAGATGCCGATTGTTTGCATTTTCATCTTTCATCGTCATGAAACACCTATGAATAAAGAGTTTCAAGAAGAAGGTGAAAGATTGAAAGATAAAAATCTGTTTTGCTATAGATTGATTTTATCTTTTCCCTTCCTGTCCATCCGCCCTGCTTCCATTTCATGTCCGCAGGCATCTGGTTGGTTACGGAGTTATACGTTGACTTCTACAGTCTGTTCAATAACCCCGAAAAAGACTGGGAAAGCCTGCTACTGGAGGCATCCGGTGCACCACCTGAACCTTCGCTGTTTGAATGAGGGGCTTGGAAAACGCAAAAACAGAATCGACCACCGTGGAATCAACGGTCGAGACATATGTTTTCTACTTTTTCAAGTTTTATCGGACAGCAATAATAAATATATGTTGATTGATTTCTGCCAGTATATTCTGGGAGATTCGTTAGTACGGTTTCACGGGATTACTCTGCATACTTCGCTGCGACTGGCGGATATAACTTCAGGTCCTTTCGATAGCAGAGATAAGCTGGCGCAGTGGATACATGGCAAGATTTAGATTTCGTCAGTCTTGAAGTGCTATGCGGATACGATATTGTTTCAGTACACGATCGACAAAGGCGGTAGGATGAGAAATGCATCCGTAATAATATCTCTAGTGAGTATTTTAAAAGGCTTTATAAACTGTAGTGAATGATTAAACTTATCTCAGGGGGCTGTTCTGATTTTATATGAGTGAGAAAATAGAATCCAGACCTAGGAAGAGGTATCTGAATTCTATTTTCTCAATTTGTATAGGCTGTTTTATTGTGCTTATCCCAGCTTTTCTTTCAAAAACCGTCCCGTATAGCTTGCTCCGCAGGCGGCAACTTCTTCCGGAGTACCCGCTGCTACGATGTTTCCACCCTTATCTCCGCCTTCCGGTCCGAGGTCGATTACATAATCGGCACATTTGATAACGTCCATGTTATGCTCGATGATAACGATGCTGTGTCCCCGGCGGATGAGTGCGTCGAAAGCATCCAGAAGTTTGCGGATGTCATGGAAATGCAATCCCGTAGTCGGCTCGTCAAAGATAAACATCGTTGGGTCGGCTTTCTCCTGACTTAAATAAAATGCGAGTTTGACACGCTGGTTTTCACCACCGGAAAGGGTAGAAGAAGCCTGTCCTAATTTAATGTATCCCAGTCCCACGTCCTGCAGAGGAAGCAGTTTCTTCACAATTTTCTTCTGTCCATGTTCGTTGAAGAACTCAATCGCTTGGTTCACGGTCATCTCCAATACATCGTAGATGCTTTTATCGTTGAATTTCACTTCCAGCGTGTCGGATTTGAAGCGTTTCCCGCGACAAGATTCACACTCCAATACCAAATCTGCCATAAATTGCATCTCTACAGTAATGGTTCCTTCTCCTTTACACTCTTCGCAACGGCCGCCTTCGCTATTGAAACTGAAGAATCCGGGAGTATATCCCATTTGCTTCGCCAAAGGTTGTTCAGACCATAGTTTGCGGATTTCATCGTAAGCCTTGATGTAAGTCACCGGATTTGAGCGCGATGATTTGCCAATCGGGTTCTGGTCTACAAATTCTACATTCCGAAGGTCGCGCAAACTTCCTCCGATTGAAGAGAATTCTCCCGGCCGGTCACTGCATTCGTCTAATTCACGTTTCAATGCCCGGAAGAAAATGTCTCTCACCAGTGTACTCTTTCCGGAACCGGAAACACCCGTAACGACTGTCATTACATTGAGCGGGAAGCGTACGTTTACTCCTTTCAGATTATTCTCACGTGCGCCTTTCAATTCGATATAGTTATTCCACGGCCGGCGATGCTCCGGAACGGGTATTTCATCTTCTCCCAAAAGATAACGTACCGTATAGCTGTTGCTTCCCTTCTTCAAATCCTTCATATCGCCTTGGTAGACAACCTCTCCGCCCAGACGTCCGGCATTAGGACCTATGTCGATAATGTAATCCGCGGCACGGATAATCTCTTCGTCGTGCTCTACCACCACTACCGTATTACCTAATTGTTGCAGTTGGCGCAACACATGAAGCAGGCGGTCTGTATCACGGCTATGCAGTCCGATACTTGGCTCGTCGAGAATATAAAGGCTGCCAACAAGACTACTTCCCAGCGAGGTTGCCAGATTGATACGCTGGCTTTCTCCGCCCGATAAGGAATTGCTGAGCCGGTTCAGCGTCAGATAGCCCAAACCTACATCAATCAGAAAGCGAATCCGGCTATTGATTTCAACCAGAATACGTCGGGACACATTGCTGTCGTGCTCGTCCAGCTCCAGATGGTCAAAGAACTGCTTTAATTCCGTAATAGGTAAATCTACCAGTTCGGAGATATTCTTACCGCCCACCCGTACATATCCGGCTTCCGGTTTCAGGCGGGTGCCGTGGCATTTCGGGCAAAGCGTCTTTCCACGGTAGCGTGCCAGCATCACCCGGTATTGTATCTTATATTGATTCTCTTCCAGCATCTTGAAGAAATCATTGATGCCGTGGAAATATGGGTTGCCTTCCCAAAGCAACCGGCGTTGAGCGTCTGTCAACTCATAATAAGGAGTGAAAATGGGGAAGTCGAATTTTTCCGCATTGTGAATCAATTCGTCTTTCCATTCACCCATCTTTTCGCCGCGCCAGCATACGATAGCTCCTTCATACACCGATAATGAACGATCCGGAACGACTAAGTGCTCGTCAATACCGACCACTTTACCGAATCCTTCGCACTCCGGACAAGCACCGATAGGCGAATTGAACGAGAACATCTGGTCGTTCGGTTCTTCAAAGACGATGCCGTCCGCTTCGAATTTCGTGCTGAAAGTATGAAGTTTGGTGGTGCCATCCGATAGATAAAAACGCAGCATGCAGGTTCCGTCACCTTCGTACATGGCTGTTTCGGCAGAGTCGGTGAGCCGGCTGATGGCGTCCTTGCTGGTGGTTACCGCCATACGGTCGACCAACAGGTAGACTTCATCACCTGCCACGGGCGTGTATTCATCGATTCGTTTCATTTCACCGTTCACTTCGATACGGTTGAATCCTTGTTTCAGGTCTATTTCCAATTGCTGTTGCAAGGTGCGGCCTTCACGCAGGCGGATGGGGGTCAGCACCGTATATCTCGTACCTTCCGGATAGGAGAGCATGCAGTTGACGATGTCTTCCGTGGAGTGTTTCTTCACTTCCTGCCCGCTGATGGGACTATACGTTTTTCCCACCCGGGAGTACAGCAGGCGGAGATATTCGTAAATCTCGGTCGAGGTGCCCACCGTAGAACGCGGATTGCGGCTATTCACTTTCTGTTCGATGGCAATGGCGGGCGGAATCCCTTTGATAAAGTCACATTCCGGCTTGCTCATTCTCCCCAGAAACTGACGCGCATAGCTGCTCAAGCTTTCTACGTAGCGGCGTTGTCCCTCTGCATAAAGGGTATCAAAAGCAAGTGATGATTTGCCGGAACCCGACAATCCGGTGATTACAACAAGTTTGTTGCGTGGTATATCTACATCGATGTTTTTCAGGTTGTTTACTCGTGCACCTTTTATCGAAATATAGTTGTTTTCTGACATAAAATACTCCTTGTTTTATGGTAGTCGGCAAAGTTAGCGAATTTATCGGGAGTTTGTATTATCTTTGCGTCACATTATTACGATTTAAGAATATTATGAAGCTGAAAAACTATCTTTTACTTTTGGCTCTTCTTCTTGCGGTGGGAGTAAGGGCACAGGTGCCATCAGGCAATAAATATCCCAAACGTGAATTCCGTGGAGCATGGATACAGGCTGTCAATAGCCAGTTTCGTGGCATTCCCACAGAGCGACTGAAGCAAATATTGATTAGCCAGTTGAATTCTCTTCAAGGAGCCGGCATTAATGCGATTATCTTTCAAGTACGTCCCGAAGCGGATGCATTATACGCTTCCCAATATGAACCGTGGAGCCGCTTCCTGACCGGTACGCAAGGACAGACGCCTTCTCCTATGTGGGACCCGATGCAGTTTATGATTGAAGAGTGTAAGAAACGGAATATGGAATTTCATGCCTGGATCAATCCTTACCGTGTGAAGACTTCATTAAAAAATGAATTGGCTCCGGAACATATTTACCACCAGCATCCGGAATGGTTCATTACTTATGGCGATCAGCTATACTTCGACCCGGCACTTCCCGAAAGCCGGGAATACATCTGTAAGATCGTGACCGATATCGTGTCCCGCTATGATGTGGACGCTATCCACATGGATGATTATTTCTATCCTTATCCGGTGAAAGGACTGGACTTCCCGGATGATGCGAGCTTTGCCCGTTATGGTGGAGGTTTTACAAGTAAGGCAGACTGGCGTCGTAGTAATGTCAATGTGTTGATAAAGAAACTTCACGAGACTATCCGTGGCATCAAGCCATGGGTGAAGTTCGGTATCAGTCCGTTTGGTATCTATCGTAATCAGAAGAGCGACCCGTTGGGAAGTAATACGAATGGTTTGCAGAATTACGATGACTTGTATGCCGATGTCCTGCATTGGGCACGTGAGGGATGGATTGATTATAATATTCCGCAGATTTACTGGCAAATCGGCCATAAGGCTGCCGACTATGAGACATTGGTGAAATGGTGGGCTACCCATTCGGGAAACCGTCCGTTGTTTATCGGTCAGTCTGTGCCGAACACTATCCAGCATGCCGACCCGCAGAATCCTTCCATCAACCAGCTTCCACGAAAGATGGCTTTGCAGCGTGCTTATCAAACAATCGGAGGCAGTTGCCAATGGTATGCGGCAGCGGTTGTCGAAAATCAGGGAAGATACCGCGATGCTTTAGTGAGTGAATATCATAAATATCCTGCATTGATTCCTGTCTTTGACTTTATGGATAACAAGGCTCCGGGCAAAGTGCGCAAGATGAAAAAGGTATGGACAGAAGACGGCTATATCCTTTTCTGGACTGCTCCGAAAGCAGAAACAGAAATGGATAAGGCAGTTCAATATGTAGTCTATCGCTTTAGCGGAAAAGAAAAAGTGAACCTTGACGATCCTTCACATATTGTAGCTATCACCCGCAATCCGTTCTACAAACTCCCATACGAAACAGGAAAAACAAAATACCGTTATGTAGTGACTGCTTTGGACCGTCTTCATAATGAATCGAAATCCGTAAGTAAGAAGTTGAAACTGTAAAGGTATAGAATAAACAACGATAAAACGGTGGACACTCTGCAGAATGATAACGCAGTTTGTTCACCGTTTTTTTTGTTCACCGTTTTGGGTATATCGTTTTTTGTTCACCGTTTTGGATATATCGTTTTTTGTTCACTGTTTTGGATATATCGTTTTTTGTTCACCGTTTTGGATATATCGTTTTTTGTTCACTGTTTTTTTGTTTGTCGTTATTCAGTCGCTTGCTATTAATAAAGCAGCAACCCTGCAATGCCGCAGGCAATAATCATCAGAATCGGATTGGCTTTATATTTTCTTGTTCCGATGAAAGCAATCAGGAATATAATGACGCTGATAACGAATGAATAGGTATCTTCAATAGGCGAACCGAAGTTTTCTACATTCATTAATACCAACGCAGCAGAGGCGAGTAATCCGACTACTGCCGGGCGTAATCCACTGAAAATAGATTCCACTACGGGGTGTTTCTGGTATTTCAGGAAGAATTTGCTGATAGTCAGCATCAAGATAAAAGAGGGGAGAACTACAGCGAAAGTCGCAATGATGGAACCCCATACGCTACCTGTCGAAGTAAACCCTACATAAGTAGCTGCATTAATACCAATAGGTCCTGGTGTCATCTGGCTGATTGCGACAATATCCGTGAACTCCTGCGAACTTACCCATCCATAGCGGGTCACCACTTCGCCTTGAATCATGGAAAGCATGGCATAACCGCCGCCGAAGCCAAAGAGCCCGATCTTGAAAAATGTATAGAATAACTGTAGGTAAATCATATGATTAATAGTTTATTATATAATAATTTTAGGCACGGATCACGTGGATTGCATGGATTACACGGATTTCATGGCTTTCATGGCTTTCATGGCTGTTTAGAATTAGGAATCTGTAAAACAACAACGTTAATCCGTGTAATCTATGCCGCCTCAACTCTCTGCTCTCAACTCTCTACTTTTTTAACCTTTCCCCAAAGAAAACCGCCTACACCCGCAGCGATGATAATCCAAATAGGAGAGAAGCCCAACAACCAGATAAGCAGTGCTGAAACAACCGGAATCCACAGATTGTAGCGGTTGATTTTGGCAGATCGCCCCATGGTAAAGGTCGGTGCGGCGATAAGTGCCACTACTGCCGGTCGGATTCCTCTGAAGATGCGTTCCACTATCGGATTGTCTTTGAAACTATGAAAGAACAGGGCAATAGCCAATATGATAAGGAAAGAGGGCAAGATTGTTCCCAATGCCGTGACAATACTTCCCCGGATGCCGCGCAGCTTATATCCTATAAAGATAGAAATATTGACTGCCAAAATTCCCGGAGCGGATTGGGAGATAGCCAGCAGATCGATAAAATCGTCCTGCGCAATCCACTTCCGTTTGGTGACAATTTCATTTTCAATCAGTGGCACCATTGCATACCCTCCTCCAATGGTGAAAGCGCCAATTTTAAAAAAGATTCCAAATGCTTCGAGATAAATGTTCATTCTTTCTTTTCTCCTCCTTCCTGACTAACTGTTTTTTCTCTTTGCCATATTGACTGGGATTTACATTACATCTACTGTGAGAGCCGGGTTGTCAATGTTATCTGTCATGTTAATGGTAGAACGAAATGTTGTGTAAAATAAGAGGCCGGCACTTTAAAATGTACCAGCCTCTGTAAATATAGGAATGATTTATTTCATTTTAGCTTCCACCCATTTGCGAGCGTTGACAAACGCTTCTATCCATGGAGTAACCTGATCGCTGTTCTTGCGGTCTGTCGGATAACAACCGTTTTGCCATGGAAAGATGGCACGTTCCAAGTGAGGCATCATCGCCAAATGACGTCCGTCTGCACTGGCAAGTCCTGCAATGGAGTAGTCTGAGCCGTTCGGGTTGCCCGGGTACTCATCGTAGCTGTATTTCGCCACTACATTGTATTTGTCTTCATCGTACGGCAGTGAGAATTTACCTTCTCCGTGTGCTACCCAGATACCCAGTTTGCTTCCGCTTAGTGAACCGAACATCACACTGCGGTTTGTCGGGATAGTCAGGCCGACGAAAGTTGACTCGAATTTATGGGAGTCATTGTGTAGCATCTTGCCTTTTTTCTTATGTTCCGGATTGATAAGACCAAGTTCCATCATCAACTGGCAACCGTTGCAAATACCCAGTGAGAGCGTATCTTCACGAGCATAGAACTTGTCGAGTGCCTCTTTCGCTTTCGGGTTGAACAGGAATCCGCCTGCCCATCCTTTGGCAGAACCCAATACGTCGGAGTTGGAGAAACCACCGCAGTAAACAATCATGTTTACGTCTTCCAGTGTCTCGCGTCCGCTGATAAGGTCGGTCATCGTAACGTCTTTTACGTCAAAGCCTGCCAGATAGAGTGAGTATGCCATTTCGCGCTCGCCGTTCGTTCCCTTTTCGCGGATGATAGCCGCACGGATACCACTTGGAGTGCGACGGTCCGGAGTGATACCGTATTGAGAAAGCTTACCTTTGAATTCCGGCATGAAAGCGAATTCTACGGGTTGCATCTTGTAGTTTTCAAAACGTTTCTTGGCGCAGCCGTTCATAGACTGTTTGCGGTCGAGCAGGTAAGAAGAAGAATACCATACATCACGCATATAATCAATGCCGAATTGGTAAGTTGCACCGTCTTTAGATACCAAAATGTGGCGTTCGTCAGTCGGTTTACCCAGCTTTATGTAGCCTACGCCGGCGTCTTCCAAAATCTTCTTCACTTCATCCTTGTGCTTGTCGCTGATCTGGATAACGATACCCGGGTTTTCTGCAAACAGAATCTTGACGATGTCCTCTTCCTTCATCTTGTCGAGGCTGATTTCCAAACCGCCTTCTACATTAGAGAAGCACATTTCGAGCAATGTAGTGATCAGACCACCGGCAGATATATCGTGTCCTGCAAGAATCAATCCTTTGTTTACAAGTTCCTGTACGGCAAGGAAAGCGTCACGGAAATATTCGGCGTCCTGTACGCAAGGTACCTCGTCACCCACTTTACCCAAAGATTGTGCGAAAGCCGAACCACCTAGTTTCAGTTCGTCGAAGCTGAAGTCAATATGATAAAGCGTAGTCTTTTCATTGTTAACCAATACCGGAGATACCACTTTCTTCACGTCGGAAACTTCACCGCCGGCAGAAACAATCACAGTTCCCGGAGAAATCACTTTTTCACCGTTCGGATACTTCTGTGTCATAGACAGAGAGTCTTTTCCGGTAGGAACATTGATTTGCAGTGCGCAGCAGAAGTCGCTCAATGCTTTAACGGCTGTGTAAAGGCGGGCATCTTCACCTTCTTGAGAGCGGCAAGGCCACATCCAGTTGGCAGACAGAGAAATGCTGTCCATGCCTTCCGCCATCGGAGCCCAAACAAGATTGGTCAGCGCTTCGGATACGGCGAGGATGGAACCGGCAGCCGGATCAGCCAATGCTGCTTGAGGAGCATGTCCGATAGAAGTAGCGATTCCTTTTTCTCCACGGTAGTCGAGCGCTACGACACCGCAGTCGCTCAACGGCAACTGAAGTTCGCCCTGGCATTGCTGGCGTGCTACTTTACCTGTCACGGAGCGGTCTACCTTATTTGTCAACCAATCCTTGCAGGCTACTGCTTCAAGCTGCAATACATTCGTCAGATATTCATGGAGTTTCGACAATTCATATTTCGGCATTTCGTAATGACGTTCCACGGTTTTGTCTACCATATATGTCTTGGGAGAAGAACCGAACATCTGTTCTACGGCAAGATCAAACGGACGTACCCCGTCAGCCTGTTGGAAGGCGAAACGATGATCGCCGGTTGTTTCGCCAACTACATACATTGGAGCGCGTTCGCGTTCGGCAATCTTACGTACATGCTCGATGGCTTCTTCTTTAATCAATAGCCCCATACGTTCCTGACTCTCGTTGGCGATGATTTCTTTTGCCGACAAGGTCTTGTCGCCGATAGGCAATTTGCTCATATCGATTAAACCGCCACATTCTTCCACTAACTCGGACAGACAGTTGACGTGTCCGGCAGAGCCGTGGTCGTGGATAGAAACAACGGGGTTCACCTCTTCTTCGCAAAGAGCACGTACTACGTTGTTGGCACGTTTCTGCATTTCAGCATTAGCACGTTGAACTGCGTTCAGTTCGATACCGCTGCTGTAACGACCGGTATCTACAGAAGATACGGAACCACCACCTAGTCCGATACGGTAGTTGTCACCACCGATTACTACCACTTTGTTTCCTGCTTCCGGTGCACCTTTCAGGCAGTCGCGTTGTGTGCCGTAACCTACACCGCCGGCAAGCATGATTACTTTATCGTAACCATAAACTTCTTTGTTTTCCGTGTGTTCGAAAGTCAGTACCGAACCGCAGATCAGCGGTTGACCGAACTTGTTACCGAAGTCGGAAGCACCGTTGGATGCTTTGATAAGTATCTGCTCCGGAGTCTGGTACAACCATTTGCGTACCGGAAGTATTTCTTCCCACTCGCGTCCTTCATCCGTGCGGGGGTAAGAAGTCATGTAGACAGCAGTACCTGCAATAGGCCATGAACCTTTACCACCGCCCATACGGTCGCGGATTTCACCGCCTGTGCCGGTAGAAGCACCGTTGAACGGTTCTACCGTAGTAGGGAAATTATGTGTTTCTGCTTTCAGTGAGATAACGCTCTTGATGTCTTTCACCTGGAAGTAATCGGGCTTGGAGTGGTCTGCCGGAGCAAACTGTTCCACCACCGGACCTTCGGCGAAGGCTACATTATCTTTATAAGCAGAGATGATTTTATTCGGATTTTCCTGTGTCGTCTTTTTAATCATCTGGAACAGGGAAGACTCCTGTTCTACACCGTCGATGATGAATGTTCCGCCGAAGATTTTGTGGCGGCAGTGTTCGGAGTTGATTTGTGCGAAACCGAAAACTTCGGAGTCAGTCAGTTTACGACCGAGGTCATTTTCCACTTTCTTCAGATAGTCCATTTCTTCTTTAGAAAGTGCCAGACCTTCTTTTTCGTTGTACGCTTCGAGATCTTCGATGTAGACAATCGGATCCGGCTGGCGGTTGGTCGTGAATATGTTTTGGTCGAGTCCTTTGTACATGCGTTGGAGCATCGGGTCGTAGTCAGCGTTTTCGTCCTTAACAGGGAAGTACTCCTCGATGCGGCTGATGCCTTCGAGCCCCATGTTTTGGGTGATTTCTACTGCGTTTGTACTCCAAGGAGTGATCATCTCGCGGCGTGGACCAACGAAACAGCCTTTCAGGTTTTCTTCACTTTCCATCACGGCTTCGCCAAAAAGCCAGCAGAGTTTATTACTTTCGTCAGTGGTGAGCTGATGGTTGCTCTCTACGGCAATCACGCTCTTGGAAGGGGTTCTGAAAAAAAGAATCATGTTGTATATTTACGATTTTACGATTTACGATTTTACGATTGAAGTTCCTACAGGAGAAACTCTTCTCTTTTTCTGTGGTGCAAAGATAAGTAATTTCATTGGTGGTGAGAAATAAAACAGAAATAAATCTTTTTTCCGTCTTCCCTTTTTATGGATTGGTTTATTTCCGTACGATAAATGCACGATTAGTTTCTATCCTTCTCTTGCTTTTTACCAATTTAATCTCGTATCTTTATTGTTTCCCGTTTCCCTGACAAGTGGGCACCTTGGATAATGATAAATATCACCTTATAATCGGACAAATATTACCTTGTAAGATGACTATTATCACGTTATAAGGTGACTACTTCCTGACTGCATGGAAAATGAAACAAAAGGAATCATTCGTATTGCCTGTGTTTTCCAAGTGTCATTTTAAGTGTCCTTTACTCCATGAAATAGGGGCGATTCGTTGGAAAAAACGTTAATATCCTATCCTTATATCATAAAAAAGTGCGATATTTGCAGAATGATTCAGATAGAGACAATATTCGATATATTAGTTAAAGGCTTTATTATTGGCGTTGTAGTGTCCGCACCTTTGGGGCCGGTGGGCGTATTGTGCATACAGCGGACACTGAACAAAGGGCGTTGGTATGGCTTTGTAACGGGACTGGGAGCCTCGTTGAGCGATATAGCCTACGCTTTGCTCACCGGTTATGGGATGAGTTTCGTTTTCGATTATATCAATAAAAACATTTTCTATTTGCAACTGTTGGGAAGCATCATGTTGCTACTTTTCGGTATATATACTTTCCGTAGCAATCCGGTGCAATCCATTCGTCCGGCTTCGTCCAACAAAGGTTCTTATTTCCATAATTTTATTACCGCTTTTTTTGTTACTCTATCCAATCCGTTGATAATCTTCCTGTTTATCGGACTTTTCGCCCGTTTTGCCTTTGTGCAGCAGGGCGTTTTGTTTTTTGAAGAGATAACGGGATATTTTGCGATTGCTGCCGGGGCGTTGACTTGGTGGTTGGGCATCACTTATTTTGTGAATAAAGTGCGTACCAAGTTCAATCTGCGTGGTATTTGGATGCTGAACCGTATCATTGGAAGTATTGTAATGCTGGTATCTATGGTAGGGCTGGTTTATACTTTGTTGGGAGAGTCACTTTATTAAGGGATAACATAATGAATCAGATAGCACAACAACTGAAAGAGAAAAATATTGCCGAATACCTTATATATATGTGGCAAGAGGAAGACTTGATCCGCGCCAATCATTGTGAACCGGAAGAGATGGAGGCAAATGTGATTGCACGCTATCCGGAAGAACAGCAGCCTGCCATGCGAGAATGGTACGTCAATTTGATTACGATGATGGGTGAGGAAGGAGTACGGGAAAAAGGGCATCTGCAGATTAATAAGAACGTGATTATCAATCTGACAGAATTGCATAATGCATTGTCCTCTTCTCCTAAATTTCCTTTTTACAGTGCTGCTTATTTCAAAGCATTACCGTTTATTGTAGAATTACGGAATAACAACGGTAAGAAAGACGAACCCGAACTGGAAACCTGTTTTGAAGCGTTGTATGGAATACTCCTGCTTCGCCTTCAAAAGAAGCCTATCAGCGAAGGAACAGCCAAGGCAGTGGAAGCTATCACTAATTTCCTTTCGATGTTGGCAAATTATTATGATAAAGACCGTAAAGGTGAATTAAAACTGGATGAATAAATGAGAATTTTAGTAACAGGTGCCAACGGTCAGCTTGGCAATGAGATGCAGGTGCTTGCAAAAGAGAATCCGCAACATACGTATTATTTCACAGATGTGCAGGAACTCGATATCTGCGACAAGCAAGCTGTTTGGGCTTATATGGCAGAGAAGCAGATTGAGCTTGTTGTGAATTGTGCTGCTTATACAGCTGTAGATAAAGCAGAAGATAATCAAGAATTAGCATACAAATTGAATTGTGAAGCACCGAAACAATTGGCAAGTGCGGCACAAGCCAATGGTGCTGCCATGATACAAGTATCTACTGACTATGTATTTGACGGTACTGCGCATTCTCCATACACGGAAGAGTGCAATCCCAGCCCGGATTCAGTATATGGTACCACTAAACTGGAAGGAGAAAAGGAGGTAATGAATTGCTGTGAGAAAACAGCCGTTATTCGTACTGCATGGCTCTATTCCACTTTCGGTAATAATTTCGTAAAGACGATGATTCGTCTCGGAAAAGAGCGTGACAGCCTGGGAGTTGTTTTCGACCAAATAGGGACTCCGACGTATGCCAATGACTTGGCACGTGCTATCTATACTATTATAAATAAAGGTATAGTTCGCGGTATTTACCATTTCAGCAATGAGGGAGTTTGTTCCTGGTATGATTTCACAGTAGCTATTCATCGCCTGGCAGGGATAACCACCTGCAAAGTGAAACCTTTGCATACAGCCGAATATCCAGCGAAAGCAAACCGTCCGGCATATTCCGTGCTTGATAAAACAAAAATAAAAACAACGTTCGATATAGAGATTCCTCATTGGGAGGAGAGCCTCAAACAATGCATTGATAAAATTATGAAAGATGAATAATGGATGTAGGCTATGTTATTCCAGCATAGCTTATTCATGTTTTATAATTCATCATTCTAACTAAAAAACTATGGCAGATAATACAGAAATTTTGAGACGGCGGACGTTCGCCATTATTGCGCATCCGGATGCTGGTAAGACATCGCTGACGGAAAAGCTGTTGCTTTTCGGAGGTCAGATACAGGTGGCAGGTGCGGTAAAAAGTAATAAAATTAAAAAAACGGCTACGTCCGACTGGATGGAGATTGAGAAACAACGCGGTATTTCGGTAACGACTTCCGTGATGGAATTCGACTATCGGGACTATAAGATTAACATTCTCGATACTCCCGGTCACCAGGACTTTGCCGAAGATACATATCGCACATTGACAGCTGTAGACAGTGTTATCATCGTGGTAGACGGTGCGAAAGGTGTGGAAACGCAGACGCGTAAACTGATGGAGGTGTGCCGTATGAGAAAGACACCGGTAATTATCTTCGTCAACAAAATGGACCGTGAAGGAAAAGATCCGTTCGACTTGCTCGACGAACTTGAAGAGGAACTGATGATTCAGGTCCGTCCGTTGTCATGGCCGATTGAGCAGGGAGCACGTTTTAAAGGAGTATACAATATCTACGAACAGAAACTGGACTTGTATCAGCCATCCAAACAGGTGGTAACAGAGAAAGTGGCAGTCGATATTCATTCGGAAGAACTGGACCAACAGATTGGCAAGTCGTTGGCAGACAAGTTGCGTGGCGATTTGGAACTGATTGAGGGTGTTTATCCGGAATTTGATTCGGAATCCTATTTGGCGGGGGACTGTGCGCCTGTATTCTTCGGATCGGCGTTGAACAACTTCGGTGTGCAAGAGTTGCTGAACTGTTTTGTAGAGATAGCTCCCAGTCCTCGTCCTGTACAGGCAGAAGAGCGTGAAGTGAAACCTGACGAACCGAAATTCACTGGGTTTATCTTTAAGATTACCGCCAATATCGACCCGAACCATCGTTCGTGTGTGGCGTTTTGCAAGATTTGCTCCGGTAAGTTTGTCCGTAACGCTCCGTATATGCACGTGCGCCACGGCAAGACAATGCGTTTCTCCTCGCCCACGCAGTTTATGGCACAACGCAAGACAACGATTGACGAAGCATACGCAGGAGATATTATCGGTTTGCCTGATAACGGCACGTTCAAAATCGGCGATACGCTGACCGAAGGCGAGATGCTTCATTTCCGTGGTTTGCCCAGTTTCTCGCCGGAGATGTTCAAGTATATCGAGAATGCCGACCCGATGAAGCAGAAACAGTTGGCAAAAGGTATCGATCAGTTGATGGACGAAGGGGTGGCACAGCTGTTTGTCAACCAGTTCAACGGCCGCAAGATTATCGGTACGGTGGGGCAGTTGCAGTTTGAGGTCATCCAATACCGTTTGCTGAACGAGTACAATGCATCGTGTCGCTGGGAGCCGGTCAGCCTTTACAAAGCGTGTTGGGTAGAGAGTGACGACCCGGCTGAATTGGAAGCCTTCAAGAAACGCAAATATCAGTATATGGCGAAGGATAGGGAAGGACGTGATGTGTTCCTTGCCGACTCCGGGTATGTGCTGCAAATGGCGCAGATGGATTTCAAGAATATCCGCTTCCACTTTACGAGCGAGTTTTAAGAGATAAAAAGAAAAAGACGGTTTCAAACCGTCTTTTTTCTTTTGGGTAGAGTTGCTCCGAATATAACGGATGCAAATAACAGTGCAAGCACACGGTTCGGCAGCCGGAATGGCAAGCCATAGTCCGGGGATACCTATTGTGCGTGGCAGAAGCAGGAAACATGGCACAAGAAACAAAACACCCCTCAGCAGGGTATATGCAGTGGAGGCTTTGGCTTTCTCAATGCTTTGATAATATCCGATAAAGACAATATTGACAGCAAAGAACATGGCACAAAGCGAGAAAAGCGGTAGTCCTTTCACTGCCAAGCCGTATGCGTTCTCTTGCGGGTGGAGAAACAGGCGGGCAATCTCTGTAGCTCCTAAGCACAGACAGGCGGTGATTGACAGACCGCATGCGATGGCTGTAAAGAGAGAAAGATGCAACGTACTGTTCACTCGTTCGGGGCGGTGTGCTCCATAATTGTAACTGATGATGGGCTGTGCCGACTGTGCTACGGCATTGCTGATGGAGAACACCACCGGAAAGAGATAGCAGGCGATGGCAAAAGCTGCTACCCCTTCTTCTCCGAGCAGGGAGATGAACATATAGTTGCCGGTAATCATCATGACTCCCATTGCCACTTCGGTCAAGAAAGTAGCGAATCCTATTTTTATCATATATCCTGCATTGCGCAAAGTGAGTAGTAACGAAGTAGCCGATAGCTTCAACCGATAAAACTTTAACCGGGAGGAGAAGCGGAGGAAGTAGATCAATGCCATCATGCCAGCTATCACACATGCTATGGAGGTGGCAAGTGCCGCTCCCATCACTCCCCAACCCATAGGGAATATCATATACCAGTCGAGCCCGATATTGACAATGGCCGCCACGATTTGTATCGTCATGGCATATTTCGGCGAACCGTCCAGCCGGATAAGCATCATACCTACACACTGGATGAACAGAAAAATCATTCCGGGCAGTAACCAAATCAAATAGCTGATGGCTTTCCCTTCAAGCAGCGGACTGCATCCCAATACATAGACAAACTGCCGGGAGAATAGCAGACATCCGGCGCAAATCATTCCGACGAACAGTACACCCACTGCAAGGGCTTGAGTCATAATGATACGGGCAGCTTTGATATTATTTTCCGATAAACGAATGCTTGCCACTACCGAAGCGCCAATGCCGAACATCAGACCGATGCCTGTGCAGATCATGAAGAGTGGTGCCACAATGTTGACTGCCGCTATTCCGTCTGCCCCTACGCCTTTACCCACAAAAATGCCGTCTATCATGGTCAAAGCCGAATTGAATATCATCCCAATAAGTGTAGGGAAGAACAAAGCGCGAAACAGCACACCGATCTTTCCGTCTGCAAAATTAAGTTTGTCTCTGTCAAAGTTTCTCTTTTTCATATTTGAATACTTTTAAAAAATCGGTTGCAAATGTAAGGAGCTTTAACAGAAGATTTGTGGTGATTTTCCGGTTGGTAATGGAACTTTTCAATACATTTTGTTGATTCATACAAAGAATTTCCTACATTTGCATATATGGCAGTTCTCATGTATGCAAATGAATCGGTAGGTGTGACTAATTGGTGCGAAAGCCTCGGGCGGGTTATTCAGACAGAAGGGTGTATGCTTTTCTACTGCACTGCCGGATGGGCGGTTGTGTTGACAAATCGTCAGAAAATGGTTTTCCGGAAAGGCGATTTGCTGATTCTTACCTCTGATGTATATTTGTTTGTTTCTTCCGTTTCCGCATGCTTTTCCGTACATTACGTGTCTTTGTCGGAAGAGATTGTCAAGACAGCTTATTATAAAGTGCCCAGTATGTTTTTGTGGGATTATCTTCATAATGTCCCCATATTACGTCTGTCGTCAGAGCAACAGATACTCCTGTCGGACTGGTTGCGGCAGACGCGATGGATATTGGGTCACATCGCAGGTTTCAATCGCGCTACCATGCTCAACAACAATGTCTATAATCTCTTTGTAGCTATCGATGTTGAACTTTCGGACAGTGCAGACCAAATGCCGGCGGAGCGTAAAGACCAGGCTTGGGCTATAACTTGCCGTTTTTGGTCGTTGCTGACAAAGTATTCCGCGCGTGAGCGTGCCGTAAAATTTTATGCAGATGCTTTGCACATTACTCCTGACTATTTGAATAAAGTATGTCGTCGGGCTTATGGGGTGTCGCCCAAGGCATTGATAGACCAACAACTGCTTGTCGAAATGAAGGTTTTTCTTTCCGACACTCATCTCTCTGTGACCGAAATAGCAGAGCGGCTGAACTTCAAGGACGTTTCTTACATGTGCCGTTTCTTTCGGCGCATGACCGGGGTTTCACCGTTGGAGTTTCGCAACGGAAGATGAAAAATCCGGTTTTGTAAAACCTATCATTTAATCTTTATTATCTCTTTTCTGATGAATTTTCTTATAAAAAAATGGTAAATTCGGACGCTTTTTGAATAAACGGCTTCAATTACTAATAATTTATTTATATGGAAAATATCGAAACAGCGATCCTGCTGATGGTGGTCGGAATGGCTACTGTATTTGTTATTCTGCTGATTGTGATTTGTTTAGGTAAGTTGCTGATTACATTAGTCAACAAGTATGCCCCTGAAGAAGTGGTTTCTGTGAAGCGGGAAGCATCGCAAGGTCCTGCTCCTATTCCGGGAAACATCTTAGCCGCCATTACAGCTGCTGTAAATGTGGTGACACACGGTAAAGGAAAAATCACTAAAGTAGAAAAATTATAAATCTATAAAGCATATCACTGAAAGACATGAAAAGAGAAGTAAAGTTTAGTTTGGTTTTCCGAGATATGTGGCAATCTGCCGGAAAATACGTACCTCGTGTAGACCAACTCGTAAAGGTAGCTCCTGCCATCATTGAAATGGGCTGTTTTGCCCGCGTAGAAACAAACGGCGGAGGTTTTGAACAGGTAAATTTATTGTTTGGTGAAAACCCGAATAAAGCGGTACGCGAATGGACGAAACCGTTCCACGAAGCCGGTATTCAAACCCACATGCTCGACCGCGCACTGAACGGACTCCGTATGAGCCCCGTTCCGGCAGACGTCCGCAAATTATTCTACAAAGTAAAGAAAGCGCAAGGAACAGACATTACCCGTACGTTCTGCGGATTGAACGACGTGCGTAACATTGCTCCTTCCATCACATACGCAAAGGAAGCCGGCATGATTTCGCAATGCTCGCTTTGCATCACTCATTCGCCTATTCATACCGTGGAGTACTACACCAATATGGCGCTGGAACTTATCAAACTGGGAGCAGACGAAATCTGTATCAAAGACATGGCAGGAATCGGCCGCCCTGTATCGTTAGGTAAGATCGTAGCAAATATCAAGGCGGCGCATCCCGAAATCCCTATCCAGTATCACAGCCATGCAGGTCCCGGATTCAATATGGCAAGCATCCTCGAAGTATGCGAAGCCGGTTGCGACTACATCGACGTAGGTATGGAACCACTATCATGGGGAACAGGTCACGCAGACTTGCTTAGCGTGCAGGCGATGCTGAAAGACGCCGGATATCAAGTGCCCGAAATCAATATGGAAGCCTACATGAAAGTACGTGGCATGATTCAGGAATTTATGGACGACTTCCTCGGCTTGTATATCAGCCCGAAAAACCGTCTGATGAACTCTTTGCTGATTGCTCCCGGACTTCCCGGCGGTATGATGGGTAGTTTGATGGCCGATCTCGAATCCAATCTGGAATCAATCAATAAATATAAGGCAAAACGCAATTTGCCGTTTATGACGCAGGACCAGTTGCTCATTAAGCTCTTTGACGAAGTGGCATACGTATGGCCTCGTGTCGGTTATCCTCCGTTGGTGACTCCGTTCAGTCAGTATGTGAAGAACCTCGCTATGATGAACGTGATGGCTATGGAGAAAGGCAAGGAACGTTGGGGAATGATTGCCGATGATATCTGGGATATGATTCTGGGTAAAGCCGGACGTCTGCCGGGCAAACTTGCTCCCGAAATCGTTGAAAAGGCTGAACGTGAAGGTCGTAAGTTCTTCGAAGGTGATCCGCAGAATAACTATCCCGATGCTCTCGACAAATATCGCAAACTGATGAAAGAGAACAAATGGGAAGTGGGACAGGACGACGAAGAACTCTTTGAATATGCGATGCACCCGGCTCAATATGAGGCTTATAAGAGCGGCAAGGCGAAAGAAGATTTCTTGGCAGACGTGGCCAAACGCCGTGCCGAGAAAGATAAGTCGCCGACAGAAGATGCCAAACCGAAGACGCTGACTGTACAAGTGGACGGACAGGCTTATCGCGTGACGGTGGCATACGGTGATGCCGAACTGCCTGTTGCGCCTGCGGGTGCTGCTGCTCCGGCAGGAGAGGGCAAAGAGGTGCTTTCACCACTGGAAGGCAAGTTCTTCTTGGTGAAGAATGCGCAGGAAACCGCTTTGAAAGTAGGCGATGCGGTGAAAGAGGGTGATGTAATCTGCTATGTAGAAGCGATGAAAACCTACAATGCTATTCGTGCGGAGTTTGGCGGTACGGTGACTGCTATTTGTGTCAACCCGGGAGATGCTGTATCAGAAGATGACATATTAATGAAGATAGGATAATGAACGAAATATTTGAGAATTTGTATGACATGACTGCGTTCAGCAATATCATTGCCGAACCGCAGTTCCTGATAATGTATGCTATTGCGTTCGTTCTGCTCTATCTGGGTATTAAGAAACAGTACGAGCCGCTGTTGCTTATTCCTATTGCTTTCGGTGTGTTGTTAGCCAACTTCCCCGGAGGAGATATGGGCGTGATTCAGGCGGACGAAAATGGTATGGTGATGGTAAACGGAGTGCTGAAGAACATCTGGGAAATGCCTTTGCATGACATTGCCCACGAGTTGGGGCTGATGAACTTCATCTACTATATGTTGATTAAAACAGGTTTTCTGCCACCGATCATCTTTATGGGGGTTGGTGCGTTGACGGACTTCGGGCCGATGTTGCGTAACTTGCATCTTTCTATATTCGGTGCAGCCGCACAGTTGGGTATCTTTACCGTATTGCTGGTGGCTATCCTGATGGGATTCACTCCACAAGAAGCCGCGTCTCTAGGTATTATCGGTGGGGCGGATGGTCCGACAGCCATCTTTACCACTATCAAATTGGCGCCGCATTTGCTGGGACCGATTGCTATTGCCGCTTATTCGTATATGGCGCTCGTTCCGGTGATTATTCCGCTGGTAGTGAAACTGTTCTGCACGAAGAAAGAGTTGTGCATCAACATGAAAGAACAGGAAAAGATGTATCCTTCGAAGACTGAAATCAAGAATCTGCGTGTATTGAAGATTATCTTCCCGATTGTGGTAACTACCGTTGTTGCCCTCTTCGTGCCAAGTGCAGTGCCTTTGGTGGGTATGTTGATGTTTGGTAACCTGGTGAAAGAAATCGGAACCAATACATTCCGTTTGTTCGATGCTGCTTCCAATAGCATCATGAATGCTGCTACCATCTTCCTCGGGCTGTCCGTAGGAGCAACGATGACAGCCGAAGCATTCCTCAATTGGACAACAATCGGTATTGTAATCGGTGGATTCCTTGCATTTGCACTTTCTATAACCGGTGGCATTTTCTTTGTGAAACTGGTAAATCTCTTCTCGAAGAAGAAAATCAATCCGCTTATCGGCGCCACTGGTTTGAGTGCCGTTCCGATGGCGAGCCGTGTAGCCAATGAGATTGCTTTGAAGTATGATCCGAAGAATCACGTATTGCAATATTGCATGGCAAGCAACATCTCCGGAGTAATCGGTTCTGCCGTAGCTGCGGGTGTGTTGATCTCCTTCCTTGCGTAACGCTGAATGTAACTGATATTATAAAAAAAAGAGGCTTTTCAAAGCCTCTTTTTTTTATTCACTAATCACCTTTCTGTATTCCGCTACCGCCATCTTTTCCGACAGATACGCATTAATCAGATTGGTGTACGCTTGTGTCCATGACAATTGTGCGGAGAGTACATCCACCATATTTGCCTTTCCCTCATTATAAGAGAAAGAAACCAAGTCGAGATTCTCATTGGCCAGATTCATAGTCTCTTTGGCGGTTTTCACTTGATATTCCGTTTCCGTCAGTTTGGTCAGGGCGGCAGAAAGTTCCTCGTTGATATTATCCGCCACATAACTTTGTTGCAGTTTCTGTATGCTGATATACGCTTTCTGCTGACGGTTGGTTTTGAACCTGGCTCCCCAACGGAAGATCGGTATATTCAGGTTAATGCCGACGATGGGATTGAAAGAAACATCATAACCGAGGTTAGGTGTTGCTGTAGCCCATCCGCCGCTGAAATACATATTCAATTGCGGATTGAACTGGCTAAGAGCCGCTTTGCGTTGCGCCTGACTTTTCATGATATTCACCTCCGTACTTTCGTAATCCGCACGACGTTGCAGTACATTCTCCAGAGAAAGGATCTGCACCGGAGCGGAAGCTGCGTCAATTGTGTACAGACTGTCTACGGGATTGTTCGGCTCTTCTCCCATCAGGATATTCAGCTTTTGCAGCGCCAGCCTATAATTCTGACGCGCCTTGATGTATTGCAATTCCGCTTCTTTCAGCCGGGTGGAAATCATTAATAAGTCCGTTCGGCTAATCATACCGTCGTTAAAACGATCCTGAATGATGTCATACTGTTGCTTCACGATATTTTGATACTTGTCCGCCGCCTGCAACATAGCCTGTGAAGCGGAAGCATTCCAGTAGACCGCATCACTCTGATAATGAATCTGGTCGATAGTGAGCTCTTCATTTAGTTGATTTAGCCTTTCATCCGCTTGGGCAATCTTGTGCTGCGCGTTGAGTGCCCCGCCCATGTACAACGGTTGCGAGACGATAAATACACCTTGATAGGTGTGGTTGCGGTATTCGCCTACCGGTTCGTTCCAGGCATTAAGGTCGCTCATGTTGAGGGTTCCGTCCGCATTGATATCAATTTTAGGCAAGAATCCCGTGTGAGCAATCTTCCGTGCTTCCGTACTTGCCATCGTCTTTAGTTTCTGTTGCTTCAGGATTTGACTGTAAGCTTCCACTTTATTCCGGTAAGTTTCCCGGCTGAGAGATGGTTGCTGTGCCTCGGCTGTGAGGCCGAGGAGCAGCAGAGACAGAGTGATAAGTTGAGTTTTCATTTCGCTAATTGTAAATAATAAATTCGAGTTTTAGAATGAATGCAATGTAATTGCTGACCGGGCGCATCCGCATCGTGAAATCCGTGTCTGAAAAATGCCATTTATCCTTTGATTCTCAGAATGGCACAATAAGCCACAGGCAGCACAAACAATGTCAGTGCCGAAGCCACTAACAAACCTCCCATAATCGTTGCCGCCATACCACCGAACATTGCGTCGAACAACAGGGGCAACATCCCCAAAATGGTAGTGCCGGACGCCATTGCTACGGGGACAATACGACTGGTGGTGGCACTGACCACTGCATCCAACGGCTTTTTGCCCATAGTCGTCTCAGTATCAATTTGATCCACTAATACAATTGCGTTCTTGATATTCATTCCTATCAACCCCAACAGTCCGAGGATGGAGAAGAAGTCGAACGATTTGCCCAACACCACTAGCCCCAGCACGATGCCGATAAAAATCAACGGCAACATCAACAGAATCACGATAGGTTTGCGATAGGTGCGGAAGAGGAACAATAGGGTGACGAACATCAGGAAGAACGTCAACGGTAAATTCTTGGCCAACGCCTCGTTAGACTCCACCTGACTTTCCTGCTCCCCGAAATACTTCATCGTATACCCCTCCGGCACTTTAATCTCTTTCTGCATCAGCGGCCAAACCTCATTGAAAGCAGCAATCGTATTTACTCCGCGACGCGGATCGCATTGCGCCATCATCACCATTTGCCGGTTGTAATCCTTCACATTCGAGAAACGATATTGGAAATCAAATTCCGATACCACCTGTTCCAGACTGGTCGTTTCATTGCCTGTGCCGAACACGGGCAACGTGCGCAGGTCATTGATGCGGAACGAATCCACCGTGTTATCCTTCAATAAGATAGGAAGTACCTGATCGCCCTGTCGATACTCTCCAAGCGTCATGCCTGTGGTTCCGATCTGGATACTTTGTGCCATTCCCTGACGCGATACCCCTAACGGTTGCGCCCGTTCGGGACTATATACAGGCTTCCATACAGGAACTTTATTTCCCCACGAATTGCGTATATTGATTAAATCCGGATTCCGGTGCATAATTTCCAAAGCCTGGTTGGTGAGCGCCACAAGCGTGTCCACATTCGGACCGATAAACCCGATTTCGATAGCGGCATCCACCGCAGGCGACAGTTTGAACAGACTGGTACGGGTAATCGCATTCGGATAATTTGCCTTCATATACGCGTCGAAATCTTCCTCATACTCTTTCGAATATTTACTGTCCGTCAACTCAACCAATACATTGGCAAAATTCGGTTTCGGACCCACCGAAGTAGAAGCCAGGTAATACCTTAGCGGCGTGCTGCCGAAGGTGATCGACACTTTCTTCACTTCCGGCTGCTTTGCCAGATGCTCTTCTACAGATTTCATCTCTTTCACTACATCATTGATGCTATACCCGTCGGGATAAAACACGTCCGCCCGGAAATAAGGCTTATCGAGAGAAGGAAAGAAGTTTTGCGGCATCATTCCCATAATAACCAGCGAAGCAACAAAGAGCACTGCCATCGAACCCAGTGTCAATGTTTTCCTGCGAATCAGCGTGTGGAGGATGGAGGCGAATTTATGGTAGAACGGTTTGTCATACGGGTCTTTCGTGCCATCTTTTGCTTTCGCTTTCAGGATGAAGTTACCGAAAACAGTGGTCTGCGTCAGCGCGAGTATCCAGCTCAATCCCAGCGAGATGGCAAGCACCACAAAAAGCGGTTTCACGATTTCCGCCACGGCAGAAGGAGCAAGGTAGAGCGGGAGGAACGAACAGATAGCGATGAACGTAGCCCCAAGCAATCCCCATTGCGGACCGGTTGCTCCGTCTATCAGCGCTTTCCGTCGGTCTACTCCGCGGGCGATGGCAATCTGTGCATTGTCCGTTACCACGATGGCGTTATCCACCAGCATCCCCATGGCAATGATAAATCCCGCCAACGAAGTACGGTTCAGCCCGACACCGAAGAAAGACATGATAAGCAATGTGCCGCCAATAGAGAAAATCAGTGACGAGCCGATCAGCATACCTGCGCGCAAACCCATCACCAACATGATGATTACAATAACAATCAGAATCGATTCGATCAGGTTGATGATAAATCCGTTGTTGGCTTCGTTGGCAATTTCGTTCTCCAGATACAGGCTTTGCAGTTCCAGTCCCACAGGCATCAGTGGCAACAATTCGTCCAGTTTGGCTTTCACATTCTTGCCCGTCTGCACCACGTCCCGTTGCGGGTCGGTGGAGACGCCGATGCCGATGGCACGTTTGCCGTTCACGTGCATGATGTTGGATGGAGGGTCCATGTACCCTTTTTCGATGACGGCGATATCGCCCAGTTTCACTTGTCCGGCTTTGGTGGTAATCACCTGGTTGCGGATATCGTCTACGGTGGTATACATGCCGTTGGCAGTCACCCGGAGTTGTTGCTCGCCGGCGCGGATTTCTCCGGTATTGATAATCTGGTTCTGCGATTGCAACAGACTGGCAAGCTGTTTCGGGTCGATGCCCATACCTACGAGTTTATTGGTGGAAATAAAAATATTGACCACCTCCGTCTGCGTCCCGAACAGGGCGACTTTCATCACTCCGTCCGCCGTCACTACCTGCGTTTTGATCCGTTCCGCCCAGTTGCGCATCTCTTCGTATGTGTAACCGTCGTCCGCCGTCAGACCGTAATAGATACCGAACACGTCGCCGAAATCATCGGAAACCGTCGGTGCAGAAGCACCGCTCGGCAATTGTGGCTGTATATTAAGTACCTTCCGTCGCAACTCATCCCACTTTTGCGGAATGGAGCTTGCCGACAAGGAAGGTTGCAACTCGAATGTGATTTTCGAGAGCCCGTACATCGATTCTGATTTAATCTTGTACGCACCGCTCATACTTTGGATCTCGCGAGAGATAGGCTCGGTAATCAACCGCTCCACTTCTGCCGGCTCGGCGCCCGGATAGCGGGTCATAATAACCGCTGACTTTATGACGAAAGGAGCATCCTCTTTCTTACCCAGCTTGCCGAAGGAAGTGATTCCCCCAATCAGCAATACAGCAAGAAAGAAATAGATGATTTTCGTATTATCTAATGAATATTTGGCTAAACTCATAATAAATGATCGTTGATAATTGATGAATGAAAGTGGATAAAGAGGCTGTGAGTCCCCGTAGGGGAGTTGGAGTTACTAACGACTTTTCAGATAGCCTCCCTGTCAACAGTTGTGATAGATTCTCCTTCTACTAGTTGGTATACGCCTGCTATGACGATTTCTTCACCGGGTTTCAAACCTTCCGAGATGAGCGCCTGTGCTTCTCCGGTCGGGGCGTTGACGGTTACTTCCCGTTTGTGGACTTTATTGTCTTCTACCACCCAGACATACATTTTATTCCCTTCGCTTTCGCCGAATACGGCACTAAGCGGTACGATCGTCCAGCTATCTTGCACCAACGGACCTACATCTGCCGTGAAACGGATGCTGCACGTGAAACCGGGTTTCACAGCATACAGGTCGCGGTCGAATGACGGATCGTCAATCGTGATGCTGACCGGAATTCCTGTGCCATCTGTAGAAATATCAAGATATTCTTCCAGTTTCGCTTGAAACACGTGTCCTTTAAATGTGTCGAACTCTACCAGGAAACGCGGCTCTTTGGCACGCAACAAATAAAGATATGCATCCGGAATGGTGAATTTGATACGTAGATTGTGCGTATTGACAAGCTGCACGATACCCTCACCGGAGTTGACACGCTGATAGTTTTCCACCAGTCGTTTTTCGATAGAACCGTCGAAAGGAGCTGTCAGCTTGGTGTCGCGCATATTGTTGGCAGACAGTTCGTATTCAGACTTCGCCTTCTGGAAGTTGGCGAGGCTGATTTCATATTCCTGTACGGAGATCGCTTGCCGGGAGAGGAGCCGTTTGTTGCGTTCCACTTGTGCCGAAGCCGTTTCGTATGCCGATTTCGTAGCGGCATATTGCAACGCGATGTCTCTGGGGTCGATAGCCGCGATGAGTTGTCCTTTTTTCACTTTCTGTCCTTCGATGACAGGAAGCTGGATGATTTGCCCGTTGACCCGGAAAGCCAGCTTCACATATTCCACCGCTTCCACGATTCCCGAGAAATCTTTTCTGATAATCGATCTTGACTCGACAATCGTAGTCTTTACGGGACGTGCAGTTGTTGTTGTCGTTTCTTTTTTCTGTCCGCAGCCGGCCAGCAAGATTGCGGCTGCCAAGACGAATCCAAATTCCTTTTTCATATACCACGTTGATGTTTAGAGGTTTTGCGTTGATAAATAGCGAATAATATACTAAAACAACTCCTGTTTATTTATGTTCAATATTCCTGTCTTTTCATATCCTGCCTGTTAACCTTTATATGGAACACAAAAAAAACGGGAACTTTACGGGTCCTCTGTGGTGAAATTGTCGATTTCCCTACGTGGGAACTCTCTTTCCATCCAGGAAACGGGGGTTCTAGTGCAAGGGGAAGTTAGCATGGACAGCTTGTGGTAGGATAATGTGAAGAGTGTCAGGCATCGTCATATAGTCGATTCCTTATTGGATGATGCTTGGCGCTAAGGAATATAGAAAACGAAAAAGAGGAAATTCTCTGCGAGAATCTCCTCTTTTTCATCTTTTACGAAAGATCGAATTATTTCTTCTTACGGTCACCGTAACGGCTCATGAACTTATCAACACGACCAGCAGTATCTACTAATGTAGATTTACCTGTATAGAACGGGTGAGAAGTGTTTGAGATTTCAATCTTCAGCAACGGATAAGTTTCACCTTCGAATTCGATGGTTTCTTTAGTTGCTACAGTTGATCTAGACAAAAACATGTCACCATTTGACATATCTTTAAATACTACCGGACGGTATGATTCTGGATGAAGACCTTTTTTCATTTCAGTATCTGTTTTTTTAATTTATATTCTGTTACTATTTTGGTAAGAAATAGTGTAATGGTCATTTTTCAGAGCGCAAAGATAATGCTTTTCTGTGAAATAGAAAAAGATTTTCTAAAATTTATGCATTTCTAATGCACGGCTTTTTCATTTGGACATATTCGTAAAGCATTGATTGTCGACTGTTGTTAGCTTTATAAATTTCAAAAGCATCCCCTTACTGAAAAAGATTTTTTTATTTCATTTCTCATATTCTCATGATTTTTCAATAAACAAAAGATAATCAAATGATTACATTATGAGAAATACTTTTTTTAAATGGCATTTCTCATAAGTTTTCTCCTGTTTTAGCTCAAAACAGACCTTATTCTCATAGTGTTTCGGGGTATTTCTCATAGCCAAAAGCCATTCGTCCTTCCTTTTGTCTTTCTACTTACCTTATTCTTATCAGAAAATAAAGTCCTACTATTTAGATAAAATAATGGCTTATTGCTTGAAGATACCCATTGGTTCCGATTGTCCCATATATTGTGGGAATACTTTCCCAAGCAGTTGGGAATCTTTTCCCTTAATATGAGGGAATACTTTCCCACAATATATGGGACTAATATACTGTATATGGAAACAAGCAAAAGGAATGCATGGTTCTATTGATGCAATGCCGGCTTCCGGCACACTATAAATAAGGAAGCATAAATCAGAAGGCATCAACCATTAATCAGAAATCAGAAATCCCAAAGTTTGCAAGGTAGACATTACAATCTAATGTCACGCTCGTATTCCTGCTAAATTTTGCAGTCTGATTTAAACCTTTTTCTACTATATTTTCCTTTCCGGTGTTCGTTATTCGATGGATAATGCTTACTTTTGCGTAGAATTTTTATTCACTAACAATAAACTTTAAACAAAATGGTAAATTACAAAGATTTAGGATTGGTAAACACAAGAGAAATGTTTGCTAAGGCTATCAAAGGTGGATATGCTATCCCAGCATTCAACTTCAACAATATGGAACAAATGCAGGCTATCATCAAGGCTGCTGTTGAAACTAAATCTCCTGTGATTCTTCAGGTTTCTAAAGGTGCTCGTCAGTATGCTAACGCTACTTTGTTGCGTTACATGGCACAGGGTGCTGTAGAATATGCTAAAGAATTAGGCTGCGCACATCCGGAAATCGTTCTTCACCTTGACCACGGAGATACATTCGAAACTTGCAAATCTTGTATCGATTCAGGTTTCTCTTCAGTAATGATCGATGGTTCTCACCTTCCTTACGAAGAAAACGTAGCATTGACTAAGAAAGTTGTTGAATACGCTCACCAGTTCGACGTAACTGTAGAAGGTGAACTTGGCGTATTGGCTGGTGTAGAAGATGAAGTTTCTGCTGACCACCACACATATACTGACCCTGAAGAAGTAATCGATTTCGCTACTCGCACTGGTTGCGACTCTTTGGCTATCTCAATCGGTACTTCTCACGGTGCTTACAAGTTTACTCCGGAACAATGCCACATCGATCCGGTTACAGGCGTAATGGTTCCTCCTCCATTGGCATTCGAAGTATTGGATGCTGTAATGGAAAAACTTCCTGGATTCCCTATCGTTCTTCACGGTTCATCTTCAGTTCCTCAGGAAGAAGTTGCGACTATCAATAAGTTCGGTGGTAATCTGAAAGCTGCTATCGGTATTCCTGAAGAATGGTTGCGTAAGGCAGCTACTTCTGCAGTTTGCAAAATCAACATCGACTCAGACTCTCGTCTGGCTATGACTGCTGCTGTACGTCAGGTGTTCGCAGAAAAACCGGCAGAATTCGACCCACGTAAGTATCTTGGTCCGGCTCGTGACAATATGGAAAAACTGTACAAGCACAAAATCATCAACGTGCTCGGTTCTGACAATAAATTGGCACAGTAATAATCTCCGGATTATTCCATAAATAAAAGAAAGAGGCTGCTCCGGTTTGAACATCGGTAGCAGCCTTTTTTATGATGTTTAATCGTTTCAGAGCGGAGGGAAGATAACACTATGGCTGTAATGAAAAACACCCGTGTTACATTCAGTTGTAACACGGGTGTTCTTATCTATTATTAATGTTTCTTACATCAAGAATCCAAGCAGAATACCGGCAGCAACAGCTGAACCGATCACTCCGGCAACGTTCGGACCCATAGCGTGCATCAGCAAATAATTGGTCGAATCGTATTCCAAACCAATCACTTGTGAGATACGTGCCGAGTCGGGAACAGCAGATACGCCTGCGTTGCCGATTAATGGATTGATCTTGTTATCCTTCTTCAAGAAGAGGTTGAATATCTTCACGAAGATTACGCCTGATGCAGTTGCAATGACGAATGACAATGCACCGAGGGCGAAAATCTTGATAGAGTCGAAAGTGAGGAACTCGGAAGCCTGAGTAGAAGCACCTACTGTCAAACCTAACAGAATAGTAATGGTGTCAATCAACGGACCACTTGCCGTATTGGCAAGACGACGGGTTACGCCACTTTCTTTCAGCAGGTTACCAAAGAACAGCATACCCAACAAAGGCAGACCGGAAGGAACCAGGAAGCAAGTCAGCAACAAACCGATAATCGGGAAAATCACTTTCTCTGTGTGAGAAACGGCACGCGGCGGTTTCATACGTATGATACGTTCGTTCTTTGTGGTGAGCAAACGCATGATAGGCGGCTGTATCACCGGAACCAACGCCATATAGGAATAGGCGGACACTGCAATGGCTCCCATCAGGTTAGGTGCCAGCTTCGAGGACAGGAAGATTGCCGTCGGACCGTCTGCACCACCGATAATACCGATTGCACCGGCTTGCATAGGATCAAATCCCATTGCTAAGGCGATCATGTATGCACCGAAGATACCAAACTGTGCTGCCGCACCGATCAACATCAATTTCGGATTAGAGATAAGTGCCGAGAAGTCCGTCATGGCACCGATGCCCAAAAAGATGAGCGGCGGATACCAGCCGGAGGTCACTCCCTGATACAATATATTCAATACTGAACCTTCTTCATAAATACCGACTTTCAATCCGGCATCCATATTAAAAGGTATATTACCAATCAATATACCGAAACCGATAGGAATCAGAAGCATCGGTTCGAATTCTTTGGCTACTGCCAAATAGATGAATACCAAGCCAACGAGAATCATGACTACATGCCCTACCGTAGCATTGGCAAAGCCTGTGTAGGTCCAGAAGTCGGCGAGGTTGTTTCCTAAAAAGTTTATAAAATCTCCCATATTATTCAATAATTACGAGGTCATTACCTTCAAGAACAGAATCTCCCTTATTTACGTTGATGGCAGTAACCTTACCGTCTTTATCCGCATTGATATTGTTTTCCATCTTCATGGCTTCCAATATGATAATGGTCTGTCCTTTCTTTACAGTATCGCCTACATTCACTTTGATGTCGAGGATCACACCCGGCAGCGGAGATTTCACTCCTGATTTTCCGGTAGATGGAGCGGTCGGTTTCACTACTTGAGTAGGAGCAGTAGGAGCATTAGGCATCGGGCGTACTGTCACAGGTTTTGCAACAGGCTTCGGCTGTTTCTCCATTTCTACTTTATAGTGTGTACCGTTCACTTCTACATGAGCGATGTTGTCTTCAATATCTCCGATGGTTACTTTATATAAGTTACCGTTGATTTTATATTTATATTCTTTCATCGTTTTTACTTTTTAAAAGGTGACTTACTTTCTGGAAGGAGTTTCACGCAACGTGTAAATCTTCGAACTCCATGGTGAGTAGCTGCGTTTTACACGAGTGATGGTCAGCACTGTTTCTTCTACGTCATGCACTTCATCTTGCATTTCGTGTAGTGCCATAGAAATAGCAGCATACACTTCGCCCGGAGCTTGTGACAGTTCCTTAGCTTCATGCTTGTCGATGCCTTTAGATTTCATAGCGTTGCGCTTGCTCAAATTAACGGCTGCTTTTCCTACAATCTTGAAGGCTATAAAAAGAAGAATCAATCCGCAGAATACTACACTCATGGCAGAAATGGCCATTCCAATACCATTAGCATCGTGTTCTTCAAACTTTTCCTTCTTGGCATTGCTGTCAAGGGTTTTGTTGTTAGTGCTTGGAGTCACGTATTTGTCACCACTTCCACTTTTTACTTCCCATTCAGTTGCTCCGTCGCTTACACGAGCGTATGATTGGTTGGGACCGAGAGTGCCTGCGGGCACTACAATCTGGTCGAGCAACTTTTTGCCGGAGTCGAACAGACCAATCCAGTTGGCGGTTTTCGGATTCAGCTTGAAGCTGGTGTGGAACGTACCGCGGTTAGGTTCGCCATCTGCCCAGAATAGCGCATGTTGGCGTGGTTTCACTGATGTAAGTATATCACCTTTCGGGATAAAGTAAGTAACTGTATCGCCCGGTTGGTTGCTTACTTTCAGCAAGCAAGCTGCCAAGTCGGCGCTACCAAATGATTTATTGAATATTTCAATCCATGCGCTGTGCAATCCGTAATCGTCCTGAAAATTACTCTGATTGTCTATCAGGATTTCGTTTAGCACCAGCTTATTGTTCGACTTTTGCTCTCCACAAGAAGTCAGACCAATCAGCAACAGCAAAGAAAGGAATATTCCGATTTTGGTTTTGTTCATAATCGTTCTTGTTTTAATGTGAAAAGTAGGATTACAACGGAATATTACCATGCTTCTTAGCCGGATTGCTCAATTTCTTAGTCTGCAACTGCTGCAAAGCACGGATGACGCGGAAACGTGTGTTGCGCGGTTCAATCACATCGTCGATGTAGCCATATTTAGCTGCATTGTAAGGATTGGCAAACAGTTTCGTGTATTCTGCTTCTTTCTCTGCAAGGAATTGAGCCGGGTTTTCCTGATCTTTGGCTTCGCGTGCGTACAATACTTCTACTGCTCCTGCACCACCCATTACTGCGATTTCAGCAGTAGGCCATGCGTAGTTCATATCACCGCGAAGTTGTTT
The DNA here is from genome assembly GCF_024623065.1 of Bacteroides acidifaciens. Taxonomy (GTDB): domain Bacteria; phylum Bacteroidota; class Bacteroidia; order Bacteroidales; family Bacteroidaceae; genus Bacteroides; species Bacteroides acidifaciens. The sequence continues at coordinate 61,939 of NZ_JANJZR010000020.1, forward strand.
ACAGCTCATCACGATGTGAGAACCGCCGTAAGATTTACGCAATGTGATAGTAACCTTAGGCACAGTAGCTTCACCGTAAGCATACAACAACTTAGCACCATGAAGGATAACACCATTGTATTCCTGACCTGTTCCCGGAAGGAATCCCGGTACGTCTACCAACGATACGATAGGAATATTGAATGCATCGCAGAAACGGACGAAGCGTGCACCTTTACGAGATGCGTTGCTATCGAGCACGCCAGCCAGATATTTAGGCTGATTAGCAACGATACCTACCGACTGGCCGTTGAAACGGGCGAAACCGATGATGATATTCTTAGCATAATCTTTCTGGATTTCAAGGAATTCACCGTTGTCCACAATAGCGCCGATCACTTCGTACATGTCATACGGTTTAGTAGGGCTGTCGGGGATAATATCGTTCAAAGAATCTTCCAGGCGGTCGATTGGGTCTGTGCAATCTACATAAGGAGCTTCTTCAAGGTTGTTTTGAGGAATATAGCTCAACAGTTTGCGAATCAGTTCGAAACCTTCTTCTTCTGTTTGGGCGGTGAAATGAGTCACACCCGATTTAGTGGAGTGAACGCTTGCGCCACCGAGGTTTTCTTGGCTGACGTCTTCACCTGTAACGGTCTTCACCACTTTCGGTCCGGTGAGGAACATATAAGAAGTGCCTTCCATCATCAGTGTGAAGTCGGTCAGAGCCGGAGAATAAACAGCACCACCGGCACAAGGACCGAAGATACCGGAAATCTGCGGAATAACACCTGAAGCAAGGATGTTGCGTTGGAAGATTTCTGCATAACCTGCCAAAGCGTTGATACCTTCCTGGATACGTGCACCACCCGAGTCGTTGATACCGATACAAGGAGCACCCATCTTCATGGCCTGATCCATAATTTTACAAATCTTCAATGACATTGTTTCTGACAGTGAGCCGGCAGAAACAGTGAAGTCTTGTGCGAACACATATACCAGACGTCCTTCGATTGTACCGCAGCCGGTTACTACACCGTCTCCCGGATAATGTTTTTTCTCCATACCGAAGTTCGTGCATCTGTGCTCAACGAACATGTCCATTTCTTCGAAGCTACCCTCGTCAAGCAGCATAGCCAGACGCTCGCGTGCTGTGTATTTTCCTTTTTCGTGTTGCTTCGCAATTGCTTTTTCACCGCCTCCGATACGTGCTACGGCACGGCGTTCAATAAGCTCTTTAATTTTTTCAAGTTGATTACTCATGAGTTCTTGTTGGTTTTAGAGTTTATGATTAATGTTCGCAGAGTTCTGTCAGCACGCCCAAAGTTGATTTCGGGTGAAGGAAAGCAATATTCAAACCTTCAGCACCCTTGCGGGGAGCTTTGTCGATAAGACGGATTTCTTTGCCTTCTGCTTCTGCCAAAGCATTGGCTACGCCATCTTCTACAGCAAATGCAACGTGATGAACGCCTGCACCTTTGTTTTCAATGAATTTGGCAATAGTACTCTCCGGGCAAGTCGGCTCCAACAATTCAATTTTTGTTTCGCCTACTTTTAAAAAAGCGGTTCTTACTTTCTGATCTTCCACTGTTTCAATGTTGTAACACTTCAGACCTAATACGTTTTCGTAGTAGGGAAGGGCTTCTTCGATGCTTTTTACAGCAATGCCCAGATGTTCAATGTGTGAAATCTTCATAACTATACTTTTTTATTTGTTTTTAATCATGTGCTTATATGGCATAAAACAGTACAAAGAAAGACATTTCTTACCTAATAAAGAAATATTTCTGCATTTAATTATTGGATTATTGAACAGAAAGAATGGTAGAGAAGGGGTATGAAGGGTTGTTTTGTAATCTTGAGATTACATTTAGACGTAAAATTTGATTAAGAGTTTGTTCAGCCAATTCCAATTGACACGAAACCAGCGGCGGGTACTGCTCTGCTTTCCGCCGAAGCGGAGAACAAAATCACGATAACCGTGTTTCCGGAACGGAAGTCCTACATCCATAAATTCCATGTGGCGGAATCCCCGCTGGCGCGCATCTTCCAAGGCTTTCCATACGGCCAGTACCCCCGGATACTGAAGTGCGTATGTCTTTTTCATTCCTCCCGAAAACCAAAGGTATGCATCGTCTCCCGAATAAATACAGACGGAACCGCCGATGATTTTTTCTTTGTATTTTACTACGAATATTTTTGCCTGTTGTCCTTTGATTAATATGTTGTTCATGTGATGGAAAAAGTCGTTGGCAGGGAAGTATCTGCGTATGCGGGAAGAATAAACCTTGTGCAGCATCCGTGAGAAGTCGTGTATCTCTTCCACGGTATGTGCTTCCTCTACTTTAGCTCCATTCTTGAGTCCTTTTTTTATCTGACGGATGCGTGACGGGCTGAACCGGTCTTCCGTATTTTTCATACTGTGCAGCGAATTGTGTACCCGTAACCAATTGACAGGAAAATAATCATTGGCACGGAAAACCCGGTAACCGAACATCGAATTGTTGAGGTTCCGGAATTCGATCAAGACACAACTACGCGATGCCTCTTGTGTGAGATGTTCGAGCATCTCGCCGAAAACTTCTTCCTCTCTTTCTCTGATGGCAGGAAGTGAATCCGCCTTATCGATTTGAGATGACTTTTCCAGAAATTCTCCTTCTCCATATACCACACATTGCTTCGCGAGACAGGAAGGAAGCCATTTCTTCGCCTTGCGGATGGCGGCAAGCAGGCGTGCCACAGGTCTGCCGTCTTCTGTCGCAACGATGAGTAAAGGTGAATAACCCGGGGTTGCTTCATAAATCTGAAACAACTCTTTGGAATGAAATGTATTATTTCCCGGCAGATCGGGAATATCCTTTCCGTGATAGTATGTAGTTAGTTTAAGCGGCATGTGGCACAAATTTACACTTTTTATTTTTCATTCAACAATAAAATAGAGATTTTGTTGCCGCTTCTAAAAGTCAAGAGTGCATTTTTCTTGCTGAATATTTCTTTATTCCCTTCGGTTTCGTTATTTTTGCGTATTGGCAAACACCTAAAATGGACTAATATTATGTTAGAAGAACTACTTGCGTACAATAAAAAGTTCGTAGAGAGCAAGGGATATGAATCGTATATTACCAATAAATATCCCGACAAGAAGATTGCTATTCTCTCCTGTATGGACACGCGTCTGACGGCTTTGCTTCCGGCTGCGCTGGGCATTAAGAATGGCGACGTGAAAATGATAAAGAATGCCGGAGGTGTCATTTCCCATCCTTTCGGCAGTGTGATTCGCAGTCTGCTTGTGGCTATATTTGAATTGGGGGTAAAGGAAATTATGGTGATAGCGCATTCCGACTGTGGAGCTTGTCACATGCATAGTGAAGAAATGATTGCAAAGATGAAGGCGCGGGGAATCAATCCGGATTATATTGACATGATGCGTTTCTGCGGGGTGGACTTCAAAGCTTGGCTCGACGGATTTGAAGATACGGAAAAATCGGTAAAGGGAACGGTAGATTTTATCATACATCATCCGTTGATTCCTTCGGATGTAAAAGTTTACGGATTTATTATTGATTCAACAACCGGAGAACTGGAACGGATTGTATGACATTCTGTCGTGAAGTACAAGAAGATAAAGGCAACTTTTTATCAGTTGCCTTTATCTTCTTGCGGTTATATACTTTCTTTGACTGATGCACCCTTGTGTGGCAAATCGGGTGCCCATACATCTCAATTTCCGCCTCGCGGCTTGCTTTACGATTCGCTTTAATGTAATCGTCCTGTGTGATTCGTTTTTTCATGATGATGTTATTTAACGACGGCAAAGATAATGATATCTTTCCGTGTGGGTAAGGAATACGGGCGGTTTATTGTTCGACGGTAGTTTCAAGTTGTTTTGATGGCTTGTAATAAGTTGTTTCGATAGCTTGTAACAGGTTGTTTTACTATAGCGGACATCTTGCTACAAGTAATAGAACATTTCGTTGCAAGGAAGGGAATAAGTCGTTCAATCGTATCAAACATTTTTTCTCCTACAGGGTGTGCAAAATAAAAGTATCTTGCACACATCTGTCACACTATCTTACACACATACTTATCTCTTTCTTTATCAGTCTGATAACTGCCAATTGTGTAGGTATGCAAGATAAAACAACGTTTTGAACGCTAAGAAGAGGGGACGCTTGTTGTCTTTATCCTCTCTGTAATTGTTTGTAATTAATGGGACTTTATGCTGAAAAGACAGTTTGCTATACGGGAAAGCCAACTTTGTCTTTATCTGTGATTTTTCTTAATACACGGCAGGGGTTTCCAGCTGCCACGACACCTGAAGGAATGTCATGAGTTACGACACTTCCGGCGCCGATGACTGTATCATCACCTATGGTAACTCCGCCGAGAATGGTGCTGCCACCTCCAATCCAAACCCGGTTTCCTATGGTAATGGGCTCAGGAATTAAGGCACCGGCTATCCGCTCTGCGGAGTCGAGCGAATGGTTGGCCGAATATGCGCTTACATTAGGCCCCAACAACGTATTATTGCCTATTGTTATCTGCACGCAATCAAGGAGTGTACATCCGAAATTGATATAGACATCATCCCCAATGGTGATGTTTTTGCCGAATTCGCAAGTAAAGTTCGGCTCCATCCAGACGCGCTCACCTACTTTCTTGAAAAGTTTCCGCATAATTTCCTGACGCCGTTCAATTTCTTCGTCTTCAGTGCGGTTAAATTCCTTAAATAGTTTTTTGGCTTCAACTCTTAGGTCAAACAAATCAGCATCAAAATCATTATAGATTTGATACTCCTGCATTTTATCCCATTCAGTCATATTCATTTTGATTAAGTTCAATTTTATAGTTGCAAACTTAGAGCCTGTTTAAATTTTCCTGAGATTATGTTAGATAGGCTTTACCGACCTGTTTTTATTCGTCACATAGTCTCC
>NZ_JANJZR010000021.1 GCF_024623065.1 Bacteroides acidifaciens
TTATACTTAATGGGCGGGAAGTTTTCTATTAATAGCCAAGAGCGCAACTGTTAACACCCCTTCCGCCAACTACAGACAGACGCGACAAGAAGAGCCGGGTTAAGTTGAAATATCAGCTATAAGATTATGACTGAAGAGAATTTAAACAGGCTCATAATGCTATGACTGAAAGAGATGCTATAAAAGTATTTGAAGCTAAAAAGATTCGTGCTGTTTGGGATGAGCAAAAAGAGAATGGTATTGCAAGTTGGCGATGGACGGAAAAAAATGAAAGTTTGGGAGAGGATGTGGAATAATCAACTATGATAGATACCCCATTTTGATGGTCTAAGTATGATAGATACCAGAAATAAATGTTATCTATCATATTTATTGCTCTAGTAATAAGTGATTTATGAAAATAAATGAGAGCATGATAGTTGTTTTTTACTCATAGAGAAGATATTTTGTTCTCATCTCTTTGTAATCCTGTAATTCCTTTTGCCAGCTATTTCTTATTTTTTCTTCCGAATCCCCTCTAAGGATAGCTTTGCGTACACTATCTGTACCTAAAAGCAAATCAAACCATCGGGCGCGGGAGAAGAAAGCTGTGCCTTCACCGGACAAACGGTAGAAATGCAGGAAGTAGCGGAGCGTAAATCCGTTCATGTCGTCCTCGTTCCTAAGGTCTTCTCCATAGCAAGCAACATTCTTGTGCATCGGATTTTTGTCAAAGCCGGGGAGAGAGTGGGGAGTAAAAGTAAAATCTCCATATTTCTTGTTGGGTGCCCCCAGTACTTGAAAAGGAAATGTAGTTCCCCGGCCTACGCTGACACGGGTTGCTTCGAAAGGGCAAAGCGAGGCGTACAGGCGGATGGACTGGTCATTCGGTAGATTAGGAGAGGGTTTTATGGGAAGTGAATAAGGTTCTCCGTGTTTCCATCCGGTCATTGGGATTATCCTTAATGGGCAAGGATTTTTCTTGTTGGCAATCCATCCTTCCCCGTTTATCATTTGTGCCAGTTCGCCGATGGTGCATCCGTGAAGCACGGGGATAGGTAGCATGCCGACAAAACTTCGGTAAGCCGGTTTCAGTATTGGCCCTTCTACGTAATCACATGGATTGGGACGGTCCAGTACAATCATCTCCTTGTTATTTTCTGCGCAGGCTTCCATTACATAATACATCGTACTGATATAAGTATAGAAGCGTGCTCCCACATCCTGAATATCAAATAAGATAATGTCGATGTCTTTTAGTTGGGCGGCAGTCGGCTTTTTGTTGTTGCCGTAAAGGGAAACGATGGGAACTCCGGTGTGCGAATCTTTTCCGTCTTTCACAGTCTCCCCCGCATCTGCATTTCCCCGGAATCCATGTTCGGGGGCAAATACTTTGATTACATTGATGTTTTGCTTCAGTAGGGTATCGAGCAAGTGAGTCTGCTTCGTCCCGACAACAGAAGTGTGGTTTACAACCATTCCGACACGTTTCCCCCGGATAAACGGCAGGTATTGTTCGAAGCGTTCGGCACCTGTAGCAACTTTGCCGCTGACACACTCGGGAAAGAGCGCGATAAATAGAAAATAAAGAATAAGGGAAAGTCTATTTCTCATGTCGGTGATTTTTTGTAATATTGCACAAAAATATTAATTTCTCATCAAGAGAGCAAAAAAAACAAGCACATGAATCCATACGAAATCATTGATAAATATTATTCGGAGAATACGCAGCAGAGACAAATCTTAGTAATACATAGTCTGGCTGTGGCCGGAAAAGCAATGAAAATGCTGGATGCTCATCCCGAATTGCGTTTAAACCGGAGTTTTGTGAAAGAAGCCGCTCTGTTGCATGATATTGGTATTTTTCAGACGGACGCTCCAGCCATTCAGTGCTTTGGCACTCATCCTTATATCGCGCACGGATATTTGGGAGCCGAAATCTTGCGGGCGGAAGGTTTCCCTCAACACGCATTGGTGTGCGAACGTCATACGGGAGCCGGACTTTCGTTGGAGGATATCATTGCCCAGCAACTTCCCGTTCCTCATCGCGAGATGCTGCCCATTACTTTAGAGGAGCAATTGATTTGCTTTGCGGATAAGTTCTTTTCTAAAACCCATCTGGATGAAGAGAAAACAGTGGAGAAAGCGCGGCGAAGTATTGCAAAATATGGTGAGGAAGGTCTGAGTCGCTTTGATAGATGGTGTTCTCTCTTTTTATAGCACTAAAAAATAATTAAATAACGAAGTTTCTGGCTCATAATTGGTGAAGTTTGTGTACTTTTGCCACTTCAAGCGTAAACTATTAGTTAATGGCGCCATTGAAAGCAAAAATACTTATATCATTCATACTGCTGATTGTCTTACTGATGCTTCCCGATGAGGCTACGTCTCAGCGTCGAAGAAGAGGAATGATTGCCTCCAATACTGCACAGAAGGACTCCCTGCAAGGGAAAGATTCTTTGAAGGCGGATACGGTTACGGTACGCATTGATTCCGTCGCACCCGTTCAGAAGAAGCAACCGCTTGATGCACCGGTTGTATATGAATCTAACGACTCCACCGTATTTACTTTGGGCGGGTCTGCTACGCTTTACGGTAGCGGAAAGGTCAATTATCAGAATATCGAACTGGCTGCCGAAGTCATTTCGATGAACCTGGACAGCAGTACTGTTCATGCCTATGGCATCAAAGACTCCACCGGAGTGGAAAAAGGCAAACCTGTATTCAAAGAGGGGGATACTTCTTATGATACGGAAACTATCCGTTATAACTTCAAGACCAAGAAAGCAGGAATCACGGACATCGTTACCCAGCAGGGAGAAGGATACGTGACCGGTAGTAAGGCAAAGAAAGGGGCGAATGATGAAATCTTTATGGAGCATGGACGTTATACGACTTGCGACCACCACGATCATCCTCACTTTTATATGCAATTGACGCGTGCGAAAGTACGTCCTAAAAAGAATGTGGTAACAGGGCCCGCCTATCTGGTAGTGGAAGACGTCCCCTTGCCATTGGCTGTTCCGTTCTTTTTCTTCCCGTTCTCCAGCAGTTATTCTTCCGGTTTCATTATGCCGACTTATATGGACGACTCCAGCCGTGGTTTCGGTCTGGCCGAAGGGGGATATTATTTTGCCATCAGTGATATAATGGACTTGAAGATGACGGGGGATATTTTCACGAAAGGTTCATGGAGACTGTCCGGATTAACAAATTATAATAAGCGCTATAAATACTCCGGTACACTGCAAGCGGACTATCAGGTCACCAAGACGGGAGATAAAGGGATGCCGGACTATGCAGTTGCCAAGGATTTTAAGGTAGTATGGAATCATCGTCAGGATGCCAAGGCCAGCCCGAACAGCACTTTCTCTGCCAGTGTGAACTTCTCAACCAGTAGTTACGAACGTTCCAATATCAACAACCTCTATAACTCCCAGTTGTTGACTCAGAATACCAAAACATCAAGTATCAGTTACTCGCGAAGTTTCCCCGATATCGGTCTGACCTTATCCGGAACTACTAATATCGCACAGACAATGAGTGACTCTTCTATTGCGGTCACTTTGCCTGACTTGAATATTACATTAAGCCGTCTGTTCCCGTTCAAACGTAAGAAAGCGGCAGGTGCCGAACGTTGGTATGAGAAGATTTCTCTTAGCTATACCGGACGTCTGACAAACAGTATCCGTACGAAGGATGACCGTTTATTCAAAGCCGGACTGAGCGAATGGGAAAATGCAATGAATCATAATATTCCTATCAGCGCTACTTTTACGCTGTTCAAATATTTACAGGTTTCACCTTCGGTCAATTATACGGAACGCTGGTATACTCGTAAGATTAATCAGCAATACAATGAGGTAGAGCATAAATTGGAAGCATTGCCGGGTGATACGCTGAATGGCTTTTACCGGGTATCCGATTATTCGGCAAGTTTGAGTTTGAGTACGAAACTATATGGTATGTACAAACCTCTTTTTGCTAAGAAGAAAGAAATACAGATTCGTCATGTATTCACGCCGCAGGTAAGTCTTAGCGGTGCTCCGGGATTCAGCAAATACTGGGAAGAATATACAGATTATAATGGCAATACGCAATATTATTCCCCTTTCACGAGGCAACCTTATGGAGTGCCTTCGCGTGAAGGATCGGGAACAGTCACCTTCTCTATCTCAAATAATTTGGAGATGAAGTATTACGATGCCAAAAAAGATACGCTTAAAAAAGTCAGTCTGATTGATGAATTGGGAGCGAACATGTCCTATAATATGGCTGCCAAAGAGAGGCCATGGAGTGATTTAAGTATGAACATCCGTTTGAAACTGACGAAAAATTATACTTTCAACATGAATGCATCGTTTGCTACATATGCTTATACGTTCGATAAGAATGGTGATGTGGTGACCGGTAATCGTACGGAATGGTCGTATGGACGTTTCGGACGTTTCCAAGGATATGGCTCTTCTTTCAACTATACCTTTAATAATGACACCTGGAAGAAATGGTTCGGTCCGAAAGAGGATGAACAAGGCAAGGATAAGAAGTCGGAGGATGGAGAGGATGAAGATGCTGACGGAACGGAAGGAGATGGCACTACGCCTAAGAAGGTAGAGAAAGCACAAGCTGACCCGGATGGCTATCAGGTGTTTAAGATGCCTTGGTCGTTGAGTCTTAGTTATTCGTTCAATATTCGCGAGGATAGGACGAAACCTATCAACCGTCATTCTATGAGATACCCTTATACGTATACGCATAACATTAATGCAAACGGAAATATAAAGATTTCTAACAACTGGTCGCTCTCGTTCAACTCCGGTTATGATTTTCAGGCAAAAGAGATTACGCAGACTTCTTGTACAATCTCCCGTGATTTGCACTGTTTCAACCTGTCCGCCAGCCTTTCTCCTTTCGGACGCTGGAAATACTACAATGTTACGATTCGTGCGAATGCAAGCATCTTGCAAGACTTGAAGTATGAGCAGAGAAGCCAGACGCAAAGTAACATTCAGTGGTACTAGGATAAGTGGAGAATTAATAATTGAGAGTTGAGAGTAGAAATTCGGGCGTGTAATTGTTTTGCTACAATATAGAAAAAGAAAAATGGCTGCGCTATCATTCGACGAATAGTGCAGCCATTTTTTTGCTTTTTGCTCTTTTTTACTCTTTGCTTTTTCTCTTTATTCTTAACTCTCCATTCTCGACTTCTCCAACTACCATGCGATTTCAGTTTTTCCATGTGCTTTCAGGTAATCGTTTGTACGGCTGAAATGTTTGTTTCCAAAGAAGCCGTTGTAAGCTGAAAGAGGAGAGGGGTGGGCAGAGGTGAGCACCAGATGTTTGTTGCGGTCGATAAACGCTCCTTTCTTTTGAGCATATGAGCCCCACAGGATAAATACCAGATTTTCTTTTTCTTCTGCCAGGGCACGGATGGCAGCATCGGTAAATGTTTCCCAGCCCTTATTCTGATGTGAACCTGCCTGGCGGGCACGTACGGTCAGGGTTGCGTTGAGTAATAGAACTCCTTGTTCTGCCCAGCGAGTCAGGTTTCCCGTGGTCGGGGCGTCTGAACCAATATCTGCTTTTATTTCTTTGAAGATGTTTACCAATGAAGGGGGGAAGGGGACTCCGTCATTCACAGAGAAACAGAGACCATGTGCTTGTCCCGGTCCATGGTAAGGATCTTGTCCTATAATTACAACTTTCACTTTGTCAAAGGGGCAAAGATTGAAAGCATTGAATATCAGTTTTCCCGGTGGAAATATCTGATACTGGCTATATTCGCTTTTGACGAAATCGGTCAGTGTGCGAAAGTAGTCTTTGTCGAATTCAGGTGCCAGATGTGTCTTCCAGCTTTCTTCAATCTGTACGTTCATAGTAATTATATAAGATGTATTTCAAGTTCCTCACATTCCTTGCGCATATCTTCGGGCCAGATACTGGCTTGTATTTCTCCAATATGGGCTTTGCGCAGGTAGAACATACACAAGCGGGATTGTCCGATACCACCACCGATAGATAATGGAAGGGTGTCGTTCATCAGTCGCTTGTGGAAATAAAGTTCCAGTCGTTTCTCTTCTTTCTCTTCTTTCAACTGACGTTGAAGGGCTTCTTTGTCTACACGGATACCCATGGATGACAGTTCAATGGAACGTTGCAGTACATCGTCCCACAGAAGGAGGTCGCCGTTCAGTCCGGGGAGGTCGTTGAGTCCTTTGGATGTGTAGTCATCGTAGTCCGGTGCACGTCCGTCATGCTTCTTACCGTCGCTTAGTTTGCAACCGATACCTATAATAAACACGGCTCCGTATTTTTTGCAGATAGCATGTTCGCGGCATTTAGGCTCCAGATCTGGATAAAGTTGGCGTAATTCTTCTGAATGGATGAAATGTAGCTTTTGTGGCAGGCACGGCTTGATTTGCGGATACATTTCGTATACCATATATTCTGTACGGATCATAGCCGCATAAATACGGTTGACGATCTCTTTCAGGAAGTTTACGTTCCGGTCTTCATTGGTAATGACACGCTCCCAGTCCCACTGGTCTACGTAGAGAGAATGTAGGTTGCCCAGTTCTTCATCGGAGCGGATGGCGTTCATATCTGTATAAATGCCATAACCGGGTTCGATATGGTAATCGGCTAATGTCAGTCTTTTCCATTTAGCCAATGAATGAACTACTTCGGCTTGTGCATCGCCCAAGTCTTTGATAGGGAAAGAAACAGGGCGTTCTATTCCATTCAAGTCATCATTGATACCCATACCTTTCAACACAAACAGGGGGGCAGTCACACGTCGGAGACGCAATTCGGACGATAAGTTTAACTGGAAGAACTCTTTTATTTGTTTGATTCCCAACTCGGTCTGTTTGAGGTCGAGTAGTGGGTTATAGTTCTTAGGTTTTATCAAGTAACTCATAGGTTTATTGAATGTTGATTGTCGACAAAGATAGGAATAAAATTGATATATGTAATGGATATTCTCTAAAATATTGTCAAATTGATAAAGTAAATACTGTAAAGCGTTTCAAAATAACAGAACTTGGATAAGGGAAAGTTATATAAGAAGTATAAAAAAAGAAGAAACATTAGGAAAATGAGAAGTTTTTTTATACTTTTGTCCTCGCATTTGAAAAGAATGGCTCCGTAGCTTAGTGAATAGAGCGTCAGATTCCGGTTCTGAAGGTCGTGCGTTTGAATCGCACCGGGGTCACAGATGAATCCCTTGATAGTCAGTAGATTATTGAGGGATTTCTTTTGTTTGCTGGTGTTGCTTAAGAGTGGATTCATGGCTCATTCTGAAAATTGGGGGATTTGATTCAGGGCAATCACATTCTTAACAAAATAGATTCATTCCTGTGTGAAAGTGAGCTAAACTGTGCAGTTCTGACTCGTTCGATAGCGGAATACTGTGTAACTTACCTCTTTCTTTATAACTAAAGTATCATCAATGCCACTATAAGATTATTGCCATTCATCGCTTTCACCTGATTCCTGAAATGCCGATGAATAAGGCTATAGCGGGTGAAAGCGGGGGGTGAAATCAGGTGAAACAGAACATTATCGGTTTCACCTTGTTTTTTCAAAATATCCTTTGAGCTAAAACCAATATCATTATAGCTAATCTGGATATCATTATAGCTAATGAAAATAGGCTTATAGCAAATCCATTGTCAGGTATTAACAGATGAACTGTTAGATGTTAATAGCCTAGTCGTCAGGTGTTAATACCTTGGTTCTCATCTGTTAATACTTAAATTGGTACATCTATAGATTCAACAGATTGCATCTATATACTCACCGTATTGCATCTATATATTCAGCACGGTGGCTATATATGTCCATCACGGTGGCTATATATGTCTAGCAATCGGTATAAATAAATTCAAAAGGTGAAAGCGATAATGGAAGACTTCACCTGTTTTTTTCCTACGCTTTCACCCGCTATCTCCTTATTCATCGATGTTTCAGTTATAAGGTGAAACGGGTGGAACTTATGAGTCAAAAGTTCATGTTATACTTATGCAAATCAGTAATTGAAAACAAAATCTCATTCATTACAGTATAGAATTGAATTAAATTTTAAGGATGTGATTGTCTTGAATCAAATCCCCAAGAATTACAACTGAGCCGGATTCATAATGTAGAATAGTATATAATTGGCTTTCTTGTTTCCTAATTTGAAATAAACTAATATGCTGATTATTAGAGAAGAAATTAAGAAGGGTGAGATTTAGAGTGCCGGAGCTTACAACGTCAAGGTGAGATTTACACAGGTCAGAAAGGTTAAAAGACTATCGGGCAGTCTGTTTGTAAGCTCTAAGGATTTAACCCAGTCTTTCAATTTGTTGTACATGACAGGATTGATACAATAACTATCGATTGTAATCCTAATATCCAAAATCTTTTACCCGTTAATTCCATATATTATATCGTTTTTGGATATAGTAACAACACCCACATATTAATACAGCAGATAGCAATGTATTAAAAATATTCATTGTTGTAAACATGAGCCATGTCATTGCATCCCCACAGTCATAGACTTCTATTTGCATTAACCATGTGAACAAAATATTTATGGAGAAAAATGTAAGTAAAGCCAATTTCCACCAAGAATTGCCTTTGTAAAATAACCATGCAATAATACTGCCAAGTAAGTATGAACATAGATAGGTTGGAATAACAGCACCCTCTATCAGCCAAGTAATTTCCATGAATGAAAGAGGATGAAGTAACATCGTAATTATACACCAAAGTAATATTAGGCCCTCATACTTCCAGATGTTTTTATCAGTTAGTTTCATTTATTGCTTTCTCTTATGTAATAAGAATTCATTTAATATGTAAACACAAATATAGTACATTTATTGGAATAGAACTAAGCCAAACTGTTCTAAATCAGAATTAAATACAGTACTTATTGGGGCATATAGATAGAATTTCTACTATTATTCTTCTCTCTTTAATTTTAGAAAATCCATCTTGTTGAGATGCTATGCTTTGGTGAAGTGGGATTGGGGAATTAATCAAGTTTTATACCAACATTGAATAATTGAGAAGAGACAGTTCTCAACTTTTAATAAACAATAGTTTTTGCAAATTAAATAGCTTTTAGTAACTTTGCAACAATTTCAGATACTTAATGCGTTAAGTCTGAAAGGACTTATTAGTTAATATAGAGCGTTTGATGATATTACTTTGTCTTAGAAAATCGCCAATTTTCAAAAGCGGAACAAATGTAATACAACAGGACGCTCACGCCTCGTGTTTATACTCCTTTTTAGATTGTATATTCATAGTGGCGTGGGACTGTTGTTTATTTGTTCCGTGGGTGTTTGGCGATACCTCTAAGACAGATAAGAAATTAACAGTTCCCACGCTTTTTTATTATGTAACAGTCAGTAGGGAACACTGACTATAATACATTTATTATACAAAATAGACAGTTCTAACCTGAAACTACCGCCAATTGGCAAGTGGGCAATATAATTGCGTATCCTCACACTTATTTCTGTAATTGACCCTTTCTATTGAGGGTATAGAAAGATAAACAATCTATTAAAATGAGAACATTTAAATTTATTGGACTATTTATAACCATTACTATTTTTATTTCATGTGCTACCAGTATTCCAATAAGCCTCTTATGCGATGAGCAACATATAGAAATATATGTTGACGAAGAATATGTTGGGCGAGGACAAGTTAACTATATTGTTCCCAAAGGAACTGATTATATTAAAGTTTCATGTAGAGAAAATGGTGTTGAGATATATAATAGGAATTATTATGTCAAAGGAAAGAAAAATCAGTTGTTTGAATTGAATATTCCTAAAGATTATCGTTATTCTTCTGGACAACAAGTTAAACCTCAAATTAAATAATGTAAGTAATATGATTATGAAAAAATTCTTACTTTTAATAACAGTACTATTAATGTCTGTGGTCGTGTGTCACGCAGAGAAAATACCTAAGGTTGTAAAGGTTACCGTTGAACCCAAGGATGCTGCCATATATATAAATAATGCTTTAGCAGGTTATGGATATGCAGAATTTACACGTCCAAAGAAAAAAAATGAAGTTATAATCATCCGATGTGAATGTAATGAATATAAACCGATTTTGACTAAGTTTTATGGAGGGGATAAACGGACTAGTTTGTCTTTTGCATTGCAGCAAGATGGATTTTATCGTGCTTCTGCCGCATCCGGTGTTGTGAATAAATTTTTTACAATTGATTTGGATTCCCTTTATTATCATGTGGATGGTGATAAAGTGGATGCTTCACCTGCATGGAAATTACTACATCAAATACTTTTGAATTACTTTGATGAAATTGCCGCTACTGATATATATGGTGGTTATTTACAAACTCCATGGCAATACAAGGCATTTAGTCTATCTGAAAAGCAGATAAGGAATAGAGTAACGATTAGGGATATTTCGACACCTAAGCGTGTCGCTTTTCAAATAAAAGTTTCATCAGAAGTTGCAGGAACTATGGCTGCGAGACATGGAGAGTTTACTGAAGTAGACCGTATTCCTAAAGAGTTAGAGCCCTTGATCGAAGAGTTACAAACACGTATAGGCAAAGTTAGTAGTCTTTAATTTTTTAATCATTTAATATTATAATTTATGAAAAAGTTAGTATTTACAGTTGGAATGGCATTCATCTTGCTTAATCAGACAAATGCCCAAAATTTTAAAGAAACGTTTGATGCGAATTCTCTCGAATGGACAGAATGTGCTTTTGAAAGTAATAATGGAACAGCCGTCATAGATGGGGGCAAAATGACTATCGTATCAAAAGGAGAAAATAAAGGGTTAGGAATTGCTCTTACTGCATTAAGTGGTGTAGCTACTAAAGTTGGTGCAAATACATTCTTTGAGACTCATTGCTATGCTCCGCTTGATGTACAGAAACCTTTCAAAATCAGAACGCACGTCAATATTCAGAAATTGACAAATGATCGTACCACTGGATTAGTCTTTAATTATAGGGACGGAGGAAACTTCTATTGTTTCAATTTCAATAATGAAATGGTACGATTTGAACGTAGAGTGGATGGAATAGTGGTAGGAGCTATCCAACAAGGTGTAAAATGGAAGGATAAAAAAAAGGTTGACCAAGAATGGGAACTTATAAGCGATGGACAGGTTCTTACATTCATTGTTGATGGTGTACAGATTCTGAAAGTACGTTATATGCCATTAGAATATACAGGATTTGGTTACTATACATTTGGTAAGCAGGAACTTCAAGTAGACGATGTAGAATTTATCCAATTATAATTTGAAAGTATCAAAAGGCAGCATTTG
Organism: Bacteroides acidifaciens; assembly: GCF_024623065.1. Lineage (GTDB taxonomy): Bacteria > Bacteroidota > Bacteroidia > Bacteroidales > Bacteroidaceae > Bacteroides > Bacteroides acidifaciens. The sequence continues at coordinate 11,302 of NZ_JANJZR010000021.1, forward strand.
AAGTAACATTCACTTGCTGCCTTTTAGTTTCCATTCCTGTTTACTTATCTCCGTCTCTTCCTCTTTTCTTTAGCTTCTTGAAACTTGGAGTCCTTTTTCGGAAAGCGTCATTTCTACAAAGCGGGCACGAGGATTGGGAGCATGCTCCGTCAGTATCCGTCGGATCTGTCCGGCTGCTTGCGGGTCTTTGGCTACCATGTATAAGTAACCGCCGCCACCTGCTCCGGGAAGTTTGTATCCTAATGTATAATCCTTAATCATCTCGATAATAGCCGCTACTGCCGGTGGATTCGTACCGCAGTCCAATGCTTGGTTTTGTATCCAGGTTTTGCCGACCAATCGACCGAAGCTATCGAAATTACTGCGCAGGATAGCTTCGCTCATATCCATGGCGTGTGCTTTCATTTCGGCTAGCAAACTTAGATGCGGACCGGAATTGAGGAACATGGAGCTGACAATTTCGGCTAATATACCTTTGGCTGTACGGGTGATTCCTGTATAGTATAGCAAGTGGCAGTCGCGATAATCAGGATGAACAAAGAGCTGGTCGGGTAGCCATCGTACTAACGGTTTCTGCTCGAAACCTGCTTCGGATTGAAGCAGTTTGACACCAGAAAATACACCGCCGTATTGGTCTTGCCAACCGCCGCCTGTGGTCAGGAGTTGCTCCAGTACTAATGTGTAACTGCAAATATCATTCTTGTCCCAGGCCAGTCCGCAGAAATCATTGATAGCCCCGAGAACGGTGGATGCCAAGATAGAACTGGTCCCCAAGCCGGAACCTGCCGGGATGGCAGCCAAGAGTGTAATTTCTATTCCCGAGCCGAAAGCTTTCAAATGTTCTTCCAATGAGGTGTAAGCTTCGGCGGAGAACACCGGTGCAAAACCTGCCAAGCTAAGCGCTGCTTTAGGAATGGAGAACGGAGAACCGACTTTCTTATAGTCTTGCAGTTCTTCATAGTTCCTGATAATCTCCATTGCGCCCATGTCGATAGAGCGGAGTACGATGTGATATTCTTTGCAGGGTTTCACATATACTTGTAATGGTGGCTGACCGTTCAATTCTATGGCAAGATTAACGACACTTCCACCGGAATAAAGAGAGTAGGGCGGAGTATCCGTCCATCCTCCGGCCACATCAATCCGCACGGGACTGCGTCCCCATACGATTTGGTCGGAATAAACGCTGAGTATAGGATGGTTTTTACGCTCCGGCATAACTCCCAGCAAACCGTCGCGAAGCAGTTGGAAAGCAGCCTGTTCTTCTTTTTGATAAGCATCTTCTCCACGTAACTTCATAATCCGTGCACGGAGCATGCGGTTGTGTATCCGAACCATTGGTGCGGCATCCTCTTTCAGTGTGTCGGGAGTATCTAAATCCAAACGTACAAATTCATGGGCTGCATCCTGCAAATCGAGTTGGTAGAACACGCTCTTTTCATAGTTGGCTGCCAATCCTTTCCAGTTCTCTTTGCGGAAACTGCTGCGTTGTGTATAAAGGCGTTTAAGATTAGCACCTGCCGAAATTTCATCAGCCGAAACTTTTTCCGCTTTCAGCCAAAGTTCTTTTCCTTTTTCCATTTGGGGTTCTGACGTCATCCAGCGTACTAATATCCCCAGTTCTTCTATTGAAGCAGTTTTAGGGAATATGGAAGCGGCCTGCAAATCGTCCGTGCGACCTTTGATGTCGTCCCACGTAATTCCCCTTTCTTCCATCCATTGCGGGAACGGGATATTGAGATAAGTAGTCGTTACTTTTTCCAACGCTCCTTTGAATACATCATCCAATCCATATGGGCGGGCTACGAAATCGTGTTCACCGACAGGAATAATATCTACACAGATACCATCCGGCAGACAGACGTTCCAATAATTTTCCGGTACTCCGGTAATGATTTGCCGGGAACCCAGTTTCCAGCCTTTTCCTATATGGCTGTTCTCAATCCAAAGGTTGGCGTTATCGGCCGAAAGAGAAATCTGCGTGATAGAATTCTGAATAAAAATAGCCGGATTGGGTTTTACTTTCCGGTGCATGATTTTTCTCTGGTCGCGTACCTTATCCTGGATGGATAGTGTGGAAGAAATTAGTTCACGGCTTGTGCCATAGTGATAGAATTCTCCACCAGGTAAAGGTAATATGGCTACAGACAGTTGGTTGATTTCTTCATCTTCTGTCTTGGGATGCTCTCCCAGGGCCAATCCGTAGTCTGAATATAAATCATAATAATTAATATCGTTCGTTCCTTCTTTTAACGAGTGCTTCATCAATACTTCCACGGCACGGTCACTTAGAATCCAAATGCCGATGTCCATCAAGAAAAGATGTGTTTTGGATAAACTCTCCAATTCTTCAAGCGAAGGTTTCTGCAACATGAAGTCGAGAACTTCCGGGCTTTTCCGGTCGGATACAAACACACCATGGTGTGTTGCCAGTGATGGGTTCACCCAAAGACCGTAGCACACGACATCTACATTGGGAATGTCTTGTAACGGCTTTTCCGAACGGATATATACATCTCCGCTGGCTATCAGCGTGTTCAGTCCGGCAGGAGCTTGTTTCATGATTCTTTCGTATAGCGGAAGCTGCAATGACAGCAGGTTCTGCCCCAACTTCTGTCCTCGTTCCCAACTGAAAATGGGGATGGGAGTTAGTATCTTACCGGAAGGCCCGTAGCTTGGCAGACGGCGGCTTTGTCCGCCCGCATGAAGCAATATCCTCTTCTCGCGTCCTATCCAGTTGCTAAAAGTATCCTGAGGTGCAAATTCCTGATGGCAGGCTTGCAACAGCCAGGTAGTTCCACCGCCGGAACCCAGTTTGCTTCCAATAGGGTCTGACGTACAAAACCAGTCGGCGTGATTCACTTCTTCCAGTTCGTGAAAACACTGGATTAAGTTAGGGGGTAAGGATAATAACTTTTGCATAGTAGAATCGGTATTATAAAGATAAACATATTAATGAATAAAACGGATGTTTATATGTTCAGGGAGTCCCAGGCTTCACTAAGTGCTTGCATGGAAGGGAACAATAAATCAGCTCCTGCATCCAGTAAGACCTGTCCGTCCAGCGGTCCTGTGTTTACAGCAATCGTGAAGATGCCCGCTTTGTGTCCGGCTTCCACTCCCAACGGAGCGTTTTCTATGACAACGGCTTCGTCTGCGTTCAATCCGCCTTTTTTAAGTGCCATTAGATAAGGTTCCGGGTGTGGCTTTCCGTATTTTACATCGAAAGCCGTAACCATCAATTCTTTTTTGAACATGCCCGGAAAGTTGTGCTCCAATCGCTCGAGCAGCGATAACTGCCCCGAACCGGTCACTACCATAGGAACCAGTCCTTCACTCTTTATTTTTTGTAATAACTCCCATGCACCGGGCATACGTTCCGCTTCCGCATACGAATTGAACAGGACACTTTTCTCCTGATAGATACTTTCTATCTCTTCCTGGGTAGCTTCCCTGCCTAGTTCACGTTGGAATACGATGTTGATAGTAGCAGCTCCCGTCCGTCCTTCGTGCATATACGCTTCTTCGCGGCTGAGGGTGAGCCCGTGAGATTTCATTACTTTATGCCAGGCTTCGGAGTGGTAGGGCATAGAGTTGAAAAGTACACCGTCCATGTCGAACAAGACGGCTTTCAGTTTCTTTTTCATACTTGGTACGTCGTAGAATCTTTTCTCGTAATACTTATTTTTTTATTATCATTTTCTTCAATTCAGGCAGGGTGATGACTACATCATAATGATTGCCCGATTTCGTTCCGATATATCTGTAAGCTACGCTTTTATCATTGTTGATACAGGTTTTCAAGAATACCTGAGTTGCCGGGTCGGACTGTGCAGCCAAATTTGCAACAATTCCTTTCTTTACTTCTTCCGCATTTGCTTCAATCTGGCTGATGGGACATACGTCTTCATCTACTTTGCAGATATAAACAACCGATTCATCAATAAGTTCGATTTTTTCTATAAGGATTTCCTCGCTTGCCTGCATCGGGAATTGCAGATTTGCCATTTTCAGTTGTGCTTCAAGTTTGGCACGTTCGCTTTGTGACGGGTCGGATTCGGCTTTGAGAACTTCTTTCACTTCTTCGGGGGTGAGTTCGCAGACTGCCTCCTGGCCGGAGTCTTTCCCTACAAACTTCATTTGAAGTCCTGCGTTACATTCGGCTACCAGTTTAAGCATCTCTTTGACATCTTTCGCCGGATTCCGGAACATAATCTTGATAGACTCTTTCATGCTTTCGGGGTTGTCCTTCAAGATGGTTATATCGGTAATGCTTTCATTCATGTTGAGCGTGTACACCACATTGCTCCCGTCATAAGTGATGCTGGTAATCGTACCGACTTCTCCCATATCCATTGGGCATTGTTTGTTTGCAATAGTAACTATTGCTTTGAGTTTACTTTCTTGGCAACTGCTGATTGATACCATCAATAATAGCAAGCTACATAGCAACACGAATCCGTAGGATTTCTTTAGTACATTTTGTTTCATTCTATTCTTTTTTTAAAGTTGAGTCGTTTTAAATTATCCCCATATGCGAGGCAAAGATAACGATAAAAAATGAGAGATGGAGTAGAATGGCGAGATAGTTGTAAACAAGGCCGTTGTGTGATTAACTACACAAATATTTGCTGTTTAGAAGATTATGTGTATTTTTGTAACGTTATAAACTCGACGATAGCATGAAAAAGAGAGTATTATTGTTGCTACCATTGTTTTTAGGCGCTTGTTCCAATAGTGGGGAAAGTCCTGTGATAAAGATCGAAAAGCTACATGTGAAGGTTGAATCGGATGGTGATAGTGCAAAAGAAGAAGACTATGCCAATAAAATGGATGAGTTGCCGGCTCTGAAAGTGGGAGACGAGGTAAAGGCTCTTTTACTTTTGGATGGAAATGGTGCCGAATTGAAAACTTTTACACTTCAGAATGATGAAGAAGTAAAAGCTAAACCCAAATTTTTGACGGAATCGGAAATCTCTACAGAAGGTAATTTGACTGATGAAAGTAAAGGGCAATATCGTTTTAAGGACGGAGTAAGGCAAACCAAAGTAGAGGTGGAGGCTACTGTTATTCATGTCAATGAAGATGGTGAAGTTAAGTTATCTTTTTATCTTTCTTCGAAGGCTGAATGTGAAGGAGCACAAGAAGAAATCGGCTTAAAAACAAAGGTCGATGATGAAAAAGAGGAATAAAGGTGACGGAAAAGAATAAAAACAACTTCGGCACAGGATATAAAAAAGAAGCGGTTTACAGAAAACCGCTTCTTTTTTATATATAGACTTTATTCTATTACAATTTAGCGCGAATCGCTTTAGACTCTTCTTCATAACCCGGTTTGTCAAGCAAGGCAAACATATTTTTCTTGTATGCTTCTACACCTGGTTGGTTGAACGGATTCACGCCCAGCAGATAACCGCTGATGCCGCAAGCCTTCTCAAAGAAATACAGCAAACCGCCGATATTGTATTCGTTCAATGAAGGAAGAACAATACGCATATTAGGTACGCCACCGTCTACGTGAGCCAACTGAGTACCGAGTTCCGCCATCTTGTTCACTTCGTCCACACGTTTGCCGGCTAAGAAATTCAGGCCGTCCAGGTTTGCTTCGTCAAAAGGAACTTCCAGTTTATGGTCTACCTTATCCAGTGAGATAACAGTTTCGAAGATAGAGCGTTCACCTTCTTGAATCCATTGTCCCATAGAGTGAAGGTCAGTAGAGAAGTCTACTGATGCGGGGAAAATACCCTTGTTGTCCTTACCTTCTGATTCTCCGTATAGCTGTTTCCACCATTCGCTTACATAATGCAGTTTCGGGCAGAAGTTGACGAGGATTTCGATTTTCTTTCCGTTTCTGTACAGTTCGTTACGGGTAGCAGCGTAGATAGCAGCAGGGTTTTCGGCAAACGGAACGTCTGCGCCACATGCCTTTTCCATGTCGGCAGCACCGGCAACTAGTTGCTCAATGTCGAATCCGGCAACAGCAATTGGCAGCAAACCAACCGGAGTCAGGACAGAGAAACGTCCGCCTACGTTATCGGGGATGATGAATGTTTTGTATCCTTCCTTGTCGGCAGTAACACGTGCAGCACCTTTTTTAGCATCTGTAACGGCTACGATAACCTGTTTGGCGGTTTCCTTGCCACGTTGGTCTTCGCATTGTTTTTTCAACAGACGGAACGCAAGCGCAGTTTCGGTTGTCGTTCCTGATTTGGAGATATTGATAACACCGAACTTCTTGTCTTTCAGATATTCGGTGAGTTCATACAGATAATCTTCGCTGATGTTGTGTCCGGCATAAATCATGACAGGAGCCGTTTTCTTGTCCTGCAACCAAGTGAAGCTGTTAGACAAAGCCTCGATTACAGCACGGGCACCTAGGTAGCTACCACCGATACCGGCAATGATTACTACTTCGCAGTTGTCTCTCAAAACTTTTGCAGTAGCGTTCAATTCAGCCAAATGTTCTTTGCTGATAAAAGACGGCAAGTGTAGCCAACCTAAGAAGTCGTTGCCTTTTCCGGTTCCTTTTTCCAGCATTTCCTGTGCGGCTTTTACCTCTGCATCGTAGGCAGAAACCTTTTCTTTGGAGATAAATCCAAAAGTTTTTTCAATGTTCAAGCTAATCATATCTTTCTTGTTTAAAGGTTATCTAAAAGAATCAGTTAGTAATTTAATCTCAATCATAGGCGAGATGCGTTCGTACAAGATATTGTATACAGCGTCCAGTATCGGCATATTGACATGATGATGCTTGTTGATTTCCTTGATACATTTCGTACCGTAGTAACCTTCGGCAATCATTTCCATTTCAATCTGTGCGCTCTTTACGGAATATCCCTTGCCTATCATCGAACCGAATGTCCGGTTACGGCTGAAGTTGGAGTATCCCGTCACCAGCAAGTCTCCGAGATAAACAGATTCGTCTACGTTTCTGTTCAACGGGTGCACCGTATTCAGGAAACGGTTCATCTCCTGGATAGCGTTGGAAATCAGTACGGCTTGGAAGTTGTCACCGTATTTCAGTCCGCTGCAAATGCCGGCAGCGATAGCATACACGTTTTTGAGTACCGAACTATATTCGATACCTGATACGTCGTCACTAACAGATGTTTTGATAAAACTGCTTCCCAGACGGCGTGCAAAGATGCGTGCTTTGTCTTTGTCCGGGCAGGCAATGGTCAGATAAGAGAGGCGTTCCAAGGCTACTTCTTCTGCATGGCAGGGACCTGCCAGTACAGCTATGTTTTCGGGAGGAACACCGTATTCCTTGGTGAAGTATTCTGATACGATAACGTTGTCGTCGGGTACGATTCCTTTGATAGCGGTGATGATGAACTTATCCTTTATCTTGGTTTTCAGCTTTTTCAAGTGAACTTTCAGATAAGGGGAAGGAGTGACGAAGATCAGCGTATCTGATTCTTTCACAACATCGTTGATGTTGGAACTGAAACAGATACGCTTTGTATCGAATTTTACTCCTGTCAGATAAGCCGGATTGTGCCCCAATCTCTTGAAATCGGCGATGCGGTCGTCGCGTCGCATATACCAATTGATAGAGTCTTCTTGAGCCAGACACATCTTTGCAATAGCTGTGGCCCAACTTCCACCGCCCATTATCGCTATCTTACCGGGTAATTTCATTTGTATGAATTTGGATGAAGAACTTATTTAATTTTCTGTATCCAATCAGTTACGTCGTTTACCGACGGGTTGGTCAGTGCTAATTTATATTTCTTGTTGATACCGCAGATGTCCTGGTGCAACTTCTGTGGATTGACATCTTTCATGTCAGCTACAGTGTTGTAACCGGCTTTTTGGATCACCGGAACCCAATCTTCTGTGATTCCCAGTTCCATATATTTAGCGGCAGCGTCTTTTTTCACTACTTTTTCCGGACGCATTTGCGGGAAGAATAATACTTCCTGAATGGTAGTCTGGCCGGTCATTAACATAACCAGACGGTCGATGCCGATACCGATACCCGATGTAGGAGGCATACCATATTGTAAAGCACGCAGGAAGTCCTGGTCGATAATCATCGCTTCGTCGTCTCCCTTGTCGGCCAAACGCATTTGCTCTTTAAAACGTTCTTCCTGGTCGATCGGGTCGTTCAATTCCGAGTAGGCGTTGGCAAGTTCCTTGCCGTTTACCATTAACTCGAAACGTTCGGTCAGTCCCGGTTTAGAACGATGCATCTTGGTCAGCGGAGACATTTCAACCGGATAATCGGTGATGAAAGTCGGCTGGATGTAAGTACCTTCGCAGAATTCACCGAAGATTTCGTCAATCAACTTACCTTTACCCATTGTGTCGTCGATTTCCTCCATTTTCAGTTCCTTGCAGACTTGGCGGATTTCTTCTTCGCTCTTGCCGTTCAGATCGTAACCGGTCTTTTCCTTGATAGCATCGAGGATAGGCAGACGGCGGTAAGGAGCTTTGAAACTGATGGTCTTTCCGTCAACAACGCTTTCCGTACAGCCGTTTACAGCGATACAGATACGTTCCAGTAACTTCTCGGTAAAGTTCATCATCCAATTATAGTCCTTGTATTGAACATAAAGTTCCATACAGGTAAATTCCGGATTGTGAGTCTTGTCCATACCCTCGTTGCGGAAGTTCTTACCTATTTCATATACACCTTCAAAACCACCTACAATCAGTCTTTTCAGATAAAGTTCCGTTGCGATGCGCAGGTAAAGGTCTATATCCAGTGAGTTATGGTGAGTGATGAACGGGCGTGCACTGGCTCCACCGGCAATAGATTGTAGGATAGGAGTTTCCACTTCCGTGTAGCCGGCTTCATCCAAAACGTTGCGCAGTGTTTTCACTACGGTGGCACGTTTCAGGAATGTTTCTTTGATGCCGTCGTTTACTACCAAATCGACATAGCGTTGGCGATAACGGAGTTCGGGATCTTCAAAAGAGTCGTAAGCTACTCCGTCTTTGTATTTAACGATAGGCAACGGTTTGATAGACTTTGCCAGTACAGTCAGTTTTTTTGCATGGATACTGATTTCACCCATTTGTGTGCGGAACACAAAACCTTCGATACCGATAAAGTCACCTAAGTCGAGCAGGCGTTTGAATACAGCGTTGTATAGTTCCTTGTCTTCTCCCTGACAGATATCATCGCGGGTGATGTACACCTGGATGCGACCTTTGGAGTCCTGTAATTCAATAAAAGAAGCTTTACCCATTACGCGGCGGCTCATGATACGTCCGGCTACGGAAACTTGGCGTGGCTCTTCGTCGTCTTTAAATTCAGCTTTAATATCTGTAGAGAAAGCATTGGTTACATACTCTGCTGCAGGGTACGGATCAATACCCATTGCACGAAGCTCATTCAGACTGTTACGTCGAATAATTTCCTGTTCACTTAGTTCTAATATATTCATTTCGTTACGTATTAACTCAATTTTGTGGGCAAAAATACGAAACTTTTCTCATATATCCTGTAATCTGTCTCTTTTTTGTATCTTTGCATCCTCAAACTAATAGGTATGACAGTACAAAAGACACCCACTGCGTTGGGTACGGAAAAGATTGGAAAGCTTTTAATGCAGTATGCCATTCCGGCAATTATCGCCATGACGGCGTCTTCTCTTTATAATATGGTAGATAGTATTTTCATTGGTCATGGAGTAGGGGCGATGGCTATCTCCGGATTGGCATTGACCTTTCCGCTGATGAATCTTGCCGCCGCCTTCGGCTCTTTGGTGGGGGTAGGTGCGGCTACATTGGTTTCGGTGAAATTGGGACAGAAAGATTACGACACCGCACAACGGGTGCTTGGCAATGTGCTGGTACTGAATATTATCATCGGACTTGCCTTTACAGTCGTCACATTGATGTTTCTAGATCCGATTCTATATTTCTTCGGGGGTAGTGACGCCACGGTAGGCTATGCTCGTGATTATATGGTCGTAATCTTATTGGGCAACGTTGTCACTCACCTTTATTTAGGGTTGAATGCCGTACTTCGTTCGGCGGGGCATCCGCAGAAGGCGATGTATGCTACGATTGCTACGGTGGTGATTAACACGATACTCGATCCTGTTTTTATCTATGGCTTCGGCTGGGGAATACAGGGGGCTGCTATCGCTACCATTACTGCACAGGTCATCGCATTGGCATGGCAGTTCAAACTATTCTCTAATAAAGAAGAACTGCTACACTTCCATAAAGGAATTTTTCGGTTGAAGAAGAAAATCGTAGCCGATTCTTTGGCTATCGGTATGGCGCCTTTTCTTATGAATCTGGCGGCCTGTTTTATTGTGATTCTTATAAATCAAGGCTTGCAGCATCACGGTGGCGACTTGGCTATCGGAGCATTTGGTATTGTCAACCGGCTGGTATTTCTTTTTGTCATGATTGTAATGGGGTTGAACCAAGGCATGCAGCCGATTGCCGGCTACAATTATGGGGCCAAGCAATATCTGCGCGTGACAAAAGTCTTGAAAATAACGATTTATGCCGCTACTATCGTAACCACTGCCGGATTTCTGATGGGAATGTTGATTCCCAAATTGGCAGTTTCTATCTTTACTACGCATCAAGAACTGGTGGATATTTCTGCCAAAGGATTGCGTATTGTAGTGATGTTCTTTCCTATTGTCGGTTTTCAGATGGTGACTTCCAATTTCTTCCAGAGCATCGGTATGGCAAGCAAAGCAATCTTCCTTTCGATATCCCGTCAGGTTCTTATCCTGATTCCCTGCCTGCTGATTCTTCCTCGTTATTATGGACAATTAGGAGTCTGGATAAGCATGCCGATTTCTGACTTGACAGCCAGTCTGATAGCGGGAACAATGCTTTGGTGGCAGTTCCGGCAATTCCGGAAGAAGCCTGTCTGACGACTGGTTTGCTGCACCAGGCTTTAATGAATACTAAGAGACATAGACAAACAGAGAGCCTGTTTAAATTCTCTTCAGTCATAATCTTATAGCTGATATTTTAACTTACCCCGGCTCTTCTTGTCGCGTCCGTCTGTAGTTGGCGGAAGGGGTATTAACAGTTGCGCTCTTGGCTATTAATAGCAAACTTCCCGCCCATTAAGTATAAAGTTCCTTCGGACAGGAAGGAAACTTTCTTTTCATTCGATGCAAACTATAAACGCAAGCTTTGATTATATAATTGCAAGCTTTGTTTTTATAATCAAAGCCTTTGTTTTTATAAACAAAGCTTGCGTTTATAGATTACGGTTAACGAAAAACAAGTTTACATACTGATAATAAGAAGTTTACAATTAATGAAAGAGAACTTTTCTATTAATGAATGAAAAGTGGGTTATTAAGAGCCTGCTCCGAGTTTTGCCCGACACAGTTTTGAGAGTTGCTTTCGAGTATATTTTCTGTTATTGTGAGGAGCATGACGGAGACTATGTGACGAATAAAAACAGGTCGGTAAAGCCTATCTAACATAATCTCAGGAAAATTTAAACAGGCTCTAAATAGGACCATGGCAGAGTCAGAAATTAAAAAAAAGTCATGGTATGAGTTTAGATGTTTCGTAGTTCTTTACTGTAAAAGAGTTTTGTTCTTCAACGAAATGCAGCATGCCTATTATTTTTTCTAAATCTTCCTTTATATCTTGTATTGTAGGTTTAAAAGATATTCAAAAAGGAACTTTATTGGGTGCTTTCTTGTTGGCCCGTATTGCTGAAATAAAATATTTCCGTGTGAATATTGTTGCCTGTATTTTCTCTTTGCTTATTCTGGTCTTTGTGAAAAACGATATGGTAAATCTGATTTGTATCGGTGCTGTCGGTTTCTTTGCGTCATCCGTATTGTGAAAGCATAGTTTCTCTAAATAGCTATATATCTTATTTCCTGAGTTAAAAAAAGGAAAAACAGCTTCAAAAGTTTTATATTTGATGATTAGTATTTATATTTGTGTGAAAGTTATGAGACTTTCACTAGATAACTAATTTACAAAAAACTTAAATTTTTAAACAAATGGGACTTTTTGATAAAATCTTTCAAACTGCATCAGAAGAAACGAAATTAACACAACAAGAGGCTTTTGCAGGAATTGCACTTGCTATGGCAGGAGCAGATGGTTCTATTGCTGAATCTGAATGGAATGGGATTGTTAATTATATTCGTCGATTGAAAATATACGATAACTTTTCCGGGCCTGCTTTTGACAAGTTGTTCGATAAACTTTTTAAGATATTGAAGAAAGACGGTCCGAGTGCATTGGTCAATGCTTCGGCAGCCGAATTATCGGATGATTTGAAACTTACCGCTTTTGCTTGTGCGGTAGATATTGCATTGGCAGACGGAGTGCTCGAAGAAGAAGAAAAAGACATCATCAATCAGTTGGCGGAAGTTCTTGGGGTTCCTGAACAGACTGCCATATCTATTATTGAGGTGATGATAATCAAGAATAAAGCATAGTTTTATTTCTGAGAATATAGAAGGATTGATAATTGTATTCCTTTTGAATGAAAATCCCTTGCTGCGGTATGTGGCAAGGGATTTTCTTTAAAATAATTTATAAGGAGTATTTTAGGAGAATATTTGTTTGATTTTTATTTTGATAGTCTTGGCATCAAATGTCACCATTTCATTTTGAAATAGTCTTTCTATATGTCCGCTCGTTATCATCTCATTTGTGGGGAGACTATACAATTGTGGGTTGTCAATCAGCATGATCGTGTCGCAGAGAGACAGGGCGATGTCTAGGTCGTGTGTAGAAAACAGGATACATTTTTCTTCCGTTTGCGTGAGTTTTTTCAGTAGCAGACAGAGTTCGTAGCGATTAGGTAAATCTAGAAAAGCAGTAGGCTCATCAAGAAGAATGATAGGTGTATCCTGTGCAAGTGCGCGTGCTATCATGATGCGTTGGCATTCTCCGTCGGACATCTTATCCATTGTCTTTTCTACATAACCGGACATTCCTACCAGCTGCATGGCAGTAACCACTCTTTTCTCATCTTCCGCCTGTAACTGTCCGATCCAGTTGGTATAAGGAGCACGTCCCAATGCGACTACATCTTTGCAACGCAGGTTGGCGATGCGTACTTTGTCGGTGGTTACAAAACTAATCTTCCGGGCTAATTTCTCCGGCTTCAGTGAAGCGATGTTTTTCCCATGCAAGATGATTTCTCCGTTTTTAGGTGTTTCCAGTCCCATAATGGCACGGAGAAGCGTGCTTTTCCCTGTACCATTTCGTCCGAGCAGTGCAACAAGCTGCCCGCCCGTGATATGGGTGGAAACTTTCTCCAGCAATATACGTTGTTCGTATCCTAATGTCAGATCTTTCAGTTGAATCATTTGAATATACGCAAGTTTTTACCTATTACCCATAAAATAACCGGAACCCCCAATAGCGCAGTGATGCAATTCACCGGCAACAGAAACTTCTTGGCTATGATGTCACAAATCAACATCCCGATCAACCCTGTCAGCATCGTACCCGGCATCAATATCCGGTGATCGGCGTTGTCAAACAGAATCCGTGTGATATGTGGGATAGCCAGCCCGATGAATCCTACCGGACCGCAAAAGGCTGTGACCGTTCCTGTCAGTAATGCGGTGGATATAAAAATAAGCGTTCTTGAACGCTTGATGTTCATTCCCATAGTGCGTGCATAATTTTCACCAAGCAACAACAGATTCAGTGATTTGATGCAGGCGATGGATAGCAGCAACCCTATGCATATTACTGGTATCATAATCGTTAATTGCCCTGTCGTGATGTGACTAAGCGAGCCCAAAGACCAGAGTGTGAACATTTTCAGTTGTTCTGCAGAACTTAGGTATTGTAATATCTGGATGATAGCTCCTGCCACGTAACCTATCATGACTCCCATAATCAGTACACCTAATATATTCTTTACTTTGCGACTGATGATGGCTACTCCCAGTAGTATGGCGGAAGTCCCTATCCACCCCGAACCTACAATACCGATTGATTGCAGAAAGGGAAAATCTGTCCAACCGAGAAGCGGGGCGCCTAGTATAAACAATGCTACTCCAAGACCTGCCCCGGAGCTTACTCCCAACAGGTAAGGATCTGCCAGCGGATTCTGGAAAACTGTCTGCATTTGCAGACCGCTTACTGAAAGCGCTACACCTATCAATGCAGCCACTATGACACGGGTAAAGCGGATGGAGAGAATTATATTGCGGGTGGTTTCGTCACATTCCCCCCCGGTGAGTACTGTCCATATCTTTGATATAGGGATGAAAGTATCTCCCGTTGCCATATCTACTAATAGTAATAAAATGGCAACTATTCCTAATGCGATGAATAATAGAGCGGTGTGTCTGCGGGATTGTTTCATTCCAGGTGTCTATAATAATAAGGTGAATCGGAAACGAGCTCCGGATGGAAAATATGAATCAGATCACGCAACACTACATCGGGACGGACAACTGCCGATTCCCAATAATCGTTTCCGCCTGTCGGTGTCAACCGTAAGTTATTATTATAAACAGTCTTTTCGTTCACGGCTTTAGCATCTGCGAATTTGGGGTTCACAGCTTTCAGCTCATCAAGCGTAGTCGCCGAACCGACATTAATCCAGTAATCGGCTTTTTGTATCAGGCCATAGGCCGTTTCCAGTCCGATAGGGGTTGAACTGTTGGAATTGTTTTCTTTATAAATATACTCTGCACCTGCGTCTGCAACCAACTGTGCCATGTAGCTTTGGGTAGAAGGCATTACCCAACTATCGTTCCACGGAGTGTTGAACATTACGGTAGGGCGCTGGCTGACGGAATCTGTGAGGGCTTTCAGTGCATGATAACGTTGGGGGATTTCCCGGAATATTTCTATTCCCTTTTCCCGTTTGTCTGTCAGTTCGGAAAGAACAATCATCCATTCAGCTTTGCCGAGCGGTGATTCTTCCAAGTATTCTCCCATATATAAATAAGGTATGGAAAGTTCTTTTAACTTGTCCGTTACAGCGGTTTGGGCGTCACCTATGCCATAAAGCAAAACTACGTCGGGTTTTAATCCAATCAACAGTTCGTAGTTCATTTCAGGACCCATATCCTTGATTGAATCTTTGTGGGCAAGGATGTAGGGATTGGCGATATAATCGATACCCGAAACTCCGACGATCCGGCTAATTTCTCCCAATGCGTCAAGCATGGCAATGTAGGAAGAAGACATACATACAATCTGTTTGGCTCCGGCAGGGATAACGGGACCATTGAATCCGGCAGGCGCTTGCTCGCCGTTGCGTGCAACAAAATAGGACATTGTTACATCGTTGGCGCCTTGCCACGGGTTGGTAATCTGTATAAGCGTGCTGGCGGCGTTTTCGGCACCTAGGATTTTAAATCCCGAAGCGTATTCAGGGGTATATACATCTTGGTTGAATGCTTCCAGAGATGTCTTGTTACGGGTGATACAGCTTGCCAAAAAGAGCAGGCAAAGTAACGTGATAGTCAGAGCAGGAGATTTCACTTTTATAAGATGTTTAATTAGAAAAAAATAATAGTGGGTCCTTTCGAACGGCAAAGATAGGACTTATTATTAGTTTGTTTTTATTTTAGTTGGATTTTTCTTCCGATTTGTTTCTATTTGTGTATCTTTGCCCCCAGAAATTTTGGTGTCACTTTTCCGATTCTACGGAAAGAGTGGTGAAAAGGGAATCAGGTGTAAATCCTGAACAGACCCGCTGCTGTAAGCTCCGCCAAAAGTTTTCCTACAATACTCAAATCCACTGTTCCGCTTTGGAGGAATGGGAAGGGCGTCAGGAAAATGGAGTAAGTCAGAAGACCTGCCAAAGTTGAATTCTTGAAACTTTCCGGGATTGGAGTTTGAAGAGTGCGGTTTTTTATTCAAAATACATCTTTGATTGGTGATGTGAAGTTTCAGGAAGGAGGAATATCCCCTTTTTGAGTGTCCCTATTATGCGGGGAGAAGCACGTGTATATGTTTGAGTGTATGGAAAATTGCATCCTCGCTGTAACCCTATGAAAGTTTATTATTTTAATTAATAAACAGGAGGATTATGTTCGGGCGGATTTATTTTAGGGTATTGTGGATAGGATGCTTTCTGAGTATGACTTTATTGTTATCAGCACAAAGCAAACTGGACAGCTTGCATCATCTTAATGAAGTAGTGGTTACTGCCAGAATTAACAAGGAGGTAATTCCGGTGCAATTTTTATCAGGGGATAAGTTGGAGAAACTGGCGGCGCATTCGGTAGCGGACGCTATACGTTATTTTTCCGGAGTACAAATAAAGGATTATGGTGGAATAGGAGGACTGAAGACCGTTAATATCCGAAGTATGGGAACGAATCATGTAGGAGTGTTTTATGACGGCATTGAACTGGGTAATGCGCAGAATGGAGTGGTTGATTTGGGACGTTTCTCTTTGGATAATATGGAAGCTGTCACTTTATATAATGGTCAGAAAAGTGCCATTTTCCAATCAGCGAAAGATTTTGGTTCTGCAGGTTCTATTTATCTACAGTCAAGAATACCTGTTTTTCAGGAGAATAGGGCTTATCATGTGAAAGCGACTTTTAAGACGGGTTCTTTCGGAGTTGTCAATCCCTCTTTGCTTTGGGAACAGAAACTGAGTGAGAATGTGAGTACGTCACTTAGTACTGAATATATGTATACAACCGGAAAGTATAAATTTACTTATGCGGTGGATGGAGGATATGATACAACGGCAGTACGCCGTAATGGGGATGTCAATGCGCTGCGTGCTGAGGGCGGCTTATATGGCAAGATAAAAAGTGGTTATTGGCGTACGAAAGCTTATTTTTATAATTCAGAACGTGGATATCCCGGTGCTGTTGTGCGGAATCGTTTCTCACATGAGGATCGCCAATGGGATACAAATTTCTTTTTCCAGTCTTCTTTCAAAAAAGATTTTGGTGATGTGTACAGTCTGTTGTTGAATGCCAAATACGCATATGATTATCTGCATTATCTGGCGGATCCCCAAAAGGAGGAGGCTACCATGTATGTAAATAATACATATCGCCAACAGGAAGTTTACTTGTCAATGGCTAACAGGGTTACTCTTTTTCCTTTTTGGGATATAAATATTTCAGCAGACTACCAATGGAATAAACTGAACGCTAATTTGACTGATTTCCCTTATCCCCGAAGAAATACGGCGTTGGTAGCGGCAGCTACCTCTTTGCATCTTGAGCGCTTTAAGTTGCAGGCCAGTGTCTTGGGAACTTTTGTAAATGAGAACGTAGCTTCAGATACTACTTCGGCTGGGAATAAGATGGAATTTACTCCTACCGTTATCACTTCTTATAAACCTTTCAAGAATATTGATTTAAATCTGCGTGCTTTTTACAAACGGATATTTCGTATGCCGACTTTGAACGATTTGTATTATACATTTATAGGGAATATAAAGCTGAAACCTGAGTATACTAATCAGTATAACGTAGGATTCACTTATCAGAAATTATCTTCCGGAACCTGGCTGCAAGCACTGAATGTGCAATTGGATGCGTATTATAATGAGGTGGAAAATAAAATAATAGCTACTCCTACCAATAATTTCTTTCGTTGGACAATGATTAATATGGGACTTGTTAAAATAAAAGGAGTGGATGTCGTTTTGCAAGGACTTTGGAAGTTTGGTAACGATTGGGTATTTGACAGCCGGTTATCATATACGTATCAGAAAGCGCAGGATTTTACTGATAAATCGGATAAAGATACGTATGGGGGGCAAATATCGTATATCCCTTGGCATAGTGGATCGGCTATATTAAATGCGGGATATAAATCATGGGAATTGAATTATAGCTTTGTATATACGGGAGAGCGCTATGATGTTTCGGCCAATACTCCGGAGAATTATCGTCTCCCTTGGTATACAAGTGATTTTTCTTTGGCTAAGAAATTCAGTTGGAGAAAGTATGATTTCAAATTGACCTTGGAAGTAAATAATATTTTTAATCAACAATATGAGGTGGTGAGGTCTTATCCGATGCCCGGAACTAACTTTAAATTCATTTTAAACTTAACGATATGATTGTGAATAATATTCTTTCGCGTGCCTTGCTTGGTATATTAACAGGTTGTTGTTTGCTGGCTTGTCGGGACGAGCTTCCGGTTCTACCTTCTGACGAAATAGACGTTGGCAAGGGAGCTTTAGGGAGCGTCAGCATTAAAGGAATGTATCTTCTCAATGAAGGAAATATGGGAAGTAATAAGTGTACGCTTGATTTTTATGACAGTACTACCGGTAAGTATCATCGTAATATTTATGCCGAGCGAAATCCGTCCGTAGTGAAAGAACTGGGGGATGTTGGAAATGATTTGCAGATTTATGGAGATAAGCTGTATGCTGTAATCAATTGCTCGAATTTTATAGAGGTGATGGATGTGGAAACGGCACAGCATCTGGGGCAAATAAATGTGATAAATTGCCGGTATATCACTTTTAATGACGGAAAGGCTTATGTAAGTTCTTATGCAGGTCCTGTCGGAATAGATCCCAATGCGCGTCCGGGAAAAGTGGTTGAGGTGGATACGACAAGTTTGGCTGTAACCCGTGAAGTGGTAGTCGGCTATCAACCGGAAGAAATGGTAATAAAGGACGGGAAACTTTATGTTGCCAATTCCGGCGGTTATCGTTTCCCGGATTATGACCGGACGGTATCGGTGATTGACTTGAAGACCTTTCAAGTTATTAAAACAATTGATGTAGCTATAAATCTTCACCGTATGAAGTTGGATAGATACGGACGTATATATGTGAGTTCGAGAGGAGATTATTATGGAACGGGATCGGATGTTTTTATTATAGATACTCAGACAGATCGTGTGACAGGAAATTTGGGAGTTGCTGCCAGTGAAATGTGCTTGAGTGGAGATTCGATTTATATGACAAGTGTAGAATGGAGCTATGTGACGGAAAGTAATACTATTACTTACGCTCTCTATGACGTGAAACAAAATAAAATAGTATCCCGCAATTTTATTACTGATGGGACTGAAACTGAAATAACAATTCCGTATGGAATAGCTGTAAATCCCGAGACCAAAGAAATATTTGTAACGGATGCGAAAAGTTATGTTGTACCCGGGTATCTTTACTGTTTCAGTCCTGAAGGAAAGAAAAGATGGAAAGTCAGGGCGGGGGATATACCGGCTCATTTTGCTTTTACAACGAAAACATTTCAATAACTAATAATAACTAATAATGAATAAAATGGATAGGAAAGTTTTAAGACTGGCATTTGTCATTGCGGTTTCTTTGTTTGTAGGAACTGTATTCACGGGATGTAATGATGGAGAAGATGCTTACCTACTGAAAAAGGAAGACATCCATGTGTCGCAACCGGAGGGTGGCTTTGCGGTTGTTGTTGATCAACTGTTGAAGGTACGGGTTGAAAGTGAGTCGGATGAAGGGATTTCTTATTTATGGCTGCTGGACGGCAGTGAAATTGCCCGGACAAAGGATTTGGAGTATATGTTTGAAGAGGTAGGAGAATATGAACTGATTTTGCGTGCGTCACAAGGTGAGAATCATTATGATTATCTCTTTACGGTCACAGTAACTTTTGATAATATCGAACCGGACCTTGAAGGAGCGACGGCTTATATCACTAAGGTTTTTGATTTTGTTCCGGCTGTGGGACAATTTACTAATGCATTGCCGGAATATGAAGAGGGAGATACTCAAGAGGTTATGAACGAAAAAGTATTAGCTGCTATCGGTAATAATGAAAGGGGGATGATTTCGTTGGGAGGATTTGGAGGATATGTCGTAGTAGGTTTTGACCATACAATAACTAATGTTACCGGAAAACGTGATTTCCGGGTACTTGGCAATGCTTTTTATTCTGCGGCCAATCCGGATCCTGATGCACCGGAGGGAGGAAGTTGTGAGCCGGGAGTGATCATGGTGGCTTATGATAAAAATCAGAATGGTATGCCGGATGAGGACGAATGGTATGAGATTGCCGGTAGTGCTCATGAAGACGCTGCATTGGAATTATGGTATGACAAGGCTGTAGCTGCGGGAAATGATGTGAAGACTTATCGAAACTATGAAATCACCTATTATCGTCCGGAAAAAGAACCGGAAACTTCGGAAGAAAGAGAAAAATATATCCGGTGGGAAGATAACCAGGGAAATTCGGGTTATAAAGTAAAAAATAGATTTCATAATCAGTGCTATTTCCCGGAATGGATAAAAGAGGATAAGATAATATTTAATGGGACTTGTTTACCTCAAAATGCTGTTGATGAAAGTGGAAAAGGTAGTTATTTTGTTTTGTATAAATTTCGTTATGGGTATGCTGATAATGAGAAGAATGCCATGGATGAGTCTGCTATTGATATAGATTGGGCGGTAAATTCAAAAGGTCAGAAGGTACATTTGCCGGGAATTGATTTCATAAAGATATATACCGGTGTCAATCAGGAAAGCGGTTGGTTAGGTGAATGCTCCACTGAGATATCAGGGATTGAGGATTTGCATGTTTTAGGAGTTGATATCGATACCCGCAAATAAGTTCAGAAATAATTGATAATTTGAAATGAAAAAGCATTTGGTATTGGCAATTGTTGCCTTGGGGCTGTTTTTTACAGCATGTGATGAGGAGGAAAGTCTGAACTCATCTGTATGGATAGGGAGTGAATCGGAAAGTAATGTGATTGCTCAGTTAGATACATTGTATCTGGATGCTCGGGTTGAAAATCTGCCTGGAGTGGTGAATTTTGTATGGACAGTAGACGGAAAGGAAGTTTCAACCGCTTCAACATATAAATTTTCGCAGCCTAAGACTGGAGAATATGTTATAGGGCTGGCGGTGTCGGATGATAAGGGAGAAAACCTTCAAACGACTATGACAGCCAAGGTGGAAGGTCGGTTTGGCAAAGGCGCCTTTATCTTGAATGAAGGAAATATGGGGAATGAAACCGGAACCTTGACCTTTGTGGATTCAAAAGGCATAGCGGTAGATAGTGCATATTATCGGGTAAATCAAACTTTACTTGGTAATGTCTGCCAAGATCTGTTTATCAGTGATAATAAGATGTATATACTTTCTCAAAATGGATCCAAAAATGGTGGTGAAGGGCTGCTGACTATTGCGAATGCTACTAGTCTGGAGAAAGAAAAGGTTTATGATAATACTACTTTGTCCTGGCCGTCCAATTTGGCTGTAGTCGGAGAGACTCTTTATATTCGTGATAATAATGGAGTCTATATGCTGGATACTTCCACCGAAGTTCTGACTTTTGTTGAGGGGACGAAAGGTGCTTTGAAAAAACGTATGGCTGTGGTTGGAGACAAAACATTTGTGATGGGCAATAAGCGACTTTTTGTTATTCAAGACGGGGCTGTTATACATACTGTTCCTTTTGAAAGTGCTTTATCCGGTGTTGCTAAAGCGTATGATGGGAATTTGTGGGTTTCATGTACAAAGCCTGCGAGTATTATAAAAGTCAGTCCGGTTGATTATAAGATTATTGATTCTCATACTTTGAATGTCAGTATTGGTGCCGGGTGGGGAGTTGCCCCTGCGTTTTCTGCTAAAGATGATATTATTTATTTCAGTAATGCCGGCTTTAAACTATACCGACATATTTTTTCTCAGAATAAGACGGAAGAAGTTGCTGATATAAAAGAGTTTGTGGAGGATGCAGGGATCTATTATAACAGTTTGGGCGTTGATCCGGTGAGCGGGGAAGTTTATTTTGCCACTCTGAAAGGATATGCGGATTATAAAACCAATGATATTGCTATTTTGGATTTCAATAAAACACCGGCTTTACAGTTTGATATAAAAAATAAGAATAGTTTCCCTGCGGGCGTTTTCTTTACGGAGAATTTTAAGTGATCATGAGTTTCTAATTTCTAGTCACTTCCAGGAATTATCTGTATTATCCCCAAAAGGGAAGAAGATTCATTGTTACTTTCAAATATAACTTTTGTCTGATGATGTAGGTTTTAGAAAAAAATCGTATGTTTGCTATCAAACCATAAAACAAAATGTACTATGAGCGGTAATTATGTAATTAACATCGGTCGACAATTGGGTAGCGGCGGCAAGGAAATCGGAGAGAAGTTGGCAGCTCGTTTGGGAATCGACTTCTACGATAAGGAACTGATTAATCTGGCTTCCGAGGAAAGCGGCCTGTGTAAGGAATTCTTTGAAAAAGCGGATGAGAAAGCTTCGCAAGGTATAATTGGCGGATTGTTCGGCATGCGTTTCCCTTTTATCAGTGAAGGAGCTATGCCATGCACTAATTGTTTGAGCAATGATGCTCTGTTTAAAGTGCAGAGTGATGTCATCCGTCGTTTGGCGGCAGAGAAGTCCTGTGTGTTTGTAGGGCGTTGCGCAGATTATATCTTGCGCGAGCATCCCCGTTGCGCGAATATCTTTATTTCGGCTTCGAAGGAAGACCGTATTGAAAGGGTTTGCCGGATTCATCAGGTGAATGAAGAGGCTGCGGAAGAGATTATCGAAAAAGCAGACAAGAGACGTTCGGAATACTATAATTATTATAGCTATAAGACTTGGGGGGCAGCAGCTACTTACCATCTGTGCGTGGATTCCTCTTCTTTGGGTGTGGAAGAAACCGTGCGGTTTGTGGAAGAGTTTGTGGTGAAGAGATTGAAGTTGAGAGTATAAAACGGGTATAAGTAAAATAAATAAAGCCGGTATATTCTGTTGAAGGATATAGCCGGCTTTACTGTTTATATGCTAAGCTGGATTTACATCATCGCCAATAATATCATCTGTCCCGTCAGAATACGGAGGAACATGGATAATGGATAAACAGTAGAATATCCTACTGCGGGAGCGTCGCTTGAAGTTACCTGGTTGGAATAAGCCAATGCGGGTGGGTCGGTGTTGCTACCGGCTATCAATCCCATCAGTGTGAAGTAGTTCACTTTATAATATAATCTCGCAACCGCACCGATGATAAGCAACGGGATAACTGTGATTAGGAAACCGCAACCTACGTAAAGCAAACCGTCACCTTCAACCACTGTATGTACGAAGTTGGCTCCGGCATCTATACCCACACTCGCAAGGAAGAGCACGATACCGATTTCGCGAAGCATCAGGTTGGCACTCATTGTCGTATAAGTCACCAAGTGGAACTTATGTCCGAAGCGGCCGATAAGAATAGCTACTACCAGCGGTCCGCCTGCCAAACCAAGTTTCAAAGGAGTAGGCATACCTGGGAAAGCGATAGGTAGGCTACCAAGCAGGATTCCCAAGAAGATACCGACGAAGATAGTAATGATGTTCGGTGTGTCTAGGCGTTTCAACTGGTTTCCCAGTGCCCTTGCTACACGTTCTACGGCGTCTTCTTGTCCTACTACCATCACGCGGTCGCCCACTTGCAATACCAGATGCGGGTCGGCAAACAGATCCATACCGGAACGGTTGACACGTGTGATATTCACACCATACATACTACGGAAATGCATCGAACCGAGCGTCTTTCCGTTTATTTCCGGCTTGGTCACCAGTATACGGCGTGATACCATCGGCAAGTCTTGTTTCTCCCAATCGATATTCACTTCTTTACCGATGAAAACAGTGATAGCGGCAGCATCATCTTCTGAGCAAACGATATACAACTGATCGCCCACATTGAAGATCGTGTTATGGTCGGGGATACTGACATGTCCCTCATGACGGATACGCGAACATACAAACTGACGTCCAAGGAAGTCTTTTACTTCAATCAGAGTTTTTCCGTTGATAGACTCGTTACGCACCTCCAGACTCAGCATATGTGGCATCAGATGGACATCTCCGCTTTGTGCCTTCAGACTCTCTTCCTCTTTTGCCATGTTGACACGGAAGATATAGCGGATAGCGATGATAGAGCCAATAATGCCTACCACACCGAGCGGATAAGCACAGGCATATCCCAACGCTATCTGCGGACCGTTGTAGCTCAACTGGTTCAACGCTTCATTGGCAGCACCGAGACCCGGAGTGTTTGTTACAGCTCCATAGAGGATACCCACCATCATCGGTAATTCAATACGACCGTCCCAAAGGAAATAAAGTCCCAATGCAACAGCTATGTTCAACACTACGATGCCTACAGCCAACAGGTTTAATGTCATTCCTCCCTTTTTGAAAGAAGAGAAGAAAGACGGCCCCACCTGAAGACCGATACAGAATACGAACAAAATCAATCCGAACTCACGGATGAAATGTAGGATGTGTGTATCGGCAGTGAAGCCGAAGTGTCCCATCAGGATGCCGGCAAACAAAACAAAAGTGACGCCCAACGATACTCCGAATATCTTTATCTTACCAAGATATACACCCATCGCCACTACGAATGCGTAGAGGAACACGATATGTGCCACGGAACTGGGGTCCCATAATAAACTTTGTAACCAATCCATAACTATAGTAGTTTTTATAATGTCTTTTTGAAAACGGGTGCAAAATTAGTCATAACATTGGAGCTAATCAAATAAAAGGAGAACTAAAAATCGCACAAAAGAAGAATTTCCATACGGATTCTATACAGGACGGAGAGGTGTGCGAATTTTCTATAAAAAGAAGTTTTGTTTGAACTTATTAATTATATTTGCAAATCGAACAACAGACATTTGGAAAGAGACAGATAAAAATAAAGACAATATTAATTCTTGTTTTAATTTTAGATAAACTATGGCAGACAAAAAAGAAAAACTCTTCTCAGACTTTTCTCCTGTCTCCACCGAACAATGGATGGAGAAAGTTACAGCCGACTTGAAAGGTGCTGATTTTGAGAAGAAGCTCGTTTGGAAGACAAACGAAGGGTTCAAAGTGAAACCTTTCTACCGGATGGAAGATTTGGAAGGTTTAAAAACTACTGATGCGCTTCCCGGAGAATTCCCGTATCTGAGAGGAACTAAAAAAGATAACAATGAGTGGCTGGTTCGCCAGGAAATCAGAGTGGAATGCCCCAAAGACGCCAATGCGAAAGCACTGGATATCCTGAACAAAGGTGTAGATTCACTTTCTTTCCATGTAAAGGCAAAAGAACTCAATGCGGAATATCTTGAGACTCTGTTGAATGATATTCAGGCTGAGTGTGTTGAACTGAACTTCTCTACTTGTCAGGGACACGTTGTAGAACTGGCTAATCTGCTGGTAGCTTATTTTCAGAAGAAGGATTATGATGTGAAGAAGTTGAAAGGCTCCATCAACTATGATTTCTTCAACAAGATGCTGACCCGCGGCAAGGAAAAGGGGGATATGGTACAGACTGCCAAAGCACTGATTGAAGCTATCCAACCGCTTCCTTTCTACCGCGTGCTGAATGTGAACGCATTATCGCTGAACAATGCCGGAGCTTATATTTCTCAGGAATTAGGTTATGCATTGGCTTGGGGTAATGAATACATGAGCCAACTGACCGATGCCGGTGTTCCTGCTGCCATAGTGGCCAAGAAAATCAAATTCAATTTTGGTATCAGTTCCAACTATTTCCTTGAAATAGCTAAATTCCGTGCCGCACGTCTATTGTGGGCGAATATCGTTGCTTCTTACAATCCTGAATGCCTGCGCGACTGTGATAACAAAGGTGCTAATGGCGAATGTCGTTGCGCGGCAAAAATGGCGGTTCATGCCGAAACTTCTACTTTCAATCTTACTTTGTTTGATGCACACGTAAACCTGCTCCGTACACAAACTGAAGCGATGAGTGCCGCATTGGGCGGTGTGGATTCAATGACTGTCACTCCGTTCGACAAGACATACGAGACTCCGGATGAATTCTCCGAACGTCTGGCACGCAACCAACAACTGCTGTTGAAGGAAGAGTCTCATTTTGATAAAGTAATCGACCCGGCTGCCGGCTCTTATTATATTGAAAACCTTACGGTATCTATCGCCCAGCAAGCATGGAACCTGTTCTTGTCGGTCGAAGAAGCCGGAGGTTTCTATGCAGCATTGAAAGCCGGAACAGTTCAGACTGCTGTCAACGAAAGCAACAAAGCGCGTCACAAAGCGGTTGCTCAGCGCCGTGAAGTATTGTTGGGTACCAATCAGTTCCCCAACTTCAACGAGAAATCCGATGGCAAACAACCGGCCGAAGCAAAATGCTGTTGCGGAGGAAAAGACCATACGTGCGAAAAAGATGTGGATACATTGGTATTCGACCGTGCTGCGAGTGAGTTTGAAGCATTGCGTCTCGAAACGGAAGCGTCCGGCAAACGTCCGAAAGCGTTCATGTTGACAATTGGTAATCTGGCGATGCGTCAGGCACGTGCGCAATATTCCTGCAACTTCCTGGCTTGTGCCGGTTATGAAGTGGTTGATAACCTCGGATTTGAAACGGTGGAAGCCGGTGTGGAAGCGGCTGTGGCTGCCAAAGCCGACATTGTTGTAATCTGTTCGAGCGATGATGAATATGCGGAATATGCAATTCCTGCCTTCAAGGCTTTGGATGGTCGCGCCATGTTTATCGTTGCCGGTGCTCCTGCTTGTATGGACGAATTGAAAGCAGCAGGTATCGAAAACTTCATCCATGTCCGTGTCAACGTACTGGATACCTTGAAAGAGTTTAACGCCAAGTTGTTGAAGAAGTAACTTCAATCGTAAATTGTAAATCGTTAAATCGTAAATAACAAGATGAGAAAAGATTTTAAAAACATCGATATATATGCCGCATTTCAGCCTGTCAACGGTGCTGAATGGCAAAAGGCTAACGGTATCTCTGCCGACTGGAAGACGCCGGAACACATTGAAGTGAAGCCTGTTTATACAAAAGAAGACCTCGAAGGGATGGAACATCTCGGCTATGCAGCCGGACTTCCTCCGTATCTGCGTGGTCCGTATTCAGTAATGTACACCCTTCGTCCCTGGACTATCCGTCAGTATGCCGGATTCTCTACTGCCGAAGAATCAAATGCTTTCTATCGCCGTAACCTGGCTTCCGGTCAGAAAGGTCTGTCGGTAGCATTCGACTTGGCTACCCACCGCGGTTACGACCCCGACCACGAGCGTGTAGTGGGCGACGTAGGTAAGGCGGGCGTGTCTATCTGTTCGTTGGAAAATATGAAAGTCCTGTTCGATGGTATTCCTTTGAGCAAGATGTCCGTATCCATGACCATGAACGGTGCGGTGCTTCCCGTAATGGCTTTCTATATCAACGCCGGACTGGAGCAAGGTGCCAAACTGGAAGAAATGGCAGGTACAATCCAAAACGATATTCTGAAAGAATTCATGGTGCGTAACACCTATATTTATCCGCCTGCATTCTCTATGAAGATTATTTCTGATATCTTCGAATATACTTCACAGAAGATGCCGAAGTTCAACTCTATTTCTATCTCCGGTTATCACATGCAGGAAGCTGGTGCTACTGCAGATATCGAGTTGGCTTATACATTGGCCGACGGTTTGGAATATCTTCGCGCCGGAACTGCCGCAGGCATCGACATTGATGCGTTTGCTCCGCGTCTGTCTTTCTTTTGGGCAATCGGTACAAACCACTTTATGGAAATTGCCAAGATGCGTGCCGCACGTATGCTGTGGGCGAAGATTGTGAAACAGTTTAATCCGAAGAACCCCAAATCACTGGCCTTGCGTACTCACTCGCAGACTTCCGGTTGGTCACTGACCGAACAAGACCCGTTCAACAACGTAGGACGTACCTGTATTGAGGCTATGGCTGCAGCTTTGGGACATACCCAATCTTTGCATACCAATGCATTGGATGAGGCTATCGCTCTTCCGACAGATTTCTCCGCACGTATCGCACGTAACACACAGATTTATATTCAGGAAGAAACTTACATCTGCAAGAACGTTGACCCATGGGGCGGCTCTTATTATGTAGAGTCTTTGACGAACGAACTGGCACACAAGGCTTGGGAACATATTCAGGAAATCGAAAAACTGGGTGGTATGGCGAAAGCTATCGAAACAGGTATTCCTAAAATGCGTATCGAAGAAGCTGCTGCACGTACACAGGCTCGTATCGACAGCGGTCAGCAGACCATTGTGGGTGTGAACAAGTATCGTTTGGAAAAAGAAGCTCCGATTGATATTCTTGAAATTGATAATACTGCCGTTCGCCTCGAACAGATTGAGAACCTGAAACGTTTGAAAGAAGGCCGCAACCAGGCTGAAGTGGACAAGGCATTGGCTGCGATTACCGAATGTGTAAAGACCGGCAAAGGTAACTTGCTCGAACTGGCAGTCGAGGCAGCCCGCGTTCGTGCTACATTAGGTGAAATCTCTTATGCTTGCGAACAGGAAGTGGGACGTTATAAAGCAATAATCAGAACTATATCAGGCGTGTATTCATCAGAAAGTAAAAACGATAGCGACTTCAAGCGAGCTTGCGAACTCGCCGAGAAGTTTGCAAAGGAAGAGGGACGTCAACCTCGTATCATGATTGCCAAAATGGGACAGGACGGTCACGACCGTGGCGCCAAAGTAGTAGCAACCGGCTATGCAGACTGTGGTTTCGACGTGGACATGGGACCGTTGTTCCAGACTCCTGCGGAAGCAGCTCGCGAAGCGGTAGAAAACGACGTTCACGTAGTAGGTGTTTCTTCACTGGCTGCCGGACACAAGACACTGGTTCCGCAGATTATCGAAGAGTTGAAGAAGTTAGGACGTGAAGATATCGTAGTAATCGCTGGTGGTGTTATCCCTGCGCAGGATTATGACTTCCTGTATAAGGCAGGTGTAGCTGCTATTTTCGGTCCGGGTACTCCGGTAGCGAAAGCCGCTTGCCAGATTTTGGAAATTCTGATGGGAGAAGAATAATTACAGTCGGCATATTGACTTAGAATACTCATGAAGTGATTGTCTTTTTGCAGTGAAGGACAATCACTTCTTTTTTATAAGAACCTGTTCAATACTTTCACAAATTCTTATTTCTCTTCGTATGGTTAGTGGGAGATTTTTCTTAATTTTGGAAGACGTTTATAATCTCTTTATTTATAGAGGTTTGAAAGAGGGGATAAATAGAGGTAACGAATTGGCACCGTGTTTATTTTTACGTTCTGTTCAAAACGTTTCATGCTTTTTATACATTTCTGTTTTATCCCTATCGCAATCTTTCTGCATTAGCCCGGCATAATAAAAGACCTTTTGCGCATGGCGGTTATTTCCGCTCCCCGTTTCTGTAAGTCTGCTTATACTTTTTCGTAGGTCATACATCCGGCAACAGGCTTGTTGTCAAGATACAGCATCTCAGTTTCAATATCATGCTTATACAGAATACGGACGCCCTCAGCTAATGCTGTAAAAGTACATCCATCTTTGTGAGGGCTGTATCAGTAATACTTTCACGGTTTCAGATGTTTTTACCTAATGAATATGCTTTTTCTAACGAAGGATGTTCGGTAATATCGCCAATCTGCATAACGCCGCCAGCATATACTTCGCCTAAGTTTTCCCAGCCGAGGTGACGAAGTAAAGCATGGTAGTAATGCTCCACAGGCTCGAAGTTGTCCGGTGTGTCGCCTTCTGCTGCCATGAGTAAGACGCAATGTTGCATAGGCGTATGATACTCCGGACTTTTTTCCGTCACGGCAAACAAACGGTCAATGACGGTTTTCAACTGTGCGGTGATACTCCAGTAATACATTGGCGAGGCTAGAACCAATACATCTGCCGTTTCATAATGCGGATAAATTTTCGCCATATCATCCTTCTGTAGACAAGGGCTTTTTGAATCGCGTCCACCACCCAGACATCCCAAACAAGGACGAATGTCCATCCGTTGCAGATTGAAAACTTCCACCGTATGTCCAGCTTCTTCCGCACCTTGCTTGAAGGCTTCCACCAGTTCAGCCGTATTGCCTTTCATACGTGGACTTCCGTTTAATATGACAATTCTTTTGCTCATTGTTTCTATTTCTTTTGTATTGTATTTGAGTTTTGATTATAGGCTTTGGCTACACATTTCCATTCACTGCCAATTTTCAGCAGAAGCAGATAGTCCGTGAAATCAATACGAGCTCCCCAACCCTCTTCAAGAACACGAACAACCGCCAGTGTTTCTTCCACCGCCACCACATCAATGCGTGCCTTAAATGCTTCACCTCCACTGACAGTGTCCACGTTGTGGTAGAATTGTTCGATAGAGCCGTGTTCCAGTTCTCCGTCAAGAAAGCCGAATAGCACAGCATCATCGGTAAATAACTCGCGTGCATATTTACTATCACCTTCAGCCACACTCTTCACAAACTTCATAGCAGCTTCTTGTACTGCTTCATATTCTTTAATAGAGTCTCTCATAATGTTTTTATTATTTTTATTAATCGTCTGCAAAGTTACGGGGTAATGCTGGTACAGGCAAGTACCGAAAAATTATTCATATACTGAATTATTTTTCAGTATATCTCTATTGTGAGAGATTATGTTTACCTTTGCATTTGTAATAGCGAAAAGAAAAAATGTACGAAAGAAAAATACCTGTCGATTTAAGCTGTCCACTCCGGCTAACTATGAGCCTGATAGATTCTAAGTGGAAGTCTTGCATATTGGATGAACTCCGCAATGTTGCAATGCGTCCGAGTGAATTGCACAAGGCTCTACCTGAAGCTACACCGCGCGTACTCGATTTACAACTGAAAGAACTGGTGGATGATGGTCTTGTTGTTAAAACCATTTATCCTGAACTTCCACCACGTTCAGAATACTCCATTACAGAACTCGGGCAATCGCTATTGCCAATTCTTGATGCCATGATTACATGGGGAGAAGCAAATCGGGATTTATTCGTTAGAAAATATGGTCAGTAATGAAATCTACAGCCGAACTGTGTTAATTCATCGGACTGTGAAGCTGCGGCTGTTACAATTTCATTCTCCGTTTGCGTTTCTTCTTCCTGTGAAGTATGTCCGCCATTGCCTGACTGGTTTCCGCATCAGCGGTATCGCAAGATGAACTGCTTTGCTTGGAACCGTTGAAACGGTAGTCGTTCTTGGTGAATATAACGGCCTGTATCTCATTCGTCTGCCCCTTGTGTCGGAAATGCACTTCCATGTCCTGCCGTTTTCTTTTTTCGGGCGACCTCACGATCGGAAAGTTTCTGGTAGTGCTTGATGATTTGCGTCTTGATGTTGTCAAGGGTGAGGTTGATGTACTTCCTGTCCTTCCTGACTTTTACCTTCTCCGCTTCATCGCAAATCAGGTATTTTTTATTGCTGTATGTCAGAAAGTTATTCTTTTACCAAATCTAAATTTTCATTATTTTTGGTGTAGGAAACTCAAAAGTCGGGTAAAGCTCATTGATACATATCTCATCAGTTCAGTCATGCCTTTCTTTTGTCAGACCGCTTTTTTGCGGAGGCCTTTACATATTGAGAATACCGAATGGACTCTTCTCTGTATGGAGTCAGGATTGCGGGCGGCTTTTGCCGACTTGCGTTTTATCCTGTCTTGCAGCATTGAAATCCAACGGCCAGTGCATGCTTTCTATCAACCAGTGGTTGCGCACCAATGAACCCAACGCCGGAGTGCCCGTTAGCAGACTACTCACATACAGACGCTTTTCAGAGGTCTGTACGCCAGATGTCTTCTTAACCGTTTCGGATTCATATGCTATAATCGTTATATTGCCGCCCCATTTCATGAATTATGAACAGTGGAAGCAAAAAAGCACCCTAACCACCCTAGGAAGCACTCCCTATAAAATAACAACATTTTTGAATGAGCAACGAAATCCTAAATGAAAGAGCCATGTATAAAAAGTACCTCAAATTTGATTAATTGAAAAAATATTCATAATATTGTCATCACTTTGTTAACTATTGGACCGTACCTTTGCGCGTAAAATTCTAAACTATGGTAGATTTCATGAATGATAAACAATTATTGGGAGAACTGAAAAGAGGTAATAATGCGGCTTTTGAGTTTCTGTTCAAGAGTTATTATCCTCGTTTGCGAGGGTATGCTATTCGTTTTATTGAAGATGAAGAAACAGTTCGCGATATTATTCAGGAGTGTTTCTTACGATTTTGGGAACGTCGCGAAATGTTATCTGCTCTTTCACTCACTTCTCTTCTTTTTTCTATGGTCCGTAACGGATGCCTGAATTATTTGAAACATCGCTCGATTGTTGAAAAGTACCGGGTGGAATATCTGGCAAAGCTGGACGGAGAGGAAAGGCTCTACTACGCAGACTTTATGCAGGATGCGGAACATAAATTATTATACAATGAATTGCAGGAACAGATTGCTCTTGTGCTCAATCAGTTGCCGGACAGATCGCGTGAGATTTTTTTGTTAAGTCGTTTCAGAGGATTGAAGAACAGGGAAATCGCGGAAAAACTACAAATATCCACTACGGCGGTCGAAAAACATATTGCAAGAGCTTTGCAGTATTTTTCCCGGCATTTCAGCGAACATTATCCGGTAGACCTATATATAGTGATATTGGTGTGGCTGATGATGGAGCATAAGTGATTAAGACGTTCTTTGAGCATATAAAGAATAAGAAGCAGGAAAGTTTTTTCTGCTTTTTTTGTTTCGGGGGTTGGGTAAATGAAATATGGGTTGTTACATCTTATAGAAAGTGAATATAATGAAGCAAGAAGAAAATATCCGAGCATTGGCTATTCAGTACTTTGAAGGACGTATATCAAGAGCTGACGAAAGAACCCTGTTTGAAAGTCTCGAACAGGCGGAAGACGGCTATGGCAGATTCCGTCAGTGGGAGAAAGAATGGATGAACAACCGGGTGCCCGATTCGCAGACCAATGCCGAATGGGAAGCATTGAAGCATAAGATATACACGCAGGAAGCTATTGTCCCATTATTGAAGAAACCGAAACTGAATATATGGAAGATAGCCCGTATCGCTGCTGTGGTAGCGTTGATTGTCGGTACTACACTGGGTATCCGGCAGGCTGTTTACCTGTTTGCACCGAAAACCTTCTTTGTCTGCGAGGCTCCGTTGGGGGATAAAAGTAAAGTACAGCTCTCGGATGGTACTATCGTATGGCTGAATTCAGGTTCCGTATTGAGATATTCGAATCATTTCAATACCGCCGACCGGGTTGTGGAACTGGAAGGAGAGGGATATTTTGAAGTAACCAGGCAGAATGGAAAGAAATTTATGGTAAAAACACAGGAATATGATGTGGTGGTGAAAGGTACAAAGTTCAATGTATCCGCTTACCCGGATGATTCTTATATAACGACTACCTTGCAAGAAGGAGTGGTAGAGTTGAATTATAAGGAAGAACAAATACAGATGTCGCCGGGAGAATCCATTTCTTTGGATTTGCAGACAGGGCAGTTGAAGGGAAAGAAAGTCAATGCATGGCAGGCGATGGCATGGGCGGAAGACAGAATCGAATATGATGACATCACATTAGGAGAGATGGTGAAGAAACTTTCCCGTCAGTACGATGTGCGTATTCAGTTGGGGTCGGAGAAGTTAGGCGACATGAAGTTCCGTGTTTCATTACGCAATAAAGAGACAATCGTGGATGTAATGGACGCACTTAAAGAAATCATACCTATCAAAGTAGAATATAAGGAAAAGGATATATATATAAGATAAGAACTCAATGTTTAATTGTAAAGAAATCAAGTATGAATATTACTCAAATAGGCAGATTTGGGATGCTGTTGATGATGGCATCTGTTGCAATCTCGTGTTCTGACCCTAATCCTTTAGATTCTTATACTCGTGTTCCATTTGAAAAGACGGAAACGGATGACGGAAATAATGATAGTGACGGAGACGGTGCCGGCGGTTTGTTCGAGAAAGGAAACGGAACGGACAGCAAACCTTATGTGATTATGAATGGGACGCAGATTAAGAATATGCGCAGTGTGCTGAAATCGGGAATAAAAGTTTATTTCCAATTGGGTGCTGACATTGATATGGCAGGTATTGATGACTGGCAATCGCTGAATGGCTCAGGGGATTTTCCTTATGAGATAGATTTTGACGGAGACAGCCATGTCATTAAAAACTTTAAATGCTCTGCCGGTGATTATCCGAGTTTCTTCGGAGTATTGTGCGGTGATTGTCGTAATGTAGGCTTTGTTAACGCTTCTGTATCGTCTACTCGGCAAGGCATTGGAATTATCACCGGTTATCTCGGACTTAAAGACAAGGGAAATGGCAGTAAGACGGGAAGAATTGTGAATTGCTTTACGACCGGGGAAGTGACAGGTTCAGGTGCGGCAGGTGGAATAGCCGGCGTATTGGCAAATAGCTATGATGGACAGGAAAGTTATATAAAGAACTGTTATTCAAGTGCAACCGTCAACGACCAAGCGGCAAGCGGCGGAAAAGCAGGTGGTATTGCCGGACGGAAAGTTGGTGTGGGTGGCTTTATTGAGAATTGCTATGCACACGGAGCAGTCAGTGCAACCAAAGGGGGCATAGGCGGTATTTTGGGACAAATCGACAAGAATTGTGATATTGCTATCAAGAACTGTGTAGCGTGGAGTAATCTGACCGGAACAGATGCTTCGTCAACCGTAGGGCGTATTGTCGGTGTCTCTGCTTCTTTGGGCAGCTATGAGAACTGTTATGCTTGTGAAAGCATCATACTGAAAGTGAACGGAGGTACGATTACCGCGTCAGATGAATCATCAGCCACAGGAACGACATTTCACGGAGTTGCAAAGACTGTCGATGAACTGGGAAATATTATCGTAGCTTGGAATCCGAATCTTTGGAAAAAAGGAACGGACGGTTACCCGGTATTCCAGTGGGCTGAGAAATGAGCACCGGTCGATACAAAAAAGCAGATTATTTCTGCTTTTTTGTATTTATAGGGGTTGGGCAGATGGATGATGAGTTGTTTTATCTTATAGAAGCGGTTCTGAGAAACACTACAATCGAATATATATATCCTTAAATATAAATCACTTTAAATTGTAACAACTTAATTGATAAAATTATGAATGACCGAAGAAACTCATTTTTTAGGCTGTTTCTCCTGATTCTGTTATGTATGGGCGTCCAGTCACTTGGGGCGCAGACGGTAACGAAGGTCTTTAAAAATGAGCCGCTAAAGGCGGTATTGAAAGAAGTTGAGCGGCAGACAAAGTACTCCATTATCTATAAAACGGACGAGGTTAACGAAAACAAGAGAATAACGGCTTCCTTTCAACAGGCAACCGTTAACAATGTGCTTGCCGCTGTTTTGGATAAAGATGTAGAGTACAAGCTGCAAAACCGGATGATTATCATCACGAAGAAGACGGTACGAAATATCGCTGCCGCCCCGTCACAGTCTTTACACCGGGTTACGGGGAAAGTAGTCGATGTGAATGGTGAGCCGGTAATCGGTGCCAGTGTACAGGTGGTAGGACAGTCTATGGGAACGATTACGAATTTGGATGGTGAATTTACATTGTCGTCCGTTCCGGTCAATGCGGTAGTAGTAGTGTCCTATATCGGATTTGAGAAGAAGGAAATCAAAGTCCCCGAGTTGCAGAAATCTTCGAGAGTGATGCTCCGTGAGGATACAGCGACGTTGGAAGAAGTGGTAGTCATTGGTTATGGCACTCAAAAGAAAATCAACCTGACGGGGGCTGTTGCTGTAGTAGATAGTAAAACGATGGAAGACAGGCCTGTACCGAGAGCTTCGCAGATGCTGCAAGGAACAGTACCTAATATGAATGTAACCTTCGGTTCAGGTTATCCGGGGGCTTCGGCAACCATCAATATCCGTGGTGTCAATTCTATTAGCGGCAACGCGTCGCCGCTGGTTCTGATTGACGGTATAGAGGGAGACATCGACCGCTTGAACCCGAATGATATCGCATCCATTTCAGTGCTGAAAGATGCTTCTTCGGCTGCCATTTACGGTGCGCGTGCCTCTTATGGTGTTATCCTTGTGACTACTAAAGAAGGTTCTGCCCGTAAGACTACCGTATCGTATGATGGAAGATATTCATGGAGCAATCAGACGACTTCTACCGATTTTGAAACCAGAGGCTATTATTCGGCAGGTATCAATGACTTGTTTTATACCAACTATAATGGAAAGCCTTATACTAACTACACAGAAGAAGACTACCGCCAGCTTTGGCTGCGCCGGAATGATAAAACGGAGAATCCGGAACGTCCCTGGGTAGTGACCGACCAACGCGACGGAAGAGACACATACGTCTATTACGGTAACTTTGACTGGTATAATTATCTCTATCGTAAAAACAGGCCGATGTGGGAACATAATATCAGTGTCAGCGGGGGAAATGACAAACTGAACTATTACTTGTCAGGAAATACAGTCGACCAGACTGGTATTTTCAGGCAGAACCCGGACAAGTATAAGGTGTATAACTTCAGAAGCAAAATCTCGGCTAAAATAACCCCCAGACTGACTATCAGCAATAATACGAAGTACCATTACAATAGTTACTCTTATCCGGGATTATCGGGTATCAATAACAACTTCAATACCGCAGTGAATCATGCGTTGGCCAGCTTCGTTCCTGTCAATCCAGACGGTAGTGCCGTGTATCTGACTTCATTGAGTAATTCCGCTGTTTTGGATGGAATGGGTGCTATCCTTGCTTATGGCAAGCATAAGAATGAAGACCAACGCTATGAGTTCTCCACCACTTTTGAGGCAAGCTTCAACGTGATGAAGAACCTGAATGTCCGTGCCAATTACAGTTACCTGCATTACAACTACCAAACCATGAACAGGACGGTGAATGTGCCCTATTCCAAATATCCGGGTGAAATATCTTATCTGACTACCGGAAACGGCGTGAACCAGTTGAAAGAAACACAAACCAATCATTGGTACCAGGCTTTCAATGTTTATGGTGACTACATGTTGGATATTGCCGACCACCAATTCAAGATTATGGCTGGTTATAACTATGAAACCAAACGTTTGAAAGACATTAAAGTCTCCCGCCAAGGCTTGCTTTCCGATGACCTGAATGACTTGAACCTGGCAGTAGGAGATGCGATGACTATGTCCGGCGGACAGAATGAATACGCACTTTTAGGAGCATTTTATCGTCTTAATTACTCCTACAAGGGTGGTCGTTACTTATTCGAGACGAGCGGGCGTTATGACGGAAGTTCCCGATTTAGAAGCGGACACCGATTCGGTTTCTTCCCCTCGGCTTCCGTAGGATGGAGAATCAGTGAAGAACCGTTTTTCGGAAACTTGAAGAAGAATATTGATAATGTGAAATTGCGTCTGTCGTACGGTTCGTTGGGAAACCAGCAGGTAGGATATTATGATTATATCCAGACCATTAACACCAACGGCACCATGAACTATATCTTTGGCGACCAGAAGAAAGGTTCCTATGCCAGTGTTTCCGACCCGAACTCTGCAGACTTGACTTGGGAAACTGTCTCAACCTGGAATGTGGGACTGGATCTCGGTTTCTTCAATAACCGTTTGAATCTGACTGCCGATGCCTATATCAGAGATACCAAAGGGATGCAAACTTCCGGCAAGAAATTGCCCGGTGCTTATGGGGCTAATGAGCCCAAGCAAAATGCAGCCAATCTGCGTACTAAAGGCTGGGAATTGATGTTGACCTGGAACGATGCCTTCAAACTGGCAAACAAGCCTTTCCGCTATAACCTGTCCGTAGGTCTGGCAGACAACACATCGGAAATAACAAAATTCGATAATCCGTCCAAGATATTGAGTGATTATTATGTCGGTCAGAAACTGGGTGATATTTGGGGATATGTGGTAGACGGACTTTTCAGAACAGATGAAGAAGCGGCAAGCTATAATATCGATCAGTCAGCTGTGAACTTCGTCATCAACACGGCACAAGTGAATCCGGGACTTCATGCCGGTGACGTGAAATTCATCGATTTGGACGGCGACCATAAAATTTCTTCCGGTTCGAATACGGCGGATGACCCCGGCGACCGGAAAATAATCGGAAACTCATTGCCGCGCTATACATATAGCATTCAAGGTGGTTTCGACTGGTACGGCTTCGACTTCTCCATCTATCTTCAGGGGGTAGGGCATCAGGATTGGTATCCGGGCACGAATTCCGTATTCTTCTGGGGACCGTATGCACGTCCGTATTCATCATTCATTCCCCGTGATTTCTTGAGTAATGTGTGGAGCCCGGAAAATCCGGATGCTTATTTCCCGCGTCCGATAGGTTATCTTGCTTTGGGCAACAACCGTTCCTTGGGAGTGGTGAACGACCGTTATTTGCAGAACCTGGCTTATTGCAGGGTGAAGAATATAACAGTAGGCTATACGATTCCCGCCGTATGGACAAAGAAAGTGAAGATAGAACGCCTGCATATCTATTTCAGTGGCGAGAACCTGTTTACCTTCTCTCCGCTAAAGAGCGATTACATTGACCCGGAACAAGCTTCGGCGGAGAACTCTATTAAATCTGCGAATGGTAACGCTAAACTGTATCCTTGGTCGAAAACCTATTCTTTCGGAGTGAACGTAACTTTTTAAACTAAATAATATTCTGAATTATGAAATCTGTTTATATAGTATCTTGGTTGCTCGCATTGGCGGTATCTTTCGTTTCTTGCGACGATTGGTTGGATAAGACGCCCAAAGACCGTCTCTATCCGGATGTATATTTCAAGACTGAGGATGAGTTGCGGTTGTTTACGAACCAGTTTTATAATAACTTGATTCCGGCTGCCGCCGATATCTATTCCGAATCATCCGATTTAATTGTCAAGTCCGATTTGATGCTCGAAATGTCCGGGCAGCGTATCATCCCCGACGAGGGTAACGGCTGGAATTTTACTGCACTTCGGGATATTAATTTCTATTTACAGTATTCCCACAACTGCACGGATGTGAATGCCCGTAACCGCTATGATGGTGTCGCCCGTTTTTTCAGAGCTTATTTCTATTTTGAGAAAGTGAAGAGGTACGGTGACATTCCCTGGTATGACAAAGCACTTGATTCGGACGACCCGGATTTATATAAAGCCCGGGATTCACGGGAATTCGTCATGCAGAAAATGTTAGCCGACCTGGATTTTGCGATTACCCATCTTCCGAAAACAAAAAATGCATATATACTGACCCGGTGGACAGCCTTGGCACTGAAATCCCGTGTCTGTCTGTTCGAGGGGACTTTCCGTAAATATCATGGATTAGAGGATTATGAGAAATATTTGGACGCTTGTGTCTCGGCATCCGAAACATTTATGAATGAAAGCGGATATACGCTCTATAAATCGGGTAGCACACCTTATAGGGATTTATTCGCTTCCATGAATTTGCAAGCGGATGAAATCATTTTCGGTCGCGACTATGAAGCCTCTCTTTCCGTGCTTCATAATGTGCAGAATTATGAGAATGCCACCACGATGGGGCGTCCGGGGTTAAATAAGAAGATTGTGAATTCTTATCTGATGGCGGACGGAAGCCGTTTCACGGATAAAGCCGGTTATGAAACAATGACTTTCGACCAGGAATGTCAGAATCGGGACCCGCGACTAGCACAAACTATCCGTACTCCCGGATATACGAGAATAGGAAGTACAAAGAAAGAGGCTCCGAACCTTGCCTACACAATGACGGGGTATCACCTGATAAAATATTCGATGACGGCTAATTATGATGAATATAATAAGTCATGCAATGATATTCCACTGTTCCGTACGGCAGAGGTGTACTTGAATTTTGCAGAAGCAAAAGCCGAATTGGGAACTTTGAAGCAGGCGGATATTAATAAATCCATCAAGTTACTCAGAGACAGGGTAGGGATGGGGAATCTGGATATGGAACTGGCTAATTCAAAACCGGATCCGTACCTGATGAGTGCTGCCACAGGTTATCCGAATGTGAAAGGAGCCAACCAGGGGGTAATTCTTGAAATTCGTCGTGAACGGACTATCGAACTGGCGATGGAAGGTTTCCGCTATTACGACATCATGCGTTGGAAAGAAGGGAAATTATTCGAGAACGACTTGCTGGGAATCTATATCCCCGGTCCGGGCACTTACGATTTGGATCAGGACGGTACGGATGATGTCTGTTTCTATGTTGGAACGAAACCTGCCGGAAATGTACCTTTGTATTTGGAGATTGGCGAACAGATTCGCTTGTCGAACGACGAGAGTGGTTATATCATTTGTCACAGTCTCATTACTAAAAAATGGAATGAAGACAGAGATTATTTATACCCTGTTCCTATCAGCGAACGTACTTTGTCCAATGGTGTGGTAACACAGAATCCCGGTTGGAATGACGGATTGAACTTTAATTAATTAGATTCAGAAATATAAATTCTTATGAAAAATATGATTTCTTATATATGTCTTCTGGCAGCAGTGTTTGCCAACTTGTCCTGTGCCGATGACATGGACAACTCCAAGTTTGATAATATGATACCCTATGGTAAGCAGGAGGTTTCTTATACTTACCCGAAAGGAGAGGATAATCTCAGAGTACTGACTTTTAACATAAGGCATTGCGCCGGTAGCGATGATGTGATTAATTATGACAGAACTGCAGCTATTATCAATGGGATGGAACCTGATATTGTTTGCTTGCAGGAAGTGGACTATATGACTACCCGCAGTAATAAAGTCGACCAGTTGAAAACCTTGGCGGATAAAACAGGAATGAACCACTATTTCAGCAAGTCAATCACCTATCAGGGAGGTGAATACGGAAACGGTCTTTTATTTAAAGGAACACCGGTCAGTACGCGGACTTACCCGCTTCCCGGTGCCGAACTTCGTTCTGCTGCCATAGCCGAATTTGAGAACTATGTAGTCATCTCCACGCACCTGGCTCTGGAAGAAAATAACAGAATAGAGTCTGCGAAGTTATTGACACAGCTTGCCAAAGAATACAAAAAGGTAGTGTATATGGCAGGCGACTTTAATGAAGACTTGATGAACGGGGCATTTTTTACGGAGTTGAAAAAGGAATGGAATGTAGTTAGTTCTACGGAAAATACTTTCCCTACGGGGCAATCTACCAAGCGCATCGACTTTGTTGTGGCATTGAAGAGTCCTGCAACGAGTGTGGTGAAATCGAATGTCGTGTATAATCTGGACGGTGTTAACGTTTCGATGGCTTCCGACCATTATCCTCTTTATTGTGATTTCCGTAAGGTGACGGCACTCGAAGAATTTCCGAAAGCTGCGGGAGATCTACGCATAGCTAATTACTTCACGAAAAACTGTGCCGGTACGGACGGAATTATTGACTATGATCGCATCGCTGCTGTTATAAATAAAATGAATTCCGATATTATCTGCTTGCAGGGACTGGATAAGGAGACGGAGCGCTCAAGCGGCATAGACCAGTTGAATACATTGGCGCAAAAGAGTAATATGTATGATTATTTTGCTAAAGCGATTGATTACAAGGGCGGGGAGTTTGGCGTAGGTATATTGACGAAAGACGAACCAATCAGTGTGGACAGATATCAGATGCCGGGAAAGAGTGAGATGCGTGCGGCAATGGTAGTGGAATATGAGAAATTTGTGGTAGCCAGTACGAATTTTGATACGG
Source organism: Bacteroides acidifaciens (assembly GCF_024623065.1). Lineage (GTDB taxonomy): Bacteria > Bacteroidota > Bacteroidia > Bacteroidales > Bacteroidaceae > Bacteroides > Bacteroides acidifaciens. Next base: position 52,676 of record NZ_JANJZR010000021.1, read on the forward strand.
ATATGGCTAAACGTATCGAGGCGCTTCAGACATTGCATACGAAGTTGTCCGCTTATAACAAGCCGGCATTCTTGGCTGGCTATTTCAATGAAGGCAATTTGGAAAGCGACTTCTTCAAGAAAGTAAAGGAAGACTGGAATCTTCTTAGTGCGGACAAGTCGACTGAAAACGGTGGAAAACAGCGTCGTCTGGACTTTATTGTATCTTTGAAAGACCATGGCGTTACTGTGACGCAAGCCGACGTGATGGAATATCTGACCGGAGCCGACGTTGCGACCGCTTCTTCACACTATCCTCTCTTCTGTGACTTCACAGGTTTGAAATAAAATGATTAGGTGCGGAATATTATATGGATACTAATTGACTAAAATGTAATAATCCCGTTTTTTCACTCCAGATAGAATGAAGAAACGGGATGTTATTTTGCTCGTATCCTCATTATGAGTGCTTTACTTTGGTAGGAGTAACATATTCTGCAGAATATTGTTCTTTTAGACAAATATTCGTGTAACTTTGCACGTAGTTTAGTATAAAAACAAGAGGAGAAAGAATGATAGTTTGCATAGCCGAAAAACCATCTGTAGCACGTGATATAGCCGAAGTACTCGGTGCTCATACAAGAAAAGAAGGATATATCGAAGGAAACGGATACCAGGTGACCTGGACATTCGGGCATCTATGTACTTTGAAAGAGCCCCATGAATACACGCCTAATTGGAAATCGTGGAGTTTGGGCAGCTTACCGATGATTCCCCCGCGTTTCGGTATCAAACTGATTGGGCATGACCCGGGTATTGAGAAACAGTTTCATATTATCGAGCAGTTGATGCAGAATGCGGATGAGATTATCAATTGCGGTGATGCCGGTCAGGAAGGAGAATTGATTCAGCGTTGGGTGATGCAGAAGGCTGGAGCACGCTGTCCGGTGAAGCGACTGTGGATTTCTTCTTTGACGGAAGAAGCTATTCGTGAAGGTTTTTCCAAGTTGAAAGACCAGTCTGATTTCCAGTCGTTGTATGAGGCGGGACTTTCTCGTGCAATAGGTGACTGGTTGTTGGGAATGAACGCTACTCGTCTTTATACGATTAAGTACGGTCAAAACAAGCAGGTGCTCTCTATCGGTCGTGTGCAAACGCCTACTTTGGCATTGATTGTCAACCGTCAGTTGGAAATCGCCAATTTCCAACCCAAGCAATATTGGGAGTTGAAGACAAACTATCGCGACACTACCTTCTCTGCCCTCATCCGCAAAAGTGATGAAGAAATAGCTGCGGAAGAAGAGAAGAACGGTGGAAAAAAGAAAATAGACAATCCGGGCATCGACCCCATTGCCAATCGTGAAGAAGGGGAAGCTTTGGTAGAACGTATCAAAGACTTGCCATTTGTAGTAACCAGTGTCGGCAAGAAAGACGGAAAGGAATACGCCCCGCGCTTGTTTGACTTGACTTCTCTTCAAGTGGAGTGCAACAAGAAATTCGCCTATTCCGCCGATGAGACGCTGAAACTTATCCAGTCTCTTTACGAAAAGAAAGTGGCTACCTATCCGCGTGTCGATACCACTTTCCTGAGTGACGATATTTATCCGAAATGTCCCGGTATCCTGAAAGGACTTCGTGACTACGAAGTTTTGACTGCCCCGCTGAACGGTTCCACGTTACCTAAATCGAAAAAGGTATTTGATAACTCTAAAGTGACGGACCACCACGCTATTATCCCTACCGGGGTTTATGCTCAAAATCTTACCGATATGGAACGTCGTGTCTATGACTTGATAGCACGCCGTTTTATAGCAGTGTTTTATCCCGATTGTAAGATTTCCACCACTACTGTGATGGGCGAAGTGGATAAGATAGAATTTAAAGTCACCGGCAAACAAATTATTGAGCCGGGCTGGCGCGTTGTATTTGCGAAAGACGTAAAAGAGTCTGCCGACGAAAAAGAAGACGGAGAGGAGAATGTGCTTCCTGCCTTTATGAAAGGGGAGAGTGGTCCTCACATTCCCGACTTGAATGAGAAATGGACGCAGCCGCCAAGACCTTTTACAGAAGCGACTTTGCTTCGTGCAATGGAAACAGCCGGAAAATTGGTAGATAATGACGAACTTCGCGATGCTTTGAAGGAAAATGGTATCGGTCGTCCGTCTACCCGTGCCGCTATTATAGAAACCTTGTTCAAACGAAACTATATCCGCAAAGAGAGAAAGAACCTGATTGCCACACCGACAGGAGTGGAATTGGTGCAACTGATTCATGAAGAGCTCTTGAAATCGGCAGAACTGACAGGTATTTGGGAAAAGAAACTCCGTGAGATTGAAAAGAAGACATACGATGCCCGCCAGTTTCTCGAAGAACTGAAGCAAATGGTTTCGGAAATTGTGATGAGTGTGCTGTCTGACAATACGAACCGTCGTATTACCATTCAAGACGCAATAACTGCCAAAGCCGAAGAGAAAGCGAAGAAGGAACCTAAAAAACGCGAACGGAAAGCAGCAAGTGCACCGAAAACAAAGAAAACGCAATCGGAATCGTTGGTCGGGCAGCCTTGTCCGGTTTGTGGCAAGGGGACGATTATAAAAGGAAAAACAGCCTACGGATGCTCTGAATGGAGAAACGGATGTACCTACCGGAAGAACTTTGAGTAGCTGGACCGGAATTCAGACACGACTTTGAAACGTTTGATATAAGTCATTGAAAAACATACAAGTAATAAAAAAGATTTTCTTATTACTTGTTGATGTTCTGTTTATTTTTTCCATGGCAGGCTCAGTATATACTGAAACTGATGAGCTACAACATCAAAAACGCGAATGGCATGGATGACGTCTGTAGTCCCGCTTCGCTTGCAGACCATTCCTTTGCCGGACAGCGTATCTTCCCATCTTCCCAAATCCGAAAAAAACACTTGATTATAGAAAAAGAAAGAGGAAATGAGAGTCAGAGTACTCAATGTAGAAGGGAAGGTTTTATTGGATATTACCGTGTGATATATCGGGTCTTATAGGAGGAAGGATAAAGCAAACAGTCCGCCTGCAACCTTCGGAGGTTGTCGGCGGACTGTTTGCTTTCAGGTTATCCGAATGTTATTGCCACAACGTCTGTTGTTCCAGTTTTTTGTTCAGTAGCAATTCGTCCGAAGGAATAGGAGACAGGTAATATTTCTCTTGCCATCCTTTGCCTGCCGATACAGGATCGAGGTAGTAATAGAGATGTCCGGCGTTGCCCATAGTGGCAAGTTCTGCTTCCGAGGCTTCCATCTTGGTTGTCAGGTTCAGGATTCCGGTTCCGCCTGTGGTAGCTTTTCCGTTGTTGAAGGTAGCTGATACGTTGTCGAGGTAAACTCCGTAAGGCTGTTTGTTGACAAAATAGTCGGCTTTTTTCCAGCGGCGTACATCCTCCCATGAGAAACTTTCGCCCATAAGTTCTATCAGACGTTCGCGGCGTATTTCCCATAAAACGGGGTCTACGGTCTTATCGCGGTCGGGGTCAAAGTCGTCTCCGATTGCGCTTACCTGCATTCTTCCCACTTCGGCACGGTCGCGCAGTTTGTTGATGGTCAGGTCGGCTACGGGTTGGTCGAATTTGTCCAGTTCGTACATGACTTCAGCGTAGTTGAGCATTACTTCTTCAATCTTGAAGACAGGCTTGTCTGATATTTCCATAGGATTGTTCTGGTCCTGTTTGTCCCACGCCGCATGATGTTTCCATACGAAATAGCCGCTCTTGCCACGTTGGAAGGCTTTTCCGGCGTATATGAGCTGTTCGCCACCAGTGGCGATTTGATCGTTTCCTACCTCGCAGGTGGCTACGTTGGGAACGTTTTTCAGGTAGTTTCCTGCCCAGTTACTACTCGGCAAGGCCTTGTGGGATGGTATCTGATGGTATCCGGCAGCTAAGTTCGGAATCTTGTATGTGTCGTTATTGGCATCGTAAATACCGCGTGGAGCAAACTGGTTGAGATACTCCATCCATTTGCCATCGTTCGATTTGTCAAGTTTGTAGCTATTTGCTTCTCCAAGTCCTGACACGTGGTAGGGCGGCATGATGGTTTGCCACATACGCGGGTCGCGCATACGGAAAGTGCGGTACACATTGCAGTTGGCATAGTCGTATGTTTCTCCTTCCGTATAGGATTTGTCCGCCGGGTTGTAGTCGTAGTGCTTGGCATTGCGATTGTGGATGGGCAATCCATCTTTGGTCAGGTAGAGGTCTACGGTAGACTGCGGCATTTCGAGACTTGCCGAAGCGATGTGCTCGAAGTGTCCCAAGCGGTGCATTTTGTAGTTTTCCACATATCTCACGTAGAGCAATACGCCGGGGATGTCCTGAAGATCTTCCGTTGTCCACATCTCTCCCCATCCTTTGCCGGGATGGGTATCCTGCGAGTTACCAGTGTACAGGGTGGGGTAACGTTCGATTAACTCTTTGGAAACTGTGGCACATACATTGAGCAGTTGGCTGCCGGTGATGTATTCCTTAGACGCACATTCGGATTCGTCCACCTGGTGGTATTTGCGCCACGTTCCTTCGAAAAGCGTGAATCGCGACATGAAGGCCTTCACTACGTCGCTGTTCAGCGTATTGGGCTCGGCAAGGTCGTCCTGTATGTTTTTGATACACCAATCCAGTTCTTTGTAAATCTGGTCGGCAACATAGAGGCGTGAGTCGCGCGCTTTCGTCAACTCGGGTGATGCGTCGTCAAGCAGATGGTCTACGTAGATGACATCACCGTAGTTTATCATCAGCGCATAGTGGCAGTATGCACGGAAGAACCGGGCGATGGCTTCGAGATGCAGCCGCTCTTGGTCTGTACACGCCGGTTCGTCGATATGCTTCAGCATGATGTTGGCACGGCGTATCCAAATGTAGGGATTGGAATATGTACCGTCTTTCGTAGGGATACTTACTGTTTGGGCTGCATAGGGGTTGGTGACGTTGCCTATTCCTGTGCCGTAATTGGTCAGCAGTCCCGAATAGATGTCGCGGGTGGAAGTTCCCAATGCACCCGACACGTTGATAGGTCCCTGAAAGGAGGTGTATGCTCCGCTGAATACTTCGTAGAGGTTCAGTAAGTAAGTGGAACTGGTAGTGAATGAAGTAAACGCTGTCGCTTCGGTTACTTTATCTGTCGGGAGCCGCTCCAGATAAGAATCGTTACATCCCGTCAGTCCCAATGCTGCCGCTATTGTCAAGGTCTGTATTATTTTTTTCATATATCGGTCTTTTTTTTAAAGTAATAACTAAAATGAGATATTTGCGCCAAAGGAAACCGTGCGGTAGAGCGGATAGCCCCAAGACAGTGTTTCCGGGTCGATTCCTGTTGGCAGTGAAGTGAAGGTTGCTAGGTTCTCGGCACTTACGAACAGGCGTAATTGGCTGACCTGAATCTTATTCAGCCATTGTTTCGGGAACGAATAAGACAACGTCACGTTCTTGATGCGCATATAAGCGGCACTGCTCAGCATATGGTCGTTGGTGCGGCGGTTGGAGCCCTGGTTGGCTACGGCAGAAGTGCTGCTTCCCCAGATACGCGGCAATTTGGCGTTCGGATTGGCTGCTACCATGTAGTTGGGGTCTTCGGGGTCTGTGCTCATCGGTGTCCAGTAGTCGGTTGTTCCTTTAAAGATGGGCGAGAAGGCTACATCGGTTGGCATGAAGGTGTAGAACAACTGGCCGTTGCTGAAATAATCGCGCTTGCCCACTCCCTGCAACATGATGTTGAGGTCGAAGCCTGCATAGTTCGCTCCCAGGTTGATACCATACTGGAAACGGGGAGTTGTGTTACCGATAACTTCCATATCACCGGGTTTGCTGACGGTATTGTTACCATTGTTGATGTTGTTCACATCGTCAGCGTTGTAGTCGCCGTCGCGCAGGTTCTTGAATTTGTAGTCACCCGGTCGGGGGCTGTATCCTTGCAAGGTGGGTACTCCTTCTTTCAGTTTCCAGGTTTTCGTGTCTTCAAAATCGTCTACCGTGTAGAAACCGTCGTAGCGGTATCCCCAGATTTCGCCTGCTGTCTTGCCTTCGTACAGGTAGGCAAGGCTCTTGTCTTCATTGAAGTTCAGCGATGTGATTTTGGATTTGTAGTCCCAAAGGTTGAGTCCGATGTTGTAGCCTACCTTCTTTCCGATGTTTCCGCGCCAAGCCAATTGGATTTCCCAACCGCGTGTCCGCATTTTGCCCACATTCTGATTGGGGGCGTTGGCACCCAATACGGCAGGCAGGGCGACACTCTGAGAGAGGATATCTTTCGTTTCACGCTGATACCACTCGAAGCTACCTGTCAGGCGGTTGTTGAGCAACGCAAAGTCTACTCCGACGTTGGTAGTGGTGATTGTTTCCCAAGTGAAGTTGGAGCTTATCAGTCCGGGAGCTTCGATGATGGTCATATAACCGTTGTCGTTGCCGTTGAGCCATACGGTAGATTGTGTTTTCAGTCCCATTGTGGCAAGGTAATCGTAGTAGCCGGCCGAATTCTGGTTTCCGATGGAACCGTAAGAGAGACGGGGTTTCACTTGGTCGATGATGTTGCGTGTGCCTTCCATGAATTTTTCTTCTGCCAGGTTCCAGGCGAGTGAGAATGAGGGGAAGAAAGCAAACCGAGAGTTTTTGGGGAATTTGGAAGAACCGTCGTAACGTCCGTTCACTTCCAGCAGGTATCTGCCTTGATAGTCATAATTGAAACGGAAGAAACCACTGCGGATGGCATAGCTTTGGTATTCATCGTTTGTGGTGACTTTGCCTTGTGCCCCGCTCATGGAAGGGATGTCTATCAACGCTTGTTTCTCTGCCCGTGTGTTGTAGTAAGCGTAGTCGTAGTCTTCCTGTGAGAAACCTGCCATGATGGAGAAGTTGTGTTCGTTGAGCAGATTGAATTTGTAAGTGGCGTAAGCATTGTAAGCGTTGCGCGTGTTGTAAAAATGGCGTGCTATGTAATAGTCTTCTCCGGAAGGCATGGAAGATACCCCTTCCTGTATGTCGCTTGCCGACCATTTGCCGGAATAGTAATTGAAGTCGGTAGCTTGCTTTTGGTAAGTGTACTCAAAGATGGCTTCCAGTCCTTTCAAGGGTCGGACGATAGATTTTAGGAAGAAGCGGGGCGTATCGATCGTTGTATGCCGTGCGTTGCTGTTTTGGATGATGGCAAGCGGCGTTTTGATGATGTTACCATTGGGGTCGAGGCCGTCAGGCAGGAAGTTGTGTAGACGGGTGGAGTACAAGAAACCGCTCTCATCGTTCAGAAAGTCACGTTTCTGTTGCGAGTAGTTGAAGGTAGCCTCTTGAGTGTACCATTTGGTTACGTCTGCCGATATCATTCCGTTGAATGTCATACGTTTATAGTTGTCCTTGTCGCCTTGCAACGGACCGTTTTCCGTATAGCGGTTGCCCGACATACGGAAACGCACACGTTCCGAAGCACCGCTCACCGTGAAGTTATGGGTTTGTGAAAAACCTGTCTCAAGCATGCGGTCGTAGAGACTTTCCTGTTTCAGATAATAACGCTTGTTGTCTGCATTGGCCACCAAGATACCGGTATCTTCGTAGAAGGTTCCCAAATCTGACAATGCGCTGCGGTTGGTATTGTACAGGTTCAGATATTCCATCCATGAGTCAATGTTTTGGCTGTTACCGCCTGCATACGTGTTGCCCAATGTCTCTTTGTAGATAGGAAGGAAGGTTTCGAGACCTACTTGTTCGGGAGTGTTGGCAGCCTTGACGAAACCGAAGTTGTTGTTGTAGCTGACTGTTATTTTTTCCTCCTTGTTGGGGCGTTTGGTCGTGATTAATATAACTCCTGCCGCCGCGCGTGCTCCGTAGATAGCTGCCGACGAGGCGTCTTTCAATACCGTCACCGATTCGATGTCTTCGGGATTCAGTGCATCGATGTCGCCGGGAACGTTGTCAATCAGTATCAGCGGTGATAATGCAGTCGTTTCATTGTTTTTGTTCGAGAAGGTAACGGAACCGCGAATCTGGATGTTTTTCCCAGTCTGTCCCGGCGTGTTGCTGCCACTACTGATGGTAAGTCCGGGGATGGCACCTTGAAGAGCTGCCGCCGTGTTGGGTTGCGGACGGCTGCCCAACACTTCGTCCATCTTCACCGTAGAGACCGAACCCGACAGATTGGCTTTCTTTTGCGTACCGTAGCCCACTACGACTACTTCTTCCAACTGTTTCGAATCGTCTTCCATGATAATCTGGACCATGTTGCTGTCGGTTACTTTTACTTCCATCGTTTTATAACCGACGTAGCTCACTTGTAGCGTGACAGGAAGTTTGTCTACCTCCAACGTGAATTCTCCATCCAAGTTGGTGATGCATCCGACCGTTGTGTTGGGGATAATGACGGAAGCTCCGATGACGGTTTCTTTCGTCTTGTCCATCACAACTCCTTTTACGGTATGTTTCTTCGATTGTTGGGGAAGGGGAGCCACGCTTTCGCTTTCATTGTTGCCACGAACGTTGCTCTCATGCGTAGGTGAAGCTGCCGAGGCCGGATACCCGACCGACAGAAAGAGAACCGTCAGAGCAAACAAGAACCAATAATGCTTGGATCTACATGATTTCTTTTTCATACTTAGATTCTTTTTAGTTAATAAATAAAATTCCTTCTATTAGAGTTTATATCGAATAATTGATTAAAGCGTTCTTTGACTTATCTTTGTGTTCTAAAAAGTTCAATAGATGTATTACGACAAGATTCGCCACCGTCATAGCCAAGTGCTTGCAGCGACAGGATTAACTCCTGTTGAGTTTGACGCCTTATTAATAACTTTCAAGTACCATTGGGATGAATATTACAGCCATTTTACCTTGGAAGGTAAAGTGCGTCAACGTATATCTTACAACAGGAAGACCAGTGTGTTGCCTCTGATTCAGGACAAAATGTTCTTCATATTGGTATATCTGAAGACCAATCCCCTTCAGGAACTCCATGCCATTCAGTTTGAGATGACCCAGCCCCAGGCCAATAGATGGATTCATCTGCTTTCAGAGATTCTCCGGCGTACATTGAAAACGCTTGGTGAATTGCCGGACCGTAACTCCAAACGTCTGATACACATCCTTCAAGGATGCGAAGAAGTCTTGTTGGACGGAACCGAGCGACCTATTCAACGCCTTTTGGATGAAGACAGGCAGTCTGCATGTTATAGTGGTAAAAAAAACTCATAGCATAAAGAATAACCTGTTATGTACCAACAATCTTAGGATTGTATGGCTGAGCTCCACATACGAAGGTCATGTCCATGACAAAAAGATTTGTGATGAAGAACCTCTTCTACTTCCCAAAGGTATTAGACTCTGGCAAGATACAGGCTTCATCGGACACAGGCCGGATGGGGTTGAAATATGCATGCCAAAAAAGAAACCTAAAGGAAAAGAGCTTACTAGTGCTGAAAAACAAGAAAACAAGCGGATTTCCGGAATCAGAATTAAAGTGGAGCATGCCATAGGTGGTATGAAAAAATGCCGTATTGTCAAAGAACGATTCAGATGCCATAAATTCGGTTTCGAAGATATGGTGATTCTTATTGCTTGTGGATTACACAATTTCAGAATCAGTCAAAAAATGAGTCATATAACAAATTAATCTATATAATGTCTATTATAAATAAGTAGTGATAACTCAAAATAACGATGGGCGGACATTTGGAGGAAATGTTCCTATGTACTGCGTTTTTTTGAGTTTATTTGCTATATTTATAACGACTCTGCAAATGTAGCAAATAATCTATTGCGATAATTGAATCGCTTTGATATTTTTTATAATATTTGGTTGTTTCACTGAACGTACGCTACCTGAAATCTAATTTTTCTCTTGCGACGGCCTATCGGTTGCAATGCGAACGACTGTTGTTTTTCTTACTGCAAACTATTCGTCTGACTATAGTTGAACTTGCGTCTGACTATAGTGTTCGTTTCGTCTAACTATAGTCAGACGAAAAAAACACTATAGTCAGACGAATAAATTTATGCATTCCGGCCGTTAGTCGTTAGGCAACGGAGATGTAAAGTTTAGGCAATTCTTCCTTAGTCTTTCTCTATTATCGGTTTGTCCGTACACAAACAAAAGAACGGTAGACAGATGCTTGGTTGTAAGCCTGTCTACCGTTCTTCGTTTAGTTTTCCGATGGGGTGGCCGGAGTGTTACATTCTTGCGTATTCCTTATGAAATTCGACCACTGCTTCGATGCCTTTATGGAAAATGTCCAACGAGAAGTTCTCATTCGGAGAATGAATGGCATCCGATTCAAGTCCGAAGCCCATCAATACGGTTTTGATTCCCAGCACCTGCTCGAAAGTGGAAATGATAGGAATACTACCGCCGCGGCGCACGGCCAGCGGTTTCTTGCCGAAAGCTATCTCGAAGCCTTTTTCTGCCGCCTGATAAGCAGGAAGGGAGATAGGGCACACATAACCCTGTCCGCCGTGCATCGGGGTAACTTTCACCTGCACTGTGTCGGGAGCGATGCTGCGTATATAATCAGCAAACATCTGAGAAATCTTATGATGGTCCTGATGCGGAACCAACCGGCAGGAAACTTTGGCGTAAGCTTTTGACGGGAGTACGGTCTTCGAACCTTCTCCCGTATATCCGCCCCATATGCCGCACACGTCAAAAGACGGACGGCAACTGTTGCGTTCCAGCGTACTGTATCCTTTCTCCCCAAAAACTTCCTTCACTCCGATAGCCTTTTTATATTTCTTCTCATCAAAAGGAATATGCGCAATCATTTCCCGTTCGGCTTGCGGAACTTCTTCCACGTCGTCGTAGAATCCGGGAACGGTAATCCGTCCGTTGGCATCCGTCACTTTGCTGATAATCTGGCAAAGTGTGTTGATGGGATTAGCTACCGCACCGCCGAAATGTCCGGAATGTAAGTCCCGGTTCGGTCCGGTGACTTCTATCTCCCAGTAAGCCAGTCCGCGCAGGCCCGTAGTCAGCGAAGGAAGCTCTGCACCCAGCATACTCGTGTCCGAAACGAGGATTACATCTGCTTTCAGAAGTTCCTTGTGTTCCTCGCAGAACGCTTCCAGACTGGGAGAACCGATTTCCTCTTCTCCTTCGAAGATGAACTTCACATTATTCTTTAATAGCTCGTTTTTAAGTAGATACTCGAACGCTTTCACCTGAATGAAAGATTGTCCTTTGTCATCATCCGCTCCACGCGCCCGGATATGTCCGTCCCGTATTTCCGGTTCGAACGGCTGGCTTTTCCAAAGTTCCAGCGGTTCGGCTGGCATTACGTCGTAGTGGGCGTAGACCAGCACGGTTTTGGCATCCGGGTCTACTATTTTTTGGGCGAAGACAATCGGGTTGCCTTTAGAGGGCATCACCAGCGCTTCGTCCACTCCGGCTTCTGTTAACAGTTGCGCCCAACGTTCGGCACACGCCAGCATATCGTCGTGATGTTCCGGCAGTGCGCTGATACTTGGAATACGGATGAGGCTGAACAAGTCTTCCATCATTTTGGGTTCGTTCGCGGCAATATATTTCTTGATTTCGTTCATAACTTAAATAAGGATTAAAGTTGCGTGGTCTTATCCAGCAGATAATAATCGAGTATGGTCATGGCTGCCATTGCTTCCACGATAGGCACGGCACGTGGCAGTACACAGGCATCGTGGCGTCCGCGGGCTTTCAATGTGGTGTCTACTCCGTCGATGTTGACCGTTTCCTGCTCCATCAATATGGTGGCGATAGGTTTGAAGACAACACGGAAATAAATATCCTGTCCGTTGCTCAGACCGCCCTGGATGCCACCTGAGTGGTTGGTATGTGTTTCAATGCGTCCGTTGTTATTGTAGAAAACATCGTTCTGTTCGGAACCTTTCATTTTCAGTCCCTTGAATCCTTCGCCGTATTCGAATGCTTTGGCAGCGTTGATACTTAGCATGGCATTGCCCAAGGCAGCATGAAGTTTGCCGAAAACGGGTTGTCCCAGTCCGATGGGGCATCCTTTAATGACACAGGTCAGCGTGCCGCCGATGGTGTCGCCTTCCCCTTTCACCTTACAGATAAAGTCTGCCATTTCCTTCGCCTTTTCCGGGTCGGGACAGCGCACGTCGTTGGTTTCTATCAAGTCGAGGTCATAATCAGAATACGTGCTTTCCAGTTTGATGGCGCCTACCTGCGATGTATAAGCGGTGATGCTGACTCCCAACTGGCGAAGCGCCAACTTGGCCAAAGCACCGGCAACAACGCGCGAAATCGTTTCGCGTGCCGAAGAACGTCCGCCGCCGCGGTGGTCACGGATGCCATACTTCACGGTGTAAGTGTAGTCAGCATGTGAAGGACGATATACATTTTTCAGATTATTGTAGTCACTAGAGTGCTGATTCTCGTTCCATACGATAAAACCGATAGGGCATCCGGTGGATTTGCCTTCGAAAATACCGGAAAGGAACTCTACTTTATCGGCTTCTTTACGTGGTGTGGTAAGGATAGATTGTCCCGGACGGCGGCGATTCAGTTCTTGCTGTACAAATTCTTCGTCGATGGTAATTCCTGCAGGAAATCCGTCAATCACTCCCCCAACTCCTTTTCCATGAGACTCGCCGAAACTGGTGAGCCGAAAGATGTTGCCAAATGAATTAAACATAGTTGTGGCTTTTTTTAAAATTACTGTATGCAAATATAACAAAGTTTTCGATAAGATTGTTGTGAACTCAAAATATCTTCAAAAAAGGAAGCATATTCCCAAGTAGGCGACACGGAGGTGAAAATGGAATTGAAAGAGTTTGAACTGTTCCTGAATGGAGCTGCCATGAAGTTCGGTGATATCGTAATAGACAAATGTACGGTAAAAAAAGAGACTGACAATAACAGAATGAGACTTTATTTGTTCACTAAGAGCCTGTTTAAATTCTCTTCAGTCATAATATTATAGCTCTTACCCCAGCTTTTCTTGTCGCGTCCGTCTGTAG
>NZ_JANJZR010000022.1 GCF_024623065.1 Bacteroides acidifaciens
AATTTCAGGGACTTTCGCAAATTTAATCACTTAAAAATTAGATGTTTAACAGCATAAATTTAAATTTTGTCATCTACTAAAATAATTTTCTATTACTCTTTTCAAGAAAGTATAATGATTAAGTAATATAGTATTAAAATATTGATTGACAATTGCCTATGTTTGCAACGTTATTTTAAATGGAAATCTAATACACAATAAAGTTGTTATGAGAAAATCAACAGGGATAATTTATTTAAAGATGGTTGCACTAGCTATGGTCACTACATTTTCCATTCTGAATGGTAACATATCTGCCAATACACTTCAGAAAGAACTCCATTTGGGATGGAGGTTTAAACAAGCTCGTCTTTCTAACTGGTATCCTGCTACAGTCCCGGGAGTAGTACACACTGACTTGATTGATAATAAAATCATTGAAGATCCTTTTTATCGCTTAAATGAAAGAGGTGTACAGTGGGTTGATAAGGAAGACTGGATTTATGAAACAACCTTCGATGTAGCACCCGAATTGATGGATAAAAACAATATACGGCTTTATTTTAAAGGGCTTGATACTTATGCAGATGTCTATTTGAATGGAGAAAAGATATTGGAGGCAGACAATATGTTTCGTGAATGGAAACTTCCCGTAAAAGATAAACTGAAAGCAAAGGATAATAAATTAAGGATATATTTCCATTCTCCTATTAAACGGGATATGCCTAAATGGGATGCGCTGCCTTTTCACTATGAGGCAATCAACGACCAGTCGGAGAATGGAGGAGTATTCAATAGAAAAGTTAGTGTTTTTGCCCGTAAGGCAGGCTATCATTATGGTTGGGACTGGGGACCTCGCCTGGTAACTTCTGGTATCTGGAGACCTGTTTTATTAGAAGCATGGGATGGTTTGCGGATAGAAAATGTGTTTATCCGGCAAAAAGAGGTTTCTTATAAACAAGCCGACATTAGTAATATTGTAGAAATACTAGCCGATAAAGATATTGAGAAGGCTGAAGTTACGGTCAGAGACAATAAGACTGGAAAGATTTATGGTGCTACTGCTACCTGCCTGACAAAAGGATTGAATAAGATTGCTGTAAACTTCTTTATAAAGAATCCTAATTTGTGGTGGAGCAATGGACTCGGAAAAGCCAATCTGTATGAATTCCGGACCGAAGTAAAAACAAACGAGCAAAATAAGGACTGTCTTATAACTTCTACAGGAATACGTTCATTAAAAGTTATACGTAAGGAGGATAAAGAGGGAAGATCATTTTATTTTCAACTTAATGGAATACCTGTATTTTCCAAAGGGGCTAATTATATCCCTTGTGATAATTTTCTGCCTCGTGTGACGAAGGAACTGTATGAGAAAACGATCCTGGATGCTGTCAATGCTAATATGAATACTTTGCGTGTGTGGGGTGGAGGGACTTATGAAGATGATTATTTCTACGAATTATGCGATAAATATGGTATTCTTGTGTGGCAGGATTTTATGTTTGCCTGCAGCGTATATCCCTCCGAAGGTGAATTGCTGGAAAATATTCGTCAGGAAGCGATTGATAATGTTCGCCGTTTGCGTAATCACCCTTCTCTTGCTTTATGGTGTGGTAATAATGAATGCCTGGAAGCTTGGTTTGGTTGGAATTGGAAAGAAAACTATGCGAAGCAGAATCCGGAGTATGCCCGGATTATCTGGCAGCAGTATGAAGATCTGTTTCATAAAATGCTACCGGAAGTGGTGATAGAAAATAGCCCTGAAACATTTTATTGGCCTTCATCGCCCTTCAGTCGTTATGACGGAGTTTCCGAGAATAATAAAGGGGATACGCATTATTGGGCTGTATGGCATGCAAAAAAGCCGATCTCCGAATATAATAAGGTGCGTAGTCGTTTCTTTAGTGAATATGGTTTTCAATCTTTTCCCGAATTTGAGTCGGTCAAAATGTATGCTCCGTACCCTGAAGACTGGGAAATAACTTCCGAGGTAATGATGTCTCATCAACGGGGAGGTGAGTTCGCGAACAAACTGATTGAAGACTATTTGCTGAACGAATATCGCAAACCTAAAGACTTCGAATCATTTCTGTATATGAACCTTGTACTGCAAGGGGATGCTATTAAGACGGCTATTGAAGCACATCGCAGGGATATGCCTTACTGTATGGGGACATTATTTTGGCAACATAATGATTGCTGGCCGGTTGCTTCGTGGTCGAGCCGTGATTACTACGGACGTTGGAAAGCGCAACATTATTTTGCCAAGGCAGCTTTTCGGGACGTGCTTGTATCTCCCATAGTTAATAATGACAGGCTTGATGTATATATTGTATCTGATAGATTAAGGAAAACGAGCGCTATACTGGAACTGGAAGTCTGTGACATGGAAGGAAAGCTTGTTAATTCAATCAGAAGATCGGTAACTATTCCTGCTAATGAAAGTAAAGTCGTTATGTCCCACAAATTGAATTCATTTATAAAATCACAACCGGAAAATCAGCTTGTTATCTCCGCAACCCTTACCGATCAACAAGGAACGATTTACACAAATAATTATTTCTTGACGAAGCAAAAGGAGATGTTATATCCGCAAGTGAATATATCATATCAATTAAAGTCACTGCCTGACGGATATGAATTGACTTTAAAAGCAGACCGTTTTGCAAGAGCTGTATACTTGTCTCTTGATGGAATTGATAATTTCTTTGAAGATAATTATTTCGATTTGATGCCGGGAAAAGATAAGATAGTGAAAGTTCGTACCGATATTTCATATACGGACTTTTCCCGACAGCTAAAAATCAAATCGTTGGTCGATGGATATTAAATAAATGCACTTAATATTTAATCAACATCTGTTGCAGGATTGTACGGTATTCGCTAGGTGTGTTTCCTTTCTTCTTTTTGAATATCCGAATAAAGTTCGATAGATTATTAAATCCGCACGAGTAGCAGATTTCTGCTACCGTGTGTGATGTTTCAGTCAGCATCTGGCAAGCACGGGCCACACGGAGGTTGTTGATATAGTCAATAAAGGTGCAATTTGTTTTCTTTCTGAAGAAATGGCTGAAAGCGGATTCCGACATATTTACCAGAGCTGCTACATCTCCCAGTTTGATAGGTTCTTCAAAATTCTTCTCTATATAGTCGCAGACTTTTGCAATGCGTCTACTTTTTGAGGTACGTATCGTGTCTTTGGTGTCATAGAGATTACTGACTAAAATATGTCTGTCGGCAGTGGAGAGATCATACAAGATAGAGAGAAACTCTAAAACGGTGTGGAAGCCTTGCATCCGGGTAAGCTGGAGAATTTTCTCTTTCATTGCCAGCATGGTGTTTTCAGAAAAGCTAATTCCTTTCTGTGAGTCGAGTAACAGTTGTTTAATCGGGCTGAATAGTCGTTTCTCCAATATTGGAAAATTGAGCAGTTTGTCCGAGAACTGAATTGTCACCACATGATTGCCTTCTACAATCTCCCCTTTCCAGGCATGCGGAAGATTGGGACCAGTCATTACCAAATCCAGATTGTCAAACTTTTCGACTGAATCGCCTACAATTCTTTCTCCATACGTATTCATCACAAGATTAATTTCATAGTCGGAGTGATAATGTACCGGATAATCAAATTTTGCATTGGGATGATTTAAAACGATGAATAAATCATCAGAAGAAATGGGAGTAATTTCCTTTTGAATGTCTTTCATAAGAACTGTATTTAACTTGATACAAATGTACGAATAATAATAATACAAAAACAGGCTATTCAAAAAAGTATAATTATTAAGCAATATAATATCAAAAAACTATCATTATATGCCTTACATTTGCAAAGTGAATCATACTTAATAACTAATTGAATGCTATGGAATCATTTTCTATCGGAACTATTGATATTGTAATCGTAGTCGTATATTTGCTATTTATTATATGGTGGGGTGTAAAGAACGGAAAGAGTTCGGATGCCCAATCGTATTTTCTTGCCGGACGTTCCATGCCCTGGTGGGTTGTAGGGTTGTCTCTGTTTGCCGCCAGTATATCCAGTACTACGCTTATCGGGCAATCGGGTGATGCTTATGATACGGGGCTTGCCGTTTTCAATTATAACCTGACCGGTATTGTAGTTATGGTGTTTTTTGCTGTTTTCCTTCTACCTTTATATATAAGGTCGAAGGTTTTTACGATTCCGGAGTTTCTGGAGAAGAGATTTGATAAACGTTCCCGTTACTACTTTTCCGCTATTTGTATTATCGGAAATATTTTTCTGGATGCTGCCGGTGCGCTTTATGCAGCCGCATTAATTATCAAACTGGTATTACCTGAAGCTGATCTTCAGATGATTATTATAGTCTTTGCTATTATTGCAGCTTCATATACAATTCCGGGAGGACTTTCTTCTGCCATTAACGCGGAACTGATACAGGCGGTAGTTTTGATTTTGGGTTCGGTTTTGCTTACCTATTTCTGTTTTCAACAGGGAGGAAGTTATTTCTATCATTTGTTTGAAAACGATGATATATTGGTGAAGCTGATTCGCCCGTTGTCCGATAATGCCACTCCTTGGTTGGGGCTGATCGTGGGGATGCCCATATTGGGTATTTACTTCTGGGCTAATAATCAGACTTTAGTACAACGTGTTTTGAGTGCCAGAACTATTGATGAAGGTCGGAGAGGTGTTATATTCACCGGTTTTCTCACGATGAGCACATTGTTCATTATTGCTATTCCCGGATTGATTGCCCGTGATTTATTTCCAGGTTTGGATAAACCCGATATGGTATATCCTAATATGGTGATGCAATTAATGCCTGTGGGTTTGCTGGGTATTATGCTGGCTGCTCTGTTGTCTGCATTGACTTCTACGATTAGTGCTATCTTGAATTCTACTTCTACTTTGTTTACGATGGACTTTTATGCGAAGTTTAATAAACATGCTGATACAAAAAAGCTGGTACTGGTTGGTAAAATCGCTTCTTGTGTGATTATTCTGTTAGCTGCATTATGGGCACCTCAAATTGGTAAATTCGGATCTCTTCTAAAATATTATCAGGAAATGCTTTCTTATATTTCTCCTCCTATCGTAGCGGCTTTCCTTCTTGGAATTTTTAATAAGAGAGTGAATGGTGACGGAGCTTTTATGGGATTGATTCTCGGTCTGGTAGTAGCGGTTCTTTTACTTTTCTTTAAAAATACGGTTTTTGGTGATTTGCACTTTTTGTTGATGGTTCCTTTCTTGTTGATATTCAGTATAATGGTGATTTATGTAAGCAGTTTCTTTTATGCGGCTCCGGGTAAAGATAAGCTTACTGACACCACCTTTTCTTTTAGCGATCTGAAAGAAGAATATGTAACCTTGAAAACAGTAGTCTGGTATAAGAACTATCAGGTATGGGCAGGGGTGTTACTTGTGTTAAGCGCATTGATTTGGATTATTTTTCAATAAAATAAATAGAATATATGAAATTAAAGAAATTTGAAGGAAACCCGATTCTTTCTCCGTCGGAAAAGAATGATTGGGAATCTTTGGTGACTTGTAATCCTGGCGTGTTCTATGATAACGGCATGTTTTATATGTTATATCGTGCTGCAGGTAATGATAGAGAACATGTTATCCGCTTGGGATTGGCTACGAGCAGGGATGGGTTTTATTTTGAAAGGCACTCGGATCGGCCGGCTTTTTCTCCGAGTGTCGATGGGCCTGATTCCGGATGTGTGGAAGATCCTCGTATTGTGAAGTTTGATGGTGAGTATTATATTACTTATGCCTATCGGCCGGTACCACCCGGGCAGTATTGGAAGTTTGGGCATGATGAAGTTTTACTTCCTGAATGTGGTAAGTATGCTCCTGCAGCTATTGCTAAGAATTTAGGTAATACTGGGCTGGCTGTTACTACAGATTTTTGCCATTTTCGCCGTTTGGGACGTCTGACTTCGCCGGTGCTTGATGATCGCGATGTGATTCTTTTTCCCGAGAAGGTAAACGGACAATTTGTTATGTTACATCGCCCCAAGCAGTATATTGGCGAAAAATTTGGTGTAGAATACCCTTCTATCTGGATAAAGTTTTCGGATGATTTATTAGATTGGGAGGGTAAGGAAAGCCATCTTCTTCTGACAGGACGTGAAAATACTTGGGAGGAAAAGATTGGTGGAAGTACTCCTCCCCTGAAAACGGATAAGGGTTGGTTGATGCTCTATCATGGTGTGGAGCATGGCGGAAAAGGGTATTATAGGGTGGGGGCTTTATTGCTCGACTTGGATAACCCTCTGAAAATACTAGCCAAAACGCATGAATCAATTCTCGAACCGGAAGAGGACTTCGAGATAAACGGGTATTATAACGGTTGTGTATTCCCTACGGGAAATGTGATTGTGGATGATACGCTCTTTGTGTATTATGGTAGTGCGGATAAGTATGTCTGCGTGGCTACCTGCTCTGTAAATGAACTGCTCTCTTACTTGTTGACCGACTGCAAGGTGTAATTAACTGAATCTCCTTTATCTTTTAGTCTTTTAATGTGATGTGTATACACTGTTTATGTGTACATTGGGGAGGTTGCTATGCGAAAAATAGATAATCATAGATTAAATCGTTCAAAAAAGTATAATAATAGAGTAAATAGTGCGAATGAAAATGAAAGGTTATAGTCTATATTTGTATTATCAAATTATCAGTAAAGAATTCAACGCTTAAATTTTATATTATGATGAATAAACAGAAAAAACGGCTTGGTAGCATGTCACTCTGCAAAGTTGTGTTGATATGCCTTTTTTTGTCCGTATTTTCTACCGCATGGGCTGCGGTAGAGCAAACATCTTCCAAGATTACTGTGACTGGAGTGGTTAAAGATGTACAAGGTGAGCCTCTGATAGGAGCTACTATTAAAATTAAAGGTTCGGCTGTAGGAACAGTCAGTGATTTTGATGGGAATTACTCTCTGGCCAATGTGCCGGTGAATGGGGTTTTAGAGTTTTCTTATGTAGGTATGAATAGTATAGAAATATCGGTTTCCGGAAAAAAGGTGGTAAATGCGGTACTTAGTGATGCTACTCAATTACTTGATCAGGTGGTGGTCATTGGGTACGGGTCGGTGAAAAAGAGTGATTTGACGGGATCGGTTGCGACGGTAAAGCCGGAGGCATTAAGTGATATACCGGCTAATTCTGTTGAAGGATTGTTGCAGGGGCGTGCGGCTGGTGTACAAGTAATCAATTCGTCACAGGATCCGGGAGCCGGATCAACGGTTCGTATTCGTGGTAATAGTTCGCTGCGCGGATCCAATTCACCTTTGATTGTGGTAGATGGTTTTCCATTGGGAGATGCCGGTGATTTGAAACAGATTAATACCGATGATATTGTTTCAATGGAAGTATTAAAAGATGCTTCTGCTTCTGCAATTTATGGTTCCAGAGGTGCTAATGGAGTTATAATTGTAACCACTCGAAGGGCGAAAGAAGGAACTACGACGGTATCTGTCAAACAGCAGCTCACTTTCTCCGAATTTTCTTCCAAACTGGATTTGTGGAGAGACCCGGTGATGATGGCAATGTTGAACAATGAGGGACGTGTGAATGGTGGATTACAGCCGCTCTATATCGGTGCAAATAATTCTGCCGGTGTTTATTACCCGTCTATTGAGGAGCTTCAGACTACTTGGACAACCAATACCCGTTGGGATGAATTAGTGTTTAGAGATGCGCCTGTGTCTAATAATACAACAGTTTCTGTCTCCAGTGCTAACGAGAAGACGAGTTTTAACCTGAGTGCTAATTATTATACGGACCAGGGAATGTATATTGATGATGATTATAGTAAAGGGGGGTATAATCTGAATGTCAGTCATAAGATATATAAGAACTTTACGATTCGTGCATCCAATATTCTATATCTTGGCAACCGTAATAACAATGGCGGAATGGCTTATTGGAGAAATCCGATTTATCCTGTGTATAATGAAGACGGAACTTATTATCAGACTACTGCTCAAGATTATAGTCATCCTATCGCTATTCGCGAGCATAAAAAGGATAAGACCAAAATGCTGGATGTTATCTCATCCGGGGCTTTTGAATGGCAAGTGATACCGCAACTTCGTCTCACAAGCCAGTTGAATTATAAATATGGAAAATCTACCAACGACCAGTATCTGCCACAGAAATACACCCAAGTCGGTACGGAGAATCGTGGTAGGGGAGTCATTGGTAACACAGAGAATCAAAATTTTGTTTCCGAAACATTTGCCAATTACTCTCAAATGTTCGGCAAACATGAAGTGGGCGTCATGGTAGGTCATTCTTACGAGTGGTATCAATATCGTGATTCGTATCTGACTGCTAATGGTTTTGTGAATGAAGCATTGGGAAATGAGAATATGGGAGCCGGAGAGAAAGCGAACAATATTATTTCCAACGGGTTCTCGAAAAGTAAACTGGTTTCCGGAATGGCCCGTCTGAATTACACTTATGATAATAAGTATTTGCTTACTGCCACTTTTCGTGCCGACGGTTCTTCTAAATTCGGTAAGAATAACAAGTGGGGGTATTTCCCTTCCGGAGCTATCAGCTGGAAAGTTCACGAAGAGAAATTTATAAAGAAACTAAATACATTTGATGAATTGAAGTTTCGTTTAAGTTACGGTATTTCGGGAAATCAGGGAATCAGTCCTTATCAGACTCTTAGCCGTTATGGAACGACTAAATATTACCATCAGGGACAATGGCTGACTGCTATCGGTCCCGGGTATGAGTCAGGGCAGTCCGGGCAAGACGGAATATGGAAAATTTGGAGTGGAATTCCTAATCCGGATCTGAAATGGGAGACAACTGCGCAATGGGACTTTGGTATTGATATGGCTTTCTTTAACAGAAGACTTCGCGTCACTTTGGATATTTACAATAAAGAGACGTCTGACCTGTTGAGAGAAAGAAACCTGACCCTTTCTTCCGGTTATGACCGCATGTGGGTGAATGATGGTAAGATTCGCAACCGGGGATTTGAAGTAACGATTGACGGAGTAATGGTAGATAAAAAAGATTGGAGCTTGAATGGAACTTTTATATTCTCTATGAACCGTAACAAGGTGCTTGATTTGGGAAGTAGTGTCGAATCGGGTTTATTGAAAGATGCCCGTACGGGAATGGAATATGAAGTTGTCGGTAACTTGAGTGAACAGTATCGCTCTTATACTAATATACTTGCTATTGGCCAACCGATCAATGTCTTTTATGGATATAAATGTGATGGAATTATTCAGACTTTGCCGGAAGGACTTAACGCAGGCTTGTCGGGAGAAGATGCTATGCCGGGAGAATTCAAATATGTCAATACGTATGATGGGGACGGAACACAAGGTGTTGTGAATGAAAATGATAAATGTATTATCGGTGATCCTAATCCTGATTTTACGGCAAGTCTGAATCTTTCTTTCCGTTGGAAGAAACTGGATGCGAGTATTTTCCTGAATGGTGTGTTTGGAAATGATGTGTTGAACACCAAGACTTTTGGTGATCCGCATAATGCCGCACTCCGTTGGACACCTGACAACCCGACTAACAAATATCCCAGTCTGCGTGACGGACGTCAGACTCGCTTTTCTGACTATTGGATAGAAGACGGCTCTTTTGTGAGAATCCAGAATCTGACAGTAGGGTATACCTTTGATTTGCCTAAACAGAAAGTGTTTGCCTCGAAAATACGGCTATATATGAATGCTTCCAATTTATATACATTTACCAAGTTCGACGGGTATGATCCGGAAGTCGGGCAAAACGGGATTTATTCCGGTGGGTATCCTCGCTTGAGGAAGTGGACAGTAGGTCTTGATATAACATTCTAAATTAAATGATATGAAAAAGAATATATACACTTTCATTTTAATAAGCTGTATCCTGGGCTTTTCCGGTTGCAGTCTTGATGAAGAGCCTTACGGATTCTATTCCGAAGATAACTTCTATAAAACAGAGGGGGATGCAATGGCAGCTATTCATTACGCTTATGCTACTCTTACCTATATCGAGTATTCACGTGCTCTTTATTTCATCGGTGATATGCCTACTGAAATTATGACTACTAAAGGAGATGCCTCCGTTGATAATCGTGCCTTGAATCTGTGGAGAATTGATAACTTTGATACCAATGCTACTTTGGTCAATTTCTTTAAATACTCATTCATTGCTATTAATCGGGCGAATGCTGTCATTAAGAAGATGCCGGGTACGGATATTGATTCCAAGCTAAAGGATCAGTATTTGGGTGAAGCTTATTTTTTACGTGCATACAATTACTTCTGTCTTTCACGTAACTTCGGTTTGGTACCGATGCATTATGGAGTAGTGGAGACACTGTCGCAAACGGGTACTCCTTTGGCAAATAATATGGATGAGATTTATGATTTAATGATTGACGATTGTAAAAAAGCGGAAGAATTGTTGCCTGTATACGCTGCCCCCATAATGGGACGTATCGATAGAGTCGGTGCACAGGCTTTGTTAGCTAAAATCTATTTATATGCAGCTTCTGCCAAAGCAAATAATGTGCCTTTATACAAGGAAATGGCGAAAGATGTCAATTCTCTCTATCAGGATGCTATGACTTATGCCGGAAGAGCATTAGGATTGGATCCGGATTATCCGCAGAATACGTATGGTTTTGAAAGTGATTTGCTCAAGATTTATGATGTAGAGAACTTTGCCGGTAAAGAAAATATTTTCTTGATGTCTATGGATAGAACGGGAGAGGCAGAAGGACAATATTCTAAGATATCCAAAATGTTCCTTCCTTATATTGAGGGTGCTACTATCTGGATCAAGCAAGGAGACAAAGATGAATATATAAAATCTCATGACGGTTGGGGAGAATATCGTACGGAAATAAATTTCTATAATGAGTTTGATGGAAACGATTTGCGTAAGAAAGATCTCATTGTGGACAAGGTGTATAATGAAGATGGAACGGTAAAAGCGGAATGGAAACTGGATGGCGGTGATTTTGAGTACCCCTTCTGCCGAAAATACATCGATCCCAAATTTGATGGGGATAAGACTAGTACACGCCCCTTTCTCATTCGTTTTACTGACATTGCTATGGTGTATGCCGAAGCTGCCGGCCCGACTACCAAAGCTTATGAACTGATAAACTTTATCAGACATAGGGCAGGATTGGGGGATTTGACTCCAGGATTGCCGATAGATGAATTCCGGGAGAAAGTATATGAAGAACGTAAGTTTGAAATGGCTTTTGAAGGAGATCGTATGTACGATATTCGTCGTTGGGGCAGGATTGGAGAAATCAAAGAAGTGAAGGATGCCGGACTAAATGAAAGTCAATATTCTTTCTATCCGTTGCCGCAAACCGAGATTAATCTTAATCCAAGTTTAAGAGAATAATAAAAAATCGTGAGCTATGAATAAACTACTAAAATACACACTGTTTATCCTTTGTATGGGGGTAATGCAATCTTGTGTGAAAGACATGCAGGATGATTTGAATGATGGGGGATGGAATAACGAGAGGTCTGTAACGAGTCTTAAATTCAAAAACCAGGTGGGACAGGCTGAAATTGAACGCATTGATGATACAACTGGGGAAGTTACCGTAACCCTTAATGTGGGAGCTATTCCTGATTTGTCGAAAGTTGAAATAGAATCTATCGAATTGTCGTATCAAGCTACAGCTTCTGCAGGTAAAGGCAGTACATTGGATTTTAGTAATCCGGAGCGAAAATCGGTTCTTACTGTAACTTCCGCAACTGGAAAAACACGTGAATATATGATCTATGTGAATGAATTCCGTGAAAGTCTGGAAGGTACATGGTCGATTAATAATTTGATTATTTATGGTGGTACAGGTCCGGAATGGGGTGGCGGAAGAGTTTATCCGTTTATGGACAAATTATGGTGCTGGTATGATGAATATTCCCCGGAAAAAGAGTATGACAATACACTGACCTTTATTATGGAGAATATCACAGATGATGGAAACACATCCGGGAAATGTATAAATGCTGCCGGGCCTGATGGGAAATATGCAGATTTTATATTTAAAGGTTCTTCTAATCCGGCAGATAAGACGGATATTGATCTGAAGAAGTATTATCGGAAAATCCCAGTAGGAGAGAGCCGTTGGATTCGTAATTACAGTTTAGGTACCATTACTTTTATTGATTCGGACGGAAATGAATCGACTGCCGTACTCGAAAATCCGGGAACTTATACATTATTCCAGGGGGGAGGTTATACCAATACGGTAACTTTGCCGAATAATGCTTTCTCTTTCCAAATCAATGGTGTGGATGAGTGGACCTATATTTATACTGATTATGATGTGTTTGCTAAACAGGCACGTAAGTTCTTTGTACTCGTGACAAAAAATGAGGATTAACTAATGGATGATAAAATATGAAGAAATACTTCTTTATTTTTATAGTTGCCTTTTTTGCATCCTGTTCTCCGGTAGAACAGGATGTAATAATCACCATAGATACGGAAACGGTGCTAAATGATTGCTATATAGGTAATGGGGCGCAGTGGGATCCTTATCAACTGGATTATGGCAAAGGTAAACTAACTATTTCGGAAGCCGATTGGGAGAAACTGTATGACAGACTTGATTTTATGTGTCCGCAGTTTATTCGTATCATGATTAATACTTCTTCGTTTGTTGACCAGGGGAGATTGGTGCCGGAACGGGGGATGGAAGTATTATCCAAAATGTTAGACTACTGCCAGAGTCGTAATGTGACTGTCATGTTCGGAGATTGGGGATGGAGTGTCATTCGTGCCCGCGAAGCAGAGATTGACAGTCAAAGTCTTCGTCACGCAGCTGCCTTGGTTGATTATCTGGTTCATAATAAAGGATATTCTTGTATCCGCTATTACAATCTGGTGAATGAGCCGAATGGTTATTGGGCTGCCACTAATAAGAGTTTTCCTCTTTGGGCATCATCTGTCTGGCAGTTTTATCAATATATGAAAGAATTTGACCTGATCGGAGAAGTTGGTATCGTCGGTCCGGATATTGCCATCTGGGATAAAGCGGAGACAGGATGGATAGATAGCTGTGCAGTGCAGTTGAACGAACAAATAGAACTTTACGATATCCATACTTATCCGTCTAAAGTCACCGTTAATTCTGGAGAATATGCAGATATTATTGCTGCCTATAAAGGGAAGATTCCTGAAGGAAAGAAAATCGTGATGGGAGAAATTGGTTTTAAATTTGTGGAAAAGGCTGATTCTTTGTATCAGAAGGAGAATATTCGTAGAGCCGGGAGTAAAGTTAACGCCTCGTTGGAAGATTCGCAGATGTTTGTTTATGATTATATGTATGGAACAGATATGGCAGATGCTCTTATTCAAACTGTCAATACTGGTTTTTCAGGTTCCATTGCCTGGATGCTGGATGATGCCATGCACTCTAATGAAGCACCTGACAAACTGAAGATTTGGGGATTCTGGAATATATTCGGTGAAGAATGTTTCGGAGCAGAAGAGGAAAACGTCCGTCCGTGGTATTATGCCTGGTCGTTACTGACCAGGTATATGCCTACCGGAACTGCGGTTTATAGAACAGACACCACCGGAGAGCCTTTCGTAAAGGCTGCCGTATCAGGAAAAGATGGGAAATATATGATTGCTTTGGTGAATGTTTCTGATAGTCCGAAAACGGTAAAACTAAAAAGTAATGTTCTTTCTTCTCTATCAGGTTGTAAAAAGTTCATCTATTCGGACGGTACGTTGAAACAGAAAGGAGATTGTCTCCTTTTGCCGAATGATGAGAACTTGATTCTTCACCTTGAGAAAGGAGAAACAGTGACTATGCCGGCAGAATCACTGATAGTGTATACTAATTACGATTATTAAAAACAGAATGATGAATTTAAAAACAATAATAGGAACTTTTGTGGTGGGGATGTTGCTTGTTTCATGTACGCACTCTGACAACCGGCTGACAGTGAATGTATCTCAAGAGGTTGTTACTTCCGGTTACATAGGAAATGGTGTGGAGTGGGACCCTTACGATGAAGCCGAGTCATGGGGAGCCTCCGTTTCTGACGAAGACTGGCAGAAACTGTTTAAACGCCTTGACTTTATGCGTATGGGGTATGTGCGTTGTATGATTAACAGTCCTTTTCGTTATTATGATCCGCAGACGGGAAAGTATGATAAAACACGTAATATAGCGTCACTTTCCCGCTTGTTGCAGTATTGTACGGATCATAATATTGTGGTGATGTATGGTGAATATAATCCCCCTACTTGGGCTATGAAGGATGAACAATGTTGGGTGGATATGTCTGTCGATTACCTGAATTATCTGGTCAATGATCTTGGCTTTTCCTGTATCAAATATTTTGTGATCTTTAATGAACCTGATGGGAATTGGGCTTCAACTGACGGTGACTACGACCTGTGGAAATCCATGTTACTCCGTTTTGCAGATAAGATGAAAGAATATCCCGGACTAGACGGCAAAGTGAAGTTTGCCGGCCCTGATGCAGTCGTTGATTACAAGAATCCGTCTTCTCCATTTGACGCGGCAGGATGGGTGAAACAGGCGGCCACCGACTTGGATTCGCACATCGGTATTTACGATATTCATGCCTATCCCGGACAACATGAAGTACGTTCTGGGCAATATGCGGAGATTCTGGCTCGCCATAAGGAATTTATTCCTGCTGGTAAAAAGATTGTGTTGGGAGAGGCCGGTTACAAATATTGGCGTGAAGCAGATTCGTTGTTAATGAAAGAGTATAACCGGCGTGTCGAAGGTCATCCGTTTACTAAAGGTACAGATTCTAATATGTTGGTATACGACTATTTTTATGGTCTTGATATGCCATTGCTCTGTATGGAGGTAATGAATGGAGGATATTCGGGAATAGCTGCCTGGATGTTGGATGACGCAATGCACAGTAGCGGTGATTCTGGTAAGACGGAAGATATTAAGTTGTGGGGAATGTGGAATATCTTAGGAGAAGAAGTCTTCGATGACCCTTCGCAGGAAGAAATCCGTCCGTGGTATTACACTTGGTCATTGATGTGCCGTTATTTTCCGACTGGTTCTAATATCCTTAAAACAACGCTTGATCGCACGAAAGGTGTTTATGCGGCTGCTGGAGAATATCAAGGAAAATATGTTTTTGCTGCCGTTAATATAGGAGACGAGGATCGATCTTTGGATATTTCTTTGCCTGCTGCTCTCGAGAATGTTTCTTTATATGTATATGAAGAAGGGAATAGGCAAACTAACAATGAAGGACACCCCGTTCCTGTCCAGACAGGATTAACTGTTGATGGAACTTATCAGACTATCCTCAAGGCTCAAAGTTTTATTTTATTAACGAATATAGATTAAAAGACAGATAATTATGAAAAAGCAAATCAATATACTTTTGGTCGGATTAGCATCCGTCTTTATGAGTTGTAGCGATGTGGAAGAGGTATCGGCGCTTTATCCGGAATATGAAGAAGTGAAAGAACTCTCCATTGTAGATAAAAATGCGACTTCCGAGACTAAAGCCTTGTATTCGAATCTTTGGGCTATTCAGTCAAAAGGTTTCATGTTCGGACATCATGATGATCTTTGGTATGGTCGTAAATGGTATAATGAGGAAGGACGCTCCGACACTCATGATGTTTGTGGTGACTATCCGGCGGTTTTCAGTTTTGATGTTGCTGAAATAATGGATGATCGTTATCAGAACCCGGAAAATGAAATCCGTAAAAGAGTCGCTTTAGAGGCTTATGAGCGTGGCGAGGTACTTATTGCATGTGCACATCTGAATAATCCGTTGACCGGAGGTGATTCATGGGATAATTCCAGTAATGAGGTTGTGAAGGAGATTCTTAAAGAGGGAAGTCCTACACATCTTAAATTTAAAACTTGGCTGGATCGTTTGGCGAATTTTGCACTGAATTTGAAAGGTAAGAATGGTGAATTGGTTCCGGTCATTTTCCGCCCTTATCATGAGCATACCCAAACATGGTCGTGGTGGGGGAGTTCATGTACGACTAGTGATGAATTTACTTCCTTTTGGAAATTTACAGTCAATTATTTGCGGGACACAAGAAATGTGCATAACCTTATTTATGCGATTTCCCCGCAAATAGATTCTGTGCAGGGACGTGAGAACTTTCTATTTAGATGGCCCGGCAATGACTATGTAGATTTTTTAGGAATGGATTCTTATCATGGTTTGAGTCCGGTTGTGCTGACTACCAATATGAATACCTTGTCTCGTCTGTCAAAAGAACTGAAAAAACCGTGTGGGGTTACAGAAACCGGAGTAGAGGGTATTCAACGTGATGGTGTTCCGGAGAAAAACTATTGGACACAGCAAATCCTTACCCCTGTTACAGGACAGTTTGTCAGCATGATTGTGATGTGGAGAAACAAATATGATCCTAGTGAAAGTGAGTCGCATTTCTACTCTGTTTTTAAAGGGCATGCCTCTGAAAAGAGTTTTATAAAGATGTATGAAAGTCCGGTTTCGCTTTTCTCTGCCGATTTGCCGGATATGTATACAATGGCTGAAGGAATGAATGTGAAATGATAAACGCGGGTGTTATCGCTTTTTATATAAGAATTAGTCTTATGTATACAGAAGACTAGTTTTCTAGCTGAATAACTTTATTCGTCTGATAACTGTATACTTTTTGTCTGACAGTTGTTAGACGAAAGTTCAACAGTCGTCAGACGAATAATTTTTTGCATGAACAGAATTAGCTGTATGTAGAAGGACTATTTCTTATTAGAATTTCGTAATATTGCATTTTATAAGAAACGTGGATGCCATTTGGTTGTATGCTGCTTATTGGGAAAGAATACTAAAAAATACTGAAATAAATAAGATCATGAAAAAGATTTGCCTTCTTCTCTTTTTGCTTTGTGCTTGCATTGCTCAAGCACAAAATGCTTATCGCACAGACAAAGATATATCTTATGTCTCTGGCTCCGAAACGGACACCTATCGTCTGGAACGTTGTAAACTGGATATTTATTATCCTGAAAACAAGAAGGACTTCTCAACTATCGTTTGGTTTCACGGTGGTGGTATGGAAGGTGGAAATAAATTTGTCCCCAAAGAATTGAGAGAACAAGGGTTTGCAGTAGTGGCGGTGAATTACCGTTTGAGTCCGAAAGCAAAGAATCCGGCTTACATCGAAGATGCGGCTGAAGCTGTGGCATGGGTTTTCAAGAATATTGAAAAGTATGGTGGTCGTAAGGATCATATTTTTGTTTCCGGTCATTCTGCGGGAGGTTATCTTTCGTTGATTCTGGCAATGGATAAAAAGTATATGGCAGCATACGGGGCAGATGCCGATAGTGTGGCTGCTTATCTTCCGGTTAGTGGCCAGACGGTGACACATTTCACTATTCGTAAGGAACGTGGTTTGCCTGACGGCATTCCGGTGGTTGACGAGTATGCTCCGGTAAATAAGGCTCGCAAGGAAACGGCTCCTATCGTGTTGATTACGGGGGACAAGCATCTGGAAATGGCGGCAAGGTATGAAGAAAATGCGCTGCTGGAAGCTGTCTTGAAAAGTATAGGTAACAAGAAAGTGACTTTGTATGAAATGCAAGGATTCGATCATGGTCAAGTACTCGGCCCGGCATGTTATCTGATTGCAGATTATGTGAAGAGATTCAAATAATATAGTTATAAATAAGAATAGATTGGAAGATGAAAACACGCAGTGATGCTTTTCTGTTTGAAAAAGAATTGGATTGGGAGAAACCGGCTCCGGGAATCCGCCGCCAGATAATGGGATACGACGGACAGTTGATGATGGTGAAAGTGGAATTTGAGAAAGGCGCCGTCGGTTCTATGCATCAACATTATCATAGCCAAGCTACTTATGTTGCAAGCGGTAAGTTTGAATTGACCATTGGAGATCGGAAAGAAATTCTTTCTACAGGTGATGGTTATTATGTGGAACCTGACCAGTCTCATGGATGTGTTTGCCTGGAAGCAGGTGTATTAATTGATACATTCAGCCCTGTGAGAGCTGATTT
Source organism: Bacteroides acidifaciens (assembly GCF_024623065.1). Classification (GTDB taxonomy): domain Bacteria; phylum Bacteroidota; class Bacteroidia; order Bacteroidales; family Bacteroidaceae; genus Bacteroides; species Bacteroides acidifaciens. The sequence goes on from NZ_JANJZR010000022.1 coordinate 17,999, forward strand.
CTTAATATAATATCTGGCAGGAAGTCAGACAGATATGGTATGAAATTACCACATCTGTGGTATTTTCCCTGAACAGAATCCGCACTATCTTTGTCATATATTGAAACAAGAGAAATTTAAAACAGATATATATGGAAAAGATAGCAAGAAAATTGACGGATTTGGTAGGTAACACTCCGTTATTGGAACTTAGTAACTATAATACAAGTAACGACCTGAAAGCTCGTCTGATTGTAAAGATTGAATCTTTCAATCCGGCAGGAAGCGTGAAGGACCGCATAGCATTGGCTATGATTGAGGATGCAGAAACGAAAGGAATTTTGCATCCCGGAGCAACTATCATTGAACCGACCAGTGGGAATACCGGTGTAGGACTGGCTTTCGTAGCTGCTGTCAAGGGATATAAGTTAATATTGACGATGCCCGATACGATGAGCATCGAACGGCGTAATCTTCTGAAAGCTTTAGGGGCGGAATTAGTATTGACTCCCGGTGCCGATGGCATGAAAGGGGCCATTGCCAGAGCTGAAGAATTGAAGGCTGTCACTCCGGGAGCTGTCATCTTGCAACAATTCGAGAATCCTGCTAACCCCGCCATGCATTTACGGACTACCGGTCTGGAAATATGGAGAGATACCGAGGGGAAAGTTGATATCTTTGTGGCGGGAGTAGGTACTGGCGGGACAGTTAGCGGTGTAGGTGAAGCGCTGAAGATGCGTGATCCGAGTATAAAGATCGTGGCAGTAGAACCCTCTGATTCTCCGGTACTTTCGGGAGGAAAACCAGGTCCGCATAAGATTCAGGGAATCGGTGCAGGATTTGTTCCTAAAACGTACAAGGCTTCTGTCGTAGATGAGATTATTCAGGTGCAGAATGACGATGCCATTCGTACGAGTCGTGAATTGGCCAAACAGGAAGGTTTGTTGGTAGGCATATCTTCAGGAGCAGCCGTATATGCTGCTACGGAACTGGCGAAGCGACCGGAAAATGCCGGGAAAATGATTGTTGCATTATTACCTGATACAGGCGAACGTTATTTATCTACCATTTTGTATGCTTTTGAGGAATATCCTTTGTAATAATACCTTTTTCCTTCAGATAAAAACAACCGCCCCTTTGGACTCAAACGATTGTCTTTTTATTGTAGACATACGCTCGTTTGGATCAAGAGGAGCGGTTGTTTAAATTTGGTTGAACAGCCGTTTGAGGCTGTTCAGCCGGATAGATGATAATTTGAGTTCACCACCGAAATAACGCAGTGTCTCATGGAGTTATTGTCGGGAGTGTATACATTAACAATGTACATTTACTTATAAACACCTGCTTATAAATATTTACCTATAAATATCTACTTATAAATGCCTATTTGTAAGTAATAGTCACTACTTGATTTCCGCATTGCATACGGAAATCCCCTTGTTCCAGTACCCATTGCCCGTCGGAATTGACAAAAGCCAAGTCGCTGCCTTTGATGGATAGAGTGACAGTTTGGGTTTCGCCCGGTTGCAGTTCCACCTTTTTGAAGGCTCGTAACCGGCGGTTTTCGGGAGTAAGCGAGGCCACAAGATCACTGCTGAATAGCATGACAACTTCTTTTCCGGCATATTTACCGGTATTGGTTACGTCTATGGAAAAGTGCAAATCATCTCCTGCGGTAAACGAAGATTTGTCCGTTTGGAAGTTGCTGTATTCGAAAGTGGTGTAGCTCAATCCGTATCCGAAAGGCCATTGAACGGAGACTACCGCATTGTAGTCGTAAGCTCCTTCCATCTTGTCCATTTCTTCGCTCACCCGATAATCGTAGGTAGTCAGTGCTGCTTCGTGTCGAGGATATGTGTAAGGCATCTTGGCACTGGGGTTCACGTCTCCTGCCAGAATGTTCGCTAATGCATCGCCACCATAGTTTCCGGGTAATAGAATGTCAATAACAGCATCAGCCAATGGCTCCAACTCGTTGATAATGCGGGGACGACCCTCATTGAGTATCAGGATGATCGGTTTTCCCGTAGCGGCAAGTGCCTTTACCAGTTTGCTTTGGTTGGCAGAGATGGCAAGTTCGGAAAGATTGCCGGGTGTTTCGCAATACGAATTTTCACCGATGCAGGCGATAATAATATCCACGTTGCGGGCAGCGGCCACAGCTTTCTCAATTTCCGGTTCATTTTCTTCCATGTAAGCACCTTCGGGTTTGTAGGTTACGCCTTGTTCCAGACGGACATTACCGACTCCGAATTTGTTGCAGATTGCTTCGTAAATGGTGTTATATTTGTCAGCAAATCTGTCGGTCAGATGTCCTTGCCACGAATAGCTCCAACCGCCGTTCAAGCAACGCATAGAGTTGGCGTTCGGACCGGTTACCAGTAGCTTTTTCCCTTGAGGAAGCGGAAGAATATGATCTTTATTTTTTAGCAATACTTCCGATTCTTCAGCTGCATGAAGTGCGATAAGCGCATGCTCCTTGCTGCCGAAGAGAGGATAATCTTTCAATAAAGTGTTCGGATGATCGAACAGCCCCAGACGGAATTTAAGTCTAAGCACCCGGCGGACGGCATCGTCAATACGGCTCATGGGTATTTTCTTCTCTTGCACTAACTCTTTTAGCAGTGTACAATAATTGAGATCATACGGTTCCATAGCCATGTCTATACCTGCATTGATTGCCATTTCGATGGCTTCTTTCTTGTTTGCCGCCACATGTTCGCGGGTATAAAGATTGTTGATGTCCGCCCAGTCGGTGATTAACATTCCGTCCCATCCCAAGTCTTCTTTCAGCCATTGTGTAAGGAGTTCGCGGTCGGCGTGCACAGGCTTTCCGTTGATGGAACCACTGTTGACCATTATAGTCAGCGCACCTGCTTCCACACAAGCCTTGAACGGTGCAAAGTGTTTCTCACGCAGTTCGGAAACCGATATATAAGCCGGTGTACGGTCTTTGCCGGTGCGTGGCATGCAGTATCCCATGTAATGTTTCACGGAGGTGGCGATTCGGTCGGCGGGAATATGGTTTGGATCATCTCCTTGGAAGCCTCGGACAGCAGTGCTGCCCATAATGGCATTGACTAAACAGTCTTCTCCATAATTTTCCCATACACGCGGCCAACGGGGATCACGTGCCATATCGACAGTGGGGGAGTATGTCCAGGGACAATTGCTAGCCCTTGTTTCATAAGCCGTTACACGTGCCGCTTCGTAGGTCAAATCCGGATTGAAGGCAGCACCCATATTGATATTTTGAGGAAAGAGCGTGCCGCCCAATGTATAGGTAGTACCATGATTCTGATCCAGACCGTAGATACATGGAATACCAATCTCCGCCATCGACAGTTCTTGTATTCGACCGATAATCTCGTTCCACTTTTCAGGGCTTTGTGCTACCGGGCCGGGAGCATTGAGAAACGAACCTACCTTGTATTCAGCAATCGCTTTGTGGAGTTTTGCCTCGTCCAATTGGAATTCTCCATTTATCGTCTCTCCTAATACATCAATAGCAAGCTCGGTCATCTGCCCAATCTTGGCATCGAGGTCCATCTCTGATAGAAGCTTTTCCACTTGTTGTTCTATTTTAGCGTCTTCAGGAATGGCAGTGGGAACTGCCTGTTTGGAACAGGCAGTCATTGCGACAGATGCGGTCATTAATATAATATTTCTGAGTTTCATTATGATTTGTTTTTTAAGTAGTATTATTTATTCAATCTGGTATTCATTACTTTATGGTTACCAGGTCTACATAATAGCCATGTCCTACACATAAGAATCCGGCTTCAGCTTGAATCTTATTCAACATGTCTTGTGTCAGTATCAGTGTATATTCACCGTTTTCCGTAAATTCCATCTCACCTGCCAAGCCTGTCCAATAGCCTGTGGCAAGCTGCATCTTATGATATTCGGCAGTAGGTTCTATGGAGTAGACTACTTTCAATATCGACCCGGCTGTGATATCGGCAAACATATCCATTGGAATCAAACCAAAAGTTTTGTTGGGATCACCGTCCGGCTTATCCCACGAAACGTAATGGTGTCCTGACCAAAGCGTTATTTCGGTAGATACGGTCACAGTCTGTTCGGTAGTTGTAATATTATCGTTCAAGAACTGCACAGCCTCTCCGCTACGGGTTTTGCCTGTCAGCGTATAGCTTCCATCAGACAAAACCGGACAAGTCAGCGTAATCTCTGTAGAAGATTGGTTGCTGAATTGAGATACCGTCTGCCCGCCGATGGTTAGAGAAGCGATATTTTCGAGATTGATGCCGGAAATGGTCCAATCCACGTTGGCAGTAGCCCGGTTAGCTCCCGCAATGACAAGGGAAGCATTGGTCACTTTCACCATGTCGGCTCCATATTCATTGCCGTCAGCATCTTGCAAAACGATGCGGTAATTGCCTTCGTTTACGCCTGTCGGGACGGTGTATTCCAGATAGTCCCCGTCTGCCGATTCAACATAAGTGGGAGCGGTAATCGTGCTTCCTCCCAAGAGGATGGCCGTTACCTTCTGTAGATTACTGCCATATAAACGGGCAGTCTTGCCGGGAGATACCATTCTCTCAAAGGCTACTTCCTTAGATTGAGGGTCATCAGCCAATGGGTTGACCACCACCAATCCTTCACGGGAAGTCTTCTTCCCTTTCACAGTTTCCACTTCTATTTTCAAATTATACGTACCGGCTTTCAGACTACGGTTGATTGCCTTGTCGGAGTCGGTACCCGATTCTACTTCCTGCCCATCAATGAACCAGGTTACTGTGGTGTAATCTTTTGGAGTCACGGTCAGCGCGATGGATAAGTTCGCATCCCGGCTGATGTTGGCGAATGTAGCCAATTGGCCGTTCGTCCTGTCGGGGAACACTGGGGCAAGGATATGCGGATCATCATTTTCTGTCACCGTAGCGAACGGTTCTTCCTCGGTGCATGCAGTAAATGTGGAGCCTACAGCGAGTAGGGCAAATAGTGCAATATATATCTTTTTCATAATGGATGATTGTTTAATAGTTAGTTTTCAGTATCCCACCACAGAAGGCAGTGCCAATTATCTGTTCCTCCCATGCGCTCGATGGCTTCGTTGTAGCTCTTTTTATTATAGGAAGATTCCAATACAGGGTAGCAGAGACGTACCGGAATTTCCGTTCCACCGGTGAGGTATTGTCCGAACCCATATTCTGCCGGTGATTTCAACTTCGGATAACCGGAACGACGCACGTTTGCCCAACATTCGGCAGGATTGGTAAAGTGAAGAATCCAGGCCTGTGTATTGATGGCTTCGAGTTTCTGATTGTCCGTATGTCCGAATGCCCCTTTATCTTGAATGAATGCATCGAACTCTGCATCAGTAGTAGCCGTGCAACCGTAGTTGTCTGTCAGGAAATCCATAGCCGCACGCACTCCTTGCTTGTAAAGATCTTCTGCCGACACACTGCCGACATTCCATTTTTTCACGGTAGCTTCTGCCATCAGGAACTTCACTTCTGCAGAGGTCATCACTACGCCCGGATTGTCGCTTTTTAGGAAATTATTGGCAAGTTTGGGTTCCACTTCACGAGCCATAGTGACCGTAACGGAAGGATTGTTAACGGCTAATTCCTTACAAATATCGCTGTCGTATCCTGTAGGCCATGGTTCCCACGAGTAGGCACCCGGGTCGCGCGGACTGAAAGCAATCCCTTTTTCAATCATCTCCTGGGTGATGTCGACACGATTGTCGGGACTGGTGGCACTCATCAAGCCGTCATAATAACAACGGGAAATTTTGAATGTACGGGGATCACCGGAATTGTATAACTGATTAAAAAAAGTGGAACAGAGGTAACTTGGATTATTGGCGGGGTCGTTGCCGAACAATAACTGCGACAATGAATTTCCGCGATAATCAGAGTAAGCTTCTTGTCCGAAGCTAAATGCGATTGTCATGTATTTGATGAGCGCATCGCTTGAGGCGTCCGTTATTACACCCCCATTGGCAGCCAAAGCATTTTCAAATTCCGTTTGTGCCTTTGTTGGATTGACATTGGAGATTCGCATGGCAAAACGAAGGCGAAGCGAATTTGCCAGTTGTTGCCATTTAGTTACGTCACCGGCATAGATGAGGTCACCTGTCACTTTATCTTTGGTCGGATCGATTTTGTTGACGGCATCTTCCAGCTCCAGAAAGAAAGCGTTGTAAATATCTTCCTGTTTGTCATACTTCGGATTGAACTTTCCTTCGAGGAATCCCAGGCCGGCTTCACTGAAAGGAGCGTCTCCGTAAGTGTCGGTGATGATAGACATAAGATAAACCCGATAAATGCGGAGCACAGAGTTGATGTTCACTTTCTCTGCGTCTTCGGCTGTACGGTATTGAGCATCAATGATATTCTTCAGGGATTGAGTGTAGAACGATGTCCAGATACGGCTCATTTCATTATTGTCTAGCGTATGGCGACCGCCGTAGTTGGTGGTGTTCCAGCATCCCATCAGTTGTTGGGTGAATGCATAATGGTAGTTACGGTAGATTTCCATCATACTAAGGTCTCCGTACGTTTGCAGTTGGGCAGTGGTGAGCTGCGCATTCGGGTCGATGGTAGCGGCCTTGGAAGGGTCGGTATTCATGTTTTCCATGTATTCATCGCTGCAAGAAGCGAAAAACAGGGCACATGCCATCGTGATGATTGTGATGTATTTAGATTGTCTCATGGTATATCTTTTTAGAATTTCACATTTACATTAAAACCATAGCTTCTGCGTGAAGGCAACGAACCGTATTCAAGTCCCATACCAGTGGTATTGTTGTAGTTGGAATCCGGGTCGATATTCGGGATATTCTTCCATACGATGAACGGATTGCGGGCAACGAACGAAACGGTCAGTCCGCTTACTACATTCTTCAGCCAGGATTTGGGCACATTGTAACTCAACGTCAGTTCACGGCATTTCACGTATGAGTTGTCGTAAATAAACATAGAAGGCGCATTACGGCAAACGCTCATCCAGTAGTCTTCCGGATTGATGTAGATGTCGTTGGGGCGATACGTTCCGTCACCGTTGTCGATGACACCCGGAGCCACGAATCCGCCTGTCGGCTTCCAGTTGTCGGCTCCTTTTGCAATGCCGGCTGCCAATCTTTCTTCTTCCGAGCGATACCAGGCGTCGCGGCCTGCCAATGTTTCCGGACTTTTACCCGATTCGTAAGCAGCACGGGCAGACATGGAATAGAGGTCGGCGCCTACTTTCACATCGAATACCGCTACCAGCGAAAGATTTTTGTAGGTAAAGTTGGTGAGCAATCCACCTGTCCAGTCCCAAGAGGCATTACCCAGTACGTGGTTGCTCTTGTCATATTGCGGCAGACCGGTTTGCGGGTCAATCAGAATATCTCCCCTTTCGTTCCGTTGGAAGTCCGGGCCTACAATAGAACCAAAGTTCTCACCTACCTTAGCGGCTATCTGAACGTCGAGCCAGGACGCCTTTTCCAGTTCAAACATATCCGATTTGCCATCCAGTTCTTTTACCTTGTTGCTGTTCTTGGAGAAGTTCAGATTAATGTCCCAAGAGAAATCGCGTGTTTGAATCGGTCGTGTGCTAAGGGCAATCTCAATACCTTTGTTTTCTATCTTGCCGGCATTAATCAGGCGATAGTTATAACCGGTTGTCCAGGAACTTGCCATTCCCATAATCTGGTTTTTACTGATTTGAGAATAGTAGGTGAAGTCCAGTCCGATACGGTTCTTCAGGAATTTCAATTCCAATCCCATTTCCATGGAGTTTGTTTTGGTTGGTTTCAAGTCTTTGTTGGGGATGGTTCCGTTATCGATATATCCGATGGTATATCCGGGATACGCATATTTGGATTTCGTATAGACGAGTCCCAATTGATAAGGATCGGTATCGCTACCTACTTGCGCCCATGACATACGCACCTTTCCGTAAGGCAGGAGGTCGCCCAGTTTTGTCAGCTCGGAGAATACAAAGCTACCGGAGAAAGAAGGATACATATACATGTTGTTGCCAATGGGAAGGGTAGACGATTGGTCGCCACGCAACGTGGCATCGAGGTAAAGCATGTGTCTCCATCCCACGTTCACTGCTCCGTAAACCGAATTAATCTGTTTGCGGTAACTGCCGGGCACTACACTGATTTCGTTGAAGCTCGTCAGTGAAGGGACATCGCGTATCTTCATGTCTTGAGCGGTGGTAACGGTAGTCTGGTTGTTCACCTTATATACATTGCCGCCTAATGTAGCGTTGAAATCGAAATCACCCCAATGGTTGTTGTAGAGAGCCAACACTTCAAAGTTGTACATGCGGTTGCGGAAAGCACTGTTTTGAAGTCTTCCGGCTTCGAATCCGGGAGTGGTAGGCGCTTTGTAATCATCGAACGTGAACCAGTTGAGTTCGGCGCCCAACGTTGCCTGAAGTTTCAGATGTGGGTCGATGTTCCATACGGCCTTGCCGTTCATGCGGAACAAATCTTTCTTGGATTTATTGAAGTTCTTATAGATATCCCAGTATGGATTCACGTTGTAGGGATCCATGCCGTTCCAGTTGGAATATTCGCCGTCGGCAGTCTGATAGGTTCTCAGCCATTCCTGATCGTAGGTGGTGGCGAGGGTCATCAGGTTTTTACCGATATTAGACTTGCTGTCGCCCAGTGCCGGACGGTTCTTCACGTCTTCCCGTGTATAGTTGACGCTGAAATCCAAGTCTACCTTGCCCGCAGACGTATTGGCACGCAGGTTGAAAATGTCACGGCTCATGTGCGTTTGGGGAACAATGTCTTTATTGCGCATATCCGTATAGGTAAAGCGAATTCCGGTTTTTCCGCTGTTCACACCTACAATGGCGGAGTTGGTGGCGGTGATACCCGTGCGGAAGAAGTTGGACGTATTGTCGGGGACAATGAGGAAAGGGCGTTCCACGCCGTCGAAATACTTCAGCATGTTTGAACCGTCTGCTTTGGGGCCCCAACTTTTGTTTGTGTTGGATATGGCATCATAGCTATAAGTGCCGTTGCTTCCCATACCATATATTTGTTGCACATCGTTCCATTTGGCAAGTTGGGTGTCGAAAGTCAGCGTTCCGTTATATTCCACGCTGATTTTATCCTTGTTGGCGCGCTTGGTTGTAATCAAGATAACACCGTGGCTGGCACGGCTACCATAAAGTGCGGACGCTGCAGGGCCTTTCAATACCGACATGTTTTCTACGTCATCGGCATTGATGCTCGAAATACCGTCGCCCAAGTCGAAGCCACCGTTTGTACCGGCACTGCCGAAGTTGGTATTGTCCAGAGGTACACCGTCCACTACATAAAGAGGCTGGTTATTGCCGGTCATTTCGGTACTGCCTCGCAAAATAACGCGCGTAGAACCGGAAGGACCACCGGCAGTCTGGCTGACTACCAAGCCTGGCACACGTCCTGCCATGGAGTTGATAACATTCGTTTCTTTGGCTTTGGTCAAGGCTTCGCCTTTCACTTCGTCAATGCCGTAGCCCAACGCTTTGCGCTCTCTCTTGATGCCAAGGGCGGTAACTACGACTTCATCCAATGCTTTGGCATCCTCCTTCAAGGTGATGTTCAAAGGACCTCTTTCCGCTTTTACCTCTTCGGATTTATAACCCACATAGCTGACAACGAGCGTAGCTCCCGCTTTTACATTCAAACTGAAATTTCCATCCAGATCGGTAATCGTTCCGTTGGCAGTTCCTTTCTCCACTACGGAAGCCCCAATGATGGGCCCTGTGGCATCGCTCACTTTTCCGGTTACCTTGTTACTTTGTTGTTGAATAGCCTGGGAACTTGGTTCCGTTGCTGCATACACTTGCTGGAAACCTCCCGCCATCCAAAGGGCGAGTGTTCCGCAAAACAGTAGATACTTACATTTTTCCATATTCATAGCATGTATATTTAAGATTCCTATAATATTTTCACCCAGTCGATGTACATCTTCACTTTCTCACCGTCTTTCAGGCCCGTCAGTTTATTAATGTCGGTAATCCCTGTAAACGCACCTCCCACAGCGAGGTTGAACAAGATGTAGAAGTTGTCATGAAAGTATGTGTTCGAGCTAATGTCGAACGTATGAAACTTGACGTTGTCGACGGATATTGTCAGGCTGTTTTCATCCCAATCCAGAGAGTAGGTGTGATAATTGCCGTCTTGCAGGCTGTTGGCAACATTGGCTTTGTAGTATTGCTGTTCGTGAGCCGCTACGCTGGGACCATAGTGAATGGCGGTGTTCACTTGTTTTTCCGAATCGCCCGCAGCCATTCCGCTCTGTTCTCCCATTTCCATAATGTCTATTTCTCCGCATGCCGGCCATTCTTTGTCGTTGTCTCCCATCAGCCAGAACGCAGGCCACAGCCCGCCGTTGGTTTGGGGAAGCTTGATGCTTGCCTCTATCTTGCGATACTTGAAACTCTTTTTTCCTTTTGAATTGACCCTGCCTGAATAGATTTTATTTCCTTTGCGTTCGGCGGTAAGAATCAGAACCGATTTGTTCCCGTCCTTTCCAACCGATACATGGGCGGCATCGTATGCTTGCAGCTCCTGATTGGTCCAGCCGGGTTCATGAGTCTCTTTTGTCCATACTTTTTCGTCGAAAAAGTTGAAATCGTCTTTAAAAAAAAGAATGTCTTGTGGATTTTCTTCCGGTTCCGTTCCAATAGAATCCGACGAACAGGATTGTTGCGCGAAGCAAACGGATAAAAATAGGACTAGTGCTACTTTTTTCATCGTTTTAGCATTTTAAAGATTAAACGTAAGATTGTGCTTTATACTTGTAAAGCTTGGTGCAAAGATGTTAATATCCGGCTGATACGATGGTCAGATTGCTGACATATTAGGTTTGATTGCTGACAAATCCGCTGATTTTTATCGAACGGACGTTGTCTTACCCATTTTTTATCGAAGATTGTTGTTATAAAGAATGAGGTAATCCCCACAGTTTGCATGTACTTTCACAGCCTGTAACCTTCGCATCGGCATTGTCAATCTTGGCCAATTGAACGGCTTGTATCTGAGAAGCCGACTGGAGTTGTCCACCTGGTCGACTATTGTTGTCCAAGCAGCCGACTAGAGTCAGCCAGATGGACAACCCCAGTCGGCGATTAATAAATAGAAATGAAGGATACGATAAGACGGTGGTTTATCAGTAATAAGAAGGCTGATTCTTCATATTGGGGTAATGAATAAAATATATTCATAAACGTGTAGAAACGAGCTAATTTTAATTCAAGAACCGAACATTAATGCTTGTCTACTTACCACTATATTTACTCGGCTGCATCCCGAATTGTTTCTTGAACAATGAACTGAAATACTTTGTGTTGACGAATCCGGTTTCGGCGGCGACATCGGTTACGCTTTTACCTTCTTTCAGCAGTTCGGCAGCTTTCTGTAACCGGATGATACGGATAAACTCTTGCGGTCCTTTTCCCGTCAGTGACTTAAGGCGACTGTAGAACAGTGTCCGGCTCATTGCCATTTCATGGCACAAGAGATTGATGTTGAAATCGGGTTCATCCAAATGTTCAAGAACAAACCGGGTAGCTTTCATGATAAACCGGCGGTCGCCTTCGGTCATTGTTTCGCTTGCTGTCGTTACGTTCTTGTTGTCGACACTTTCATTGTTTTCATTGTCGTCGCGTTTGCCGCCCGCCTCTACTTGAGCGATGGCTTGCCGCATGAAAAACTGCCGTTGCCTGTTTCGGTTGTCAATCAATCCTTGTACTTTCAGTTTCAGTATCTCTGTGCTGAATGGTTTGGGGATATAATCGTCCGCGCCTTTCTTCAATCCTTCCACTATTGCTTCGTGGTTAGCCTTTGCCGTCAGCAGAACGACGGGAATACCCGATGTGTCAGGATTTTCCTTGACCATTCTGCAAAGTTCGTCACCCCGTATGCCGGGCATCATGACGTCGGAGAGGATGATGTCCGGATATTCATTGGCAAGACAGGCGATAGCTTCGTGTCCGTCGGCAACATCAATCACCCGATAGAGGTGTTCAAAGGTCTGACGGAGGTAGTGACGGAGAGTTTCGTGGTCTTCTACAATGAGCAATGTATTCCGGTCGTCCGGATCTTTTATTTTATCCGTCTCGGGGCTGTTATTATCCGATGTGTCGGCAAGGTGTTCGGGGGATGGCTCATGCGACATGGGGTCGGCTACGGCGGCGGTTCGCGGCAATGTGACGGTGAAAGTAGTTCCTTTGCCCTCCTCGGAACAGAACGTGATTTTACCATGCAGCATTTTTACAATGCGCTGCACCTGCAACAGTCCGAATCCGGTTCCTTCTTCCTGTGACTGCCGGGCATTCTCGGCTCTGTAAATATCGGAGAAGATGTGCTTTTTCGCTTTCTTCGGTATGCCTATTCCGTTATCCTTCAACGAAAGGACGGCTTTGCGCTTCGTGGTTTTCAAATCCAGACTGATTTCTCCCTGAGGCATGGTGTATTTGCAGGCATTGGAGAGAAGATTGTCGAGCAACATCTCTATCAGGTGTTTGTCTGCCGCAACGAAAACGGATTCGTCGGGTTGGGTCAGATTCAGTGTCAACTGCTTCTTCTCGCAAAAGGACCGGAAGACGGAGACTTCTTTCAGCAAAACTTCATTCAGACAAAGCGGAACCGATGAAGAAGATGGTTTGTGGGCGTCTACTTTCTCAAATTCGAGCAACTGTGTGATGAGCGAATGGAGTTTCCGGGTACTTTCATGGGCCAGATTCAGGTAATAACGGGCTTTGTCCGAGAGATCCTGTTCCCGGTTCAAATCCTCCAGAGGTGCCATGATAAGCGTCACCGGCGTGCGAATGTCGTGTGCCGTGTCGATAAAGAAACGTATTTTGTCTTCGTCATATCTCTTTTGGAGCTGATTGCTCTTATAGCGCAGGATGAAATAGAAAACGAAGCCTATTATAAATAGGTAAACAGTCCAAGCCCACCACGAGTTCCACCATGGCTGGTTCACTTTCACTTCTAAGGTGCTTTCGGCGATAGTTTTTCCGTCGCTGCGCCGCAGGCTGCGCACCTTAAAAAGATAAGTGCCCGGTGATACCTTGGTGTAGGATGCCTTCCCCTCGGCAGATGGTTGGCTCCAGTCATTGTCATACCCCTCTAAAATATGCTGATAGACAATGTCGCGCTGGAAACGATAGTTGATAGACTCAAAAGAAACGGTAAACGAGTTGTGTTTATAGCCGAGCCGCACCGCACGGTCGGCAAGCATATCATGGATGGCAGGTTTCAACGATTCTTCTTCCTTGGCGTTTTGATAATCAACCGTCAGCCCCGTGAAACGCAAGAGCGTCCAGTAGTCTACGGTTGAAATGTCGAGTGGCATGATAAAGACAGCGCCATCCGTGCTGCCATACACAAACTCGCCGTTCATCAACCGGGCAAATGAGGATTTGTTATATTCCTTGTCTATGTTGCCTGCATAGTTGAGGTTCGACACGTGCAGGCTGTCTATCAAGGCAATTCCTTTTCCGGTGCTGACCCACAAGCGTTTCTTGTCGTCTCGCTGCAAACTATATATATCGTTGGACGGCAATCCCTCTTGAACAGTGAATGTCTTTACCGTCCGTTTTTTCATGTCATACAGATTCAATCCTCCCCCTTCGGTTCCCAGCCACACGGTTCCGTCGTCATTGAACAGCATAGAGATGATATAAGCACTGACATTCTGATTGTGAAATTCCTGGGAATTGGCATAGTGCTGTATATTCCCTGTATGTTTGTCCACCAGAAAGAAGCCGTTGACGGTAGCCACCGCTATCCGGTTTCGGTCGATAGGCTCAATAGACTGTACCCAATTCACGTCGAAAGACCGTCTGCTGCCTTTTTCTTTTTCAAACATGATCAGGCATCCGTCCAAACCTCCTATCCATAAGTCTCCCTCCATGTCTTGTCTGACGGAGAAAATATAATTGGTGGTCAATTGTCCTTGCTGCTTGGTGAGATGGCGTAACACGCGTCCGTTTTTATCCAATAGATACACTCCGTCTCCGTACGTTCCTACCCATACGTTCCCATTCTCGGATGTGCAGAGAGAAATGGTTACGATCTCTTTCAGCACGTGTTTCCAGGTTCCTGACAGGGTGTTCCGGATGCTGATTCCATCATCGGTAGCAAACCATTGGCTGCCATCTGGGTTTTCTTCAATATCATTTACATTGTTGCTGATGAGAGAATGGGTATTTCCTTTTTCGTGTGTGAATATCGAAATGGGATGTTTCAGCAGGATAGCCACGGATACGCCTCCCGTATAGCTGCCTATCCAGATGTTGCCTTGATCGTCTCTGGTTACGGCGTATACACCGTTTCCGCGCAGGTAAGTATCTGTGTCATCTTTGGTATTCATCAGTAAACGGGCTTGCTTGGTATCCTTGTCTATCGCATACACACCGCCACCGTCCACGCCTATGAGTATGGTATGTACATCATAGTCTGTAATTGCCCGTATCGGATGAAGGAACGTGCTCCCTTGTCCCTCCAACGCAAGCACTTTGGAAGTGTCGAGGTTCATCACCGACAAACCGCTGCCAAATGTGCCTATCCAGAGTTCTTTCTTCGGTTCGTCGCAGAACAATGTTTGTATATTCCACCCTTCCAGCAGTTGGCGTTTCTTATCCGGCAGGGCGTGTGACAGTTGCCAGACTCCGTTAGAAGTACCCACATAAAGCGATTCGCCGGCCAATGCGATGTCGTTGACATATTGTCCTTTCAGTACGGCAACTATACGATGGTCCGCTTCTTGCTTGTATAGTCCTTTATCCGCTCCCATCCACCAGGTTCCGTCACTATCCAGACAGAGTTTGTTCAAGATGACTTCTTCCTGAATCAATTGTCCTAGGTGGAGGACTAGTTTAAAATGATCCTGGATGGGGGAGTATTGGTAAATTCGTCCGGTATGGTCGTAGGCAAACAGTCCTTGTTGTGCGTCGTACAATAAGTAAAGTCTGCGTCCGGCAAGATCGCCATAATAGAAACTGCCCGGCAAATCATAGTTCTTTACCGTATGACCGTTGTATCTGTCTATTCCGGTTTTTGTAGCAATCCACATAGCACCGTCCCCATCTTCGACAATCGAGAAAACACGTTGACTACTCAGACCTTCTGCATAGCCTACATGCCTGACATCGAACATCCGGTTGGTCAGTTCGGCTTTGACAGCCATGCTTATCATTAGTAGTAAGGTGATAACAAGATTAAAACGAACCATATTCTTTTAATTGTTGACATCACAAAGATAAAGTTTCTTTAGAAAATCCCAACAGGATAGGGTGTGAAATTAGAAGGAATATTCAGTAAATGTTCCTATGTAAAGCCGTATTGTCGAAAACCGGAAAACCGCTTCATGGCTTTTCGTTGGCTCGCAGACCGAAGACTTTTCCCGTCATCTGATCGATACGTACTTGCCATACTTTGACATTACGTACCGCAGGATCGGAATAGCTGAACTCACTATCCGTGTAATGACGCATGATAATATCCAGTGCACGGCGTTTTTCGTCCATATCTTCTATGAATGTCACTTTTCCACGGCATATGGCGCTTTCGGAACGCATGCTGTAACTGCAGGCTACTTTCTCATGCTGATATACGAGTTTATGACCGACGCTGAAAGTGATGCATACATTATTATTATGTTCCAACATCTCCAACTTGCTGCCTTCAGGACCCGAATGAAGGTATAGGGTGCCATTCTCATAGCCGAAGTTCATCGGGATTACGTAGGGATTACCTTCCAAATCAGTAATGCCTACAAAACAGGCATCGCAATGGAGAATAATGGACTCGATTCGTTGTTTATCTTCAATAATGACAGTTTTCATAATGGCTGTTTGGTGAATTTACTTTTCTATCAATTCAAAATCCAATTGTTTCTTTTCCAGATTGGCACGAGCTATCCGAACAGTAATAGCGTCTCCCAAACTGTATGTTTTGTTTTTGCGGCGTCCGCGAAGACAATAGTTCTTCTCGTCGAATTCGTAGTAGTCGTCATCCAAGTCGCGGACAGGCACCAGACCTTCACATTTGTTCTCGTTCAGTTCTACATAAAGTCCCCACTCAGTTACGCCGGAGATTACACCGTCGTAAATCTGCCCCAGACGTTCGCTCATAAATTCCACCTGTTTATATTTGATGGAAGCACGTTCGGCATTGGCTGCAATTTGTTCCATGTTCGAGCTGTGGTTGCAGAGGTCTTCGTACTTAGCTTCGGATACGCTGCGTCCTCCGTCCATATACTTCGTCACCAAACGGTGTACCATCATGTCCGGGAAACGACGGATGGGAGAAGTAAAGTGAGTGTAATATTCGAATGCTAGTCCGTAGTGACCGATGTTATGGGTTGAGTAACGTGCTTTCTGCATGGCACGGATGGATACGGTTTCTATCAGGTTCTCTTCTTTCTTTCCGTGTATGTCGTCCAATAAATGATTGATGGATTTTGAAATATCAGTCTTCGTTCCGCTTGTACGCACTTTGTAGCCGAAGCGTGCGATGAACTGTGACAAGTTCTCCAACTTCTCCGGATCGGGTAGGTCGTGGATACGGTAAGGAAGCACTTTGGCTTTCTTGTTCTTCGGCACACGTCCTATCTTTTCTGCTACGGTCTTGTTAGCGAGCAACATGAATTCTTCCACTAGTTTATTGGCATCTTTTGACTCTTTGAAGTAAACGCTGATTGGTTTTCCTTTTTCGTCAATTTCGAACTTCACTTCGTAGCGGTCGAAGTTAATGGCTCCTGCAGAGAAGCGTTTTTCGCGCAGTGCTTTGGCAATCGTATCTAATGTGAGTACTTCTTCTTTGAAGTCTCCTTCTTTTGTTTCTATAATTTGTTGCGCCTCTTCGTAGGTGAAGCGACGGTCGGAGTTGATAACCGTATGTACGATGCGTGAGTCTCTGACTTCTCCTTTTTCCGTAATATCGAAGATAACGGAGAAAGCTAGTTTCTCTTCGTTCGGGCGGAGTGAACAAATGAAGTTACACAGCCGTTCGGGAAGCATCGGGATGGTACGGTCTACCAGATAAACGGAAGTTGCCCGCTTTTCTGCTTCCTTGTCGATGATGTTGCCTTCTTTTACGTAATGTGTCACGTCGGCAATGTGTACGCCTACTTCCCACAATCCGTCCTTTAGCTTGCGGATGGAAAGTGCGTCGTCAAAATCTTTGGCGTCTTTCGGGTCGATGGTGAAAGTTGTTACCTTACGGAAATCTTCGCGTTTGGCAATCTCTTCTGCTGAAATCTCGGCAGGAATCTTGTCCGCAGCTTTCTCTACTGCTTTCGGATATACATACGGCAGACCGAACTCCGCAAGAATGGCGTGCATCTCTGTGTTGTTGTCGCCGGCCTGACCTAATATATCTATTACTTGTCCGATAGGATTCTTTGCCTTGTCCGGCCATTCGGTTACTTTCACAATGGCTTTATCTCCGGTCTTTCCGCCTTTCAGCTTATCTTTCGGGATGAAAATATCATTGGCTAATGTACGGTTCTCTGTCACCAGGAATGCGTATGACTTGGCCACTTCCAGTGTGCCGACGAAAGTATCGTTTGCACGCTCCAGTATTTCTATCACTTCTCCTTCTGCCTCTCTGTTTTTCCGTTTGGCATAGAAGGTGATTTTTACTTTGTCATTGTTCATGGCATGTGCCGAATTGCGTTCGGCTATAAATATCGGCTCGCCTCCTCCTTCAGGAATGAAGGTATTCTTGCCATTGCTTTTCCGTTGGAAAGTGCCTACCATCTCTGTCCCATGATTGGTGAGACGGAATTTTCCTTTTTCTATTTCAGAAATATAATCGTCAGCTAAAAGGTCATGTAATATATCGACGCATAACATTTTTTGCGGATGGGTAGTGAGACGCAGTTCCGAAAATATATATTTCATACTCAAGGTCTCGCTGGATTTGGCATGGAAAAAGTCTATTAATAATGCTGCCAGCTCTTTCTTACTCATTCTTTTGCCGGCCTTTTTCTCTTTCTTTTCTTTCTTTTTTGCCATATTATATGGAATTTATTAGTAGTTCAATCATTGATAGGATACAAAGTAAACAAATTTTTGGTTAGTTTGTTGTCAAGGTCTGTTTATTTTTTGATTTGCTTTTCTGTAAAGTATTTAATTTGATAGAGATATATTGCTTTGGAAGATTTTTATTTTATATTTGTCGTATCTTTGTGGCATCATCAAAAAGAATGTTTGGTGAGAGTACTTTAATTAATATTCACGCAGAACCTAGAAAGTAATAATGGAGAGTATTTTAATTACAGGCGCGAGTGGTTTTATCGGTAGTTTCATCGTGGAGGAAGCGTTGAAGCGGAAGTTTGGTGTGTGGGCCGGGATTCGTTCTACGAGTAGCAAGCGGTATTTGAAAAACCGGGAAATCCACTTTCTGGAGTTGGATTTTGCGCACCCTGATGAACTTCGTGCCCAACTTTCCGGACATAAAGGCACTTACAACAAATTTGATTATATCATTCATTGTGCCGGTGTTACAAAATGCCCCGACAAGAACTCTTTTGACTATGTGAATTATCTTCAGACCAAATATTTTATCGATACGTTGAAGGAGCTGGATATGGTTCCGAAACAGTTTATCTATATCAGTACATTGAGTGTGTTCGGACCTGTACGTGAGAAAGACTATACTCCGATAAAAGCGGACGACTCTCCGATGCCCAATACTGCTTATGGATTGAGCAAACTGAAAGCGGAGTTGTATATTCAGAGTATGCCCGGCTTCCCTTATGTCATTTATCGTCCTACAGGGGTCTATGGACCTCGTGAAGCCGATTACTATCTGATGGCGAAATCTATTCAGAAACATGTTGATTTCTCGGTCGGTTTCCGTCGTCAGGACTTGACCTTTGTGTATGTGAAAGATATTGTGCAGGCTATTTTCCTGGGAATAGAGAAAAAAGTGGTTCGTAAGGCGTATTTCTTGACAGATGGGAAAGTTTATAAAAGCCGTGCCTTTTCGGATTTGATACAAAAAGAATTGGGTAATCCGTTTGTTCTTCACTTGAAATGTCCATTAATTGTGCTAAAAGTTATATCTTTGTTCGCTGAATTCATTGCTACACGTTCCGGGAGGAGCAGTACTCTGAATTCGGATAAATATAAGATAATGAAACAACGCAACTGGCAATGCGATATAACCCCGGTAATGGATGAACTGGGGTATGTGCCCGAGTATGATTTGGAAAAGGGAGTTCGGGAAACCATTGCCTGGTATAAAAATGAAGGATGGCTTTAGACTTATTTAAGCGCGTAGAAACCCGGAAAGGGTTGTTTGCTGTGGAAAAGATTACATTGATTTATAATCTGTTGACTTCCATATTGATTCTGTTCCTGTTTCAGCGGATGGATCATCCATGGCACATGTTGCTGGATAGGGCGATGATCGCGGCTATGACTTTTTTATTGATGTATCTTTATCGTCTTGCTCCCTGTAAATTTTCGGCGTTTGTGCGTATTGTCATTCAGATGAGCCTGCTGTCTTACTGGTATCCGGATACTTTCGAGTTCAATCGTTTCTTCCCGAATTTAGATCATGTATTTGCAACTGCCGAGCAGTTTATTTTCAATGGGCAGCCTGCTATTTGGTTCTGCCATACGTTTCCACATCTTATAGTCAGCGAGGCATTCAATATGGGATATTTCTTTTATTATCCGATGATGCTGATTGTGACTCTATTCTATTTCATTTATAAGTTTGAGTGGTTCGAAAAGATGTCTTTTGTGCTTGTCACTTCTTTCTTTATTTACTATCTGATTTATATATTCGTTCCTGTTGCAGGTCCTCAATTTTATTTTCCTGCCATTGGTATTGATAATGTATCTAAAGGTATTTTTCCTGCTATCGGTGATTATTTCAATTATAATCAGGAGTTACTTCCCGGGCCGGGCTATCAGCATGGATTCTTTTATAGTCTGGTGGAAAGCTCGCAGCAAGTGGGTGAACGTCCTACGGCGGCATTTCCCAGTTCGCATGTAGGCATTTCTACTATTCTGATGATTATGGCTTGGCGCGGCAGCAAGAAGCTGTTTGCTTGTCTTATACCTTTCTATATGTTGCTCTGTGGGGCTACCGTATATATTCAGGCGCATTATGTGATTGATGCCGTTGTTGGTTTCTTCTCTGCATTCCTGTTGTATGTGGTCGTAACTTGGATGTTTAAAAAGTGGTTTGCGCAGCCGATGTTTAAATAGAAACCAAAGACCTTGACTTTTAATTACATCATGTTATTTGATTACACCAGGTTATTCTTCAGGAACAAGTACAAGCTCCTGAAGAATAGGTATAATAGGTGTTGATTTAGATTTCCGGATTTTCTTTGCGTTGGGAAGTGATTTCATCAAATATCCGGAAAAGCTCTTCTTTTGTTTCTGCCCGTAACATCGCAATACGTGTGTTGCGGAAGTTAGGGATTCCCTTGAATAACGGACTTGCGGCCAGATGACGGCGTACATGCAAAATACCTCTGCGCTCATCGAGCAGATTAACGCTGTCTACCACTTCCTGACGAAGTACTTCCATACACCATTCAAAACTAAGTGGAGGTAATTCTTCACCTGTCTCTAAATAGTGTTTTACTTCCTTGAATATCCATGGACGACCGAAGCTGGCACGACCGATCATTACAGCATCTACTCCATAACGGTCAAAACACTCCTTACAGCGTTGAGGACTGGTCACGTCTCCATTGCCGATAATGGGAATATGCATTCTCGGATTATTCTTCACTTCGCCTATCAGTGTCCAATCCGCCTCTCCGGTATACATTTGTGCGCGGGTGCGGCCATGTATAGTCAACGCGGCAATGCCACAATCTTGCAATTGTTCCGCTAATTCTACAATTACTTTATTGTTTGCATCCCATCCCAAACGAGTCTTCACTGTTACGGGTATTTTCACCGCATCCACTACAGCACGGGTGATTTCCAGCATCTTGGGGATATTTTGTAGCATACCTGCTCCAGCTCCTTTTCCAGCTACTCTTTTCACCGGGCAGCCGAAGTTAATATCCAGAATGTCAGGTTGTGCCTGTTCTACAATCTTGGCAGCTTCCACCATTGTCTCCGTATCCTTTCCGTATATCTGGATGGCGACAGGACGTTCTGCATCGCTGATACTTAGTTTCTGTGCAGTCTTGCTGACAGCACGTATCAGTGCGTCACTCGATACAAACTCGGTATACACCATGTCTGCTCCGAATTTCTTGCACATCAGGCGGAAAGCCGGATCGGTTACATCCTCCATCGGGGCAAGTAAGATAGGGCTTTTTCCTAAATCTATATGGGCTATTTTCATTTACGAGCCTGCTATTTATTGTTTATGATTGAAGTAACTTCTTGTTTTCGCTGCAAAAATACGGAAAAAAGCCTACCTTTGTACGCATTCATTTGCTTAACTGATACAAATAAGTATATATTCTATGAGTCTTAGTTTGAAAGATTTTGAAATAATGGCTCCTGTGGGGTCGCGCGAATCTCTTGCTGCGGCCATTCAGGCAGGTGCCGATTCTATTTATTTCGGTATAGAAAACCTGAATATGCGTGCCCGTTCGGCTAATACATTCACCATTGATGATTTGCGGGAAATAGCCCGTACGTGTGATGAGCACGGGATGAAGAGTTATCTGACGGTCAACACGATTATCTATGATAAAGATATCCCTCTGATGCATACCATTGTCGATGCAGCCAAGGAAGCCGGAATTTCTGCGGTGATTGCGGCTGATGTGGCAGTGATGAACTATGCCCGTCAGATAGGGCAGGAGGTGCATCTTTCCACTCAATTGAATATTTCCAATGCGGAGGCATTGAAATTCTACGCGCAATTCGCAGATGTGGTAGTATTGGCCCGTGAGTTGAATCTGGAGCAGGTAGCCGAGATTTATCGTCAGATACAGGAAGAACATATCTGTGGTCCGAGCGGCGAACAACTTCGTATCGAAATGTTCTGCCACGGTGCGCTTTGTATGGCAGTATCGGGTAAATGCTATCTCTCTTTGCATGAGATGAATCATTCTGCCAATCGCGGTGCTTGTATGCAGGTATGTCGCCGTTCTTACACGGTTCGTGATAAGGAAACGGATGTGGAATTGGATATTGATAACGAGTATATCATGTCTCCCAAAGACTTGAAGACCATCCATTTTATGAATAAAATGTTGGATGCCGGTGTACGTGTATTCAAGATTGAAGGCCGTGCCCGTGGACCTGAGTATGTACGTACGGTGGTTGAATGTTATAAAGAAGCTATCAAGGCTTATTTAGATGGAACATTCACCGACGAAAAGATTGCGGCTTGGGATGAACGCCTGAAAACCGTATTCAACCGTGGCTTTTGGGATGGATATTACTTGGGACAGCGTTTGGGCGAATGGACCAGGAATTATGGTTCGGCAGCTACGGAACGTAAGATTTATGTAGGTAAGGGTATCAAATACTTCTCTAATATCGGAGTTTCCGAATTCCTGGTAGAAGCTGCTGAAGTAAGTGTAGGCGATAAGCTTCTCATAACAGGACCGACTACCGGTGCTCTATTTATGACTTTGGAAGAAGCCCGTGTTGACTTGGAACCTGTGCAAACAGTGAAGAAAGGACAGCATTTCTCCATGAAATCGGATAAGATACGTCCCAGTGACAAGCTGTATAAACTAGTATCGACCGAAGAATTGAAGAAGTTCAAAGGGCTCGATATTGAGCAAAAAAGAGGCTGACCGTTATCTCTCAATCCTCAATTCTTAATCCTTAATTCTCAAATTAAATGAACTATATCTATGAATTGGAAATGAAGGTTCGCGATTACGAATGTGACCTTCAAGGTATTGTCAATAATGCTAACTATCAGCACTATCTGGAACATACCCGTCATGAATTTTTAACTTCGGTGGGTGTCAGTTTTGCTGCACTTCATGAGCAAGGAGTCGATCCGGTAGTGGCACGCATTAGTATGGCATTCAAGACTCCATTGAAAAGCGGAGATGAGTTTGTCTCGAAACTATATATGAAAAAGGAAGGTATCAAATATGTATTTTATCAGGATATCTTCCGTAAGAATGATAATAAAGTAGTAGTGAAATCCACTGTTGAAACGGTATGTGTGGTAAACGGACGTTTAAGTGACAGCGAATTGTTCGATAATGTTTTTGCCCCCTACCTGAAATGAACAGCTCCGAAGAAGAACAAATTTATAGTATTGCTCTGACAATGGTGCCAGGTATCGGGCACATAGGGGCGAAACGTCTGATAGACGGAATGGGCAATGCCGTTGATGTTTTCCGCCTGCGCAAAGAAATACCGGAACGTATTCCTGAAGTAAGTCAACGGGTGATAGAGGCATTGGATTGTCCGCAAGCTATTGCCCGCGCCGAACAGGAATATGAATTTATCCGGAAGAATCGGATCTCCTGTCTGTCCTTTTATGATGAGGCTTATCCTTCCCGTTTGCGGGAATGTGAAGATGCCCCTGTTGTTCTTTTCTTTAAAGGAAATGCCGATCTAAATTCCCTTCATATCTTGAATATGGTGGGAACCCGTAATGCTACTGATTATGGAACCCACATCTGTGCCTCTTTTCTGCGGGATCTGAAAGCACTTTGTCCTGATGTGCTTGTAGTTAGCGGACTTGCTTATGGAATCGATATTCATGCGCATCGTGAAGCGTTGGCTAATGAATTACCTACAGTAGGTGTTTTAGCTCATGGGCTGGATCGTATTTATCCTCATGTCCATCGGAAAACGGCTGTCGATATGCTTGAAAGAGGGGGATTACTGACCGAATTTCTGTCCGGAACGAATCCCGATCGCCATAATTTTATCAGTCGAAACCGTATTGTTGCCGGCATGTGTGATGCTACCATCGTCATTGAGTCGGCAGAAAAGGGAGGTTCATTGATTACAGCCGAACTTGCTGAAGGTTATCATCGCGATTGTTTCGCTTTCCCCGGCCGTGTGAGTGATGAATATTCGAAAGGATGTAATCGGTTGATTAGGGATAATAAAGCATCCCTGTTATTATCTGCCGAAGATTTTGTGCAGGCTATGGGCTGGAATATGCCGACGACTCTTTCAGAAAAGGTAAGTGTGCAACGTAGTCTTTTTATCGAATTGTCTGAAGAAGAACAGAAGATAGTCGCTATTTTGGAGAAACTGGGAAATCTGCAAATCAATTCTCTTGTGGTAGAAGCAGATATTCCCGTAAATAAGATGGCTGCTATTCTTTTCGAACTGGAAATGAAAGGGGTGATTCGTGTATTGGCAGGAGGAATGTACCAATTATTGAATTAACTCACATGAACTAATCTCACATATAGACATAAAAAAAGGAGCAACGCCTTGCTCCAACCTTTGTTAACCTTAAATCTAATACTATGAAAAAAATCACATGACAAATGTAAGCCTTTGTCTTGTCCTTTCCAAATAATTTTATTGTATTTGTTTCTCTTTTGAATTCTTTTACGGATTTTCACTGTTAACGGGCACAATGTGCTTCTATTCCCAATGATGTTCGAGATTCTATATGGATTTATTGCTGGAGTTGCTTTAAATTTCTTCACATACTGGCATATCCATTCCTTTGTACACAACCACAATCTTATGAAGCTGTGTAGTGCCGACTGCTCTTTTCACCGTATCAGTGTCAGCATAGCGGTTGGCTTGGGCAATAGCTTCCTGTCGCAGTTCTTCCACGCGGCTTTCGGGGTCTTTATACTTGGCATACTTCAGTTCCACAATGTAACTGTGCTTCATGTCAGAATAGATATCCAGTAGCGGACAGAGGAAAATGTCGACATAGCCTGCCTGTGTGTCCTGTTCGGAAATAGGACGGTAGAAACGGTTTTGTGCCGTCATGGCAAGCGTGAAGCCGTGGACAAAAAATTCGCCTTTCTGTTTGTCGCGCTGGGAAGTGTAGCGTTTCAGGCAGTCGGCAATATAACCGAAATAGGCTTTCCAGTCGCCATCGTAGGCAAGACCGCTGGCAAGTTCGTTTTTTTCGTAACTGCTGAAATTGAGTTCGGCTTCGTTGTAGGTACTTAGCAGATAAGTGTATATTTGTTCGCGGACTACCTGATTAGGAATGGTGAGTTTGGTCTTTCCTTTATACGTGCCGCTAATGGTGAGCATACCGAAATAGTAGAGCAGGCTCACAAAGTTGTCGGGATTGGTGATATTGACGGCAGGGAAACCTTTTTTCAGTTCTCCGGTGACGTAACCTTCGCTCACCAATGTTTGTATGATGGAGGCATCATGGGCAAACTCTTTGTCCTTCCGGATGAGCATACGTAATTTTTCGTAGTCGATACGGATATTGTCTTCTACCATATCCCGGGGGGCTTTGCCCCGTTGAATATAATTCTTGACGAAGTAGAGCACCATGTTGGAGTTGTACATAGTGGTTTCACCATAACATTCTTCCGCAAAGCAGTAGTTGTCATACCAGGGTTTCATTATTTCTATCAATTCGTCTACACTGTGGTTGAACGGACTGGTGGTGGAATAGTAAGTGAGCATTTGACGCACTTCTTCTTCCGTGAAACCTATCATCTCGTTGAATTCCGGTGTGAGCGAGTAGTTGGTTCCGATATTGAAACCGCTTGTGAGGTCGTCCATTGTCACAGGGCTTACGCCGGTGATGAAACACCGCTCGATGCTGGAGTAGGTTCCGGCTTTGATTTTATTGAAGAAGGCGCGCAGATAACCTTCGCCATGTGTTTCGTCCGTATAGCGGTGCAGGCTTTCTATGTCCGATAGGATGGCATTGGTGAAATGGTCGTATTCGTCAATAAAGAGGTAAATACGTTGGTTGGTCTTATTACATTCTGTGAACAGGTATTCAAATTGTTCGACAGCTCCTTCTTTTTTGTCGAGTTCTTCCTTGATGCCTTTGGGGAGATAGTCGGCGTAAATGTCACAGAAGTAGTCGAACATTGTTTGGCAATGCGCGTCCAGTCCCTTGCGGTAGTTGTGCAGTTCGCCTACTATGCCGGAGAAGTTGAGGTATAGTACCAGATAGCTGTTCCGGTCGCGCGTAGGGTACTTTCCGATGTAAAGGTCGCCAAACAGCGCTTCGAACTTATCCTTGGCAAGTATATCATAATAGTGCTGCAACATATTTATTGTGAGGCTTTTGCCGAAACGGCGCGGGCGGATGAAGAAGAAAAACTTGTCTGCCTCTTCTATCATGGGAATAAACCGGGTTTTGTCCACATAATAACAGTCGTCGCGGCGGATTACTGCGAAGTTCATCATGCCGTATGGGATACGTTTCCTGCGCGGTGCTATATATTCTTCCATAATTTATTCCTTTTTAAGAGTTCACTTTGAATACAGACAAAGGTAGGGTCTTTTTGTTACTTCTCCAAACAAACATTCCATAACTTCTTTGCACACTTCTATTTGGAGGAGCTTAATAGGAAAGCAAATATAAAACCATTTAAAACTAACGAGGTGTTTTTTTAATGGAAAATTGAGATGGGCTGTTTGGCCAGAGTTGAAGCGAATGGCGCGGTGCTTTTACCGCACCTTTTAAAGAAGCGGGTATTAAATATGCTTGAAGGATATGGCGGGTATCGGTCATCCGGGTATGTTAGGAGAATTGGTCAGGACTATCAAGGAGAAACATCCGGATGCTTTGGATGAATATCGGACGTAAATATCAGCATGACGAAGTCTTTTGTTATCTTTCTACCCCGTGGGGAGAATATGAAAAGATTCTGACCGGATTTACCGGAGGGGTTGTGGAGATATGTGCATAGCAAGGTGCTAATGTACATAAAGGAGATGTTATTGGTTATATTTTACGGAGTGATATTTTTGCGTACCTTTTATAAGAGTTAGGGTATAAGCGACACTTAATAAAGAATTTTAGGGGCTGTTTAACAAGTCTCTTTTTAACGATTTTGAGGGTGTGTCATAATGTCCAATTATAAAGATTTACCCCCTGCTACAGCTATCTGTGGCAGGGGCGTTTTTTCAATTCGGGAGTTTTGACACACTCCAGATTTCCAATTTTAGGGATTTGTTAGACAGTCCCTTTCTTTTGCGTATAAATTCAATGTAAAGACGATCATGAAAGTTCTTATTTGTTGTAACTGAATGGATATTTATTAGTAGTAGAATGGAATGTTTAATATGGAATGAGCGTTTTTTGTAAAAAATGCGATGATCAGAGCAAAAAAAGCGGACTTATTTTGTTCTTTCTATAATTAAGTACAATTGTTTGAATTTCACGATTGGACGGCCAAGGTAGCTGGAGGTGCTGTAACCGTTCGCTTTTGCCCAATCTACGACTTTGTTACGCTGCTTTTCCGGATAATAGATTGTAAGTAGTTTTTTCTCTATTTGCTTTCGCCATGATTCTGGTGAGCCTATGTTGTTAAGGTGGCTAATTGAGGCAATGCCAAGAGCGAGAGCAACGATACTATGGGTGAAGTCTCCACTTTCAGGTGTGGGCTCTATCTGTAAATTCTGTTTCACTCCATCTACGAGGCTCTTGATAGCAAGAATATCTTGGGTGAGGTTGAGTTCTGAGATGAAATCAACCTCTACTTTTGCTAATTGATGAAATAGATCTCCTTTCTCTGCGCCAAGTAGTTTTAAACCCCAATCAATTTGGAAACACAGAGATTCTACAGCTCTCTTTATACTGAGAGCATCTTTTTTCTTTGGATTTTTTTTGTATGCCATGACGAATAGAATGTTAAAATGAGTGTGCAAAAATAATGGTGAAGTATGCAGAAACGTTGCACACATAAAAAAAATTGCTATAAATTAATATATTTAGGTGGTATGCAGTTTTTTTTGCATACAAAAAAGTTAACTTTGTACTAAATAAGATTATGAATTCTACCCTATAAAACATGCTATCAAGATATCTAAAGTAGGAAAAACAATTAGATGAGATATACAAAAAGGGTTTAAGCAATTGAATAATAGAAAACAGTAATAATATTTTAAAAATCACGGAAGTTTAGAAAATGATAAGTAAAACCTTTAACCGCTATATTTGGTTGCTCAACACGCTGCTTCAGCATCGCAGATTAACTTTTGAGGAGATAAGCTGTCGATGGAAAGATAGTTGTCTCGGTGATGGTAGACCGCTTGCATTACGTACATTTCACATGCATAGAGAAGCTATTGCAGAACTTTTTGGTGTAGAGGTCGAATGTGATACATCCAGCTATGAGTATTATATTTCTTCTTCCAGTCAACTGAAAAATGACAAGACTCGTCAGTGGTTGCTTAACTCCTTCACTGTGTCTAACATGATAGAAGCAGGGCGCAACATGAAAGATCGAATTTTGTTTGAGGAAATTCCTGAAGGAACTGAATATCTCCAAACAGTCATAGATGCAATGCAACGAAAAAAGGAACTGAAGATTGATTATAAACCTTTCAATGGTCATCAATCAATATTTCACTTGCAGCCATACGCTATGAAAGTTTATCATCAGCGTTGGTATGTAGTCGGCTATCTCAAAGAGCAGGAGGGAATAAGGAATATTGCCCTTGATCGTATTTTGGAAATGGAATTGACAGATGACTCATTTATACTTCCCAATGATTTTGATGCAGAAGAATATTATACTCATACAGTTGGCATATTTGTCAATGACAAATTGAAGCCACAGAAAGTAGTTGTTCGGGTATTCGGTGTTCATGTAGAGTATATGCGTTCTCTGCCACTGCATTTCTCTCAACAAGAGATAAAAACAGAACACAAAGAGTACAGCGACTTTGAATACCAACTTTGCTTAACTCCAGAACTAACAAGTCAGTTACTTGCTATGGGTGAAAAGGTCGAAGTTATGGAACCACTAGGGCTGCGTGAAGAAATTAGAAAACGACTTTTTGCTGCCATAAATAGATATAAATAGGAAAATAATGGCGTGCAGAGTCTTAGCAGAGATCAATAATACATAGTTATAAACTCTAAATGAAGAAATTGAAAATGGTTAATAATTACACAATAAAAACAACCTATTACGATAGGAAAATGGATGAAAAGTTGCTAACCCAAATAAACGAGCGGTTTCCTTGGATCATCAGTTATGTTAAATCACATAATTGTTTAGATTTCCAGACTGGAAATGATCCTAAAACTAATCGTTCTTGGTTTTCTATATATAGAGGTACTGGACGTATACTAACCTTTCGTAGTCATTCGGGTAAAGTTAATGAAATATGTGATGTAGCCGAAGCTTACAAAGAATTAATGCAACCAGATTTTTTTAGAAATCCAACACCGGATCAGTTTGACACATATTTAGCGAAAATCGCTTCCATGGAAAAATTCAAAAGATACTATAATACAGATGATTACAATGAAGGATATTATCAGACATTAATAGGACGTCGTTATACGTTCGAAGTTAAAGATACCGATGATTTTATTCTTTTTGACAAGGAACTAGTTATCGGTTTTAAAACAAAAGGCATAAAAGATGAATGGAATAAGGAAATCGTAGACCAACAAACATTGAAAATTGAACAATTAAGAAAGACATACAATGGAACACTCCCTGAAAATATAAAACCTGAGTATGGTGAATTTGACTTCCTTGGTCTAAATACTAATGGAGATATATTGATAATGGAACTTAAACAAAATGATCCTGCTAAGACTGCATTGTCGCCCATTCAAACTTCATATTACTATCTACAGTTTCAAAAATTAGCTAGAGAAGATGATAAGTTGTACCAACGAATAAAAGCAATGATTGAGCAAAAAATAGATTATGGACTTATCGGTTCCTGCTACAAAAATAAAATACCATTAAAGCTTTCCGGAAAAATAATACCATGTGTAATTGTAGGAAAAGACGGTGGACTATCTGAAACAATTCGCGAAAGATATAGATTTATTCGTGATTTATTTTTGCCGGAAATGAAAGCATACACATGCACATCCGAGGTTGAGGGTACTCTCGTTACATCAAAAAACTTATAAACAGAATGAATCTTATTATTCATCGTGGGGCTGACCAGATAGGTGGTTGTATTACAGAAATATCGACAGAGAATTGTAAAATTCTTATAGACTTCGGTAGCAATCTTCCTGGTTGCAAAAAAGAAGAACTGACAGAAGAACAAGTAAAATCAATCATAGGAAATGCTGATGCCGTATTCTATACACATTATCATAGTGATCATGTTGGTTTGCACCATCTGATATCAACAAATGTCCTTCAATATGTAGGAGTAGGAGCAAAAGAAGTTATGCTCTGCAAATATGACGCTTTGAGGGGGCACGGAGATTACTCCAAACAGATTGAAGCGATAGAGCGTATGGAAACCTATTGTGCGGCAAAACGTATTGATGTCAGTAAGAAAGGGAAGATTTTCGTTACTCCGTATTTTGTTAGTCATTCTGCTTTTGATGCATATATGTTCTTGATAGAATGTGAGGGAAAGAAGATATTGCACACAGGAGATTTTCGCAGACATGGCTATATTGGCAAAGGTCTTTTTCCTACTTTGAAGAAGAATGTGGGAGAAGTTGACATACTTATAACAGAAGGAACAATGTTAGGAAGAAGTCAAGAATGTGTGATTTCAGAGAGCGAAATACAGAAGAATATTATAAAGGCATTGCGTGAACACAAGTATGTCTTTGCCTTGTGTTCGTCAACTGACCTTGACCGGCTTGCAACATTCCATGCGGCGTGTAAAAAGACTGGACGTATATTCTTAGTTGATGAGTATCAAAATAGGGTTCTTAATGTATTCACGAAATATGCAGGATGCAAATCTGATTTATTCCAGTTTAATGCTTTCAAGCTAATCAATTATAGAACTGTCAATGTTAGAAACAAGCTACAGAAGGAAGGGTTCTTAATGCCAATTCGAATGAGCAGTGGCTATTTGCTTAAGGGAATGCTCGATATATATAATGATGAAAAACCGTGGTTGATATATTCTATGTGGGGTGGCTATGCAAAAGAGGGTAAAGACTACACAAACAGCGATGTTATAAATATCCGTAATCTGTTTGGCGATAGAATATTAGATGGAACAATGGATGGTGTTCACACAAGTGGACACGCTGATGTTGAAACATTAAAAGAAGTCTGTCAAACTGTTCATCCTCGTATTGGAGTCATACCTATACATAAAGATGAGAACTCACGATATGATAGCATTAGTGGAATTTCTTCATACTTTATATTCGACGAAGGTGATGTTGACATACATGACATTCATATTTCTGTAAAATGAAAATACTTCAAATTTCTGATACGCATAATCAGCATCGGCAATTGACCGATCTTCCAGCTGCTGATGTCATTGTACACTGTGGCGATTTTACGGACAATGGTACAGAGGAAGAAGTGCTTAACTTTCTCAACTGGTTCATCGAATTACCCTATCCTCACAAAATCTTCATAACTGGTAATCATGACCTTTGCCTTTGGGAGGCTGAAGGCATTGAAGATTTGCCTAATAATGTATACTTCCTTCAAGATTGTGAATGTGAGATTGATGGTATTAAGTTCTTTGGTTTGGCATATAACCATTCTGAGACTTTGATACCAAATGATGTTGACGTGCTCATTACTCATGAACCTCCTATCATGATACTTGATGAATCAGCAGGAATTCACTGGGGAAATGCATTACTTCGAAACAAGGTTTATGAGGTAAAGCCACATTATCATTTGTTCGGTCATGCTCATGAAGGATATGGTACATTCAAGGATGAGCACATCATTTTCTCAAATGGGGCAATACTTGATGACCACTACAACTCTTGCTATAAACCTAAACTGATTATCTACAAATAGGTCGAAACTATAGTTTTTCCAATAGTTGTAAACTAAGAAAAGGTTGGCATATCAAAGATGGTATGCTGGTAGTAGAAAAGGCAGAAAGTGCCGAGTCTGGTAATGAGGGTACCCTTTTCGGACACCCTCTTCATAATGAATCTTTAATGATAGTGGTAATTAATGACAATTCATAGATAATAAAAAGAAATCCCCTGTCGGACTGGCCGGCAGGGGATTCTGTCATTAATCAAATTAAGCTCTCGCTATTGAAATCTAGCAATTTCTAGTCTTTTAATTTTGCGATGATGAAGTCGCGGTTCAAGCGGGCGATGTTGCTGATAGAAATATTCTTCGGACATTCAGCCTCACAAGCACGAGTGTTTGTACAGTTACCGAATCCCAGTTCGTCCATCTTTGACAACATAGCTTTTGCACGACGCAAAGCTTCCGGTTTACCCTGCGGCAGCAAGTTCAACTGGCTAACTTTTGCAGAAACGAACAACATAGCAGAACCATTCTTACATGCAGCTACACAAGCACCGCAACCGATACAAGAAGCAGCATCCATAGCTTCGTCAGCGATAGGCTTCGCGATCAGGATAGCGTTAGCATCCTGCGGAGCACCTGTGCGTACGCTTACATAACCACCAGCCTGCATAATCTTGTCGTATGCCGTACGGTCTACCATCAAGTCCTTGATAACCGGGAAACCGGCCGAACGCCAAGGCTCAACAGTGATGGTGTCACCATCGTTGAAACGACGCATATAGATTTGGCAAGTAGTAGCACCTGTTGCAGGACCGTGCGGGTGTCCGTTGATGTAAAGAGAACACATACCGCAGATACCTTCGCGGCAGTCATGGTCGAATACTACCGGTTCTTTTCTTTCGCTGATGAGCTGTTCGTTCAGAATATCCAGCATTTCGAGGAAGGAAGTATCACCGGGGATATCTTTCATTTGGTAGGTTTCAAAAGCACCTTTAGCTTTCGGACCAGCTTGGCGCCATACCTTCAGTGTAAATGATATATTTTTATCCATTTTCTTCTAATTCTTTTAAATGTTTAACTTCACCGATTAGCTCTTGTAGTTACGAGTCTGAACCTTGATAGCTTCGTATACCAGCGGTTCTTTGTACAATACCGGAGCCTTTTCATCGTCACCTTGATATTCCCAGCATGCTACATAGAAGAAGTTTTCGTCATCACGTTTTGCTTCTCCTTCTTCGGTCTGGTACTCTTCACGGAAGTGACCGCCACAACTTTCGTTACGGTTCAATGCGTCGTAAGCAACAAGCTCACCCATAGTGATGAAGTCGTACAGACGGATTGCTTTGTCAAGCTCTACGTTCATACCTTCCTTAGAACCGGGGATAAACAAGTTCGTTTCGAATTCCTTGCGGATTTCTTTCAGTGCGGCGATACCTTTCTTCAGGCCTTCTGCCGTACGTCCCATACCTACGTATTCCCACATGATATGACCCAGTTTCTTGTGGATAGAATCAACAGATTCTTTACCCTGGATGCTCATGAGCTTGTCGATCTTAGCTTGAATGGCTTTTTCAGCTTCAGCGAATTCAGGAAGATCGGTAGAAAAACGAGGAACGGTAATCTGGTCTGCCAGATAGTTCTGGATGGTGTAAGGCAATACGAAGTAACCGTCAGCCAAACCTTGCATCAATGCAGAAGCACCGAGGCGGTTTGCACCGTGGTCGGAGAAGTTACATTCGCCGATTGCGAACAGACCCTTGATAGTGGTTTGCAGTTCGTAGTCTACCCAGATACCACCCATTGTATAGTGGATAGCCGGATAAATCATCATCGGGTTATAATATTTCACACCACTGATTTCTTTAGCCAGTTCGCCCGGGTTAACGTCAGTGATTTCTTCGTACATATCGAAGAGGTTGCCATAACGTTGAAGAACAACGTCGATACCCAAACGGTTGATAGCTTCAGAGAAGTCGAGGAATACGGCCAAACCTGTGTTGTTTACACCAAAACCAGCGTCGCAACG
Organism: Bacteroides acidifaciens; assembly: GCF_024623065.1. Taxonomy (GTDB): domain Bacteria; phylum Bacteroidota; class Bacteroidia; order Bacteroidales; family Bacteroidaceae; genus Bacteroides; species Bacteroides acidifaciens. Next base: position 51,761 of record NZ_JANJZR010000022.1, read on the forward strand.
TTCTTTTGCGGCACGGCTGGCAACGTCACGCGGAACCAGGTTACCGAATGCCGGATAGCGGCGTTCCAAGTAATAGTCGCGGTCTTCTTCCGGAATATCACTTCCTTTGATTTCGCCTTTCTGGAGTCTTACAGCGTCTTCTTTCTTCTTCGGAACCCAGATACGACCGTCGTTACGGAGAGATTCGGACATCAAAGTCAGCTTAGACTGCTTGTCGCCATGTACCGGAATACAAGTCGGGTGAATCTGAACGTATGCAGGATTTGCGAATACAGCACCCTTGCGGTAGCAAGAGATAGCAGCTGTACAGTTACAACCCATAGCGTTGGTCGACAAGAAGTAAGCGTTACCATAACCACCGGTAGCGATTACTACAGCGTGAGCGGCGAAACGTTCCAATTTGCCTGTTACAAGATTTTTTGCGATGATACCGCGGGCACGTCCGTCAACGATGACAACATCCTGCATTTCGTAGCGGGTGTACAGTTTTACTGTACCTACGTTTACCTGACGGCTCAATGCAGAGTAAGCACCCAGCAGCAACTGCTGACCAGTCTGACCTTTAGCATAGAAAGTACGGGATACTTGTGCGCCACCGAAAGAACGGTTGTCCAGTGTACCGCCATATTCGCGAGCGAAAGGAACACCTTGCGCTACACATTGGTCGATGATAGCGTTAGACACTTCAGCCAAACGATATACGTTTGCTTCACGGGCACGATAGTCGCCACCTTTTACAGTATCGTAGAACAGGCGGTAAACGGAGTCACCGTCATTCTGATAATTCTTCGCAGCATTGATACCACCTTGTGCAGCGATAGAGTGTGCACGACGGGGAGAATCCTGAATACAGAAATTGAATACTCTGAAACCCATTTCACCAAGTGAAGCAGCGGCAGAAGCACCTGCCAGACCCGTACCCACAACGATGATGTCCAAACGACGTTTATTAGCGGGGTTCACCAATTTCTGGTGAGCTTTATAGTTAGTCCATTTCTCAGCCACCGGGCCTTCTGGAATCTTTGAATCTATTTTAATCATAATATTATTTACAATTTAATCATTTACAATATCCTATTTAGCAAGCACCGCCACAAATCAGTGTTTTCACGAAGAATACCACTACTACGAGGGCGAAACCGAGTACAACAATCGTAGAATAGATGTTAGAAATACATTTCCAACGGTTGATCCATACTTTGTTGTTCCATCCCAGTGATTGCATGGAGCTCCAGAAACCGTGAGTCAGGTGGAACCACAGCGCAAACAGCCAAACGAGGTAAAGAACTACGTAAACCGGGCAGGAGAAAGTCTGCTGGATGTGATAAGCACCGTTAGCGGCATAAGCCAGCGTCAGCGTGTCAGCGTGCATGCCCATGTTGTGCATCAGTTCCGGCAACTGCATTTTTGCCCAGAAGTTGAAGAGGTGCAGGCCAAGACCTACGATTACGATAATACCTAACACTAACATGTTCTGAGAAGCCCATTCTACAGTTTTTGGTTTGTCAACCACTGCATAGCGTTCGCTACCACGCGCTTTGCGATTCTGCATTGTCAGCCAGAACGCATAGATGATGTGAATCACAAAAAGAGCAGCTAGTCCTGCGGTAGCTACCAATGCATACCAGTTTGCTCCCAGGAACTCACAAATCATGTTGTAACCATCAGCCGAGATGATTGCAACCAGGTTCATCGCCATGTGAAATGTTAGAAACAGGACAAGGGCGATACCGGTAACGCTCATCACCACTTTCCTTCCTACAGATGAATTACTTAACCACATAAATGATTGAATTTAAATTATTTAATTGTTAGAACTAAAATGTCGACGTTTTACACCTCTTACAGACTGCAAAAATAGGGGAAATAGATTGATTGAGCAAGGAATTAAAGAAATAATTCCTTAATCGGCGATCTTTCCGATTTTTCCACCGCTGGCTGCCTTCTTGCGCAGCGTGCGGGGAGTGTCGCCGAAAGAGTCTTTGACAGAACTTTTTAGCCGTGATAAATCGGTGATATCAGGGCATATAAGTAATGTGTCTAGGGAAGGGTGGGCTAGACAGAAGTTCAGTTGTTGCAAAAAATGCAACTGATTAAAGGATGCGCCATCAATCAGCAAGTCAAGATTGAACAACTGGATGACTTGAAGAGCACCGCGCGCCTTCTTTCTAACGTTTGGAAATGAAAAGGGGCAGTCATTCAAAAGTTCTATCAATACCATTCTGCCGATGTCGGCAAAATGAACGGCAATACACCTTCCTGGACACTTTTTTCATACTCTTTACTTTATTGCTGTATAGTATTTGCTTCATCCTCTTTTATCTCCGCCTTGCCATAATATCCTGGCATCGGCATATAAATCGGATTATAATGTGTATTGATATTTTTCAATTTCATTTCCTCTTTCAGCCGTTTGATGTGCCGTGCGGCAGTGGTGGGAGTAAAGCCGCAGAGCCTTTGGAAGTCGGAGCGGGTTAATATCGGGTTATTGCTGAAATAGTTAGCCAGCAACTTGTCTATTTCTTCGTTCGAGCGGGAAGCTGAATGGGGTTTCAGTTTGCTTCGTTCCAAGTGTACGACGCTGACTGACTTCTTCAGTTTGGCATCCGCCTTGAAGTTGATGTTGGCTTTGAGCTTAATTTGACTGGCTTTCAGTTTGGGCGAAGTGATAGGTTCTTTGCTGTTCAGTTTTATCTGAAAATAACCGATGCCGTCCAGATGGACGCTTTCTCCCTCTCGAAGCCGGTCACCCATAAAATGGCTAAGGGAATCGAGGACAGATTTCACGTCTCCTACGGTCAGCGAGGTGGCTATCTGGATTTCTTTTGCCAGATAGTCCGTGTCGATATGCTGGAAGTTGACTACGCGTGCGTGATAAGTCTCTTTGTTTTCCTCGTCCTTGGGATGAGGATTCTTGTACAATTCAAATTGTATGGCCATTGTTCTCTATTTAGTTTACCGTAAATACATTGTGTTTTGTTGTTGCAAAACAAATTAGTTATCGTTGGATATTAGTTAGAGAGGATTGTGTTATATAGCTGTTGTCTGTTATCAAGCGGCTTTATATAAGTTGTCCTGTCTTTATTCTTTGATTAAGACGTAGGGATAGTTCTGTTCCGGAGTCTTTATCATTAGTTTGTCACGGCCGTGGTGAGTACTTGCCATGGCTGTAGTAGCTTCTCGTCACGGCCGTGGTAGGAATTCGTCACGGCTATGGTAGATGAGCTATATCAGTAGCAAAGATAAACTATATGAGGGAGAAAAACAAAGTATTCCTGCATGTTTGAGGAATTTATTAGCCTTGTCCCGATTGACAGATACGGTGTAGGAAAGGAAAGTGTATCATAGCGGTGATAGGTGATAGATGAGGTGATAGGTCAAAAAACAACCTATCACCGTCGGAAACCTCGATGAACAAAGCGCTTGACTGCCGTCGGTGATAGGTGAAAGAGAAATGTGAGTTTTTTAATATGAGGGGGAAGAGAGTGGGTGAATATCAGGGCTGGTGTGCTTTCAACTTCTTCTGATACTCGTCCGAATTCAATATCTCCAATGCCTTTTGCACACTTTCATTTGTCGTATTCATCACCCGGAAATATTCGTTCATATCCCAAAGGTCACGGGCAATCAAAGCTTTGAGTTGCGTCTTGATGAGTGGGAGCGACTTCTGATATTGTTCTTCATTAAATTTCACTCCTTCTTTCTCTCCTATTTCTTTTAAAGTGGCGAGCATATCATCATCAACGACGAACTTCTCATCAAACGATTCGAATTTCTTGTATTTGTTTTTCAACTCCTTCCGGTGCCCTTCGATAAACTGCATGGTGAATTTAATCACAGCTCCTTTAGCTACCAGATTACGGTGATAATCCGTATAAAGAGTAGTGTCGATAGGTACGAAATAATCCGGCATGATACCCCCTCCGCCATAAACGGTACGTCCTAGTTTCTTGGTTGGTACTTTCAGCGAATCCGGGAAGTGGATGCTGTCAGCATTCATCAGCTCACCGTGATTGAAACGTTCTATCAGATCTTTGTTGTAATCTGTCGAACTGTCGTAAGGCTTTTGGATGCAGCGACCTGCAGGAGTGTAATAGCGTGCAATAGTCAAACGAATCATGGAACCGTCCGGCAGGTCGATAGGACGTTGTACCAGTCCTTTGCCGAAAGAGCGGCGTCCTACGATAATTCCTCGATCCCAATCCTGTACTGCGCCGCTGACAATTTCGCTGGCAGAGGCTGTATATTCGTCTACCAGGATGATAAGGCGTCCATTGCGGAAATCCCCATTTCCTTTGGCGTAGAAATCACTGCGTTTGGCAGTCCGTCCTTCCGTGTAGACAATCAGTTCCTTTTGTCCCAGGAATTCGTTGGCAAGGTCGATAGCCGCGTTCAGGTAACCTCCACCGTTTCCTTGCAGGTCGAGAATCAGGTCCTTCATGCCTTGTTTCTGAAGGCTTGTCATTGCTTTCTTGAATTCCTCGGCAGTAGTTGCTCCAAAACGGTTGATGCGGATATAACCTGTCTTTGGCTGGATCATATAAGAAGCATCGAGACTAAGGATAGGTATTTTATCTCTTTTCACAGTGAACAATAAAGGATCCTGTACGCCACGACGAACAATCGTCAGGTTGACTTTGGAGCCTTTCGGGCCGCGAAGACGTTTCATTATATCTTCCGTACTCATCTTTACTCCGGCAATGGCGCTGTCATTGACCGCGATGATACGGTCGCCGGCAAGGATGCCGACTTTCTCGGAAGGGCCGTTGCTGACAGGTTGTACCACAAGCAAGGTATCCTCAATCATCTGGAACTGCACGCCGATACCCTCGAAATTGCCTTGGAGGGGTTCGTTCATTTTCTTCACTTCCTCTGCATCCGAGTAGGTGGAGTGCGGGTCGAGTTGTGCCAGCATTTTGATAATGGCTTCTTCTACCAACTTGTTCTCATCTACTTTATCTACATAGAAGTTGGAGATGGCAAACTCTGCCATTTGCAGTTTGCGCATGGCAGCCGAACCGAAATTCTGAGCCTGTACGGCTGATGCTGTCCACAGGCAGGCCAAAAGGACGTATATTTTAATCTTACTCATAATCTTACTTTACTCCATTCTCAACTGATCCTCATTCCTTTGGGAATAAACTGGCTGATATCTTTATTATAAGTCAATAACTCGCGTACAATCGTAGAGCTGACACAAGTCAGTTCAGGCTCTGTGAAGAGCAGGATGGTTTCAATGCCTGCCAGTTTGCGGTTGATGTCCGCAATCGTTTCTTCATACTCGAAATCTTTCACCGTACGGATACCGCGTATAATGAACTTGGCTCCTATTTCCTGCGCAAAATCAATGGTCAGACAGTTGTAAGACATCACTTGAATACGAGGTTCATCTTTATAAAGTTCTCGAATCATTTCTTCCCTTTTCTCAATGGGAAAGTATGTATTCTTGTTCTCGTTGATACCGATTCCTATCACGATTTCGTCCATAAAGGTAAGTGCACGTTCCACTACCGAATAATGTCCGATGGTGAATGGGTCAAAGGTGCCCGGGAATATTGCTTTTCTCATGATGCCAAGTCTTCTTCTATAACTAGATTGTCTATGATAAAGTTCTGTCGTTCCATGGTGTTTTTACCCATGTAGAACTCAAGTAGTTCTTTCACTGCGTCTGTTTTTCGCAAAGAAACTTGCTCCAGACGCATGTCTTTACCGATGAAATGCTTGAACTCGTCCGGTGAGATTTCTCCTAAACCTTTAAATCGCGTGATTTCCGGATTCGGGCTTAGTTCGTTTATTGCGTTAACGCGCTCGTCTTCACTGTAGCAGTAGATTGTTTTCTTCTTATTGCGTACACGGAACAAAGGCGTTTGCAGGATATATACGTGGCCTTTTTTTATAAGGTCAGGGAAGAATTGCAGGAAGAAGGTAATCAGTAGCAGGCGGATATGCATGCCATCCACATCGGCATCGGTTGCTACGATAACCTTGTTGTAGCGCAGACCGTCCAACCCGTCTTCAATATTCAAGGCTGCCTGAAGCAGATTAAATTCTTCGTTTTCGTAAACCACTTTCTTGGTTAATCCGAAAGAGTTCAGCGGCTTACCGCGAAGACTGAACACTGCCTGCGTGTTCACATCACGGCTTTTGGTGATGGAACCACTTGCAGAGTCTCCCTCGGTGATAAAGATGCAGGAGTCTTCTTCCAATCCTTTCCCTTTCGGGTCGTTGAGGTGAATACGGCAGTCGCGTAATTTACGGTTGTGCAGGTTCGCTTTCTTTGCACGCTCACGGGCCAATTTGGTAACCCCTGCGATGGCTTTGCGTTCTTTTTCCGATTCTTGAATTTTTTGTTGTATTACTTCGGCTATATCCGCGTTCTTGTGCAGAAAGTTATCCACTTCCTGTTTGATGAAATCACCTACATACTTGTTGACGGTCACTCCGCCGGGAAGCATATTGGTAGAACCCAGTTTGGTCTTGGTCTGGCTCTCGAAGATAGGTTCTTCCACATTGACGGCAATGGCAGCAACCAGTCCGTTACGGATATCGGTATAATCCATGTTTTTGTTGAAGAATTCCTTGATAGTACGGGCGATGTGTTCTTTGAAAGCACTCTGATGCGTACCTCCCTGCGTGGTATGCTGACCGTTGACAAAGGAGTAATATTCTTCCCCGTATTGTCCGGTATGAGTGAAGGCTATTTCGATGTCTTCCCCTTTCAGGTGGATAATCGGGTAAAGTCCGGTTGCCGTCATGTTGTCGTTCAAAAGGTCTACCAGACCATTGCGCGACAGGATACGGTGTCCGTTATAGATAATGGCAAGCCCTGTATTGAGGTACGTGTAATTACGTAGCATTGTCTCAATAAATTCAGGCTTGAAACAGTAATTCAGGAATAATGTATTGTCCGGTTCGAAGAAGATGTAAGTTCCGTTTTCCTCTTCGGTATCTTGCGTATTGTCACTCAGCAGGGTTCCTTTGGAGAAAGTGGCGGTACGTACTTTACCGTCGCGGTAACTGCGCACCTCGAAACGGGAGCTCAAGGCATTGACGGCTTTCACACCCACGCCGTTCAACCCGACACTTTTCTTAAATGCCTTGCTGTCGTACTTACCACCAGTGTTCAACATGCTGACGGCTTCGATGAGTTTTCCCTGTGGGATGCCTCGTCCGTAGTCGCGTACGCTGATACGAAGGTTTTCTTCAACGGTAATCTCGATTTTCTTACCGGCTTGCATTTTGAACTCATCAATACTGTTGTCAATTACTTCTTTCAGGAGGACATAGATTCCGTCTTCGGCATGTGCACCGTCGCCCAGCCTTCCGATATACATACCGGGGCGTGTGCGTACATGTTCCATGTCACTTAGGTGACGGATGTTGTCGTCAGTGTACTCTACTGCATGGTTGTTGTCTACAGGTATCAATTCGTTCTCTTCCATAGCTGTTTCTTTATTTTATCTCTTTGATGAACGCACGGCGGCGCTTATGTTGTTGAGTCTCAAAGTAATCCCATTGTGCCTGAACTTTTCCGTTCAGTTCCAGTTCGGGGTTGCTTTCCGCAAAGATAAAACCTAATTTTTGATAAACCGGAATTAAATCGGAAAATAACAAAGCGTTAACACCTTTGTTTTGATATTCCGGTTTCACTGCAACGAGTAGCAGATCAAGCATTTTGGCACGGCGTTTCATGAACAGTGCCTTTAACAGATAGAACCATCCGAATGGTAACAGGCGCCCGTGCGATTTCTGTAAAGCCTCGGCGAGAGATGGCATGGAAATGCCTACGCAGACCAGTTCGTCATTGGCATCAGTAATCAGTGTAACCATCCGTAAGTCAAGGATCGGCAGATACATTTTCACGTATTGGTCGATTTGCCGCTGTGTCAACGGAGAATAGCCGTAAAGAGGACTATATGCTTCATTCATCAGCTCGAAAATCTTCTGTCCGTAGTCTTTGGCTATTTTTTTTGCGGAAGTATATTTCTTTATCTTGAGGTTATATTTTCGTTGGATCAGTTCGGAGATACGTTTATGTTTGTCGGGGATGGCATCCGGTATGTAGATTTTGTATTCCACCCAGTCGGCATCTTTCTCGAAGCCTAACTTTTCCATGTGTACAGGATAGTATGGGTAGTTGTAGATAGTAGCCATGGTGCTAAGTTGGTCGAATCCTTCAACTAACATTCCTTCCGCATCGAAATCAGTAAATCCGAGAGGACCGGCAATGTGAGTCATGCCTCGTTCTTTTCCCCAATCTTCCACTGTTTTGATGAGTGCGGATGATACTTCGGGATCGTCAATGAAGTCTATCCATCCGAAACGGACGTTCTTGCAGTCCCATTTCTCATTGGCACGGTTGTTGATGATAGCGGCTACGCGCCCTACGATTTTATCGTCCCGATATGCCAGGAAATAATCTGCTTCACAGAACTCGAATGCCGCGTTTTTCTTTTTGTTGAACGTATTGAGCATATCGTCATAGAGGTCGGGCACGGAATAGGGATTATCCTTATACATCCTATAATTGAAACGGATAAATTTCTTCAGCTCGCTCTTTGTGGTGACTTTCTTGATTGTAATAGCCATATCTCGTATTTATGATTTGAGGGAACAAAGATACGTGATAATCTTCAAATTACAACGCTGAGGGTGGTAAAAACTGTATGAGATGAATAGAGGGGCGGGTCTACTTCGATGCAAAGCAATATACGTTTCCTGCAAAGTCGCAAACAATCATCCGGTTACCGGATACGGCTACGGTGGAGAATACGGGTACTCCGAGATTATATTTCTCTTTTATGATTCCCGTTGCCTGGTCGATAGCGTACAGATAACCATCGGAAGCTCCGATGTAGACAACTCCTTGTGACGCTACGGGGCTTGTTTCCACTCCGGCTTGCGGGGTGCTGGAGTAAGGGGCGGTGTAGACGAGTGAAGGTGATGTCTCTGCTTTCCATTTATTGAAAAGTGTGGATTTGTCCAGTGCGAACACTCCGCGGTCGGCGGTGCCAAAGACAATCTCCTGTTCGGTGACGAGCGGGGTGGATGTAACGTCCAGATTGGCCGATAGTTCTTTTTGTTGACCGTATAATCCGCCCCATTGTGTCCCGCTGATTAATACATTTCCGGCAATGGTCAGTGTGGTAGTAGCGCCTTCCCGTTGTTTCCAGTCTTTGTTGGTCCATATTGTTTGTCCTGTTTTTAAATCATAGGCGGATAGCCCGGTGCCGATTCCGGCATAGGCTATGCCTTTATCTACGGTTACTCCTTCAGTCAGATAGGGATAACCATTCAAGTTAATATATCGTCTCCAGAGTAACTTCCCTGATTCTGCGTCTAAGGCATAGAGGTTGCAAGCGGCATCCTGGGCTATTACAATTCCATTTTCATAGGCTATTGTGTTCGTCGTTGAAGAATGAGCTTACTGTAAGATGCAGTCTTTTCCCGTTTTCATTCGTCGGTATTTGAATGTTTCCATTCCAGTTCCAGTCGGTGAGAGAGGTAAGGTTGCCTTTTGCTATTTCTTGGTTGTTTTCCGCGTCGCTTAGGACATAAGAAACGTGTGATGTTTTTGCCTGCGAATGATATGTGTTGACGGATACGGGAAGCTGGTTTTCGCCAGTAGAAGCGGCAGTCTGATTGTCCATCGGAGAGACGATGGCAATTTGCGGTTCGATAAAAGCGTATCTCAGTTCTGTACTGATGTTATTATTGGCATCTACCTTAATAGCACGGAAAGAAGAGGGTGTATGGTCAATGCCGCCTTTGTCTAACGTTCCGGTGCAGATTGTGTAAATTCCATTCTGGTTGCGGACGTAGTTGTAGTGCATATGCCCGTATATTTGGGCCTTTGTATTGAAAGCACGCAGGTCGAGTATATGTTCGTTATCGGCTTTGAATACGAAAGTGTCGCTTGCAGTGAACAGGTCATGGTTGAAAAGAATCAGCGCTTGTCCTTCTTTCATCAGGGCGAGGTCATTTTTCAGCCAGTTATATACGTCTTTCAGAGTATAGTCAGTCGGGTTGTCTCCGTGGTCGATGGGGGTGACTACGTAATGGATATTGCCGACATCAAATGAATACCATGTCGGGCCGTAGAGAGACTCGTAAAGCTCTTCGCCATACTTACCTTTCACCAGGTCGTGATTGCCGATGCAATAATAAACGGGGCAGTCCATTGTTTGTGCGTTTACTACACGGTTGTGCATGGTCAGTCCCGCTTCGTAACAGATGTCTCCGGTATGAATTAGGAATGCAGGTTTCTCGTTCTTTATATATTGCTGAAGGTCTGTCACCCAGCGTCCCATTCCACTGGTTACTTCGGTATCGGTGATTTGAACGAAAGAGTGCTCTTTCGATTTAGTCCGTTCACTTTCAGTCAGCAGGAAATCATAGCTTTTCCTGTTTTCTGTTACGGGCAGGTAGAAATGCTGTGTTTCGTATCCGGCAGGGGTTGTAATAGTGATGAATCGTGTTTTTTCGAATCCGGGTAAAGAGAACCGACCTTTCTTATCTGTCTTTGCTACGTTCAATCCGTCTGTTACCATAACTCCTGCCAGCGGCTTGTCGCCTTTATTGAATATGTCCGATTGGTCAGTGTCGATATAGACCGTTCCTTTGAATTGGGCGCTTAGTGGTAGATATAGTAAAAATAAGATTAGTATGACAGATAGTCTTTTCATGGTCAGTTCTCCGTTTTTTTAGTGTGTTAAGCTAATTATTTCTTTTTATTTCAGTTGTTTCATTTCTTCATTGTAGCGTGCTTCTTCTTTGTATAAAGGCTTGTACCATGTCTTTCTTAATATGAGTGTAGTAACCAGCAACAGGGCGATAGAACTCCAGAGTCCCAATTGTTCACGGACAACGAGATACATCGGAATGATAGTAAGCGTACATTGCCAAACGATGCCGATTGCCACGTTGAAAGCGTCTCTTTTAAAGTTTCTATTCGGCTGGATATGGGGGTAACGAACCAATGCTTTTTCTTCGACTGGCTTCCACCAACCCCACGGACGTACACGGGTGTAGAAGTTGATAAGTGTTTCTTCGTCAGTCGGGGGTGCGCTGTAAGTTCCTGCAATACATCCTATCAGGGAGACACCGAACAAAACGGGGAAGAAATGCAACACCCATGCATCGGGAACAGTGAATGGCTGCTGAAGCGGCATCTTTCAATACTTCAATAGAAGTAATGTCGTTAGGGTCTACCATACTGATGTCGCCGAATGCCCCATCTATAATATATAGAGGATCGTTGTTGGATAACGAACTGATACCACGCACATTAATGGTCATTAAATATGAGATAATCTCTTTTAATATAATACTGAACCGCTATTAATTACCGAATTTGTTTTCAATTACTGATTCGCATAAGTATAACATGAACTTTTGATTCATAAATTTCATCAGTTCCACCTTATGTCTGAAATATCAATGAATAAGGAGATAGCGGGTGAATGCATAGAAAAAATCAAGATGAAATCTTCTGCTATTTCTTTCGCCTTTCAAATTTATTTATATCAATAGTAACATATAGTTGCACAGATCGCTGTACATATAGAGCCACCTTGCTAGATATATAGATTCAATGTGGTAAGTATATAGATACAAGGTATTGAATATATAGATACACCAGCTCAAGCGTTAGTAGATGAAGCTCAATGTGTTAATATCTTACATCCAGGCTGTTAATACTTGATGGGTTGTCTGTTAATACCTGACAGCAGATTTGCTATAAGCATTTTTTCATTTGCTATAATCATATCCGGATTAGCTATAATGATATTGTTTTTAGCTCAAGGGGGGATTTGAAAAGGCAAGGTGAAACCGAGAATGTTCTGTTTTATCAGAATTTTTCACCCGCTATCTCCTTATTTATCGGCATCTCGACAATCAGATGAAATCGATGGACAGCAATGATTTTATAGTGGCATTTATGATACTTTATAGATTAAGAAAGAGATGAGTTACGCAGTATTTCGCTATCGGATGATTTAGGACTAAACAGTTTAGTTTATCCTCATATCAGTTTAAACAAATTCATCTCTACATAGTTATTTATCCTAATTATTTATCCTAAAACAAACATTGAAAGATTTATTTTCTTAAATTTGTGCTAAAACCAAATAGCAATGAAAGAAAAAGGAAGTAGTATGGAACAAGTGGACAGATATATTCGTTTTGACTGGGCAATCAAGAGACTGCTTCGTCAAAAAGCTAATTTCGGTGTATTGGAAGGTTTTCTCACGGTATTTCTTGGTGAAGAGGTGAAAATCATTGAGATTCTGGAAAGTGAAAGTAATCAGCAGACAGCCGATGATAAGTTTAATCGCGTAGATATCAAAGCCAAAAATGATAAAAATGAGATTATCATCATTGAGGTGCAGAACACTCGTGAATTGTATTATCTGGAGCGTATCCTCTATGGAGTGGCGAAAGCCATCACGGAGCATATTTCTCTTGGTGAACGTTATTATGAGGTGAAGAAGATTTATTCAATCAGTATCTTATACTTCGATATTGGTAAAGGGGATGACTACTTATACCATGGTCAGAACAACTTCATCGGAGTACATACGAATGATCGTCTTGAAGTGACTACCAAAGAGAAAGACGCATTGGTACATAAGCTTCCTGCCGAAATCTTTCCTGAGTATTTTCTGATTCGGGTGAATGAATTTAATAAGGTGGCGGTCACTCCTTTGGAAGAATGGGTAGAGTATCTGAAAACAGGCTGCATCCGTCCTGATACAAAAGCTCCGGGGTTGAAGGAAGCCCGTGAGAAATTGGTGTATTATAATATGTCCAAAGCGGAGCGGCAGGCTTATGATGAACATTTGAGCGCTATCATGATACAGAATGATGTGTTGGATGGGGCGAAATTGGAAGGTCGTATGGAAGGTCGTATGGAAGGTCGTATGGAAGGTCGTGCAGAAGGTCGTGCAGAAGGTCGTGCAGAAGGTCGTGCAGAAGGACTTGCAGAAGGTCGTATGGAAGTTGCCCGTAACATGAAAAAGTTGGGAGTTCCTGTCGAGATTATCATGCAAAGTACTGGATTATCAGAAAAGGATATAGAGTAAACATTTGCTATAACGACTATATTTTAGCAATAATCTTTCAGTATATTGAAAGATTATTGCTATTTTTGGTAACCATTCTATTTTCCGCCTTGACACGCATCGCAACCCAGCATATCTTTGCGGCATAACCAATTACTAACAAAGA
>NZ_JANJZR010000023.1 GCF_024623065.1 Bacteroides acidifaciens
CCTATGTACATGGCTGAATAACCGGTTTCTTGTAAATAAGAAACAAGCCCCTCGACTTTTTCATTCAGATTAAATATTTCCATAATCGCATCTTGTTTAAAAGTTATTCTACAATTATGACGGAATATAATCAGAACTGTTTACAGATCAAAACAAATGATTACTAAATAATTGAGTGATTTAATAGGAAACTCATAAAAGTTCTGATAATGCGATTCATCGACAAAGAGGTGGTCGATGCCCATGCGCTTGAAGTCCGCCACGTCATCCTTGCGGGTCTCGATCTCGTGAAGCAGCTCCTTCAACTTGACCTCAAGGTTCATCTTGCGCTTCTCCATGCCCTTGATCTGTGCGTTGCTCACTTCCTCCCCCTGCTGGTAGAGGACTTCGAGGTTCTCCTCCACGCTGTCCAGCTCTTGCTGCAAGATGTCACGCTGGATTTCAGGGGATTGCGGTATCATGCCGAACTGCTCGTGCGAGAGGATGATGGCATCCCAGTCGTTGTTCTTCATCCGGTGGAAAATCTCGACACGGCGTTCCGGCGTGAAATCCTCCTTGCCGGGATAGAGCACCTTGGCGTTCGGGTAGGCGGTGGCAAAGGTCTGGGCGATCTCGTGGATATTCGCTTTCAGGCCGGTGATAAGGGGCTTGTTCGCCAATCCCAGACGTTTCATCTCGTAGGCGGCACAGCACATGATGAGCGTCTTGCCGCCTCCCACCTCGTGATCAGCGATCCCCCCTCCGTTCTGTTTGAGCATCCAGATGCAGTCCTTCTGGCTGGGATACAGGTCAGGAATGCCCAGCCCCTTGAGGTCGAGGTCGGGAAAGTTCTGGTGCGAGCCGTCGTACTTGGGACGGACGAAACAGTTGAACTTGCGGTTGTACATGTCCGCCATTTTCCGCTTGAACTCCGGCGACTGTTCCATGAGCCAGTCGGAGAAGCCGTTACGGATCTCGTCAATCTTGCTGTTGGCAAGCAAGGTAATCTCCGGGTCACGTATCTTCATTTCCTTGCCCGTCTTGTCCAATACGGTCTTGGTGATGTTGGGCGTGGTATTGTGGATGGCATGGCGCATGAGGGCGATGCCGTTGAAGATGCGGCTTTCCGAACGCACCGAATACTGGTTCATGATGCGTGGGGAGGTCATGTCGGCCTTGATGCTGTATTCGTCGCTGCTGGCGGTATAGCGGACGGACACATCCGTGTCGAACAGCCATGAGGCGTAGCGGCTGTACACTCCCGCCGGTATCCAACGCTCACCGAAATTGAAGTCCAGATCCTCGAAAGGTATGGGCGTGGGAAGCGACTGCCGCAGGGCTTCGAGAGAAATACGTGCCTCGCCGTTATCGGGATGCGACTGCAAATATTCCTCGATATGTTCAGCCTTGGCCATGACATTGCCGGAAATAAAACGGTCGGCAATCTCGTAGTTCTTCGAGAGGGGATTGTAAAATATCCGTCCACGCAGTTCCTCCAACAGGTCAGATTGCGATTTATCGGTCAGGGACTCCATGTACGCCATGTCCACGTTGCCGTATTTGTTGAGTGAGGCGGTAAGTGCCTCGTGTACGTCGTCGGTATGGGTGATCTCGTTGATGTTGTACGAAACGGGATGGTCGAAGATGTCCGCCTTGACCGCTTGGCCGTCGATGTAACGCTCCAGTGACAAGATTTCACGGTTACCCGCATCCATACGGAACAGGTCGATGTTCTTCTTGTCGTTCAGGTTGCCGAACTGACGGATGAAATCATCGTAAAGGGTGTTGAGCATGGTGCGCAACGCCGGATTCCCGGTATGAGTAGCGGCCTCGTTCTCGTACAGATGATGGTAGGTGTCACGTATCTCGATGTAGAGCGATGCACGGCGACGTTGGCGTTCGGGCAGTTCCAACGGGTTGAATACCGGTGCGCCCTCGCCGACGGTGGAAAGGTAACCTATCTGTCCGTCGTCATACACAAGGGAGCCGTTACGGTGATGCTCCAGCAGACCGGCCGGATAAGGACGGGGCTTCATGCGTTCCTGTCGGGCGGCTTCTTCCTCCTGCCGGCGACGTTCCTGTTTCAGTCGTTCCTGCTCCTGCCGTTCTTTTTCTTGGGGAGCCGGTTCAGCCGGGGCGGTCTGTATGGTGGAATCTTGTTCCAACGGAGGCATATCGAAAAGGGACAGCTGCCCGGAGTCCTCCTTCTTGCGCCTTGTTTTCCTTTTCCTGACTTGTGAATGTTCCTCTTGGGTGAAGCCGAAAAGGTCGTATAGGGACATGACCGGCTCCGGTGTGGGCTTTTCGGAGGTTTGCCGAGCACCTGCTGGTGGTTGCTCCGGCGTGACAGCCCGAAGATCCACCTGTACCGTCTGTTGATTCATGGAAGAGGAATGCCCGTCCATGTTCGCCGATTGACTGAGTTCCCGCACTTGTGCGACGCGTTGCCGCATGGTTTCTGCCGGAAGGTTCGCCAAATCACGTAATTCCTGTATGGGTGAATGTCGGAGATACAAGTCCAAGTCGAGCTGTTCCGAGAGATTGCGGTCAAGGAAATACTTCATGTCGGCGGCGATGGCCTCCATGCCCCCGTCATGCAGGTAGATGCGTGCCGGCTTACCGTAGGGATCGGTACCGACATGCCCACGTGTATGCACAATAGCGGCGGTACGCTCGAAATACTCGTTTTGTGTCGTCCCGTCATCCTGCGTGCCGACTTCCACGAAAGCGTGTTCAAGCGGGGTGTACTCCCTTTGGGAAAGCGTATCCTTCTGTAAAAGGATCAGATCGCTGCCCACCTCCGTACCGGCATAGTCAGTAAAGAGGTTGTTGGGCAGGCGGACAGCCGAGAGCAGCCGGGACCGGTTCATCAGGTATTGCCTTATGGGATGAGCCATAGCGGAGTTCATCACCCCCTGCGAGGTGATGAAAGCAAGGATACCTCCCTCACGGACAGCGTCCAGCCCTTTGACAAAGAAATAGTTGTGCAGTGTGTTCAGCGCAAAACGTCTGGCCGTACCGTTGTCGAAGGAGGGATCGAAAATACGTATGTCACCGAAAGGGATGTTGCTGCTCACCACATCGAAATAGTCGTTGCGGTGCGGGGGAAGTTCCTCGAAGCCCTTGATGTTGACCTGCGCTTCGGGGTGAAGCCGGGAAAGGATGCGGCCGGTCAGCAAATCCTTTTCATAGGTGACCATTTCCGGCGAGTTGCCGGATGCGGAGTAGCATTGCGGTTGGAAGGCTGAAACAAAATTGCCGGTTCCCGATGAAGGATCGAGGAAACGGCCGGGCGATACCCCGTGTTCGCCCAAAGAAGAAGCAATGGCGTCGATAATGGCCGGCGGCGTGTAGAAAGCGGTGAAGGTAGATGCCTTCACGCTTTCCACCAACCGCTTGTACTCACGTTCGTCAGCGGCTCCATCACGCAGGACGTTGTGAAGTTCCGTAATCAGGGGGAACAGCTCACGGTCGGCCTGTGTCCAGCGGAGTATGTCGGTGAGTTTCCCGAAAGGAGAAAGAACCGCCTTGATCCCTCCGAACCCGGAGTAGGCGGCGAGTATGCCCGCTTCCTCCGGGGTGGCGGTACGCTGTTCCTTCTCCAAACGGAACATCAGCCGGATTGCCTCTATATTGTCCCTGAGATGCGCCTTTTTATTATAAGCCATTCTCTTCCAACCAGATTGCAACCGTGTCGGTCAGTTCGTCATACAGCCGATCGAACTCTGGGCTGAACATGAAATCATCCGAGAGCGTATAGCCGGAGAAGACCTTCCGGCATTCGGGCAGCAACTGCAAGGCCACGTTGCGTGCATTACCTTCGGGGATTTCGGCGGCGAACTCGTTCCAGAGGACGGTGATCAGCGTATCCAAAGGTGAGAAATGCAACCCTTGAAAAAGCAGGTCGTTCGCTTGCTGTGCCGCATCGTCGTAGGTCAGGCCGGAATGGACGGCTGCGCTGAAGGCTTCGGCGGCATGGTTACTACGGGTGGCGACGAAAGACTCGTCATCCGCCAAATCCGGATGCGATTCACGCAGGAAAGACAACAGGGTAAGACGGTAATAAGATAATTCATCCGGCTCTTCCGCTACGGACATCGGCACGTTGGATTTATTCTGATTCATATAATTATCGGATTATTAAGTGATACAATTCGGTTTATTTCTTCCTGCCACCTTTCTTTTCCTGCGGTTTCCTGTCCGGAAAGGAATAGCCTACGGTAAAGTCAGGATTAAGCACCAGTGCGGCGTCGAAGCTCTTGCCCTCACGATTCTTGAAGCCTTTGACAAGAGAGGTACGGCCTTTGGTCACCAGCTCAACGATCTGCTTATCGGTCAGTATCTTGCCACCCTTGTTGCGAAACAGGGTGAAGTTGCAATCGACATCGGCACATTTGGCGACCTTATCAAAGAACAGGATGCGGCATTTTCGACACTTGGGACAGGTACATTGTTCCCCTGAAGGAGTCACATTGAGGGTGGTGGCCAGCAGCTCGGTCACGATCTGTGCGGTGTAGACCTCTATATCCCGGTGGAAAGAGAGGGCAGCGACCTCTCCGGTTTCTATCCGGGCGAGGGTGTTCTCCCACGTCGCTGTCATTTCAACATCGGCAATCTTCTTGTCCTTTACCGTATCGTAAACCGCCAGCCCTTTTTCGGTAGGCACCAGATTTTTCTTATCCCGGCGTACATAGCCACGGGCAAACAATGTCTCGATGACGGCTGCACGGGTAGCCGGAGTGCCGATACCGACCTCCCGGATTCCGGCACGCAACTGTTCATCGCTGATCTCTTTGCCGCAATGCTCCATAGCGGAAAGCAGGGAACTCTCGGTATGCAACGGTTTGGGCTTGGTCTGCTTCTCCACCGTTTCAGAAGCGAGCAATGGCAGGGTTTCACCTGTTTGCAGCCCCGGCAACGTGGTCTCTTCCCCCTCTTCTTCCGGCTCGCCACGCACGGCACGCCAGCCGGCAGACTTGATGACCGTCCCTTTGAGGGTGAATATCCCACCGCCTGCGGACAAGGTCACTTCGGTCATTTCCTTGACGCAATGCGGGAAGAAGGCTTCGAGCAGGCGTGCGGCCACCATTTCGTAGATAGCCTGCTCGTCTTTCGACAACCCTTCAGGCAGGTTTTCGGTGATGAGCAGCGCATGGTGGTCGGTGACTTTGGCATCATCAACCGACCGACGGTTGAGCGGTGTGTCCCGTAGAACGGATGCGATGGCGGCGAAGCGTGGATATTGTTGCAAGAGCGTTATGCGTGAGGGGATTTCCTCAAAAACATCTTCGGATATATAACGGCTGCCGGTACGTGGATAACTTAGTACCTTCTTTTCATATAGGCTTTGCGCAAGCGTGAGCGTCTTGTCTGCGGAGAAATCCAGCTTGCTGTTAGCCTCTTTCTGCAAGGCGGTCAGGTCATAGAGCAATGGCGGTTCCTGAACAGCCTCCCTGCACTCCACAGAAGTGACAACGAGCTTACCGTCGTTCTCCACCTCACGGAACTTGGCGGTGGCTGAGCCGAGGTCATCGAAGCGGTCTTGTGACCATGCGGAAAAGTCGATTCCGTCTTTAGCTGTCGAAACCTTTATCCGAAAATAGGTCCGGGGCTTGAACTGTTTGTTCTCCCAGTAGCGAGAGCAGATCATCGCCAATGTGGGTGTCTGTACCCGTCCTAACGAAAACACCCCCTGTCCGGCGGCAAGGCTGAGAGCCTGAGAGCTGTTGATGCCCACGAGCCAGTCCGCCTCGCTGCGGGCTTTGGCAGAGAGGTAAAGGTTGTCATAAAGACTTCCCTCCCTGAGATTCTGCAACCCCTCACGGATGGCCTTGTCGGTAAGCGAAGAGATCCACAAACGAGCAAAGGGTTTGGTACAACCGAGATAGTTGTACACGTAACGGAAGATCAATTCACCCTCACGACCTGCGTCAGTGGCGACAATGATGGATTCGCACCTGTCGAACAGCTCCCGGATCACTCCCAACTGCCTGACGACGCCGGGATCATCCTTATAAACCTTGCCCTCCCGCACTTGACGGGGAATAAGTTTGAACTCCTGTGGCAATATGGGCAGATGTTCCCGGTGGAAGCCGGAGAAGCCGTAGCATTCGGGCATGGCAAGCCCGACCAGATGCCCGAATGCCCATGTCACGGCATACCCGTCCCCCATTAGATACCCGTCTTTCCATTGGCGTGCGCCCACTATGGACGCTATGCCCTGTGCCACACTGGGCTTTTCAGCAATGATAACTTTCATATATATAATATTGTATAGTTCATGTGATGGTTAAATAGATACCCCTTTCTTATCGGCTTTCTGTACAGGGCGGTTCCGGCTGACGGTGTTTGCCGGTTTCGCGCCGTCCTGACGGACGGTTGTTTGCTGGGATTGTTCCTGTTTCTTGCTCTTGTCCGGATTCCATTTGAAGAAATCCAACTTCGCCCGCTCGTGGTTGACACGAACGAAAGCACTGAACAAGTTCCCCTCGTTGTCGGTCATGCCCTTGATGTAAGTCGCCTTGCCTTGCGCCAGTGATGCCCGCTGCTCTTCTGTAAGATCTTTCCCTTTCAGCCGTGTGGGGATTACCAGCTCACGCTCCTGCTGCCGGTTCTGCTCCTGTCCTTGGGCAGCGGTCTGCCCCTGCCTGCGGGCGATTCCCTTGAAGTCATAGTCGAATCCACCCTTGCAGACATTGAACTGCAAGCGTGCGTCGTAGTGGCGTTGCTTTTTCTCCGACCACATGTTCTCGACAAGGACAGACTCGCCGTTTGCGATGCGTTTTCTCTGCTCGTCGGTCAACGCCGTGCCGTTTACCTCTGCCGGAAGGGTTATCCCGCTGACCGGTACATGGTGGAGCTGGTTAGTCTTGGGATTGAGCGATACCAGACATGGCTCACGCACGCCCTCGGCCAGTTCGAGTTCCACCACGCACCCCGCATTGCCTTTTTCCTGTAGGTTCTGTTTCACTTCGGGGGTGAATTCTACATTAAAATACGGTGTATCCAGCTCCGGATAACGCTTGCAACACTCGATGTTGTTCCGAAGCGTGCCGTCGGGATTCTCCGTCAGCCGGATGCAGGCCGGAGTTTCAAACTCAATCCCCTCGAAAACGGTTTTCAGAGTAAGTACGGCGGATTCGTTGCCATTAAGCAACCGCCTGACACCCAGTTCACCTAACGTTTCGGGTGTTACCCCCATGCGCTCCAGTTGTTGCCAGTCCACCTGTTCCATGCTCCAACGGGTGGATTGCTCCGTTCCGCTCCCATCGGACTGCTGTTGTTTCTGCTGCCGGTTCTGTGTGAACTGTTCCGTATCAAGGCGATATTCGTCCAATAAGGCAGCATTGCTTTCGGGCTGCTTGAACAAGCCGACAAGCTCTTTGGCGGAGACCAGCAAGTCCATCGGAAGGTGATAGAAACGGAAGTCGGACGGTCGCTCGAACTGTCGTTTCATGTTGGAAAAGAACGCTTCGATGAGTGATTCGTTACGGTCTATCCGCATGAACTGATCCGAGGGCTTTACCCCTGCCAGCGGTCTGGTCTTGAGTCCCCCTTCAGGTTCGATACCCTCCACTACATGCGGGGTGTTGCCTTCGGCGGCGTTGGTCACCACCAATACCTCGTCTTTCAGGTCTTTCAGTTTTTTGTCCATAAAATAAAAGAATTTAGTTGTGATACAATCCAGTTAATTGCGGCACGAAAGTAGAGGTAAGAGACTATGACGCAAAGGGAAAGAGAGGAATGGGGAATGAGTGGCTACGGGGTGGCGTGAAGTGGCCTGCCGGCAAGAAAGAATGACCTTCCGATGCAAAAAATTCAAGATAAAAAGCGTATCTTCGCAAAAAGAAACATAAAAGAGGATAACCCGATATGATTACCAACCGAGAAGAAGTAATAGACAAGGCATTCAAGGTGTTTTTGAGGATGAACTACGAGAAAGCAAGTATCAGCACGCTGGCGAAAGCCTGCGGAGTCGTAAAGACAGGGGTAGTATATTATTTCCCCCACAAACTCGACCTGTTCATGGCAGTAGCGGACAAGTACGCCATACAGATGCAGACACCTGCCAACAAGTTTGCAGAACCGGCAGGAACCCTTGCGGAATTTATTGGCCAGTATGTGGAGGGCGTGAAGACAGCCATGAACCGTATTGTCACGCAGGTGCAATGCTGTGCGGATGACAGTGACTGCTGCCCCAACTTCTACTACTTTCATTTCCTTTCCCAAGTGAGGATGTACTACCCCGGAGCTCGTAAAAAAATGGAGGATACATTCCAAAAGGAACATGAATTGTGGAAAAAGGTCATACAGAAAGCCAAGGAAAACGGTGAAATAAAGCAAGATACGGACGTGCAAAAGAGTGCTTCGCTGTTCCGTCAGGTATTCTTGGGGCTGTCTTACGAGCAATCATTCCTGAACGGTTTGAATGTAGAAGAATTGAAAGACAAATTCGATTATTTGTACTCGCTCCTGAAAGCCTGATAACCTTTTAGCAATCTTTAAAAGGGTTCGATAAAAATATTTTTTGAACAACCGTTCAAATTTCAAATACTTTGCTTTATCTTTGAGGCATGAAACAACTGCCATAGATATGGACAAAGTAAAAAAACAACGGTCTAACATCGTCCTGTACAGGGAAAAAAGGGACGGTGAACACTACATACGGATAGAGTATGCAGGTGATCCGGCAATAGCCTTGTTGCTTACCCAAGAGAGTGATATACGAATGGCAGGCGACGGATCTGCCTATATAGCGACTGTCACTTTCAGTTTGCCGGATTTCTACGACCGCTATTCTCCCTACGCCTACATTGATTACAGCCGGGTTTATGTTCGGCATCCCAAACCTAAAAGGGAATACACACTGCCGAAAAGCTACCTCGAACTGCTGGAACAAAAGCGTTACGGCTCCTCGACCGTGAAAACCTACCGTGCCTATTCCAACGACTTCATTGAATGCCACAAGGAACGGAACATTGACCGCCTGAAAGTGCCGGATGTCAATGATATAACAAGAATGTCAATCAAGAGCATACGAATCTTCTGTATATGGATGTATGTATTTTTGTCGGGTGTTCATTTATATGCTTCAAATACAGCAGACTCCGTATATTTCCATGTGCAGTTGGACACGCTGGGAGGTCTCCGTGTCGGGCAGGTACTGAAATTGACGTATGCACTGGCCAATTCCCAATTTGATTTAGTGTCTTCTCCAGTGTTCAACCATAGCATTGAGGTAGTAAGTGGTCCGAAGCCACATAAAAGCGAGAGTTATGCTCTTGTAAACGGCGTGGGGCACAAGAGCCATGAAACCGGCTTCTACTATTTTGTACGGTTCAGGGAAAGCGGTGAGATTCAACTCCCTGTCGCATCCGTCAAAGTAGGAAATCAGATATATACCACATCGGAATGCCAAGTGACCGTACATCCTTCCAAAGTGGATGTGAGCAAATTGAAGTGCAATTTGAAGGTGGAACAATTGAAAGGCGATTACGCAAAATACCGTGCCAGCCTGACTTGCAACGCCCGTCCCGATCAGAATCCTCCGCTGTTGTCCATTAACGGAAAAGTAACCCGACCCACAAGCAATTCCTATTCGGGTTCTAACGACAAGGAGGAATATGTTTACAACTACTACTTTTCCAGTGAAGGCTATGAAGTATCCTGCAAGGAACTGACTTTTGGCGGGATACCCTATTCCGTCAAGACAAAGAAGAACAAAATAGATGAAACGGACTTCCTTATTATAATATTGATTGTACTCGCATTGTTTGAGTTGATATGGTGGCTTGTCGGCAGACATCGGTATCGTCAGGAGCAAGAAGCTGCGCTTGCCGAATTTGTGTTGGAAAATAGAACTTTGCCTTTAAACACAAGCTGGGCATATACCCACTATGGCGTATCCCATACATTGCTGCTGTTCTCCGTGCTGAGTTTTTCCACTATTTGCGTAAAACTTTATGCAAGCGAGGTGTTCATTATCATTTTTTTATGGATTGGAATCCTGCTTGTGCCACTTGCTTATCTGTCCTATCGGAACCAGCGGCGCAAGCTGAACTTCGAGAGCACGCCAACCACATTAGACAAACAGGCGATTTACGATAAGATATGCAAGCTGGCGGATTATTATGACTGGGACATTGACCATTGCGGGGACGATTGTATTGTGGCTCATACCAATCCTGCCATTTGGCATCTGACATGGGGAGAACAGATATTCATCGTGTTCGATAAAAGTCAGGTATGGATTAATAGTGTGAACGACCTGAACAAGCGTACTTCTCCATTCTCGTTTGGTTATGCCAAACGCAACATTCGAAGAATAAGAGAAGCATTGACACAAGATGTAACTATTAGAGATTAAAAAATGCACCTATGGGGTGTTGTTTACCAAAGTAGAACACACCTAACGAGGCTCTTATAAATACATTAGTAACAATTTAGCAATTCTTGTATGGGCTTAGATATTTTGATTTATAACAATGACGGAATATGTATGAATAAGTCTGAAATTAGCGAAGACTTACATTATTGGTTGTTCAATCTTGCAAATTTAGATAAAGGACGATTTCGGACTATATTCCGTGTACAAGATTACTATAAAACGAACATACAACTTTCAGGTATAGAAATATCCTCTTTCATTGAGGAACTAAAAGAAATTAGAAAAAAATCTCCTTATAGTAAGGAGATTGAGCGAATAGTGAATTGTATAAATCAGCAAAATATATCTAAGATAAGAATTACTGGAGATTAAATAAGTTACTAACGAAGCGTGATAACGCCTTACAGCGTTCCACGCTTAGCCATTAGCAATAAAATTTTAAATATGGATAAAGACGAGATAATATCAAAATTAGGATGGTTTACTCAAATGAAGTCTATACCACCCTTAACTGATGAATTCAAAACAGAGCAAATTATCTTTTTTGAAAATATCATCCGTTTTTTACAAGATAAAGGATTGACCACTAAAGAAATACTAAAAAGAGGAGAAAAGCCTACAGATAATACTGAAATAAAAAATGGAGATTTAACGGAAGAGGGACTAAAGTTTTATCTGTATGGCATTAGAAAATGGCGACAAAAATACGATAGAGCAAAAGACGGGATTAAAGCAATCAATGACTTTGCTTTTATTGAAAAGAAATTAAAAGAATTTAGAAGTAAAAATATTGCTAACGAAGCGTGATAACGCCTTACAGCGTTCCACGCTATCCCATTAACATCAATAACACTAATAAGTATGAGAACGAAAATTTATTTAGTAACGCTGCTGATAGCCTTTGTTACAATATTCGGGCTGACAGCTTGCATGAATGAAGATGAGCCAAAGGACATCACAAAAGAAGTAACGATGTATGTTTCTTCTGAAACTGGAATTATGTATGATTTATTTGATTCGGAAGGAGAATTTCCGATAGAATGTATGCTCGTCAAGGAGCAGGGAGAGGATGAATATCGTCCTTTGGCATTCTGCGGTATTCAGGGCTTCGAATATGAGAAAGGCTATGAATACGATTTGCGTGTCAATAAGACAACTTTGGCAAATCCACCAGCAGACGGTAGCATATACAAATATCAGCTTGTTCGGGTCGTAGAGAAAAGACAGGTCGGTAACCCAAACGAAGCTGAATAATGCGTACAATATGATGTTAACGAAGCAGGGTAACGGCAAGCCGTTCCCTGCTATCCCATTAACAACAATCAAATCATTATCGTTATTATGGATATAGAAAGAATACTTAAAACAAGAGAAAATGCAATATATTACGGTATTGGTGAATACCAAAAAGAATGCTTTGGTTGGGTTGGTGGAAATGCTCCAGCTTGCTTTGATGATAAGAATTTATCTAAAAAAGACAATGTCTATTTTTATCTAACATTTCAAAATCCTTTAAGTCCCAATAAGCAAATATCTATTTTCACTCCGGAATTTGATGTTGCATTGGAATATAACACATATCCCGATTGTAAATTGTTGTTGGTTGAACATGAATTAAGTAGTCAAAGCAAAAGTGATAGATATAAACACCCCGAAATAGATGAAATTTATTCAATATACGAGATGGGTACAGAAAAAGATATGCCTGAAAAAATTGTGCAATCAAATTTGGGGGTAACGTAATGCCTATTCAATGGGGATTAGATAATGATAGTAAAGTGGTTAAAGATGGAAATAGATTCATTTTTCAAATCAACGAAATTTGCATGAAAGATATTTCCGTTTTCATGGCTGGCTGTATATATGTTTATGGGAAAATTGAAGGTAATAAAGTCACAAATCTATTTGTGGCATACTGGGAATATTCCTAATAACAATAAATTGATTAATTATTTCAAATAGGTTGCTAACAACGAAAGATAGCATCTAACGATTCTCCTTTCTAACCATTAATAACAACTTAAAGATGAACATAAAAAATAAGATATATCATACAGTCTATTTTCTCCTATTCGGAATAATAGTAGGTATTTTAAGGTGGTCTATCTGTATAAGAGATACAAATGGAGCAATGGATTTCACCCCATTTTTACAAGCGTTCTTGTTAAAAGTAGCATTGTTATTGTTTGTAATCTTAGATATTGTTTTGCATAAAATAGCCTTGAGAGCGATTTTGATAACCATTCTATTGTGTTTCAATATATGGTCTTATACCTACTATTTCAAAATAGAAGAATTGCAAGAACATTGGAGTGGACTTAAATATTCCCCGTATGACGCATATCTTCCACCCAATATTGATGATTTCATTTTTGTATGGTTGGCGAGCCAAATTCTTGTTATTTATTTGTTCTTGGCAATAGGCATTTCATATCTATTGAAAAGAAAAGAATTATTAACGAAGCAGGATAACGGAAAAGCCGTTCCCTGCTGAACTATTAAATATATCAGATATGAGAATAGTTGTATTGTATTGTTCATTCTTTTTCCCATTTAGCTATGTTATAGCGAAAAACGGCTATGTGGAACAAAATTCAGCAAAGTATTATTCTTTGACTGAACAAGATACCCTTTATATAGAAACAGAAAAAACAGAGTTTGAAATTCAATATAGACTATGTTTTAATCAGCAAGGTAAAAAGAATATTGTTTTTGAGTTGAAAGCGGTAGATGATAGTAGTATAGACTTCGTGCAAAGCTATACAATCAATGGAATAAGAAAATTTGATTGCTTTGCCGTGTATGATAATGTGGCAGACGGAAATCGTTTTTTATTCTTTGACTATAAAAGTCAAATTGCTTACATAACACCTACTTGTTTTTTCGGTTTCTATCCGATATACAGTTCTGTGGACTTTTCAAGAGCGGAAGTCTTATTACGAAATGAACACTCCTACTTGAAACAATCAAGCGATACGTTAAGTATTGACAGTAAGGTAACTTATGTGCCATTTAACTGTAATAATCGAATTATAAAGGCAACTTTTGTTCCATGTTCCCAAGCAGGAAAGGATAATAATATCTCTACAACGAAAGACAGTATCCGGTCGATGCTCCTTTCCAACCATTATCACCAATAAAATAAAGTTGTATGGAAGATTTTGACATTCTAAATAAGTTTGACAATGACAAACTAATAGACGTAGTGAAAAATTATAAGCGTTATGGCTATGATGATGAACTTCGTGATTATGCTATCAATTTATTAGGAGAGAGAGGTTGGAACAGAGAGGATCTGCAACAATTTGGCTATTTAACAAACCACGATTATGATGAAGCTGAAAAACAATACAAAGCATACAAGAGAAATTCATTGATAGGCATTTGTACGCTTATATTTAGTGGGGGAATTTTGGCTGTTGTCTATTTAATCTTTTTAATTATGGCTTATCAGAATGTTGCAAAATTCTATAAGGCATTAGGGCGCGATGAAGATGAGACTACATTATTCAATGTTTTGGGCGTGCTGGCTTACTTTCATCTAAAAGGAAGAATGAAAGAAGAATTGAAAGGAATAAGATAAGTTTATGACAAGGTAGCGATAACAGCTAAACGCTGTTTCTCACCCAATCATTACCAACAAATAGCGTATATATATGAATAATGTAATAAAAGTAAGGATAGTATATGAATGTAGCATAATAGGCATTGTTTTGCTGACCTTCTTAAAGGGTATGTTCCCATACATGGGAGCATGGTGGCGAGTAGCCCTTATGGCTTCACTTGTAGGACTGTGGTTTTCATTGTCTTACCTGAAACGACATAATTATAAATGGGGGTTCAGTTACATAGGGAGTCATTTATACATTAACCAATTATTGAAAGTGCAGAAGTGGTTTCAGAACGCTACCATCATAGCCTTATTGATACCTGTCTTCTTAACAGATCTCCTGTATAATCATTTTTGTTTTGTAGCATATATACTGCTTGTAGGTATGTTCTTAGGCGTGAAGCTGGCTACTTACACAGTAGAGTACACCATATATAAAAGTAAATTCATTGGTAACAAGGAAAGTTAACCCCTAAGCGATGTTCCTTTCCCAATCATTACCAACCCCATTCAATAAACAGAGAAATGATGAAAGAAAGTATAAAAAGGCTGAAAGAGAAGCTCGATCAAAGTAGTACAGGGCATTTACCTCTATCCCTGCGGGTCGATCTGATGAAACAGATCGGCGATATACTCTCTGTGCAAAAAATCCTGTGCGAGTGCTGTAAGAAAGCCTGTTCTTTCATCGGACGGCAGAATAAGGACAATGTGCAGTTGCTTTCCCGGATAAACGATTATCTGTACCGAAAGAAGGAGTCTGTTGAAGATATCCTGAAAGAAACGGAAAAGCTGAGGCTTCATGTGGAGAATAATCCTACAGAGACAGATACGTTTGTGAACTGGGCCATCGTGATGCTCGGATATGCCGTATATTATAACACGGTTTACATGCTGGAAATAGAAGATTATCGTGGGGAAGATGATGGTGACTTCGATCCTGAAAGCTGGAGTCCTGATTTCATCGGGTCGGCAGCCTATTCCGGTGGAAGTCCTTTTGCCCAAGGGGATGAAGGTGACACGGAAAAGCGCAGGGAGTACTGGAACTGGTATCTGGATATGGTTCTTTCCATATACGAAAATCCGATGAAGGAAGTCATTCCTTTTCATACAGGTAGTAATAAAATGATATATATACCTGTACCTCCCGAATGCGACAATGTATTGTCCGACAAGATAAAGAGACTAAATTCTGCCCTTGCTTCATACATTCATGCCCCCACGGACAAGAAAGAAACAGATCGGATGAAAATTTATACGGAGGACAGCGAGCTTGTCCGTATCGTGGCAGATGTCATTCAGGAGTATTCCTGCATACCTTCCACTCCATCGGAAAAGGAGAATTACCGCATAACCGGAATTTACAATTATGACATTGTAAAATTCTGGTATTGTGTAGCCTTGCTCACCCAGTCCTCGGATGCTTGTGCTATTGCCTGCCTGTCGGAACTTGCCCATACCCTCATGGAACAGGGACCGGGAGATCTCCATGTACTGTACCGTATTCTGTTGCTTCTGCCAGAGCAGGAACATCTGCACAGACTGAACCAAGAGCTTGCCAACTACTATCAGAAAATAATTCCGGGTCTTGAGTCGACAAAGTGGCTGGCAAAGGCAGGCATCCCATACCCTGACATTTTTGAATGGTCTATCTCATTCTATTTCACTTCCAATGGAGAAATGTTCTTCATGCCAGAGCATGAAGCGGAAAGGAAGGCATGGTTCATCCTGAGTGTCGAGCTGTTCGGGCCGCAAACAGTCTATGGCGACTATACACGGTTCACGAGCTTTCGGATTCATGTGAGTAACAGGGACAATACTATTCATGGACAATGGAATGAAAAAGACGGCTATCTCCTGCACGATAGAGAATGGCTGATGATGGATGAACACTATACGCCGGAACAACTTGTTATCCTGATGCACAGGCTGTCAGGTTTCGATATACGGTTTTCAAAAGTCCCGACCCGAATATATGCTTCGAAGGGGATTTCAAGGAACGCAATACAAGAGTGGATAAGGAATGAGATGGTGGCATACGAGCACGACCAAATGGAAGAGATATGTAACCAAGCTCTCGGCATACTCAAAAACGAAGGAGATATAGGTGATACACTGAATGAGATAAGGGAGAAATGGTGTGAAGGAATACCCATACTGAAAGACAAGCGTTTCGATGAAGTTGCGACACAGTATTCCTGTTTTTCTCACGAGATGGGTATCGCAGCCTTGGGACAGGAACTGACCGCATACGGGTATGCGCTCTATGATCTGGACGGGGATGAGATTTACTTGCTGGCATTGCTCCCACAGGCGGAAATGTCGGCCTTTGAGGAGAAATGCTGCAAATACGGGCAGTATTGCAGCCAACTCAAACAATCCCGTTATGATTTCGGAATGAAGGCAAGAACTATAAAGCTGCGCAAGCAGATGCCTCGTGAAAGAATGGAGTGGCCGGATGATGGAATTACCTATATCACAAGAGGTTTTGCAGGTTATTTCGCTTATGGGGAATGGAGACCGGATAACGTGGATGAGTGGCAGGGAACATTCGTTGTGGATTTGCGTATGACACCCCTTCAGCCGGTAAAATTGAAAATGAAGAGAATTCACAGTTTCATATATTCAGAGGAACTGGACTTCTATGCCGCATTATACTCAACCTCTTGGGGAGAAATGCCTATTGGCGGAAAGAATCCGTTGGAAACGGAGAAATGGCCACGCATGTGTGATTTGTCCGTTGAAGGAAGGTATGAATTCCGATGGTGCGGGCGTTATCTCTGTTTAGGCGATGTCCATAGCGCCATTGTCCATACAATGACGGAACGGGGAGTCAGGTATGTAAGCAGGATTATGCTGCCGGAAGGCATGAAGTATGCCCCAAGTTTCGGTACAGACGGGAAGGGAACGCTGTATATCATCATGGGGGAATACAGCCGGTCAAGAATCATCCGATATGACGACAAGGGAAACTATACTATGATGCCATTCTCCATGTCCGACTACGATACATTCCGTGACGGCAGCATCCCTGTGCCGAATACGACACATATTCTACTACTGAGGCAATACACGGCAAGAGGTAACAGCGGGATATGGCTTGAATCGGGATTGCTCGATCTGGACATGGCGACACAGAGATGCCGGATCGCCCCTCTCCATACGGGAGACGGTTCGTTCAACCTGCGTGAATTTCATAAAGAGTGGGTGCTGGTGGAAAGCGATTTGAACGGCAACCGTACCGACTATGCCAGTCTCTGGAACCGAAAGACGAACGAAGTCATGCGCCTCCGTCCCGGAGTATTGGGGGATGAATTATTTAAGTCCCTTCATGCGTTGCCTGACGGTACTATCATCGTAAATACCCTTGACGATGTGGATGACGTGCTATGTAGAGCGGAAGATTTCTGGAATTTCCTATGCACGACAAGCCGTCCGAGAAAAATGGGATATTGGCTCAACTATCCGAATCCTTATCCCGATACAGACTATGAGTTGCCTCCCTTGTCGGAGGATACCAGCCTGATGCTCGCACCTCCGTTTATCGAGTCTTCGTCCGTCCATTCACCTGCCAAAAAAACACGTCCGGCGGGAAATAACAAGGACGGAGCGACAGAAATCACTGACACACGGGGTTCGGAAGGTATAGAGATTACAGAAGGCTTATTGAAGATCAACGGGCGACAGGTTTCCCTGCCTTTATCCTATACAGCTATGGTACACATTTTCGGCAAAGAGAGAATCATATTCACGCATCGGACGATGCAGGATGACAAAGGCAAGACTGTGCAGTATGACAAACGGGGGTTCCTCGTCTGGGACAATGCCGGGGTGTCTGCCGTCCGGAACGAAGAGAACGCCTATAACATTTCTGCCATCTATCTATGGGTGACGGAAAACAAGGAATCTGTTAGAAACCTTCCTGCCCCGACCGGTGTGTTCTGCGGCGAAATTGTAGTGGAGGGTATCAGGTGGAACCGAAAATCCGGCATGGCAATCCGTAGCGGAGAACTGGAAATAATGACGTCCGCATCGGAAGGGTATATGGAAATCACATTTGCCAATAGCCGAGACCGAAAGTACACTTGGCAACATTATCGGGATGCGATGGTTGAAAATATGCAGGCGGCGTTCATGGAAAGGAATCGGCTTGTGAACAAATTCTTTGGCCAACAGCCAGAGGAAGCCTTTACGTCAGCTGAAACCTGCGAAATTTTCCTTTCTCACGTAGTCCGTGCTCTTGAAGCCGGGTATTCTATGGGCAGGAGCGTGCGTTATCTAAAAACGAGCCTGCTCCTACCTCTGACAGAGGCGGCGATAAAATGTAGTGAGTACGGCTCTGTCAAGGCATCAGACATGCTTTCCGTGTATTCGGGCTGTGTGCTTCTCGGTTATGAAAAGTTGAATATGAAGCGGTTTTGCGAAACAATGGCTAAGAAGGGCATTCGCGATTTCGTGTTTGACACATTGATCCGCAGCTGCGTTCCTGATTGGGAAGTCACGGAATATACCGTATTCCCGAAAATTAAGAAATGGATCTCCTCACAAGTGGAAAGTGGAAGCATAACGGAAGCGAAAGCTGCATTAAAAAATATTTCTTGTATTTCAGAGAATATCCTGATAACAGATGCGCTGATTACATCAACTTTAAAAATATAAAACAGTATGGAACCAACAAAAACAACCGAAAAATTCACGAGTGTGCATAAAACTTTCAGTTACACTCCTCAAAGTGCACTGACAAACCAATGGTCAAACTTGGCATTTGGGATAGGTATGGTCGTCGTACCTTTGATTTATCCTTTTGGGTTACGTATCAGGCGGGCAGTCATCCTCTCTCCAGAAGTCTTTTCCACGATTTTGATTATTGGCGGTGTATTACTGCTTATAATGACATTCTTTGACATTCCGAAGAATTTCGATCTTTATTCAGCTAATTAATTCCTTATTTATTAATAAAAACAATTTGAAAAATTATGAATGCAAAATTATTGAAGAACCTGTTTATGACATTGGTCATAGCAATTTTTATCTCTTCCTGTTCATCTGCAAATGATTGTACAATGGCTTCCGATGAAGGTGTAGCTAAAGTAAAGGAACTTGTAAAAAAACATGTGGATATAAACGAATGTAAAATTTACCGCATAGAATGGAAAGAAGATAGGCAAGAACGCAAATTGGAAAACGTATTGAGCCAAATCAGCGTAGATTACATCGACAAGAAGGACAATGACTATAATTTGACCATTAATTATACGGATGGTGAATTTGTACCCGAAGAACCGAGAAAAGGAAAATTCGCATCAAATTCTTATAAATATACTACAGCCATTGAGATTGACGGAATGAATGCCGAGGAAATACGGCACAATATTGCCAGTGGCGGTGAATTGGTAATCCTTCAGGAAGAAGGCGAACAATATGAGTTCAAATCGGTAGAAAAATATATGCTGTATATGCGTCCCGTCCCCAAAGATTACGAAGATCACTGGAAGAAATGGGGTGATGACAAAAAAAAGGAGTATCGGCAATTGCGCCAGATGTTCGAACTCAATTTTATCAAAAAGGACGAACAAAAGGAGGTCAGGGGAAGACACGTTTGGACGAACTATTACACCGTGCCGTTTGAAACTAATGAAGCCGGTGAAGTTGAGATAGAACAATAATCCTGCTTGCCCATGACACTGTTTGTCAATACACCAAAGATAACCGACAGCGAAGCGGAAGAGCTGTTCTCTGCCGGAATGTCACTTCTGTCCTGCAAGGCTTTCCCAGCCGCTTATTTGTGTTTCAACCGCATTCCGAACAAGGATTTCAGGCTGTTGTACAACAAGGCACTATGTTGCTTCATGGTAAAATGGCATGATGAATGTTACAGGTTGCTTTGTGAGGCGGAACGGCTTATGTCCGGTGGGGATGTTATCCGCATGGCAGAGTTACCCGAAGCATTCCTTCATTATGATTATGATGAAGGGCATCCTTTTTATCCCATGCCGCAAGGTATTCCGGTATCTTTGGCATACAGGCAACTGCTGCGTTTAAAAGCAGAAACCGCATTCAAATTGCATTTGTATAGTGAAGTCAAGGCTATTTCCGGGCGTCTGGGGGGCAAGTACCGGCATATTGAAGAACTAATCTTAAAAATTGTGAACAATGACTTGTAAAGAGATATATAATCTGCACGCATTCAGAGCTAAGGAGTCCGATTTACACGATGCGTATTGGGATGTTCCGCTTGATAGCCGGGACGAAACCCACAAAAACAATACTTCTCTGCATACAGCCTGCTATTTTGCAGACATAACCGCAGTAGGCATACTGCTGGACAGAGGTATGGATGTCAATGTAAAAAATGATGACGGCGACACACCATTGTGCGTTCTGGCAAGACGCAACCCTTGTCTGAACGATGCCGTCTTTGCCGATATTGCCGGACTGCTGCTTTCCAAGGGGGCAAGAGTGCCACGGTCAGGCAAGAATACAACCGCCTTGATAGAAGCGGTACGCAACCGCCACTTCCTGATGGCTGATATTCTCTTGGAATCGGGAAACCGTATCGATTCTACCGGTCCGGGCGGTGACAATGTGTTGCACGCCCTCTGTCTATCTGCCGGACTCATCGCGGACGACATCAGGCGTGCAGAAAGACGGATAGCAGACTTTTCTGAACGGTGGTACTCGGAAAAATCCAAACAGGAGACAGTTGATGAATTGGAAAACCTGCGGGAGGTGGACAAGCAGTGTTGTCACACGGCAAGACTGATTCTGGAAAACGGGCAGATAGACCCAGAGGAAAAGAACGACAGCGGAAAGATGCCTTTTGACATAGCCTCAGAAAACGGTGCCCGAAAAATCGGAGCATTGTTGTCGGGGCAAGATCCCGAGACGGACGAGCTTGCCGCTCTTGCCGGAGGGTTGGACATCTTTCAGGCATTGTGGTACAAGGACGAAGCGGCATGGGATGCCCTGCTACGTTCCGGTGTAGAGACTCAGACCGTTTGCGAGGATAAAAATCTATCCGACTTTCAGGGCAAATCCCCCTTGGGATGCGCTTTGTCATGGAATAACTACCCAGCAGCGGAAATGTTGCTCAGGGGCGGTGCTGATCCGAATTTCAAGGACTCGGAAGAGCGGACTGCTTTTGCCGTATGGATGAATGAAAAAAAATGCTGCACAGAAAATAAGGAGGAATGCTTGCATTTCCTCCAATGCCTGACAGAGTGCGGGTGGAATCCAGAGTCCCCAGCCGATAAAGAGGGTAACACGGCATTATCCGTTGCTTGCCGAAGAGCAGGGAGTGAATTAGGGAATTGGGCTGTCCGTTATCTCGTGAAGAACGGGGCTGATGTCAATGCCGCCAATATGCAAGGCCAGACTCCGGCAATGAACCTCTATGGAGGATGCTTCTGGAACGGGAATATTCCCCGTATCGCAGGTTTCCCACGATCATATCCATATGGTGGACGCAGCTGCACAGAAGAAGATGCGGAGATACTTGAAATCCTGCTTGAAGCCGGGGCAGATATAAACGCCAAGGACAAATGGGGTAATACCCTGTTGCATTATATCGCAGCCAGCTCGATAAGGGGGGCGAAAGAAGCTGCTGCCCTTGTGACAGACTTCGGTACTCCGGATGTGAACGCCGTGAACAACGAGGGAAAAATGGCTTTGGACATTGCAGCGGAAAAGAACAATGAAACTCTTGTAAAATTTTTATTGAAATATAGTTGATAATCGTATGGACAATAACATGACTTTTTTGAATGCGTGCCGCAACGGACAGAAAAGCATTGTACAGATATTCCTTAAAAAAGGAGGCATCAATGTAAATAAACGGGATGCGGAGGGTAATACTCCGTTGTATTATGCTTGCCTGAAAGGATTTAGGGACATTGTGACTATTCTACTGGACAACGATGCGGATGTTTCCATTGCCAATAACTCTTCGGAAATTCCTTTACATGCAACTGCCAGAAGTGGGAACAAGGAAATAATAGGAAAACTGATCCAATATGGAGCTGATTTGGATGCTACAGACAAGGAAGGACGTACTCCTTTAATTTGTCTCCTTGACAACAAGCGCACCGATGCAGCACTGTTTCTGATAGAACAAGGTGCAGACACGGAAATAACAGACAATACAGGTCATAAAGCTATAGATTACGCTACAGCCCACGGGTTACGTGAAGTGGTGACATGTCTGTCGGTGAAAGAGACAACCGACGGACATGGAAACACGCCACTGCATCAGGCGGTTTTCAACGGACAATCAGAAACAGTCCGTATGCTACTTCCCACTTCGGGCAATATGCTGAATGCGCCGAACGATGCAGGAGAAACGCCACTGATTATTGCTTGTATGAAAGGCAACCTTATCATAGCAGACTTACTGATCGATGCCGGTGCAGAAGTGAATAAAGCCCTTTTGAACGGGAATACTCCCTTGCATTTTGCTGTTTGGTCGGAAAACAAGTTTATTGGCCGGAAATTGATAGCGACCAATGCACAAGTGGATGCACAGAATGAAAATGGGGAAACACCCCTTATCCTTGCAGCCAGAGAAGGAAACAACGAGTTCGCCGCACTGCTTGTGGAACACGGGGCGAACGTGAACCTTGCGGATAATCTTCAACGGACGGCATTGTATTATGCCGGCGAGCGAGGTTATAACGAAATAGTGGAAATGCTTTTGACAGCAGGAGCAGAAGGATAATATATCACACATATTTACATAATTAAATAATTGACAGTATGACAAAAGAAAAATCAAATCCTCAAAGTCCTGAGGAAATGGCAAAGACGGCTCAGGAAGCCGCTGTAAAATCAGCAATGGAACAAGCTCAAGCCATGTTTGGAAACATTCCGGGATTTCAGATGCCCGGTGGTATGCAGGAACAAATTATGACCCAGATGGGAAGCGGAGTTCCTGATATGGCTGAAATTCAGGCACAGCAGGAGGCTATGTTTAAAGCTGCCGGTGTTGATCCGGCAGTGGTTGCACAGGCAGGTATGCAGAATATGGCATTTGCCCAGCAAATGATGCAGGAAGCAATGGACGGTACTCTTGGTAAAGGGTTGTCTTCATCCGATGCTATGGCGCAAATGATGGAAGCCTTCGGGGATGACGGGTGGACTATCAACAGATCCGAAACCGGGAAACTGGATGCAGAACAGCTACGTCTATTAGCGTTCGGTGCCCCCATGCTGGTTTACAATGATGAGAAGGTAGACTCGCTGGCCGATGATGAAGATGTTGAAACCATCAAATGCACACTTAAAGATTGGTGGAACGTCACAGACAGGGAGAGCACATTGGATATTGTCAAATGGTTACTGGAAGAGGGACATCACGCCGAAGCCGATGAGGCTCTGGCGGAAATCCATAAACGCAGGATTGAGAATATATCCCAAGAAGAACGATGTGACGAGGAAAGCAAGATGGGAGATGTATGCCTGATAATGGAGAGTATGCTTGAAAACGGCTGGTGTCCGAAAGGGCAAATGCCGGACAGTGTCATTGCATGGGATCTGGTGCGGGTCGTGAACCTCGGACGCTGGGCATATCTTTGCGGCTATGTGAATGAGGATGAGATGTGGCAGATCATGCAGGTAGCGGCAGACATCGCACTCGAACACTTTTCTTCATGGGAGGAATACGGCCGGAGTTTCATCATGGGACGTGGTGTATGGCATGGTGAGCCTGTTGACAGTGAAACGGCATACGAGATCGTAGAACTCTTGCTGGAGAGTGAAGAATCACCGTGGAAGCAGTCAAGTTTTAGAGCAAAATAAAGAACAAACTTAAAAACGAAACAAATATGAAACCAGAAAATGAAGAAAAGATGGATCAGGAAAAACATTTTCCCAGTCATTTCGGAGAGGTCTATGATGCCATGCCGGAGAAATTCGAAAAGCGTAAGAACAAGTTCAAACCAATTATTTATTGGGTACTGACAGCTGTATGTGTATTGCTTGTCATTTTTCCCGAATGGTTGCCATTTATCCCCTCGTGGCTGATACGGGTAGTTGGTGTTGTCGGAGCTATCTATTTGGGTTTAACCGCATTGGTCGCAGACCTTAGTATCTATAACCGTGAAAGCGGTGGTGAAGTGAAGCGTTACAAGACCAAAAAGTTCATCAGTAGCATGACTGACAAAGAGGATATTGTCGACGCTTTTAACCGCCATGATTTTGAGTACCTGTGCGATCTGCCCAGCGGTAATGATCAGCCTGTGCAGCTGCAAGTGGAAAAGGATGAAACAGGACATGAATTCTATTGTATCTTGGTTACTTACACTCCGGGATATAAGATTGTCGGACTTGCGGATCCCATTATCCTCACCGGGGATGAATATGAAAAGAACAAAGTATTTATCCAACATATGTGCGATCATGATGCTGACTGACAACCGGCATCGTTTCTCGTAAAAATCCCCTAATCGGAAGGAAAGCCACATGCGATCTCCTGTTATCGGTTTATGCGGCTTTCCTTGTTTTCCCAAATGAAAATTATGCAGCTGGTTAATTGGATATTGCTTTTTCTTGCAACGTTGTTTGGTTATTTGGATAGCATGAAAGCAACCTCGTTGTCACAAGATACCATACGGGATGAGGCTTACCAGCTTTATCCGCTGGGGATTGCTTGCCGTAATAATGATCTGGAAACCATAAAACGATTACTTGCAGGAAAAGATGAACCTATGGCAATGGGTAACGATTGTTATGAGTTTGATATACTCTATACGGCAATCTATTTTAACAAAAAAGATGTGCTAAAATACGCCCTTACCCGATACAAGGATATTAACGATAGAGTATATAGTGATGAATACGGACTTACGCTTCTGACATGCGCTTGCAAATTGTCTAACGTAAAGTTAGCCCGTATCTTGCTGGAGCATGGCATTCATGTAAATGGTTATCAAAGTCCATATGACACTTACAAAGTATATCCGATTATGGAAGCCATTGCCAATAATAACATTGAACTGGTACGGTTGCTCTTAGAGTATCATGCAGATCTTAATGTAAAGGATAGTAACGGCATCACCCCTCTTGCTTTGGCAAAGGAAACAGGTGCAAAGGAGATTGAAAATTTACTTTTACAAGGGATGAAACAACAAAAGTAATGCTAACAACGCAGGATAATGGATAAGCTGTTTTCTGCTGACCCATTAGTAACAATAGTGCGAAACATGAGAATTATAAAAATAATATTGTATTACTTACTATTGGCAAGTAGCCTTTATGCAGGTACAGGTATTATAAGCCCCTTATACGGAACAGGGTGGCATTTTTCGCTTGCATCTATGTATTGGGCTGTCTTTTCAGTGTTGTTCGTAGGAAGCGACTTGTGGCTACATCATAAAATATCACGCCTTATCGCTTTGTCTATATTGGCACTTACCTACCTAATGAGTTTTGAATATTATTTGTTTTGTGATGAATACAGATTTGTGGTTCATCAAGGTTCAAACGAAAAGATTTTTTTAGTAGACATAGGCAAATTTCATGAGTATTGGTTTTATCAAGGTTTGTTGGTTGCCTATCTGCTCTTAGCAATTGTTTTTTCGCATCTATTGACAGAAAAAAAGTTATTGATGAAGCAGGATAACGGATGAGCTAACCCATTAGTGATAATAGCATAATTCTAAATTCAAAATATAGATATATGATTGTATGTGCGATGACTATTATACTTTTAGCGATTTTGCTGTCGCTATTCTTGTTGAGAAAGAAAAAATGCAGCACCGAAAAGAAAATAACACTGATAGTATGCTTTTCGGTAGGTATGTATATTTTGTTCAGTATGATTATGTTATCATATTTCTTCTTAGGTGATTTCTCCGCAGAAGAATTATGGTAAAAATCACTAATGAAGTGGGGTAATGGGCAAACCGTTCCCTGCGAAACTATCAAAAACAGTGTACTATACATGGAAACAAGAGATAAACTTTTTACAGAAGAACAGTATAGGAAACAACTTGCTGGATATTCCAAAAGGTGTAAACAGTTAGAAAGTAGTATTATGGAAATTATCAATGCAGAGAAAGAACATATTCAATTATACTCTGCTCCAAATTCTAATGTTGCTTACAATAAAACAGTTACGCTTTTTGGATGTAAATTGAATTCATTTCTAACCAAGTATTCAGTTGGGGAAGATATGGAAGTATTAAAATATGATTACAATGATTTATTAGAAACGCTAACAAATCATTGGACGATTACCGGTATGTATGTACAGATGTTATGGATGTTGTCTATTGGAATAATGTTAGATACAGATGAGCAAAATATAAGGATATTATCAAGTATGGTTGACAATGAAAATGTTAATGATGCCTTGTATGATTTTTTAATAAAATACAGATTAACCGATTGGGAAAGATGCTCCAACACAGTATTGTTTCCAGTTCCTTATCAAAATGCATTGTCTATAATTTCCAGCAACAATCAAAGTAAGGAATTGTCTATTCAGAAATTAGAGAAGTATCTTAAAAAGGAATGGTATCAAGGTCATTCTGATTGTGCTTGGCATGACGACCATAAATATGGTATCAGGCATGACGGCTATTGGAGTTTTGAAAGCGGTGCATTGGTTAAGATCTTGGGACTGGATGATAGTAGCCTTAAAGGACTACCATACTATCCATATGATATGGTACACTGGAATGAGAACAAAATATGATGTTAACTAACCATTATTGATAATTGCATATTATGTTACAAGTACTTAGATATACAGCATTTTATATTGCCCTGTTCTTGCTTCTATCAAGTTGCACTACAATCAATGGAATAAAAAAGGTATCGTGCCATTTGACAGATACAATAAGCCAACGTGATTTACATCTTACCGCAGCTTATAATGTCGCAGTTGGAAATAGAGATACTATTTGTTGTTCTGATAGGTCTTTTGAAGAAATGATGCAATTCGAGGACGGAATGGGTGTAAAATATCTGCGTACAGTTACAGATAAGGAACATCACATTAAATCTGTATATGCCTACGATGATGACAGGAATTTATTGTATTGTAACTTTGAATTTATGTCTGATAGTGATTATAACAGTGTACCAATCGGCAGAGAGTACAAATTTAATTCACAAGGAAATATAACCGAAATCATAAATCACGAAGAAGGATATTCAATTTGTTGTGAACAAGCAATGTATATCGGTGACAGATATAGTAAGCGAAAGGCAAGTAAGGAATATTCAAAACGGATTTTGGACAGAGGTAAATGGCAAGGCAAGAAAGTTTGGGAATATCACTATACAGACAAAAAGAAGCAAGATAAAATGCTTGTCATTGACGGGAATAGTGGAAAAATACTCAAAAAGAAAGATGTTTTTGTAACATATTAATATATCAATAACAAGCCAAGTTAGCTACTGAACGCAGCTCCTTGTCAAACCATTATAAACGACCGAGAACATATGAGAATAAAAGAATACTTGACAGACGAACTATTGATGATCGCCAATAATGTAACAGGTGAATACTCGGACAAACAGATCAGACAAGCAAAGCTGGAACTGTATAACCGTGGTGTTAACGATGAGGTCATAGCTGATATCATGGAAGAAAAAGAGGAAGCCTTTATGAAAAGGCTGGATGCTGCTGCACGTGCAGAAGAAGCACAAATCAATAAGCGTAATGAGAAGAACAGAAACATCAGCTATCAATGGTGGGAAATGCTAATTATGTTCGCATTTGCACCATTCTACTTATTGAACCGGTATTATTTTCCAAGCGAATTTTTCTCGAAATTGAAACAGTTGAAAAAAGAAAAGTATGACTTGAAATTCAAGCAACGAATCGCATGTTTGCTCACAGGAGATATAACTTGGTTTATCTATTGGCTTTATTCCTATACATTAGAAAAATAAGTTTATAACAAGGAAAGATAACCCCTAAAAGGTGTTCCTTTCCGAATCATTACCAATAAAAGTGTATAATGAAGCGATTTTTTTATATTATATTGTCAATGTTATTCCCGTTTCTAATGATAAAGGGGCAAACTGGGAAGGATTCCATCCTGTTCTGCGGAAATATTGTATATGATGGGGATGCCTGTGAAGCTACTTTCATGTATGAACTATACATAAAACATAATCCTAAACAACGGGTTCCAATCGTATTTGATTCGGAATTTTCCATTAAATGTGCACTTGGTGATACGTTGGTATTAAAACATATTGAAACAGGCTATCCTTACTTTTATCAAATGGTGGAATTTATAGCGAATGATACACTGCCACAAAACATTCATATTTGGAGATACCCAGAGTCTTGTAATGATTGGTATTATCATCAGAAATATAAAACAGCAAACTTGTCTATTAAAGACACAATCAGAAAGTCCGAAATGGTAGGTACATATAAATGTAAGTGGAAGAAAAAAGACATCGATTATTCGGTAACGTCTGCTGCAACTATGAAAATAAATGCTGATGGGACATTTGAACTGATTGATGAATGGGTTAGCTGGGATATTTTTGGAACGACTTACCATGCTGGGAATTGGGAGATTAAACAAGATACATTAATTTGTAAAGTTGTTCCTGAACTAATGCCTTCAACCATACAAGAACGTTATCCGGGGCAAGTATTACATTTTGTCTGGGCTAATTTTGAAGATGATAAGCAATGTATTATGGAAGAAGGAAAAGTTTATAAGTTCCTTGTACGTAAAAAAGGTTTGATTCAGACAGATATACAAGATTATATATATAAAAAAGTAAAAAATTGGTAACAAGGAGAATAAACAATAGTACGATGAAGATGAATAAAACAGTTTGGTCTATCCTATCATTGACAACTTTCAGTGTTTTGCTGATAGCCATAACATTATTTTGTGGTGACTTAGGCTTTGGTCGTCTGTTCGGAATATATGGCAT
Source organism: Bacteroides acidifaciens (assembly GCF_024623065.1). Lineage (GTDB taxonomy): Bacteria > Bacteroidota > Bacteroidia > Bacteroidales > Bacteroidaceae > Bacteroides > Bacteroides acidifaciens. Next base: position 28,881 of record NZ_JANJZR010000023.1, read on the forward strand.
TATGGAATATTGTCTTTTAAGTATGCTTATACTTATAGATATACTGGTAATTTACAAGGTCTATAAACTATATGCAATGCAGCCTAAAGCCATAATGTTATTGTTGGGTTTGGAATGTTGCTCTATCCTTTTATGGTTTGCCTTTATCTATATAGATCAAAGTCTATTAGACTGGCAAATTACAAACTTCATATTGCAAGCTGTCAGTTTAGATGGTTTCACAGGGGATGAACGGGGATTGAATATACTTGCAGTCTTATGCGGCGTAATCTATCCTCTTATCGGGATTGGGTGTTTATGTACCGGACGGGGATTTATAAATAAGTTAGTAACAACGAAAGATAGCATCTAATGATGTTTTTTCTAACCATTAATAATAATTGAGTGCATGAAAAAGATTATTTTCCACATATTAGCATTTCTGTTTTGTTTGTCTATACAAGCACAACAGCGTTTCTTCGGTGTCATTCAGGATGCGGACGGATATGTAAATGTACGTAGCACAAGTGGAGCAGTAATAGGCAAATTATTGGATAATCATGTGTTTGTTGATTGGAATGCACAAAAGAGTCATAAAGAATGGCATAGCGTAGAATATGGGGCAGAAACGGGTATAACCAAGACTTGCCCGAATGGAAATACCTATACAGGAGAAATCCATAAAAGCCGCATCCGTTATTTGACAGATTTGCCACAGTTGAAGAAACAGCCACAAAGTACGGATAAATGCCTTGTATATGCCAACGATACATTAACTGTAAAGATAAACTTCCAAGACTTTAATCCACGAAAACATGCCATTGTTTATGATTTGGAAGCAGGTTTTGTTCGGAGTATTGACGGTTGTTCTGACTTGATAGGCATAGATGGTAATATTCCGCATAAAGAATATGCTTCTATCATTATCAAGCATCCTACCGGAATATTGGAATTCCCAACAGCATATATAACACATCTATACGAACCGAACCAAAACAATGTTGTCGTGGCATTGGGAAAAGGGAACTCACTGTTCATCAGCATACAGAACAGTGACGGTGCAGGTGGATATTATGCCGTATGGACAGTAGAAAATTATCTTGTTAAAAGTCTGTTTGTGCTACATGGCTTTTGACTAAAATATAGCTAACAACGCAGGATAACGGCAAGCCGTTCCCTGCTAACCATTATAAACAGTATTGATTGAAATATGACGAGATCTAAATTCTTTTATATCATTCTTGGTATTCATGTATTATGTGGAATATTAGGATTGATAATATTAAGTTTTATAGATATATATGACCGAATACGCTGGAGTATTGGTGATATGCTACGTTTATTGTTTTTTCTTACTCCTTTCGTGCTGATTTTCTGTGTTCCTAAGAAAATGCCTACATGGAGCAAAGTCTGTATGCGTATTTATTTTGGAGTATATATATTACCATTCGTTATATTTCCTCCATTATGGTGGATGATGTTCAATTTCGACCATGTTATTGCTGAAAATGAGCAGTATATTATTCGTTTCTATAAAGGTGGATTGCGTGATTATTATGAGCAGAAAAGTATATATAAAAAAAGTGGAATTTTAGAGAAATATATAGGGTGTTTCGACTGTTACGGCTCTGGTATATACTATGAGCTGAACCAGTTGGAATATGATATTGAAAAATTTAAGATTGATAAAATGACATTTACCGGAAAAGTGATTTTGAAACGAAATAAAGATGAGCAAATTGTAACTAAAGATACACTTATTGTTTGTCCAATAGTTAAAGATGCACCCTTTTAATTGAGTTTATAACGAGGTCGAGTCAACTATTATCAATAATTAAAAGAGAATACAATGACAAAAGATATAGAAAGTGTTTTTTAATAGATAATGACATGAGTGAAGGTATAAAAAAGAGCAGCTATCATTTTGAGTTCGTCAATCCCCGACAGATAAAGAAGTATAAGTTTTACTTTTTCGACTATTTCTATTATATGGGGGAAATCTATCATGAAAACAAATGGGGTGAAAGTAGTTGGCGTATATCAGGTTTTGGTGTACTGATTTGGTATTGGGGATTAATCCTATATCCTTTTCTCACGATTCTGTTCGAATATATAGAGAACAGCGAGGCGAAACGTGCAATCATATATGGCTGGGGAATGTTCCCGATCGTTTTCTGTCTTTTGCGATACCGCAAAGCGAGATGCGATGCCCTGATGAAACACTATGGCGGGAAGAAGCATATCGGTATCATAAAGCTCCTATTTACGCCTTTGGCTTTGTTTGTTTTGGAACAGTGGCTGTTTGGAAAATTGGGATGGACAGACAGTATATGGTAATAAATTATATTTCATTCGTAAAATATGAAACAGAGTATTAGTATCTTTCTATTCTTTTGGATTTGTGGAATAGCTTATTCACAAAATCCTAAGGTGAATATTTTGCGACAAGACCTTTCGGGCTTGTTTGACAATTTAAGCATGATTGGCATATTAGGAGAAGATTGTAGCCGCATTGACATTCATTTTACTAAAGTTCGGAAAATGGATAATAGAGAATATGAGATAAAGGGTGTCAGTCGTACCCGATTATCCATAATCTGTCCGTTTAAGGGAAAGGTTTGTATAGATAGTATTTCTTCTGATTTTCAACTGAAAAGTGAATGTACGAAAGTGGACGGTTTCATATACGGGCATTACTCCTTTACGGAATACGGAGATAAACGATATAGTGGTACATTCTCCGGGGCTTTCAAGCAAGGGTATCGGATGAACGGACAGCAGATAGAGAAAGGACGGAATGAAATAGCAGAACTGAAATGGAACTTGTCTGAATATCGAGGCAAATGGAAATCTGCAAATGGACTGACAAAAGTCTGTTCTTGGGTAGATGAGATTATACCCGATACTCCTGCAAACTTCTACCTGTTTAATGATGCAGGCGAATGGGTTGTATCACCGAAATATCGTAAGAATGGTTGGGAAAATCTATATAATGCCTATCACAATGAGACTCTGGCAACGGACGAGATACAAAAGGCTCGTGAAATAGAAGAACAGGAATGGTGGGTAAATAAAAGCCAATCGTGCAAAGTAAATTGAGTTTCTAACAAAGCGTGACATTAGCAGTAATAGAAGCATGAAAAAGATTATTGACTATTTGTTTTATAGATATTATTTAGTTTGCTTGAAAAATGAGGAATTCCCACGTTTTGGTGCAGCTTGTATATTATCGGAAGTTATTTCAATAACTTATATGTTCGCATCTTTCATATTCTCATTCTTTTTGACTGGAGATTTCTTTTTTTCATATATGTCCAAACTAACAATACTTATTGTATGGATAATCGGTTTTATACTTCCTTGGATTGTTGTGTACATATATTATAATAAGAAAAGGACTCTTGTATTATTTGAGAAATTTCAAGACAATATTTATAATGCCAAATATTCAGACAAGGCGGTATTAAGTATCAGGTATATTGTACTTACTGTCGGTCTTCTTTTAATGCTCTTTCTTAGTCAGTTTCAATGATTGTGAGCAAGTTATGAAGTATCAATAATTTAGTCTTGATTGAAACATTCGTAAATATGAGAAATAGAAAAGAAACAATAAGCCGCTTCGAGCGGAATCATTTGATAAGAGAGGGAAAAAAATATAGGTATTATTTCTTTGATTATCTGTATTATCGATTGTATGTGGTATATCGAAAATATAACGAACCAGCACGTTTCAGTGCTTGCGGTGTACTTTGCATGGTTTCTGTAATTGTATTGTTCTTTTTCAGTATCTTCTTTGCCAGTGTACTACCTGACTATTGGATTTTTACGAGGAAGAACTTTACCCCTTCTCAGGGAGCAGTTATCGGTGGAGGCGTTTCTGTCTTGTGCTTTGTCATATTCTATTTGCGATATACCCACAAAAGGACTGCTGCCATACTTTTGAAATACAAGGGCAACAGCTGGAACAAGCTAATTCCGGTATGGATGATACTATTTTTTCCTTTAATCCTGTTCCTGACAGGGATATGGATAGTGAGAACAATTTTCTAATTAACAACAATATAGAGACACCTTATGATAGATTATTTATATTATCGGTTTTATAGATTGTGGCTTTGTTCCTCTTTGGCAGAGGGAGCCGCATTTATGGCTATGCTTCTGTTCTCGGTTATCCTAAGCACCAATGTGTTAATTGTGTGGGGAATATTAACTCAATACAGTATCGTAGCATATCCTTCTGATGTTCAATATTATATTATTGAGGGTAGTTTAATCGCATGGTTGAGCGGTCGGTTCTTTATCAAGAATAGATATAAAAAGGTTATAGCTAAGTATGATGATGAGAATCCTATGCAACGTAAAGTTGGAATATGGGTACTCGCCATGTATATAGCCATCACCTTGATAGTCTTTTTCATAGAAGCATTATATCGACAAGGAAAAATATAAATATACAATTAATAAACAATGAGTTCGCCCGGTAACTTTTATAATCTTGGAAAAATTGCAGTTTGGCTTTGGTGCAGACTGATTAAAAAGAAAAAGATCAAATACAGTGATATCATATTCCTGTATTCAGGTTGGCTGTTTTGGATTGTCGGCTTGGGAATTGGAGTATTAATAATAGTATGCGGTTACTTTCTGCTTATCCGGCTTGAAAACTAAAGAACAATATAAGTAGCCTTATCACAGCAAAGAGAGTTGGAAAGATTCTGATATAAACATGGAACAATTCATTATGAAGAAAGGAATAAAAAAGACAGATAACTATTTTGAGCAAGTGAAGCAGCGTGCAAACCGAACGAATTACAGGTATTATTTCTTTGATTACCTGTATTTCAAAGGAGAAGTCTGGGGCAAGAAGAAAGGACGGATGTCAGGCTTCATACTCCTGTGTTGGTATTGGTGGTGGATAGTGGTTCTTCCCAGCAACTTTATCCTGATTGACAGTGTACCGCAATGGTCGTCCTTACGTCTTGGCTATTTAGGTGCGATGTTTTTACTTATTTGTGTATTTATTCTTGCACGATACAGGAAAGCTCGTGTACAGGCATTGTTGAACCACTACCGCCGCTCTAAGCATGTCAGCGCAGTACAGGTATATTTTCTGTACCTACTACCCTTTGTACTTTTCTTCTTAGAAACATGGCTGTTCGACGAATGGGGTTGGACGGATTGCGTGAGGTGGAACGAATAATATGTTATTAATGGGCAAACCGTCCCTGCTAAACTATTAAGGTATGAGGAAATTATTGGAAAAATATTACAATATAAATTATTACTGCACTTATAAGTTGCTGTTTTTCATTCATCATAGGATGATAAATCCTCTCTATTGGCTAAGCCTCTCGAAATGGGAAAACAGCTATATAAAACGGTTGATTTCGTTTGATAAGAGACAAGAAGCAGCCGGAATGGATAAAGGTACTGATGTTTATATCAGCATGTTGGCACTTAATACCCCGTGTGTCATCAGTATTTGGATGCTCTGCCTTGTCGGCTTTGCCTGCACCAAGATTTTCAGGGTAAACATTTGGGCTGTCATTTTTGGAAATGAGGTTCTTTTTATTTCATTTCTTATAGTCACCGGGGGGCTCGGATATTATATCAATGAAATATTCTTATTCAAGAAGGACAAATACAGGAAATATTTCACCGAGTTTGAGAAAAAGAAAAGGTATCTGCTCTACTACGGCATCTATGTCGTTTCTACGATTATACAAGTGGCGACTTTTTATCTGTTACTTAATAACGCATGATGGAAAAATAATATATCAAATATGGAACAACGGATTACATCATTAGAAACAATAACTTCTTTGATAAGCAAAGGTTTGGATGAGGTCAATCATTCAAACAAAGGGCATTTATCTTTGCCCACAAGACGTGCGATATTACAAGCTATCAATGAACCACTTGTCATTGGAAGAGTAAGTATCTTATGCGCATTGAAAGTATATCCGATATGGAATGACTTTTTCAGGAATGATACGGAAATAATCGGACTGATAGAAAAAACGGAGAAATATCTGCTTGGACAAACGAGTAAAAAGGATTTGTTGAACGATGCCGACCATTTGGACATGTTTGCTGATGATTACATCGAAGATGATATGACAGCCTCGTTTGCAGCCAAGGTTGCTGTTCATGCAGCCTATGATGCCGGTTCAGATGCAAACAGTATTATCAGTGATTACGATTCCGATGAAGAAGTAGAAGATCCGGATGAATGGGATACGGCTTTCCTTGCAAGTTTAGTATATAATGGCGGTATTGTCGATTTAGATTTTATTGATGACGAGCGTAATAAAGAGTTTTGGAGCTGGTATCTTACCGATTGTATCAAAACTGCTTGTTCAGATGACAGGCTGCCATATCCCGCTTCAACAAGCAAAGTAACACCGTCTGCCAAATACATTCCTTATCGTACACAACTAAATCTTTGGAAAGATGATGAAAAATGCTGTGCTTATGTAAACGGCATCAAGGACGTTTTGGCAAAAATGGTGGCTTATGCCCAGTGGAGTAAATGTGATTTTTACTGTTATACCGTTGAAAGCACATCTTATACTAACATTTACTATTACAGGGGAAACGAGCCAGTTCAGTTTCGTCTTGGTATTAATGTTACAATACACCTTTCAGGAAAAATAGAAAAACTCAAAGACCTGATGTATTCCTTATGCCCGCAAGAGGGGGCTTTCTATCTATGTAAAATAACAATAGACAAAGGCAATAATATGGATATAAGATTTGGTTACGATACGAGATATGAAGAACTGAAAAAGGCATTTAGCGATAGTGATTTTAGCGAAGATTTCAGTAAATATCCACGGGCGGAAAAGTTCATTCCTGATTGGTTGGCGGATATACTGAAAAGGAAAAGAATAAGTTTCTAACCAACTTGGTAGCTTTAAAAGAATATTTTATACATAATAATATTGTAAATATGGCAACAGGATTTAGACCTAAAAGTGAACGAATAATAGAGTTAGCCGGATATTCTTCCGAAGAACTGATGCTTCTTGCTATTGAAGCATCCAAACATCTCGGTTGGCAAGCGGGTAATATAAAAAGTGAAGAAGCTGAATTTTATACATCTGCAAGTTTGAGATCGTGGCAAGAAAAGGTAGTTCTTTCTGTAATAGACGGGAAAGACGGACTGCTTCTCGCTACAAGTGTATGTACATCCATGCAGCTCTTTGACTGGGGGAAGAACAAGCAGAACCTTGACAAACTCATAGCAGCCATGCAACAGGTGCAAAACAGTCACAATATGCCTTCAAATGTATCCAAGGCCGTAGACAACACCGCATGTGCATATACCTTAGAAGAGCAGAATACCGTACTTTCTCATATCCGTCATTTCTATGGTGGTATTAAAGGTATCACCAAAAGCATTGTCTCACCGTCTGGAGTGGAAATTCTCATCATCGAACCAACAAGCAGATTCGACTGCTATACACTGGTCACCTGTGGAGTAGGAGCTTCTGTTATGCCAGTGCCGGATAAGGAAATTCCTTCGAGGTGTGAGTTTTGTATGTGTATGCCTCCAACATGGAATACGGAAGATGTGTGGCCAACTGATTGGCTTCTGCGATGCGCATCATGGCTTCAGCAGGGAAATACATGGATCACGTGTGGACACTCACTATCCGATGGTACACCGTTACATGATGATACCTCCATGACATCCCTCCTGCTCACCGTTCCTGAAGAACGGGATAGCGGGGCGGAAAACTGCCAACTACCCAATGGAGATTCGGTAGCCATTTATCAACTGATTCCCGTATATACAGAAGAAGTGTTATTCAAACAGGTCAATGGTATCATGCCTCTTTTGGATAAGATGAAAGACGTATCATACATTGTTGATACAGACAGAGAAAACACATGTAGAGATTTCTCTGCTTTTGAAGAAAATAAGGATGCTTCTATGAGTATGGACGAAAAAGCGAACGCATCCTTGCGATCGCTTTTGACAATCCGTAAAGGGAATATAGCAACGCCTCTGCTTACCTATATCAATGTCGCCTTATTTGTAATCATGGCAATATGTGGAGTAAGCCTGATAGCCCCTACGGGAATATCCATCATAAAATGGGGCGCAGATTTCGGTCCTCTTACACTTACCGGTGATTGGTGGAGAACCGTTACTTGCAATTTCATCCATATAGGAGTGATTCATATACTTATGAATATGTACGCATTACTGTATATCGGGGTATTTCTGGAACAGCTTATCTTCTGACAGGATTGTTTTCGGCTCTTGCCAGCCTGACCATACATCCAGAAATCATAAGTGCCGGGGCTTCCGGTTCAATATTCGGACTTTATGGCATATTTCTTTCCTATCTGATATTTCATCACAAGATAGAAAAAGGACAACGTAAATCCTTGTTGTACAGTATCGGTTTCTTTGTTTTCTATAACCTTACATCCGGTATAAGGGTGGAAAACATAGACAATGCCGCCCATATTGGCGGACTTATATCCGGAGTCGTATTAGGTATCCTATATCTGCTGACCGACCGATATGCGGTGAAAAAGGCTTCAACCCTTTGTACCTCACTCACAGAAATTTCTTTTGTGTTAATCTTCGCTTTTCTTTTTGTGGGACAGACATCCAACCTGCCAGCAGATTTTGTGGAAATCAGAAAGATGTGGGATAATGGTACACTCGAACAATATGCGCAAAACGCTTTTTTCGAAAGAGATGCCATTGAGGCAGAGCCCAATGCTTCCTTCCAGATTCCACAAAATACAACGGATGTTTCTACTTTTACCGGGAGTGAAACCGATTTAGTCAACGGAATGAAAGAATATGTCAATAGCAGTTGTGGCTTCAGTTGCCAATATCCATCAACTTGGAAAACAATAAAAAAGTCTGATACGAAGCAGATACTTCAACTTCAAGGAGATGGTGTCAATAGTTTAACCGTCAGCTACCTTAAAGCACCTTCAGAAGAAGCGATGGAACATATGCATGATCTGTTGACCAAGTCTATGGAGGAATTTCGAGTAGAAAATATAAATATTCATGGAAAAGTATTTGAAAAGGTTTCGGGGAAGATGGAATGTGCAGTAGCAGGTGGTGGAAACATCTATATAAATCAGAATATTGTTATTCATATGAATAAGAAAACATTGGAAAGTTTTATCATTGCTACTACAACGTCTGATGATAGTTCTGAATCTGAAATTTTGAAAATTGTAGAGTCTATAAAAATAAATTAGACAGCCGTAGCCGTCCATGAATAGATACTTCAAAACACATACTATCTGGTATATTATTCCTTTATAAAGGATAAGGTAAAAATTTAATTCTATTTCCAGACACGGAAATATTTCCGGCGAAAAGCGGAAGTCGTTACCATATCATGGCGGTTATCTTTGTGAAATTTCAGATGGGATACATCATGGATTTATAATAAACACATTATTATGGAAACAAAATTTATCGAACAACTGGTGACAACCGCACCGGAATCACTGAGAGAAATAACCCATACGCTCCGTGTGGATGTGGAGGCGCTGTTAAAGGCGAAAAGTACAAAAAAATTTCTTGTGCTGGAACCTTACTCCCATAACACGGAGCTGTGCCGCCATATCCTGCGGCAGATGGAACAACTGCCCGAACTGCCTTCGGTATCATGCAGGGAGTATCAGCCACTATTGATGCTGCTCTCCCTCTCCAAAGAGGTGGAGATACAGAACGACCTGCTGCACCATTTCGTCGAGCCTTACCGGAAAGCGTACCGCACGCCGGAGATGCTTTATCTATGTGAGGTGCTGTATCGTACCGGTACGCCGCAACCCCTGTACAATATGTGCAACGAGGTGTGTGACTATTTCTTTGTGGAACGGCGCAAACAGATCAGCCGACAGTACACGCCCCTCACCGAGCTGGACTTCCAGTTTGCCGAGAAACGGTTGAAGCCATTGTTTACCGCCGTCTTCCGAATGAAGGTGAACCGCTACAGTTACCGAACGCACAGCGTAGAGGAACTTGCCGGAATGTTCTGCATGAGTGTTTCGACTTTCCGTGAGAGGTTCCGCAAGATTTATCATCGCTCCGCCAACAAGTGGCTCAAAGAGCAACGCATTGAACAGATACGGAGGGACTTGAAGTATTATTACGACCGTCCGCTGATAGAGATAGCCGAGAAGAACGGGTTCGTATCTGCCAACCGTTTCTGGGAGTTCTGCATGGAGCAGATGAAGCAAAGTCCGAGCGAGCTGCATAAAGACTTGTACGATGAATTGTGCAAGGAACGCCGTTAGTTCTATCTGGGCGAATAGCCATCGGTATTTTCGGCGAAAAGCGGAACAAGCATGTCAGGTAAAGCCCCTACATTGAAGCCATTTTCATACTTAAACGAAAAACATTATGAGATTATTCAATGTTACCCCTTATCTCCTATTGCTGGGACAAGAGAACAGCAACGAGGAAACACTCTCGAAAGCTAATACAGAGTTTGTAAAGGAAGTGTACGAGCTGCAACGTGCGGAGAGCGACATCAGTATTGTCCTTTTCCAGCTGCAATACCTGAGTTGCAGGCTGGTCATCCTGCGTGAGCATTACCGCACGACACAGAAGGAACATTTGATCTGCTACTCCTATATTATCGGCACGCTGACCTATCTGGAAGGGATGCAAGCCTACTGCAAGTTCGCCTATGAGATACACCCGGCCGGTTCGGTGAAAACAGCCGCACCGACGGGTGCCCCGCCGGTTATCTGGACTTCGGACGTTATCAACCTGATAGAGTTGCTGTACGCCTGCCATGAACTGAAGCTGTTCAACGACGGCGATGTCACGCTGAAACGTGTAGTGGAACACGTGTGCGGGCTGCTGGGCATAGACGTGAAGAACGCCTCGAGCTACTACGCACGGATACGCAGGCGAAAGGCGGACGAACGAACCTACTTCATTGACCGCCTGCGTGAAGTGCTGCTCAAACGGATGGAAGAAGATGACGAGAAACATTACCGTAGCAGGTAAGTTGATTTCCGAAACAGACAAAATCCCCTGTAAACCATAGTGTTTACAGGGGATTTTGTCATTTATTCAGTTCCAAGAGATGCTTTAGAGCGGGATCGTTGGCGATGCGCTCCAATTCATCGGTCACGATCCGTTTGACATCCTCCTTGATCCGATTGTAGTTCTCCTGTACCATTTCCTTCATGTGATCCATTCCGTCATCATCCACGAAGTTGGTGATAACGGGTATCTTTTGGTATGTCTTTTCTTCTTCGGCAATTTTCTTGGCATCGACAACAATCTCACAATGGAAGATTTTCTGCTCAATCCTCTCTCCGAAGTTGTCGGCAACGGAGCCGACGAACATTCCCTGCGTCAGCCCGCTGATCTTGCTGGGTGGAATAAGACTATCCATCTGGGTGGATATGGAGGTGGAAACGTCCTGCCGGTTGATAGAGATAGAGTGGCGTTTCTGGAGTATCTTGCCGAACCTTTCGCTGAGGGTTTTGGCTGTTTCCCCCACGACCTGCCCCGAAAAGAGGTTACCCACCGTGTTGATAATCACCTTCGCCTCCTTGTCGGTATAGTCACGGATAAGCTGGCTGAAATCCTGAAAGCCGAGTAGTACGGCGACCTTGTTACTGCGTGCGGTGGCTATCAGGTTGTCCAGCCCCTTGATGAAAATGGTGGGTAGTTCATCAATGATAATGGAGCTTTTCAGCTTACCTTTCTTATTGACAATCTTCACTATACGACTGTTGTACAGACCGAGCGCAGCACCGTAGATTGCCTGCCGGTCGGGATTGTTGCCTATGCAGAGGATTTTCGGCTCGTCGGGGTTGTTGATGTCCAAAGAGAACTCGTCGGCGGACATCACCCAATAGAGTGTCGGTGAGATCATGCGGGACAAGGGTATCTTTGCACTGGCGATCTGACCCATGAGCTGGTCAGCAGCTCCCGCCAACCACGCATCGAGAAAGGGACTGAGGTAGTTCTCCAATTCGGGATAAGAGGACATGATGGGGAAAATCTGCTCGTAAGGCTTGTTGAGGAACTCGACGGCATGGGGGAAGGTGCAATACCTGCCGTCCTTGTACACCCGCAAGAACCAGATGATGGCGGCAAAGAGAATGGTGGGTGACTCGACAAAGAAATCACCCTGTTTCGCCGCCCACGACCGGTTGAGGTTGAGCATGATGCTGTACGAACTCTCGTAAGCATCGGAGATGTCGGTCATGAACTTCGGGTTGAGTGGGTTGCAGCGGTGGCTGCGTGAGGGATCGTCGAAGTTGATGACATAGAACTTCGGCGGCACTTTGTACCCCTCCAAATGGCTGATCAGGTGATTGTAAGCAATGGTAGAGAGGTCGGGAAACTTGAAGTCGTAGATATAGGCGGCATAGCCTTTCTCTATCTGCTGCTTGATATAGGAATTTACCACTGCAAAAGACTTTCCCGAACCGGGCGTTCCCAATACGATGGAGGCACGGAAGGGGTTCACGACATTGATCCAGCCGTCATTCCATTTCTTGTTATAATAGAACCGTGTCGGCAGATTTACAGAGTATTCATTTTCAATCAAACGGGTTTCTTGCATGAAACTTTCGTTCTCGTTATTGAATACATCGTCCATGAGATTCTGTTTGAGCAGACGGGAGATCCATACACCGGCAGCGAGCAGGCAGAGGTAACCGACAGTAAGAGTGAATATATAAAAGGCGGTGCGTGCCATTAACGGTATGGGCAGTCCGAGCAACCACCAGTTGAAAAAGAAGAGGACGAAACCTGCGAAAAGGGCTGTCCAGACATGCTCCCATTTGATTTTTTCCTCCTTTACGCCTTTCGTCCCCAGACACGAGAGAGCAAGGAAGGTAACGGAGAAGAGTTTTGTCCAAAGGATGGAGCCGAACAATCCGGTCGTGCGCTGGAAGTTCAGCAGAATCCTGTCCACCACTCCGATATTGACGTTCCACTCCCGGATGGAGGGATAGCAGAACCAATAGATATTGACCACTACGAATAATACGCTGAGGGCACGCATAAAGTCCATGACTTTTGCCAGTCCCCGAAGATCATCTTCTTGTGACATAATGCTGAATTTTTAAAAGTTATCGAATAAATGATTCTGTAATACGGGGTCAGTCCTGACGACCGTAACGATGCCGGCGTTTCTTCTTGTCGGGTTTCAGGAGCTTGGGATGCCGGGGTACATAATTCAGTTCCGGCTCCATGCCGGAAAGCAACCCTCCCAGAATTTTCTCCCCGTTTTCGAGATCCACAACAGGAGGAACGGGTGGCTGAAGTGGCGGCATGAGATTTTGTGGCTGTTCCTGAAAGCGTTCGTTGAGCATATTTGCTGAAAACTCCTTACCCAGACGTGAGCCGTTGAGCACGGTTCGGCTGCGATGATCTATAAAGGTAACACCGTAAATCCTGCCGGTTTCGTTGCGGCGGAGAACCAAGTCTATCTGTTCTTTTGCCAAGCGGTCACGAAAATCCCGTTCGTCTACGGACCGACGCAGAGCGTCAGCCACTAACGGTCGAATCCGTTCACGGCACGGATCGGACTTGGCTTTTGCGGTGGCTTCCCGCATCTTCTTGTCCAGTTGCTCCGCTCCTGTCATTTTGCCCAGTCGGGAGGACTTGATGGGAGTGGCTACCGTTTCGCCGTTGTTGTCCAGAGCGGTATAGAGTATCCCATGATAGGTACGTCCGCCCATTTCTCCCTTCACTTCTTCCATACCTATATTATACAGGGAAAGCAAGGCACGGAACTCGCCCATTGTGTGGAAGCTGTAAAGTTTGAGCAGGGGTTTGACCGTGCGGGCTATCTGTCTTTTGATGTCCCCTTTGGCCGCATCTACCGGCTTCAGCTGCCACTCTTCACCTTTCTTTTGACCTTCCGCCGGATGAAGGCCGTATTTCTGTTCCAGAAATTCGGTAATCTCTTTGCTACGGCGATGCTCGAACTTGTCAGAAACTTTCCTGCCTTCACTATCGACACGCAGGGAAACGATGTGGATATGGTGCCGGTCGATGTCCTCGTGCTTGAAAACAAGATAGGGCTGGTTACCATAACCGAGCCGTTGCATGTATTCCCTACCGATTTCCGCCAGTTGCTCGTCAGTCAGTATATCGTCGGGATGCGGATTGAGGGAGATATGTATGACCGGCTTCTCGGTACGGTAATGGCTCGGCATCCATTCGAGAAGCTGCCGCATGGATTCATCCGGGCGAAAACACCCGTCTTCGGGATAGCGAAGGAGATGCGTGGAGAGGATTTTCGCTCCGCCTTCATCGACCTTGTTCTGGTTGTAGGCCAATGCGCCGTATAGATTCTTACCCACACTGATCTTGGCTACCATGTGAGGCGAGTTTTTGGGAAAGTTCGACAATCCGGCGGTTCAACTCCACGAGTTCAAGGGTGAGCTTTTCAAGTCTGTAGAGCAGTGCCAACGCTTTCTTTTCGGTGAAATGGATGTGTAACTCCTTGACGGCTTGGTTGTAATTTACTCCTATGGCACGGAACTGCTGGAACAGTTCCGTGAGCTTGGCTACATACTCCATTGTGGCACGGTCTGTTCGGATCACCCTGAACTCTTCGTTAAAGATCCGTGCGGCGATGAACTTGGATTTGGACAACAGGCCGGACTGCTCAAACATGGTGAGAAACCGTGCATGACCGGCTTCGTCCAGATTGACGGTTTCACGGTGGACGGCCGGGTTCGACTTGGGTAATCTGCCCCCTTTCCCCCGTGTGTGGGGATGCTTTTTCTCGTTGTTCATATATACATTTTTTATGTGGTACAATTCCACCCGGATGGAATTGCCGCCGTTAGCTTCCCTCCCACAATTTGCGACTTCGGAGCAAATTGCAGCCCCCTGCAAGGGCAAGCGTTTTTTGCTGCAAAACGGAGTGGTGCTGCAAAAAACACAGCTTGCTATGTTCTGGTGAACATAAATCTTTCCTCTTCGGAGAGGAAAGAACGCTTTCGGGGAAAGCGGGGATTAACGACCGGCGGGAAGCAAACGACCCATTCCCCGGTTGGATGGCGCAAAGTTATATGGTTGTATAATTTGTTGTATATCAGCGATATTAGCCAAATTGCGCCAAATGATAGCCACTTGTACACATGGGGTGGAACAAAGGGGAAACGGGCAGTCAATGATGGCGAGATGACCGATTGACTAACTGAACGACCAATCGGTCAGGTAACCAATCAGACGGTTAGCTATTGCAACGTTGGTGTGGCTGACCAGCCAACCAAGCGGATAACCTTTTGTTCGGACAGTTTATTTATTGTTCGGCTGTTTTCTTGGCTGGTTATCCGATAGGCAATACAATCCAGTAATATCATGTGTGGTCGGACAAGTATCCGATTGGCTAATCAGACGGATAATCCTTCGGTCGGTTAGCTGTTCATCCAGCCATTCTATGTCAGGAGCCGGCCACTCGAACCTCGCCATTTCCCAACTATGAATTTTCCCTCTTTTTCCTTCTTTATTTGCGGCGTAGATTCAAAAGTATCACTTGTAAACAAACTGCATCATGAAAAAAGAAACACTCTTTATCGCCTTTTCCACTCAAAAGGGCGGAGCAGGAAAAACAACGCTGACCGTGCTGGTGGCAAGTTACTTGCACTATGTGAAAGGAATGAATGTGGCGGTAGTGGATTGCGACTACCCGCAACACAGTATTGCCGAGATGAGAAAACGTGACCTGAAAACGGTCATAGAGGACGAACATTATAAACTGATGGCGTACAAGCAACTGCAACGGATACGGAAGAAAGCCTATCCGATAGCGGAGAGTACGGCCGAGGACGCTATCACGAAAGCGGACGAACTGTTGGAAAAGATGCCGGAAACGGACATCGTGTTCTTCGACCTGCCGGGTACGGTAAACAGCACGGGCGTGCTGAACACGCTGGCGAACATGGACTATATCTTTTCCCCCATTGCTGCCGACAGGGTGGTGATGGAAAGTACACTCCGCTTTGCGAGCCGGCTGAATGATACGCTGATCGCTACGGGCAAGACGAATATCAAAGGGTTGTACCTGCTGTGGAACATGGTGGACGGTCGGGAGAAATCGGAACTGTACACGGTGTATGAAGAAGTGATCGGCGAGCTGGGATTGAAAGTGCTGAATACCTTCTTGCCGGACAGCAAACGGTTCCGCCGTGAGTTGACGGGAGAACATAAGGCATTGTTCCGTTCCACGCTGTTCCCTGCGGACAGTACGCTGGTCAAAGGCAGTAACCTGAAAGAGATTACGGAAGAATTGTTGTCCATTATCAAAAAGTAGGCTATGGGAAACGAACGGAAAAAAATAAACCTGACGGACATTGACGAGAACTCCATAGTCGCCTCGTTCAAAGAAGAACGACCGGCAGACAGACAGGTGCAAGTGGCCGGAAATAAAAGACAGGCCGATGAAGAGAACGGATATGTCCGTCTGTTCATCCATGAGTCACCGGTCTGCGCACGGCTTGGCAAGACCATCTACTTGCGTAAAGAGTTCCACGAACGGATTCAGAAGATTGTCCAGACAATCGGGAACAACGAGATGTCCATATTCAGCTATGTGGACAATGTGCTGGAACAGCACTTTGCCACCTACCAAGACGAGATCACGAAGGAATATAAAAAACGAAGTACCGAACTGTTTTAACCCCCAGAAACCATGTCAGCAACCTTATTCTTACTTATCGGCGGCTATCTGCTGTGGATAGTCGCCTACCTCTGTTACGAGCGGAACAACCGAAAGAAGAGAGCGGAAAAAGCCGAGCAGATTCTTACCCGAATGGCGGTGGACGTAAGTGATATTTTAGGCAAAAGTACATTTTCTCTTAGCCACTCCACGCCACAAATACCCGGAAAAAATGAAAATGAAAAACCTGTAAATGAAGCCGATACTTTTGCATCGGAGAAGGAAAAGTACCCGAAAATAGTTTCCGCCGAGGAACTGGACAAATTGTTTGTCGAAGGGGATTCGATGCCGGAAGAACTGGAATTGATGGAAGATATGGATGTCCCTTTGGAGTTCCGGGAAGAACCGACTGATGATGATCCTCCGATAGACGATGACGAGCAGGACAAACGCCTGCCGGGATGCACACCGCAAGCTACGGGCATCCGCTTCGAGGACATGGGACTGGCGGTGCGTGTAGCGGTCAGTGGTGAAGCAGCCAGTGAAGAGGAAAGGCTTCAGGCCGGAAAGACGCTGGCAGAGCTTCGTAACACCCCGATGTTCGACCAACTGATCTCCGGTGATGCAGAACGTGAGGAACGGATCGGCTCGCTGATAGAGTTACACCTTACGGCATACCGCAGACGGAGCTGCCCGGACAGCGAATCGGCGACAGAAACCATACCGGATACTTTTTCCCTCAGTGATATTGTCTAACGAATAAAGTAAAATGTACATGAAGGAAAGAGATTACGGATAGCCCACCTATTTATTTCCCACGAGAAACCCCCAAACAAATTTAATTAACAACAGGACACGGCGGGTTCTTTTACCGTCGTGCTCCACATTCAAATCCAATTATTTTATGAATACGAAAAGACTTGTATTCGTGGCGGTTATACTGATCGCTACAGGCTCGCTCTATGCGCAAGGGAATGGTTCAGCCGGTATCACAGAAGCGACCAAGATGGTCACGAGCTATTTCGATCCGGGTACGAAATTGTGTTATGCCATCGGAGCCGTGATTGGCTTGGTCGGAGGGATTAAAGTGTACAATAAGTTTAGCTCCGGCGATCCGGATGTGAGCAAGGTGGCATCCTCTTGGTTCGGTGCGTGCATCTTTTTGATTGTCGCCGCCACTATCCTGCGTTCGTTCTTCCTCTAAGGGATAGATTCACCTATATATAATAATGTATATGGATTATGAACTGAACAAGGGGATCGGCGAGAGTGCGGAGTTCAAGGGACTCAAGGCGCAATACCTTTTCATTTTTGCCGGCGGGCTGCTGGCCCTGTTCGTGCTGTTTGTCATTCTCTATATGGCCGGAATCGGTCAATGGCTCTGCATAGCTTTCGGTGTAACGTCCGCTTCCGTATTGGTCTGGCTGACATTTTACTTGAACGGCAAGTTCGGAGAACATGGGCTGATGAAGCTGTTGGCCAAGAAACAGCACCCCCGCTACCTGATCAACCGAATCAGTCCCCGAAAGTTATTCACGATTAAAAAGAAGAATGTATGCGGAACACACTAAAAGCTGCCACATTGGAAAGCAAGTTTCCGCTTCTCGCTGTCGAAGCGGACTGTATCATTTCCAAAGATGCGGACATCACCGCCGTCTTTGAGGTGGAACTACCCGAACTCTTCACGGTGACGGCGGCAGAGTATGAGGCTATCCATGCGGCATGGGCAAAGGCCATCAAGGTACTGCCCAATTATACAGTGGTACATAAGCAGGATTGGTTTATCCGGGAGGATTACCGCAGCCAGACAGACAAGGAGAATTTAAGTTTCCTTTCCCGAAGTTACGAGCTGCACTTCAATGAGCGACCTTTCCTGAACCATAAATGCTATCTGTACCTGACCAAGACAACGAAAGAGCGCATGAGGATGCAGAGCAATTTCTCTTCGCTGTGCAGAGGATTCATCATCCCCAAAGAGGTGGACAAAGATACTACCGCCTATTTTCTGGATACGGTGGGGCAATTCGCCCGGATCGTAAACGATACGGGACTGGTGCGTCTAAGACGGCTTGGCGGTGATGAGATTACCGGTACGGAGGATAAGGCCGGACTGGTGGAGAAATATTTCTGTCTGTCAATGGCAGATACCACTACGCTGGAAGACATTGAACTCGGAGATGACGGCCTGCGTGTCGGTGACAAGCACGTTTCGGTGCATACGCTCTCGGAACTGGATGCGTTACCCAACAAAGTGGGTACGGACTGCCGGTATGAGCGATTATCAACGGACAAAAGCGACTGCAAGCTGTCATTCGCCAGTCCGGTAGGTCTGCTGCTCTCGTGCAATCATCTATACAACCAGTATGTTTTTCTGGATGACAGCGGCGAGAACCTGCAACGTTTTGAGAAGAGCGCACGCAACATGCAGTCGCTCTCGAAGTACTCACGGAGCAACCAGATTAATAAAGAGTGGATTGACCTGTACCTGAATGACGCACATTCGTTCGGGCTTACCTCGGTACGTGCCCACTGCAACATTATCGCATGGACGGATAACCCGATGGAGGTGAAGAACATGCGCAATGACGTGGGTAGTCAGATCGCCATGATGGAATGCAAGCCACGCCATAACACGGTGGACGCCGCCACACTGTATTGGGCGGCGATGCCGGGAAACGGTGCGGACTTCCCGGCGGAGGAGAGTTTCTACACGTTCATCGAACAGGCTCTCTGTTTCTGGGTGGAAGAAACGAACTACCGCAGCTCAGTTTCACCTTTCGGGCTGAAGATGTCAGACCGCATCAGCGGGAAACCGCTGCACGTGGACATTTCCGACCTGCCGATGAAACGTGGCGTAACTACCAACCGAAACAAATTCGTATTAGGTGGTTCGGGAAGCGGCAAATCATTCTTTATGAATCATTTGGCAAGGCAGTATTATGAACAGGGCACACACGTGGTATTGATCGACACGGGAAACAGTTACCAAGGGCTTTGCTCGCTGATACACCAAAAGACTGGGGGCAAGGATGGTATCTACTTTACTTATACGGACGAAAACCCGATAGCGTTCAATCCTTTTTTCACGGATGATAAAGTTTTCGATATAGAGAAACGTGAGAGTATCAAGACATTGATCCTCACACTCTGGAAAAAGGACAATGAACCGGCGACACGTTCGGAAGAAGTGGCATTATCCAATGCGGTGGCTCTGTATATCAGGCGTATCAAGGAGGATGAAAGTATTATTCCCTCGTTCAACACCTTTTACGAGTTCGTAAAAACGGACTACCGAAAGATTCTGGAAGAGAAGCAGGTACGGGAAAAGGATTTCGACCTTGCGGGTTTCCTGAATGTATTGGAGCCTTATTACCGTGGCGGAGAATATGATTTTCTGCTTAACTCCGATAAGCAGCTTGACTTGCTCGGCAAGCGGTTTATTGTATTCGAAATCGATCAAATTAAAGATCACCCCATTCTTTTCCCGGTGACGACTATCATTATCATGGAGTTGTTTATCAACAAGATGCGCCGTTTGAAGGGAGTGCGCAAGATGATCATCATAGAGGAAGCGTGGCTGTGACATGTAAGTCTTGTATATGATTGTTCAACTTTCATTCCACGAGTTGGAAATCGAACGATTGAACCTGTTGTTCCGTCAACAGTAGCCTATGGGAACGTGCGGTATTAAGCAATGAACCCGTGCGGTAACAGAACCAACAATGAAGCCCTTCCGAAAGGAGAAGTCTGAACCGTGAGGGGATGACAACTGCCGTTAGTATCGAACGACAGGGGAGCTAGGCTGAATGGTATGAATAATGTAATGTGAACCGTTGATAAACGTCGTAACTTCGAATGAGCCGCTAATGATACTGGGCTCTAACCCAAAAGGGATGCAGTCGGTTAACCTTCTCCATGCTAAGGTTACACGGACATAACGACTGCCGGCGGATAGACGGATTCTAACCCATTCGTTTGTCATATACAAGAAACATGGTAAACCCGTACTTCTCCTGTGTAACAGCAGGTAAGCAGACCGTAAGTGAAGCCGAATGGAGTGCGGGCAGAGGAATGCGGAGAAAGCGAATGCCGTTCTGTAATGGGACGGATAGAGGTTGAAACATCACCTCACACGAAAGTGGGCAGACTTCCGCATGGTGGATGTTTTACAAGAAACTTATAGAACTTATTAAAGGAGAAAAGCAAATGAACGAAATTAAAACATCGTGTGCATCTACTGACCGTAAATGGAGCACTTGGGAAATCATAGACTGGAACAAGTGTGAGATAGCGGTTAATAAGCTACAAGCACGTATTGTAAAAGCTCAAAAGGCGGGCAAACACGGCAGGGTGAAATCCTTGCAGTGGGTGCTGACGCATTCGTTTTACGCTAAGGCTTTAGCCGTAAAGCGTGTTACATCAAACAGTGGCAGTGACACCGCAGGCGTTGACAAGGTGAAATGGTCAACTCCCAATGCCAGATTCAAGGCTATCGGTGAACTGAAAAGAAGAGGCTACAAGCCCCAGCCGTTAAAAAGGGTCAATATCAAAAAGAGTAACGGGAAACTACGTCCTTTAGGTATCCCGACAATGAAAGATAGGGCTATGCAGGCATTATACCTGCTTGCGTTGGAACCTGTATCGGAAACAACTGCGGACAGTAATTCCTACGGTTTCCGTAAAGAGAGAAGTACCGGAGATGCAAGGGAACAATGTTTTTGTGTCCTTGCAAAGAAAGCTTCTCCCGAATGGATTATGGAGGGTGACATCCAAGGTTGTTTCGACCACATCAGCCACGAATGGCTGCTGAACAATATCCCTATGGATAAAGTGATGCTACGGAAATGGCTCAAATGCGGTTTCGTCTTCAACAAGGAGCTATTCCCCACGGAAGAGGGTACTCCACAGGGCGGTATCATTTCACCAACTCTTGCGAATATGACACTGGACGGACTGCAAACTATGCTTGCAGAGAAGTATCACAAGAAATTTGTAAACAGGAAAACGACCTACTATCCCAAAGTACATCTTGTACGTTATGCGGATGATTTTATCATCACGGGTAGAAGTAAGGAAGCTTTGGAAGAAATCAAACCGTTAGTAGTGGACTTTCTCCAAGAAAGGGGATTAACCCTGTCGGAAGAGAAAACAAAGATTACACACATTGATGACGGATTTGATTTTCTCGGGTACAATATCCGGAAATACAAAGGAGTGCTTCTTATCAAACCGTCCAAAAAGAGCCTGAAGAAATTCATGCAGAAAATCCGGGGAGTCATCGATTCCAATAAAGGAAGCAAACAGGAATCACTTATAAGGCTCTTGAATCCTGTGATAACAGGCTGGGTAAACTACTACAAGAATTGTGTGGCTTCTGACACATTCAGAAAAGCTGACTACCTGATATTTGAAAAGTTATGGCAATGGGCTAAGAGACGACACCCCAAGAAAGGCAAATATTGGATTGCCGACCGATACTTTACACGGGTAAAGAACCGTAACTGGTGCTTCGTGGCAAACTTCAAGAAAGGCAAGACTGATGACAGGATTGCTCTGAAAAGGCTGTATGACACAAAGATTACCCGATATGTCAAGGTAAAAGGTGAAGCAAATCCCTTTGCCCCCGAATGGACAGAGTATTTTGAAAAGCGCAAGACTTACAAGATGCTACAGTCGCTCAACGGCAGAAAATCATTGCTGTACATGTGGGAAAGACAGGACCATTTATGTCCCGTATGTGGTAAACCCATAGACAAGGAACATCCTTGGGGAACTTCCCAACAAATAGTCAACGGCAAGAAAGTAAATAATCTGCTACATGACAGTTGTAGAAGAAAAGTCATTCAAACTAATAAGATGTAACTATGAGCTGGTTTCTATTAAATAGAAATTTAACACTGCTTGAGCCGTATGATTGGAAACTTTCACGTACGGTTCTGAGGGGGGAAAGGGGCAGTAATGCCCCTGACCTACCCGGCAAGGCTATCGCCAAGGAGGGGATGGCGGATTATATCCGCTATCTATTTAAGACTGTCCGCAAATTTTATGGAGAAGCGGTTGTCGTGACGCAAGAAGTCGATGACATCATTTCCTCGCCTATCGTGAAGGAGTCCATTGTGAACAATAGCGATTGCAAGATTTTGCTTGACCAAAGGAAGTATCTTAACAAGTTCTCGCAGATACAGTCCCTGCTCGGTCTGACGGACAAGGAGAAGGCACAAATCCTGTCGGTGAACATGTCCAATGATCCGCAACGCAAATACAAGGAGGTATGGTTCGGATTGGGAGGCGTACAGTCAACGGTGTACGCTACAGAGGTATCGCTTGAGGAATATATGTGCTACACGACTGAAGAGAGCGAGAAGGTGGAAGTGGAACAACTGGCGGAACAGTTGGACGGCAACATCGAGCTGGCTATCAAGAGGCTTGCGGAAAAGAAACGAGCCCAAAGCTCTGAAATACCTAATGCCTATGGAGTATGAGAACTTGTTTCCGCTCTACTGGATATGTGGGGAGTGGAAGAGCAACCGCAAATCACCGCCCGTCACAGTATTCCGTGATGGTGGCGCATACAGGATTGCCCTGATCTACCACCTTGATGCGGTGGTGGTCGGTACAATCCACCGAAGTGGCGGCATCATCTGGGCAGACCTGCTGGGAAGGGTACAGCTCGCTTATGACCGGGAGGAAGACCGTCTGGTGCTGGCTACCGAAGGGATATATATACGCGCGGATGATTCATAAGGAAAAGGGAGAACTTCGGTTCTCCTGTAAAATGGCAGCAACAACTATCTGATTTATTTAACATTAAAATTTTAAAAGACATGAAACGAATAATGGCTGTTTGTCTGGTCGGGCTGCTTTGTTCGACTATGACGGTAAAAGCACAATGGGTAACATTCGATCCCTCGAACCTTGCACAAAGCATCGTGAATACAACCCGTAACGTGTTGCAAACCACGACGACGGCAGAAAATATGGTGAAGAATTTTCAGGAAACTGTCAAGATCTACGAACAGGGAAAGCGTTATTATGACGCTTTGAAAGCGGTTAACAATCTGGTGAAGGATGCCCGCAAGGTACAGCAGACCGTTCTTCTGGTCGGTGAAATATCGGACATCTATGTAAATTCTTTCCAGAAAATGCTGACGGACGAGAACTATACGCCGGACGAGCTTTCGGCAATCGCTTCCGGGTATGCGAAGATGCTGGAAGAGAGTAGCGGTATGCTGAACGAGATGAAGACCGTTGTGACTGCCACCGGTCTTTCCATGACGGATAAAGAACGCATGGACGTGATCGACCGTGTGTATCGTGACGTGAGGAACCAACGTAATCTGGTCAGGTATTACACAAACCGGAACATCGGTATCTCTTACCTGCGTGCAAAAAAGAAGAACGATACCCAAAGGGTGCTGGACTTGTACGGAACGGACAATCAAAGATACTGGTGACATGGCAGGCGAAGAAACTTTCAGCAACCTTCACGAAGTGTTGCGTAACCTTTATGACGAGATGATGCCACTCTGTTCGGACATCACGGGAGTGGCAACCGGAGTGGCTGCGCTGGGTGCGTTGTTTTACGTGGCCTCACGGGTGTGGCAGGCTCTTTCGAGAGCCGAGCCGATTGACATTTACCCGCTTTTCAGACCTTTTTGTTTGGGAGCGTGCATCATGTTCTTTCCTGCATTCGTTCTGGGGACTATCAACGGGATCATGAGTCCGGTGGTTACCGGATGTCACGGTATCATGGAAGGTCAGACGCTGAGCATACGGGAGTATTCCGAGAAGCGGCAGAAGCTGGAATACGAGGCGATGAAAAGGAATCCGGAAACAGCGTATCTGGTCGATAATGAGGAATATGAACGTCAGATCGAGGATCTGGGATGGTCGCCTTCGGATTTGAAAGCAATGGCGGGCATGGCGATGGAACGCATCAAATATCAGGCCAAGCAGAGCATGAGTAATTTCTTCCGAAGTTTTCTGGAACTGCTGTTCCAGTCAGTATCGCTGATACTGGACACGCTAAGAACCTTCTTCCTGATTGTGTTGAGTATTTTGGGACCCCTGTCGTTCGCCATATCTGTGTACGATGGTTTCCACAATACGATGATCCAATGGATTTGCCAGTATGTCAGCATTTATCTATGGTTGCCTATATCCGACTTGTTCAGTTCCGTGTTGGCAAGGATTCAGGTATTGATGATCGAGAAAGACATCGCTGCACTGAGTGATCCTACCTATGTACCCGACGTAAGTAATTCCGCTTATATCATCTTCATGCTGATAGCCATTGTGGGATATTTCACTATTCCGACTGTATCGACATGGGTGATTCAGGCATCGGGCGCCGGAAACTATGGCAAGCAGGTGAACTCTTGGTCGATGAAGGGCGGACGTGCGGCAGCTGCGGTCACGGGTGCTTCTGTCGGTCATGTGGCCGGTAAGCTAAGAGGAAAATAAATCAAAGCAAAATCTTGGAATATATGGAATTTAAAAGTTTGAAAAATATAGAAACGAGCTTCCGGCAAATCCGTACGATGGGTATCGTGTTCGTTTCGCTCTGTGCGCTGGTTACCGGCTATGCGCTTTGGAGTTCCTATCGGTTTGCCGAACGGCAAAGGGAGAAGATCTATGTGCTGGACAATGGGAAGTCCTTGATATTGGCTCTTTCCCAAGACCTTTCACAGAACCGGCCGGTGGAGGCGAAAGAACATATCCGGCGTTTTCATGAACTGTTTTTCACTTTGTCACCCGACAAGGCGGCTATCGAATCGAATATCCGCCGCGCGTTATTCCTGTGCGATGAGAGTGCGTTCCGTTACTATAAGGACTGGGAGGAAAAGGGGTATTATAACCGGATCATTTCCGCAAATATTAACCAAAGCATCCGGGTGGACAGTGTGGCGTGCGACTTCAATCATTATCCATACGTGGTGACGACTTACGCACGGCAGTCGCTCGTCAGGTCAAGTAACATCACGGAACGAAGCCTTGTCACCCGTTGCCGGCTGTTGAACTCGGTCAGGTCGGACAATAATCCGCATGGCTTTACGATGGAACAATTCAATATTTTGGAGAACAGGGATTTGAGAACCATTGAACGATAACTAAAAAAAACGAAGAATGAACCGATTGAAGAAATGGATCAGGTACGTGCCTGACAGGATAGACGACGGACTCCGCTATCTGTGCGGACGGATGTCGCCCGATGTACGGCTCATCTGCGTAGTGGTTATGCTCATCGGCTTCGGCTGTTTGTCGATATACATGACGGTATCTTCAATATACCATATCGGCAAGCGTGAGGGAGAACAATTGCAAATAGAGCATCTCAGGCAGATGGAACTGCATAGGGGAATAAATAAGGATAGTATAAACATTAAAAATCAGGTAGATTATGGAGAACCTAAGAAATCAGGACCGGCAACCGACGAACGCTACAAAGCCTGAAAAGGCGGAAAAGAAGGGGCAAAAAGCGGAAAAGGATAAAAAAGAAGTCAAGCCTCTGACTCCGGAAGAGATACGCAGACGGAAGAAGATGCTCGTGTATCCACTGTTCTTTCTCGTGTTTCTGGGAGCGATGTGGCTGATATTCGCTCCTTCAGACCGTGACGAGCCATTAAGGGAAGGATTTAACGTGGACGTTCCGATGCCGGAGGACAAAGGGTTGTTGTCGGATAAAAAGACCGCCTACGAACAAAGTGACTTTGAAAAGAGGCAAAGGGAAAAAATGAACACGCTTCAGGATCTGGCGGTGTCATTGG
Organism: Bacteroides acidifaciens; assembly: GCF_024623065.1. Lineage (GTDB taxonomy): Bacteria > Bacteroidota > Bacteroidia > Bacteroidales > Bacteroidaceae > Bacteroides > Bacteroides acidifaciens. The sequence continues at coordinate 55,264 of NZ_JANJZR010000023.1, forward strand.
AACGGGAAGAGCCGATGACGGATGAAGTATTCCTTACGAAAGAAAACACGAACAATGACGGTTCGTCTATCCGTTCCTCCGCCAATGCCTATCAAGACATCAACCGGCAGTTGGGTAGTTTCTATGAAACACGACCTGAGGGAGATGATCAGAAAACGCTGGAACTGGAATGGCGTATTCAGGAACTGGAGCGTCAAGCGGAGGAAGAGCGCAAGGCGAGGGAAAACGGCGAGGAACAACTTCGGCTGATGGAGAAATCCTATGAGATGGCTGCAAGGTACATGCCGGGCGGTGGTGGCGAAGCCAAACAAGTCACCGTGTCTTCCTCTACGGGTAAAACTCCGGTCTGTCCAGTTACACAGGTAGCGGAACAGGTGGTCAGCCTATTGGCCACACCCCTGTCCGATGAAGAGTTCACCCAACAATACAGCAAGCCCAGAAACATGGGGTTCTACACGGTAGGGACAACCCTAAACCGCACGGAGAAGAATGGTATCCGTGCCTGCGTGTACAAGACGGTAACGGTTGCGGGCAACGATGGTCAGGAGGTGGGACTCCGCTTGTTAGAGCCAGTACAGGCCGGAGAGTTGTATATACCCGCTAACACGATACTGACCGGCACGGCGAAAATCAGCGGTGAGCGTATGGAGATCACTGTTTCTTCGGTTGCTTTTCAAGGAACAATCCTGCCGGTGGAGCTGGACGCTTATGACACGAGAGGCATGAAGGGCATTGAGGTCAGGGGATCGCAAGAGCTTACCGCTGTCAAGGAGATGGCGGCTAACATGGGTTCGACAATGGGAAGCAGCATTAATATTTCCACCAATGCCGGTGCGCAGTTCGCTGCGGACTTAGGCAAAGGAGTGATACAGGGTGCGTCGCAATATCTTTCCACAAAATTCAGAACTGCCAAAGCGACTTTGAAGGCGGACTATGAGCTGTTGCTCGTGTCAAGACAATAAACTATTCAAATCCAATTTATTATCAACAAAAATAACAAGCATGAAAAGAGTAATTTTAATGATGGCTTTTGCCATTGGTATGACCGGTGCTTATGCACAAAAAAACGTGAAAGTGGAAAAGACAGAAAATAACACGGAAAAAATAGCGGATTCCGAAGAAACGGAAACCATGCCACTATCGGATAAGGAGAATGCAAGACGCAGTCCGTCCACCGGTGATTTGTTTGACGGGTTGACACGACCGGTGACATTTGATCGGATGATCCCTCCATACGCTTTGGAGGTAACATTTAATAAAACAGTACATCTTATCTTCCCGGCGGCTATCAAGTATGTGGATTTAGGATCAGCGGATATTCTTGCTGGTAAAGCGGATGGTTCGGAGAACGTGCTTCGGGTGAAAGCGGCATTGAGGGACTTCTCACGTGAAACCAATCTGGCGGTGATCACGGACGATGGCAGCTATTATACGTTCAACGTGAAGTATGCGGACGAACCGACCAAATTGAATATCGAGATGAAAGACTTCATCCACGATGGCGAGGCAGTGAACCGACCGAACAACTCGCAGGAAATCTATCTTACAGAACTCGGCAACGAGTCACCGCTATTGGTACGGCTGATCATGAAGTCCGTTTATGACAATAACAAGCGTCTGGTGAAGTATATCGGCTGTAAACGTTTCGGTATCCAATATATTTTGAAGGGAATTTATACACACAACGGTCTGCTTTATTTCCATACGGAACTGAAGAACGCTTCCAACGTGCCATTCTCCATTGACTTCATCACCTTTAAGGTGGTGGATAAAAAGGTGGCAAAACGTACTGCCATTCAGGAGCAGGTTATTGTGCCGCTTCGTGCTTTCAACTATGTGACGACAGTTCATGGAAAAAGCAATGAACGGACAGTATTTACCTTACCTAAATTTACCTTGCCGGATGACAAACAGTTGATTGTCGAGATGAACGAGCAGAACGGGGGAAGACATCAGCAGTTTATCCTGACCAATGCCGAGTTGATCCGTGCTAAAGTTATTAACGAGCTAAAGGTGAAATAAGATGAAAAGGCTATCTATTATTATATGTATGTTTTTGTGCTTTGTCCTGACGGACAAGGCACATGCCCAACGTTGTCTGCCCGGAATAAGAGGGTTGCGTATTACTGCCGGCATGACGGACGGTTTTCATACGGTGGACAAGCGTAACGAGCTGGGTTACCATTTCGGGCTGGGGATGGACAGGTATGTGAACGGTTGCCATAAGTGGGTATTCGGGGGTGAGTATCTCCAAAAGTATTACCCATACAAGGACATACGTGTCCCGATTTCCCAATTCACTGCGGAAGGCGGTTATTATTATAATTTCCTCTCGGATGCCAACAAGGTGTTCCTCTGCTATGCCGGTGCTTCGGCGTTGGCGGGATATGAAACCGTGAATTGGGGTACAAGTACGCTGTTCGACGGCTCACGCTTGCGTGCCGGGGATGCGTTTATCTATGGAGGTGCTGTATCACTGGAGATAGAAACCTATCTTACCAATCAAGTAGTATTGCTGTTCCATGCCCGTGAGCGTTGTCTTTGGGGAAATGACAGCGGGCATTTTCACTTCCAATTCGGGGTGGGACTGAAATTTATAATTAATTAGGGCATGGTTCTTTTGGAATTATTTTCGGGTATTGGTGGCTTTAGTAAAGGATTGCAGGCTGCCGGATACTCGTTTGAGAAAGTATATTTCTCGGAGATAGAAAAAAATGCAATCGCCAACTTCAAATACAATTTTCCTTATGCGGAACATATCGGATCGGTTACAGAAATCGGAACAGCGAGAATCGAATATCCCGACATCATCACTTTCGGAAGTCCTTGCCAGAATTTTAGTTCAGTCGGCGACGGTAGCGGACTGCGTGGAGGGGCAAGTTCCCTTGTCTGGTATGCTGTCGAAGCCGTCAGGAGATTCAGACCTGACGTTTTTATCTGGGAGAATGTTAAGGGAGTCTTCTTCGCAAAGCATCGATCAGATTTTTGGAGCATTATCAAAGCGTTTACCGACATTGGCGGTTATCGACTTGAATGGCAATTGTTTAATACGGCATGGTTTCTACCCCAAAACAGAGAGAGAATCTACCTTGTCGGACGTGTTGCAGACCGATGTACCGGAGATGTATTTCCTTTCCCGGCGCCGGGTGGAGGGAATCCTCCGTGCAGGAAAGACACGGTTTATCCCCGTGCCTGCGGAACGATAACACGTAACTACTACAAACAACCTAATTTAGGTAACTATCTGATAAACCTGAAACCGGGAGAAACTTTTAACGAACAACCGACCGAAGATCAGAAAGCCCGAATCCGTATGCTGACGGAGGTGGAATGTGAACGCTTGCAAGGTTTTCCCGATGATTTTACCAGATATGGAATTTTCAATGAGAAAGTGGGTACAATCTCACGAGCCAACCGGTATGCGATGCTTGGCAATGCTGTAAGCGTGCCGGTGGTACGTACCATAGCGGAACGAATCAGAAGAAACACAGTCTTAAACGATTAATTTTTTAATGTGTATGAAAAATATGATAGAAACATTGTTTATTGTTGCATTCACGCTTATCGGCGTGATTTGTGTAACCGCCTGTTCTGACAAATTGGACGTTCAGCAGGTGTATGAGTTTGATTTGGCGACCTTGCCGGTGCAGACGACAATCGTAAAGGGCGAGGAAGCGGAAATTCGTTGCCAGCTCATAAGAAGCGGTAAGTATCAGGATACTAAATACTTTATCAGGTATTTCCAACCGACAGGCAAAGGGGAACTTCGCATGGAGGACGGTACGGTTTTGTTGCCGAATGACCTGTATCCGTTGCCGGAAGAAACATTCAGGCTCTATTACAAGTCACTTGACACAGACCAACAGAAAATAGATATTTACATTCTTGATTCCTTCGGTCAGATTGTGCAAAAGTCTTTTGCTTTTAACAATGAAGTGGACGATAAAAAGGAGGATACCGAATGATCTATGCCGGATATACTCTGAAAAAAAGCAGCGACGAGCAGTACACGCCGGCTTATGCGGTGGCTCCTATAATTAAATATATACCCGGAAATAAAATCGTCTGGTGTCCGTTTGATACGGAACATAGTGAATATGTGTTGGCGTTGAAAGCCGCCGGTATCAGGGTGGTTCACTCCCATATCCTTACCAGTGAGGACTTCTTCGTTTACGAGCCGGAAGAATGGGATCTGATTGTTTCCAATCCGCCGTTCAGTATCAAGCAGAAGGTTGTGGCACGCTGCCTTGCACTCGGCAAACCGTTTGCGTTACTGCTTTCCAACCTATGGTTGAACAGCAGTGCGCCAGCTCGCTTGTTCCGGGAAAAGGAGATGCAGATGTTGTTGTTTGACAAGCGTATTCAATTTACGGAAAAGAATGCCGCCTATTTCAGATCAAGTTACTTTTGTTGGAAAGTCCTTCCAAAACAGATCGTGTTTGAGAATCTGAACCGTTCCAGATATGAGGAGAGCCGGATGGCTGATGACATGAAGAAATATGTTGGTACGTTGTCTGCATCCACACGGCGTGGAAGAACCGAACCTGAATGAAAACTAATGAGATAGCTCCCTTTACCGGAATGGAAGCCGGTAAAGGGAGCTTGTTTCTGTATTATTTCCTATCCTCTTTCTTTTTAAGCCATTCATTACACAATCGCCTGCACTCTTCCAATGTAGGCTTTACACAGGAGAAAAGTTCATTGTCTGCCGTATCCCTGTAATCATAATGGTAGAATGTGCGCTTTTTCCGTCCTATGGTCATTTGGAATTTTTCATATTTCTCACCTGCCTTGCAGGTTGAAACTCCGTTCTTGTTCATTTTCGTTGTCATAACTTATGGATTTTATGGTTCATGAATATTAAAACAGACTTAATTGTCGGGGTTGGGTGTATTGCCGTTTGAGTTCCAGTAATTTACTTTTCAGGTTGCGGATAATATTCGGGTTATAATTGCCTCTGTCAGAATCAGAGCTATGTTCCGCTTTATTGTATTGTTGCTCCAACAAGCGGATTCCTTGCCGGACAGCTTCTTTATAATCTCTGACAGGTTCATCCCAAACGGACGGGTGGCTACCGCCTCCGGCTGTGCCGGTACACCAATTGATGGTTACCGCATACGTTCCGTCAATGGATTGTCCGATGTGGATTGTGTTGAATGTGTCCAATTTGATATCCTCTACTATCGGTAACATGCCATTTATCCAACCATGTTCGTTGAACTGCTTGCCAATATAGCCGAAAATTAACCCTCTTTCATACGTGCGCACGTTGAGTATGATGTGGCGTACACTCTTTCCAAAACTCTCGAAATAAGCGATTTGTTCCGTATCGTTACGGCGTACCGCTAACAAGTAACGGAGGACTGCATTACGCTCTATCCTGCAAGGATTGTATTCTATAATCTCCTGCAATTTCTCTTCTCGTGTCATTTGAGATATTGGTTTCATATCATCTATATGTTAGAGGGTTAAAATTCTGCAATGAATAGCCGACTTTGGATGAACAGTACATTCCCTTTGGAAATGCGCTGGTTGCACCAGAAATGGTGTGAACCGTAGCCGTAAGTGAAATACTCGTCCAGTTCGGTCGTTTCCCGAAGTTTATCAATAGATTGGCGGAGTTCTTCTTCTGTCCGGCAAAAGAGAAGGGTATTTACCAGTTGGATAAGGAGTGCAGGGATTTTTTCATCCCATGCACAAATTACGGTTTCAAATGTTACGTTCATATTTTCAGATTTATTTATTAGACAGTCATTTTCAAAATTTCTCTCCAGTATATCGGCTCTACCTCACTGAGAAGGAAGTCGACAAAATCTTTTCTCGCTTCTTTGCACAACTCTCGGTAAAGCTCTCCAAAAGTGGTGATGTTGCCATTCAGGTAAGTTTCCACCATGTACTCAAAAATGTTGCTTACCTCGTAATATCTGCACTGCTGTGCGACTGTCTTGCTGTATCGTTTCATAAGGCTTTATTTATAAAGGTTTATAATGATTCTGTTTATCATTTGTGCTTTTCCTATGGTATAATAAGTACCTCCATAGGGTTGCTTGTCCCAATAGGCTAACACAATTTCGGAGTTGTCAATCAGGTAATCGTTCCTGTGGTGGAAGCAGCCTTTGCGGTAATCTTCCCGGAGAATAACCGCTTTATCGGCAGTTTTCATTATCCGATCGTATAAAGATTTATTCTCCGGTCGGTATCTGTTTGACTGATGGCGGAACGGTACAACGGCAATGAGTCGAATGTCCGTGTATTCTGCTTTGAGGTCGGCTACAGTTTGGGCTGCAAGCAGATCAAAGCCTTCTGCCATTCCGCTTAGAAAGTATCGGTAGCCCAAACCATACAACCTTCTTACTTGCGAAACTATATCCAGATAAAGATGTAGCATACCGACTTGGTGGATACGTTCCGAACGATGTCCGGTGAACGCTACTGATTTTGTAATATCCATTGTCATAACTGTATGTATTAAGATATTAATAACCAAATGATAATCCCGACTATGATAGCAAAGGAAAGCATGGCAATCAGGCAACCCCATACAAAACGGAACACGCCTGTCATCAGCTCCTTTGCAAGCCACAAACCGATAAACCACGCTAAAAGACGACCTCCGTACATATTCCAACAGAAGCCTGAAAGGAAGAGCCGAACCGACCAGCCAAGCCATTTATGCAGAGGCAGATTGAGTCTGTTCTTATTTCCGTTATGTATTTCTCTTGCTGTTTTCATAATCACGACATTTTTTTTATGCATTGACGAGTTGAGCTGACTTATTTCATGTGCATCAAAAGGTAGGGTTCAGGAAAAACAAGGTTTTTGGAAAAAATACCTCGTGCCATTTATGGCGCAGGGAAGATTTTTTTCAAAACCGGAACGGCTTGACCTTGTTTTTTCGTTAAGAACCCGAAGTACCTTTGCACTTGAATAAGTTAGCTTAATTCGCTTCTTTGCTTTAAATGTGGAGTGATGTCTATTGAAAACAGCGAGAGAAATACCCCATAGGAAGTTAATCCTAAACATTACTTAAAACTGTTGTGCTATAAATCCTTTATACAGAAAGCGATGTTAATGCGGAAAAATTTCTACCTTTGTGTTTGCGATGCAAGTAGCATCGTGTAATGTGTTCGTTTACCAACGTTCGGAAATCGCCAATTTCAAAAGTGTGAAGGTAAATGAACCGGGTAGGTTATACTTTGACGTAACCTGTCGGTTCACTTTGCACTGGGTGTTTGGCGATACCTCGAACGTAGTGTCCGACAGTGTTACGTCAATTTATATAATAACCTTATGATTATGGATCTACAATCGACTTCCTTGAAAGGAATAGTCCGGTCTTCAGAAGATGGACTTTTCTATCTGTTACCCATTCAGAGTTTATCTACATTGCAAGAAATGAAAGGACATTTGACCTGTGCGATAGATGTCTTGAGTAATTTGGATGAAAGTAATACAGAAAAGCGTTTGGACGCAGTTAGGACTTTGAACAGCCTTGTTGCTGCGTTGAGCGTGAATGACGGCGATCATTACAATGCAATGGATATTGCCTTTGAGGAAGTCTGAAAGTAAAAAACGGATAGACACAAAATAAAACTTTTCTATTTTGAAACCGGGAAAAAGAAAGGTGTTGTACTGGCCAATGAGTGGTTCATCACGCTTGCTTGTACAACACTTTTCTGCGGTTTTGTGTAGATTGTTCCGGTTCCGAAGGAATGGGAACAATCTTTTTGTCGATAATAATATGGCTTTTATTCTGCTGTTCGGAGTTGTGGATTGGATGGAAGAACTTCATCCGTTCCGTTATCAGCCTGTTTCTGCTCACGTTCTTTACGCCGTATTTCTTTGTCCTTCTTTTTTGCTTTAGCCTTTATTTCCTGTTCTTTAAGGATTTGCTTTAGGGGCTTGACTACATCAGGACGTTCTTTTTTGAAACGTTTATAGAATAATAGTCCGTTAAAAATTCAACATATTGGCTAAGCGGCTTCTGTCACTATGCCAAAGAGTTCTTTGATAAGTTTAG
>NZ_JANJZR010000024.1 GCF_024623065.1 Bacteroides acidifaciens
CGCGACAAGAAGAGCCGGGGTAAGTTAAAATATCAGCTATAAGATTATGACTGAAGAGAATTTAAACAGGCTCTAATTTTACAGCTGCCTGACAAGCATATACTATTCGATCATAGGGAATCCATTTCTGATGTTCATCACCCGTACTTAAATTTAATTCATGCAAACCTGCATCTTTTAGTTGTTTAAGGAATAATAATGCCCGAGATTCAGATACAGCCCAGTGTCCGTTAGTAACGATTCTACACTTTAGGTTATTTATAGCTGCATAATTGATTATTTGATGCAGATCTGTTCCCAATGTTGTACATTCACCACCTGTAAAAACACAGGCTAAAATCATTGGAAAATCTTTAATCACTTCATCTATCAGAAATTTCATATCTTCCAATGACATTCTTTGTTTCAATCGCGGGCTACACTGAAAACAACAATTATGACAAGCTGCAGTACACTTTTCTGTTGTAATCAACGATAAAATTTTGGGTTCAATAATTTTACTAATCATATTCTGTTGCATTTTTAGAAGTTTACCAAATATCCATTACTACAGATAAAGTTCTTTATTAAATATAAGAGAATACTAAATTTCATTCAAGGACAAAGTCACCAGTTAATTCATACTCTCCCGCAACAATCTCTATTTTATAGTTTCCCATCTCTTCCGTACTTAAATCTATAGATAAAGTCCCTATATACGAAGTAAAAATATCTTGACTAACAACATTATTTGTTTCTACATTAGTAACAGTGACAACTACACTCGGCAATTCAGAAAGAAAATTGAGAGACAATACTTTGTTTTCAAGAAACGCCTCTACTGGATAAATCTTTAGAGTTCGAGATGTTTTATTTTCTTTTTTCCCTTTAAGAATTATTGTTCTCTGATTATGCACTAAATACACATTATTATTTTGTGTACTATAGCAGCCAGCATTACCTACTATAAAATTCAAGGGGAGTATTCCCAAAAGGAATAAAAATAATAGTTTTTTCATAATATTATCTGTTTAATGTTTTAACAGCACAAATATGAAAGTTCTGCATCGGAAATTCATTATAGCATTATGTTAACATAAGCTAAAACCATCATTTATTGCTTTATGAAATAAGTTAGCAAGTCAAATTCGGTTCAGTATATTAATCAACTCACTCTTTTTAGTAGCAGATACTCCCATTCTTTTCAGAACAGAGTTACTCCTTTTATATACAGCTACATCTAAACATCCCCAAATGAATGCAATATCCGAATATTTAAACTCCAACTTTACAAGACAGCAAAAATGAATATCATCTTCTAACAAAAATTCATATTTCTTTTGCAAGCGTTCAACAAACCCTAATGATGCAATATCTATTTCTTGTAATAACATATTCCATTCTTCGGAAGAAAACATTCGCTTTTCATCAGGATTCAGTCTGTTATGTTTACAGAGTTCAAGTAGTTTTATATAAACCGGAGATGAAGCCAGAACGGATTTAAGATTCAAACGTCTTAATTTTATTACTTCTTCATTTTTTTCATTAAGTTGTTTCTCCAAATTCTCCTGCATCCGATGATATTCTCCCAATAATTCCCGAAGACACCCTTCTTGTTGTTCTTTTTGACCTGTATCTGTCTTTAGTTGCTGATAGTTTTTCTGCAAATTATCTATTTCGATTTTTTTTTCAAATAATTCCTTCTGCAAAGATTCTATACTTATATATAAGTTTTGATGCTTCGCTTGCAATTTCACAATCTCCGCATGTCTTCGCTTTCGTTTATATAAATAAAAACAAACAAAGACTAACAGCAACCCTCCAATCAATAACAAATAATAACGATATTGAACTAAAGAAGATTCATAACGACTCACTGACTGACCATGCAATACATTCTTCAGAGAAGAAACCACCACTGTAGGCCGTTCCACCATTTTCATGGAATCTTTATATACGCCATAAAGAGTTTCATATTTCAAGGCGTTGTCTTTATCCCCCAATGCTGCTGCCACTTCCGACAACCTCATACATGCACTTGCCCGGGTATAATAACTATCCGTATCCAAACTGCGTTTCAGATAAATTGTGGCAGAATCATAATTCGTCAATCGAGAATATGCACTTCCCAAAACAAGATAATAGCCTTTCTTCGCAGAACTATCCGAGGTATATCTAAGTCCCTGATGCGCATAGAAAATAACATCTTGCAGCCGTTCCTGATAATCACAAAGATAACTTAAAGAGCTAAACACAATGGATTTTACGTGCTCATCATCAATTCCATCAACTAATTTCAAAGCCCGATTCATTATTGTATCCGCATCAGCATAATATTCTTTACCTTTCTCCATACATATATCCGCACGATGTACAAGAGCAATAGCCAAACGTAAAGTGTCGTGATGAGCTTCTGCCAACTCCACCGACTGCCTGTATAGTGAATCAGCTTCTTTGGATAGACTATGTTCCCAAAACAGAAGTCCTAAGTTATTTTTTAGCAATATACTCAACTCATAATTGTCTGTTTTCTCTAGCAACGCCGATACTGTCAGAAACTCACGAACGGTATTTTCCACCTCTTCCTTGTCTTGAAACACACGTCCCCAATAATAATGCGCCTTAGCCCGTTGAAGCATATCATCCGTAGTATCAAAATAATCAACCGCTATACGAATCAACGAATCATCCGTATGAGGCACATAGTTCTTATCTTTGGCTTGTGTCAATAGCAAAGCATACCACGCTCTTGACAATTCAGTCGTAAAAAGTGAAGATTCCACAGACTCTAGCAACGACAAAGCACTATCCGAACGGCCTGCACATATCAAAGAATCTGCATGCAACAGAGACGAGTGAGGCTTATTAACCGTAGAAACGCAGGATACCAACAAAAGAAGAAATACCCACCAAATTTGCCTAGCTTTCATTAGTATTGTCATATTTAAGGTTGCAAAATGATTCAAAAAAAGCCCGAACGAATATTATCTTTCGGACTTTTTCTTCATTTTTATCATCTACAATGAGACCGGACGTCGTTTAGTCCACTTGTCCCAGAGAGTTTCCGTATTCCATCTCTCCCTGAACCACGAAAAGAATCTCTTCAGGATCGTATTCTCCTTGTCCGTCACTCTTAGCTTCTTTCACAATGTAAGCCACAACCTCTTCCAAGTCGATGTTAACATAACCGTCGTCATCGGGCTGAGCATCGAGAATACCACTTTCAGCATAATATTCGTCGATCAAGTCGATGAAGTAGTACAACTCGTCGTCCACGAATTTCTCTTTCAGTTCCTGAGGCAGATAGTTCTTAATAAACTCGACAGTCTTTTCGTCGTCAGCATCTGCCATAAAAAAATCTTCTTCCAGTCCCATGATTATTTAAGTATTAAGTGATAAGTTTCAAGTATTACCGCTTAGAGCAGTTTCTTCACTTTTTCTACAAATACAGGTTTGCCTACGGCACCTACCTGCTTGTCTACAATCTCACCATTCTTGAAAAACAGTACGGTAGGAATGTTACGGATACCATATTCTGCAGGCAAATCACTGTTTTCGTCTACATCACATTTACCGATAATAACCTGTCCTTCAAACTCCGTAGCCAATTCTTCAATAATAGGAGCCACCATTTTACAAGGGCCACACCAGGGAGCCCAAAAATCTACAACAACCGGCTTGCCTTCTGCAAGGATTTCCTTATAGTTGCTGTCTGTAATTTCTAAAGCCATTTTCTTTAAGTATTAAGTATTAATTATTAAAAATTATTTCGCCGGGCATTTACGCCACAAATATAATCAATTTATATGGAATCCAAGTTCGGGACGGTCTTTTAAATAAGTAATTAATTCACGGCCTACCGAAAGCTTGATCGGACGGGAAATCAAATCGACCGACATATGGTTTATATCAGCATCATCCGTCACTTTGAAATAAAGCTCCGTATTGCCCGGATGGTCTTTCGTCAACGTTGCAAGTTCTGTGACCAGCGCAGAGTTCAATACAGACAATGGAATAACGATTGTTATCTTCTGCACCAATGCTTCTTTTACGTCCGGTAAAAGTTCCATAGAGGTTATCTTCACTTCCAGTTCATCCTGCCGCCATTGTTTTGCCTGGCAACGGGCTTTGATATATAAAAAAGTACCCTCGTTGAGATACCCCTGATAAGTCACCCAGTCATTTCCCCAGAATGGGATTTCGGTAGAACCGGAATAGTCCTCTATCTTGGCGATGCCATAAGGATTTCCATTCTTACTGATTCCACGGCGAACACTGGTCACAATGCCGCCCATTGTTATTTCACGACCGGCTAATGCAGCTTTATCTTCCAAATCAGCCATACGAGTATTGCAGACATGTTCCAATACAATAGAGAATTCATCCAACGGATGAGCGGAAAGATAGATACCGACCAGGTCGCGCTCCCGGTTCAGACGGTCAAGATCGCTCCAACGTTCCACTCCCTGGGGAATTTCAGGAGTTGCCACATCAATCACATTCTCACCACCGAACAAGGAGTTGACAGCAGCCATCTTATCTGCCTGGTAACGATTTCCATAACGCATCAGAGTTTCCAGGAATACCTCCCCTTTGGAGTTGACTGCAAAATATTGCTCACGTTTCAATTCCGGGAAACTATCAAAGCCACCGGCCAATGCGAGACATTCCATGTTCTTCTTGTTGCAGGCATTCAAGTTGACACGTTGCACAAAGTCGAAAATTCCGGCAAAAGGCCCATTCTTTTCACGCTCTTCCATAATGCTTTGCACAGCGGCTTCGCCTACCCCCTTCACCGCACCAAGTCCGAAACGGATATTACCGTCATGGTTTACAGTAAATTTCAGATTACTCTCATTCACATCCGGGCCAAGTGTCTGGATACCCATTGCCTTACATTCGTCCATCAGTTTCGTGATATCAGTAATATTCGACAAACTTCGGCTCATGACAGCCGCCATATATTCGGCAGGATAGTTCGCTTTCAGATAAGCCGTTTGATAAGCAACCCATGAATAACAGGTAGCATGCGATTTATTGAACGCATAGGACGCAAACTTTTCCCAGTCCGTCCAAATCTTTTCGAGGACTTTCGGGTCATGTCCGTTCTTTCGTCCGCCTTCGATAAATTTAGGTTTCATGTGATCCAGCTTGTCACGCAGCTTCTTACCCATTGCTTTACGAAGAGCATCAGATTCGCCACGAGTAAAGTCCGCCAACAGACGTGACAAAAGCATCACCTGCTCCTGATAGACTGTAATACCATACGTATCTTTCAGGTATTTCTCCATTATCGGAATATCATATTCAATCGGCTTACGACCATGTTTACGGTCAATGAAGTCAGGAATATAATCCATCGGTCCCGGACGATAGAGGGCATTCATGGCAATCAAATCTTCGAATGTGGAAGGCTGCAATTCGCGCAAGTACTTCTGCATACCGGCAGATTCAAACTGGAATGTACCAATCGTACGACCATCACTGTATAACTTATAGGTAGCAGGGTCGTTGATATCTATCATATCCACATCTACTTCGATGCTACGGCTCAGACGGATATTTTCGACAGCTTCCTTGATAATGGACAAAGTTTTCAGTCCCAGAAAGTCCATTTTAATCAGTCCGGTATCCTCAATGACCGATCCTTCATACTGGGTGACGAGCATCTTTTCACCCGTTTCCTTATCGTCGGCGGTGCTGACCGGCACCCAATCGGTAATATCGTCACGGCAGATAATCGTACCACATGCATGCACACCTGTACCGCGCACGTTACCCTCAAGCATCTTGGCATATTTGAGCGTATCTCTCACCAATGGGTCGGGCGATACTTCGGCTGCCTGCAATTCGGGAACATATTCGATGGCGTTTCGCAAGTTCAACTTCTTGTCGGGAATCTTGTCCGGCACTAATTTTGCCAGACGGTCGGATTCGGAGAGAGGAAGTTTTTGCACACGGGCAACGTCCTTAATCGCCAATTTCGTAGCCATCGTACCATAAGTGATGATATGAGCCACTTTTTCCTGCCCGTATTTATTAGTCACCCATCGGAGCACTTCACCACGACCGTCATCATCGAAGTCCACATCAATATCGGGCAATGAAATACGGTCAGGATTCAGGAAACGTTCGAACAGCAAGTCATACTGGATAGGGTCGATTTTCGTAATGCCCAGGCAGTATGCCACTGCCGAACCGGCAGCGGAACCACGCCCCGGCCCTACGGATACCCCCAACTCTTTACGGGCAGCATTGATAAAGTCCTGCACAATCAAGAAGTATCCGGGGAACCCCATCGTCTTCATGATGTACAATTCGAAATTCATACGTTCCTTTACTTCTTCGGTCAACGGTTCGCCATATATCCGCTTCGCTCCGTCAAAAGCCAGCTTGGCAAGATAGTCTCCTTCGAGTTTGATACGATAAAGTTTATCGTAGCCACCCAGACGTTTGATTTTTGCCTTCCCTTCTTCTTCACTCAACACCACATTACCATGCTCATCTTGGGTGAACTCATCGTAAAGGTCTTTTTCCGTATATTTAGCCCTATATCCCTCTTCCGTCCCGAAATCTTCGGGAATAGCGAAAGTAGGCATGATAGGCGCATGGTCGATAGAGTAATATTCTACTTTGTCGAGGATTTCCAACGTATTGCTCAAGGCTTCCGGCACATCGGCAAAGAGCTCATTCATCTCCTCCCGTGTTTTCATCCATTCCTGTTTGGTGTAAAGCATACGGCTCGGATCATCCAGGTCCTTACCGGTACTCAAACAAATCAGGCGGTCATGTGCTTCGGCATTTTCTTCATCCACGAAGTGGACGTCGTTCGTACAAACCAGCTTGATGTTGAACTTCTGAGCGTATTCCATCAGGTATTTGTTCACATTTACCTGCAATGGGTAACATTCGTGATTGGCACGGGGAACAGTTGCCTTATGGCGCTGCATCTCAAGATAAAAATCATCACCGAACAAATTCTTATACCATTGTATAGCTTCTTCAGCTTCCGCAAATTGTCCGGCAGTAATCCGTTTCGGTATCTCACCACCGAGGCAGGCGGAGCAGACAATCAGTCCTTCATGATACTTTTCGAGTTCGCTGCGGTCTGTACGCGGACGCATATAATATCCGCGCGTCCACGCGTGCGATACTAATTTAATAAGGTTATGATAGCCTTTTTCGTTCTTAGCCAATACAATCAAGTGATAACCGCTTTGGTCTGGCTTTCCTTCTTTCAAATCCATTGTGCGGCGCGCCACATACATTTCACAACCGATGATGGGTTTGAAAAGTTTGTTTTCCGCTTCCACTATCTTGGCTTTGCAAGCGGCAATCTCCGCTTCTTTGTCCTCACACTCTATGGTACCGGCTTCAATTCCCGCTATCCGCTTTTTCAAGTCCTTGACTTCACCTTTCGGACCGCTATTCTTCTTATTGACGTAGTTCGTAAATTCCTTGATACCGAACATATTTCCATGATCGGTCACGGCAATACCCTTCATTCCATTCTTCATCGCCTTATCGACCAGACGAGCCACGCTTGCCTGACCATCCAAGAGAGAATACTGGGTATGGACATGTAAATGAACGAAATCCTGCATAATGATAAGTAGTTAATTTGAAGGCATAAAAGTACGACCTCTTGAGTTATAAACAAAAATAATCCTCAAAAAGTTATCAACATTCACATTTCTATGCTCATTTACTTGCTGATTTTTTAAATTAAGTATATTTTTGCAGACAATATCATTAAACAGCACTCATGGGCCGACTAAAAAAATTGAAGAAAATACGTATTCACCGCGAAGGAACACATATATTATGGGCTAGCTTTTTGCTATTGCTACTGATGAATGCAGCTCTTTATTGGGGAATCGATTGCAAAATTCCATTTTATGTGGTAGCAGTAGCGAGTATCGCAATCTATCTGCTAATGGTGAACTTCTTCCGTTGTCCGATCCGTCTTTTCGGGCAGGACACCGAGAAAATAGTCGTGGCACCTGCCGATGGTAAAATCGTTGTTATCGAAGAAGTCGATGAGAACGAATATTTCCACGACCGCCGATTGATGATTTCTATCTTTATGAGCATTGTGAATGTTCACGCCAACTGGTATCCGGTGGACGGTACCGTCAAAAAGGTGGCTCACCACAATGGCAACTTTATGAAAGCCTGGCTTCCGAAAGCCAGCACAGAAAACGAACGTTCTACGGTAGTGATTGAAACTCCCGAAGGAGTGGAAATACTCACACGCCAAATTGCCGGTGCTGTAGCACGCCGTATCGTAACCTACGCGGAAGTAGGCGAAGAATGTTATATCGACGAACACATGGGATTCATCAAATTCGGCTCCCGCGTGGATGTATATTTGCCTATCGGCACAGAAGTATGTGTCAGCATGGGGCAATTAACAACCGGTAACCAAACGGTTATCGCAAAACTCAAATAATTCTGTCACAATGACAAACGTTATTAAAAACAGTATTCCGAATACCGTAACCTGCCTGAACCTTTTCTCCGGTTGTATTGCTTGCGTCATGGCTTTTGAAGCAAAATACGAGCTGGCATTGCTTTTCATTATCTTAAGTGCCATTTTCGATTTCTTTGACGGACTGTTGGCCCGTACGCTCAATGCACATTCCATCATCGGAAAAGACTTGGATTCGTTGGCAGATGATGTCAGTTTCGGTGTGGCGCCTTCACTGATTGTATTCTCTTTGTTTAAAGAGATGTACTATCCCGCAAGTATGGAATTTATTGCTCCATATCTGCCTTATGCGGCATTTTTGATTTCCGTATTCTCCGCTTTGCGTTTGGCTAAGTTCAATAATGATACCCGGCAGACAAGCTCTTTTGTCGGTCTTCCTGTTCCCGCAAATGCTTTATTTTGGGGCTCTTTGGTAGCAGGGGCACATGACTTGCTGGTTTCCGAAAACTGCCATCCTGTCTATCTTTTTATACTTGTCTGTCTGTTTTCATGGTTGCTGGTATCAGAAATACCTATGTTTTCCCTGAAATTCAAAAATCTGTCATGGGCTGACAATAAAGTCAGTTTTATTTTCTTGATTATTTGTATTCCTTTCCTTGTTTTTCTGGGAATCAGTAGCTTTGCGGCCATTATTGTATGGTATATTTTACTTTCACTTTTTACAAGAAAAAGTAAATAAACAATCTCTTGGCACGTTTGTTGTACTATGAGTTTTATCAAAGTTACAACGTAAAAATCATAGCCCGATGCATATACTTTTATTTATACTTATCTTTATTATTGCCATTGTCGTATTTGGTCTTTCGATTATCGGATTTTTGCTAAGAGCCATATTCGGGATCGGTCGCCGTTCGTCGTCATCATCTCGTCCGAAACAAGCCGAATCCGGACGTACTGCTACAGGACAACAGGAATACGGTCAGAGCCCCCAGAATCCAACAGATAATGAAGAAGAAATATATTCAGAGAATGTATCGGGAAGAAGACACAAGAAAATATTCACGCAGGATGATGGTGAGTATGTAGACTTTGAGGAAATTAAGGAATAAATGATCAACGTTTCGCAGCAAAAAACTCTTTCATAAGCTTAGCACACTCATCAGCCATCAAGCCTTTAACAACGACTGTTTTAGGATGCAGAGCCGAACCGGCATATTTCTGATAGCCACGTTTCTCATCTTCGGCGCCAAACACGAGTCTGCCCGTTTGTGCCCAGGCGATAGCTCCGGCACACATCACACAGGGTTCAACTGTGACATACAGGGTACATTCATTGAGATATTTACCACCAAGAACATTGGCTGCAGCAGTAATCGCCTGCATTTCGGCATGGGCTGTCACATCATTCAATGTTTCCGTGAGATTGTGGGCACGCGCAATAATCCGCTCTTTACAAACCACAACAGCCCCTACGGGCACTTCTCCCCGCTCGGCAGCTTTACGTGCCTCTATCAAAGCCTGTTTCATGAAATAAGTATCGTCCAGCACTCTCTTTAATTTTTAATCATAAACTATCCCCTATCGTCTCATATCGTGCTCACCGAAAAGGGTCGGATAATCTTCTTCCATATTCTTATGGATAAACATGAGAATGGTTTCGCGAAGCCAACGTGACTTATTCGTTATCTTGTACTTTTCAAGATAACGATCTACAATCAGTTGCTCTTCATCGCTCAACAAAATGCTCATCCGTCGTTCTCTTTTAGTACATTCGACGTGCATTTTCAGGCACTTCTTACTTCTTTTTCTCATATCTTCTGCAAAATTACTTTTACTTCTGTAAATTCAAAGAATAAAAGCAGTAAATTTGCAAAAAAAGATGGCGAAACATAATGAATTGGGTAAAGCCGGAGAAAATGCCGCAGTAGCCTATCTGGAACAGCAAGGCTATATCATCCGCGACCGAAATTGGAGAAAAGGCCGTTTGGAATTGGATATTGTGGCTGTAAAGGACCTTGAATTGATTGTAGCAGAAGTGAAAACACGCAGCAACACTCAGTTTGCAGAGCCGGAAGATGCCGTTGATTTACCCAAGATAAGACGTACTGTACGCGCTGCGGATACGTATATGAAACTATTTCAAATTGACATCCCTGTACGTTTCGATATTATTACCGTAGTGGGTAACGATGGAGATTTTAAGATTGAGCATATGAAAGAGGCATTTTATCCGCCTTTATTCTAAAGTTCACACCCAAAAGTGCAAAGTGTACACTGATTTATTATAAATTTGAATTATTATGAACGTAGAAACTGTCAGAGAATATTGCTTAAACAAGAAAGGAACTACCGAATCTTTTCCTTTTGATGAGGTATCACTTGTTATAAAAGTAATGAACAAGATGTTTGCTCTTATTGACCTGGAAGAAGCAAATCACATCTCATTAAAATGCGATCCGGAAAAGGCGATTGAACTGCGCGAACATTATTCCGGAATTGAAGGAGCTTACCATTTCAACAAGAAGTACTGGAATAGCGTCCGCTTTGACAGTGATGTAGATGACAAACTCATGAAAGAGCTGATAGACCACTCTTATGATGAAGTAATCAAGAAGTTTACAAAAAAGCTACGTGCAGAATATGATGCTCTCCCCTGAATTATTTCCGGTTCCATTGGTTCATATCAGCGAAACGAACTCTACCAACAACTATCTGCAAACTCTGTGTGCCCAAGAAAAGATAGAAGAGTTTACGACTGTAGTCGCCGACTTCCAAACTTCCGGACGGGGACAACGTGGAAATTCGTGGGAATCGGAGCCGTACAAAAATCTCCTTTTCAGCTTTGTGCTTCTTCCCGAGTTTCTGGAAGCACGCCGCCAGTTTCTTATTTCTCAGATTATATCTTTAGCTATCAAAGAAGAACTGGATACTTATACTAATGATGTTTCTATCAAATGGCCGAACGATATTTACTGGAAAGAGAAGAAAATATGCGGCATATTGATAGAAAACGACTTGATGGGGCGGAATATCAGCCAAAGTATTGCGGGAATCGGAATCAATATCAACCAGGAAGAGTTTCACAGCCCGGCTCCCAATCCTGTCTCATTGTACCAAATCACAGGAAAGCAATATGATATTTTTGAGGTATTGAAGAATATTATGCTGCGAATACAGTCTTATTATAATCAACTTAAAAAGAATGATACTTCATCAATTGTTGCCCACTATGAAAAATCGCTTTTCAGAAAGGAAGGGATGCATCGGTACAAAGATGCTGACGGAGAGTTCCTTGCACGGATTGTGTGTGTAGAACCCGAAGGAAGATTGATTTTGGAAGATGAGAGCCAGACAAAAAGAGGATATATGTTTAAGGAAGTGGAATATTTATTGAAATAAATAATTGACTGACTGATTAAAAACATTATCTTTGAAAGTTTGTATATAGTAATGCAAGAATTTACGCTTATGAAAAAAAGACTTTTTATCGCACCGTTTAATATATTAATTATCTTATTAGGCATTATTGCTTCTTGTAGTGATGACAAAGATACTATATTAGAGGGTAATGGGTTAAAGGAAAAAAGTTGGTCCACTGACAAGACTTATTCCATTTCTGAGGGACAGACACTAAAGTTTACTTTTAATGCACGTTCCAGTTGGACGGCAAATAGTAATTCTACAACATTTCTGACACTGAGTGCAAATTCCGGCAACTCAGGCGAAAACACATTGGAAATTACTGCGAACAAATCTTCTCAGCAGCAAGGTACTGTCACAATCAAGGTAAATGGCTATTCTGCCGAAACCTATATTAATTTAAAGTTAAGCAGCAACACTGAACACGAAGATAACGAAGTCAACTATGCAGTAGACGAATACTTGAAAAAGATGTATTTATGGAATGACGATTATAAGAAATTAACTCCGGACTTCACTCTATCCTATGATAAGTTCCTAGAAAATACCTTAATGAGTATGACTACTAATACTTTAGATAAAAAAGTATATATTAATAATTCCGGTCAATCATATTATGCCTTGTTCTCTTTCATCCAAAAATTAGACCCCGATTTACAGCCAACTCGCAGTAGCAACACTATAGAAAAGAAAGTCTTACAATACAATTTTGGTTTTATTGATATGCTACCTGTAGCGTATCGTGGCACTTCAAATTCAACATATATATTTCTTGCCGTTCAAGGTGTGCATCCCGGTTCTTCCGCCCATCAAGCAGGAATAAAACGTGGAACTAAGATTACCCAAATCAATGGTCAGAGATTGACAGAAAACAATTGGTTTGACTATTATTACAATTTACGTATTCCCACTTCGTCAATATCATTGGAAGTAAAAGACTACGAAGGAAAAACTTATAATATTAATTCCGGTCCGATTTATCCAAATCCGGTAATTCTCTCTCAAGTTAAACAGATAGGCTTACATAAAATCGGCTACTTAGCATATTCCGCTTTTGAAGCAGGATTTGACCAGGAACTTTTTGATACCTTTAAAAATTTCCATAATCAATCGATTACCGATTTAATTTTAGACCTCCGTTATAACGGAGGAGGACACGTTATATCCGCCAATTTAATGGCTAGTTGTATTGCAGGGGAAGCTTGCGCCGGAAAAACTTTCGCTTCTTATCGCTACAATAGCAGTCGCATGGAAGTACTTGGGAATCAACGCCCTACTGAACAATTCGCCTATAGCAAATATGCAAATCTAAACAATACATCGCTTGCTGCCGGTGCGTTGAATTTACCAACCGTTTACTGTCTCGTTAGCAATAACACAGCCTCATCTAGTGAATTAGTTATCAACTCATTAAAAGGGATTGGCATTGACGTTAAACTAATCGGAATGACCACACATGGTAAAAATGTTGGAATGGAAGGAATTACAATTAACACAGCGGCAGCTAAGTACGAGCTATACCCTATAACTTTCCAATCATATAATGCCAAAGGAAATGGTGACTATGCAAACGGATTCCAACCGGAATATATAATAGATGAGGATGCCCCGAACGGGAATAATATGTTTGAAGGTTATGGTGATTTCGGTACTAGCGAGGACCCACTATACGCTATAGCGGAAAGTCTTATCACAGGAACAAATCTTATTAAGTCTACCACACGTTCTATCAATAAGGTAGTCGGTAAACCACTGAAAAAACCGGAAATTAAACATATAGGAATGATAAAATAACAAACTTATATAATTAGAGAAAGAGTTGAATCGCCTATCGATTCAACTCTTTCTCTATTCTCAATATCTTATCCAACGTCTTTTGAGCCTCAGTCGACGGAAACCTTAAAACAACCTTCTGCAAAGAGCTCCGTGCCTTTTCGTATCCCGTAGCAAAGACTTTTGACAATCCATCCCGATACCGGGCATATTGCATTTTCGTTGGCGATGATATTTTCTTATAGTCAGTCTCCAACTGCTTCTTTTCCCGCTCAGCCATCAAATAATAGTAATTCCCTAAAAAGATATTGGCAGCCAAGTTGTCTGTGTCCAATTGCAATATATTCTCATACAGGCGCAGAGCATCCTTTTCTTGTCCTCGATAAACTTGCATTTCGGCACAGGGTTCAAGATAATCTACATTATTGGGAGCCTTTTGAAGTAACTCTTTATAGAACAGGTAAGCCTTGTCGTAATTCCGCTTCTTTCTATAGGCAATCGCCAATTCATTTGCCAGCTTCACGCTAATTTCACTGTTTTTGTCCACACTCGTCCAATAATACATTTCCGTGCGGTCAATATTCAGGCTGATCGTCTGCCGGAAATAGCTCACAGCCTGTCCGTGCTGCCCGGCTTCGATAGCGGCAGACACTTTCTGCAACATCTCATCCACCGACTGCGCATTGAGCATCAGCGGCAACGAAAACAATGATAAAAAGAAGATAGTTAAGGCTCTCATAATCCAATATTTGCTATTTAGTTCGTGACACACAAAGATACAATAAAAAAATAAAAAATGTACCTTTGCGCACAAAAAGAACAATCGATTTGATAAAAGTGTTTCTATAAAATGATAGATAAAAAACAAACCTCTGAAAACAGACGAATATTACAGATTGCCATACCATCGATTATATCCAATATAACCGTTCCTCTACTGGGACTTATTGATGTCACCATAGTAGGTCATCTCGGTGCTCCGGCGTATATCGGAGCCATTGCCGTAGGGGGAATGTTATTCAATATTATCTATTGGATTTTCGGATTCCTGCGTATGGGGACGAGTGGCATGACTTCACAAGCTTACGGGCAGCATGACCTTAATGAAATCACCCGGCTATTGCTTCGCTCGGTCGGCGTCGGCTTATTCATAGCAGTCTGCCTACTAGTACTCCAGTATCCTATCTTGAAACTGGCATTCATTTTTATACAGACTACTCCGGAAGTTGAACAACTGGCAACCACCTATTTCTATATCTGCATTTGGGGAGCACCTGCCATATTGGGGCTGTATGGATTCGCAGGCTGGTTTATCGGCATGCAGAACTCACGTTTCCCGATGTATATCGCCATCACCCAAAATATCGTCAATATCGCAGCCAGTCTATGTCTTGTCTATCTGCTGGACATGAAAGTGGCAGGAGTAGCCACAGGAACCCTTATCGCACAATATGCAGGTTTCATTATGGCAACACTGCTGTACATACGTTATTACGGCAAGCTCCGTAAACGAATCGCATGGAAAGACATCTGGCAGAAACAAGCCATGTACCGCTTCTTCCAGGTCAACCGGGATATATTCTTCCGCACGCTTTGCCTTGTCATGGTCACCATGTTCTTTACTTCAGCCGGAGCCGCACAAGGAGAAATCGTATTGGCTGTTAACACATTGCTCATGCAATTATTTACGCTCTTTTCCTATATCATGGACGGCTTTGCCTATGCCGGTGAAGCATTGGCGGGACGTTATATCGGTGCCAAAAATCAAACAGGTCTGCGCAGTACGGTCCATCACCTTTTCTATTGGGGATTCGGGCTTTCGCTGGTATTCACTATCCTATATTCTGCCGGCGGGAAGGAGTTTTTGGGATTACTGACTAATAATGATTCCGTAATCAATGCATCGGACTCCTATTTTTATTGGGCACTCGCTATTCCATTAGCAGGCTTCTCCGCCTTCCTGTGGGATGGAGTCTTTATCGGTGCTACTGCCACCCGCCAGATGCTTTACTCTATGTTAATCGCTTCTGCCAGCTTTTTCGGAATATATTACGCATTTCATTCTCTCTTGGGAAATCATGCTTTATGGTTGGCTTTTCTTGTTTATCTTTCATTGAGAGGAATTGTACAAACCTTCCAGGGAAGACGAATCATGAAAAAAGTAATCGTATCTCAATAAGGCTATATGACAAATTATCTCTATATTTGCGGCAAACAATAAAAAGCAAAAGATATGGCTAAGTATAAAAGAATCTTGCTGAAACTAAGCGGAGAGAGCCTGATGGGCGAAAAGCAATACGGCATTGACGAAAAAAGGCTGGCAGAATATGCAGAGCAAATCAAAGAAATCCACGGACAAGGCGTGCAGATAGGCATCGTTATCGGTGGTGGAAATATCTTCCGTGGATTAAGTGGAGCCAATAAAGGTTTCGACCGGGTGAAAGGCGACCAGATGGGGATGTTGGCAACTGTTATCAATAGCCTGGCATTGAGTTCGGCACTGGTAGCTGCCGGAGTGAAAGCCCGTGTATTGACAGCAGTCCGCATGGAACCTATCGGTGAATTCTATAGCAAGTGGAAAGCTATCGAATGTATGGAAAACGGTGAGGTTGTCATCATGTCCGCAGGAACGGGAAATCCTTTCTTTACTACTGACACAGGTTCTTCATTAAGAGGAATCGAAATCGAAGCAGATGTAATGCTGAAAGGTACTCGTGTAGATGGCATTTATACTGCTGACCCTGAAAAGGATCCAACTGCAACCAAGTTCGACGACATCACATACGATGAAGTACTGAAACGCGGATTGAAAGTAATGGACTTGACAGCGACTTGTATGTGCAAAGAAAACAACCTGCCTATCGTCGTATTTGACATGGATACGGTAGGTAACCTTAAAAAAGTAATCGACGGAGAAGAAATAGGTACAGTTGTACACAACTGATTAATTCCTTCAATACATCTTTAACAAGGCGGAGAATCTCGTTCTAGGGGATTCTCCGCCTTGTTTTGTATATAATTATCCCCTATATTCCTAAAGACTATCCTTCCACCTGCACTCCTTTAATCCTCAAACTGCATGATTTTAGTTCTATGCAGGCAGAAGATTAGTTTTCAGCATACGAAAGATTAAATTATACTATCAACGGGGGAAACGCTTGTTTATCATGTGCGAACTGCGTACTTTTGCACGCCATTTTAAAAACTTAAAACGATGAACAGCAAAACCAAAGGCTTTATCTATGGAGCGATTGCCGCCGCAAGTTACGGTATGAATCCTCTTTTTGCGCTCCCGCTCTATGCAGCAGGCATGAGTGTCGATACGGTATTATTCTACCGTTACTTTTTTGCTGTCATTGTATTAGGGATACTGATGAAGATGCAACATCAATCTTTCTCCCTTCAGAAAGCAGATATTCTGCCGTTGGTTATTATGGGATTGTTGTTCTCGTTTTCTTCTTTACTCCTTTTTATGAGCTACAACTACATGGACGCAGGAATCGCATCCACGATTCTATTCGTCTATCCAGTGATGGTAGCTGTTATCATGGGAGCGTTTTTCAAAGAAAAGATTTCAGCGATTACCATATTTTCCATCCTGCTGGCACTTTCGGGCATTGCATTGCTATATCAGGGAGATGGCGGTAAGCCGTTATCAACCGTAGGAATCATCTTTGTCCTGTTGTCCTCACTCTCCTATGCTATATATATAGTAGGTGTGAACCGTTCGACACTGAAAAACCTACCGACAACAAAACTCACATTTTATGCTATTCTGTTCGGGCTTTCAGTTTATATTGTCCGCCTGAACTTCTGCACGGAACTGCAAGCCATACCATCCGCATGGCTCTGGGCAGACGTACTGGCACTGGCTATTCTGCCTACTGCCGTATCATTGGTATGCACAGCACTGGCTATCCATTATATAGGCTCTACACCGACAGCCATCTTAGGCGCTTTGGAACCTGTGACGGCTTTGTTTTTCGGAGTTCTTCTGTTTCACGAAAAACTCACGCCCCGGTTAATGGTAGGTATTTTAATGATTATCACCGCCGTTACCTTGATTATCATTGGCAAGTCGCTCATAAAAAAGATGAGTATGCTGTTGCAGATGAACAAAAAATAATATACTTTTGCTAATTAATCAATCGAATAGCAACTTTAATTATCGAAAAATATGGTAGACGTAAAGACTTGCCTTGACAATGCACAAGAAAAAATGGATATGGCGATCATGTATCTGGAAGAAGCACTGGCACATATCCGCGCCGGAAAAGCGAGTACCCGACTGTTGGACGGTATCCGTGTAGACTCTTACGGAAGCATGGTTCCTATCAGCAATGTAGCAGCCGTGACCACACCCGATGCACGCAGCATCGCCATCAAACCCTGGGATAAAAGCATGTTCCGTGTCATCGAAAAAGCAATTATCGACTCCGACCTCGGCATCATGCCCGAAAATAACGGTGAAATAATCCGTATCGGTATCCCGCCTTTGACGGAAGAACGTCGTAAACAACTGGCAAAACAGTGTAAAAGCGAAGGCGAAACGGCTAAAGTAAGCGTGCGTAACGCCCGCCGTGACGGTAACGACGCATTGAAAAAAGCCGTAAAAGACGGATTGGCAGAAGACGAGCAGAAGAATGCGGAAGCTAAACTGCAAAAAATCCATGATAAGTATATCAAACAAATTGATGATATGCTGGCTGAAAAAGACAAAGAAATAATGACAGTATAAGTTGAGAACTCTCCATTCATGAAGGGATTAGTAATCAAAAACACAGGTAGCTGGTATCAGGTAAAGACCGATGACGGGCAACTTATCGAATGTAAAATCAAAGGTAATTTCCGACTCAAAGGTATCCGTAGCACCAATCCGGTAGCGGTGGGCGACCGTGTTCAGATTATACTCAATCAGGAAGGCACTGCTTTCATCAACGAAATAGAAGATAGGAAGAACTACATTATCCGTCGTTCTTCCAATCTTTCTAAACAATCCCACATTCTTGCCGCCAATCTCGACCAGTGCATGCTGGTGATAACCGTCAACTATCCCGAAACTTCCACTATCTTCATCGACCGTTTTCTTGCATCGGCAGAAGCCTACCGGGTTCCTGTCAAACTGATATTCAACAAAATAGACGCTTACGATGAAGACGAACTACGCTATTTGGACGCACTTATCAATTTATACACACATATCGGATATCCCTGTTTCAAGGTTTCCGCCAAGAATGGCGACGGGATAAACGAGATTAAAAAGTCTTTGGAAGGCAATATCACTTTATTCTCCGGTCATTCGGGAGTAGGTAAATCGACGCTTATCAACGCCATACTGCCGGGAATAGAAGCTAAAACCGGCGAAATATCCTCTTATCATAACAAGGGAATGCATACCACTACTTTCTCCGAAATGTTTCCTGTAGACGGAGACGGGTATATCATCGATACTCCAGGCATCAAAGGCTTCGGCACATTCGATATGGAAGAGGAAGAAATCGGACATTATTTCCCCGAAATATTCAAGATTTCCGCCGACTGCAAATACAATAACTGTACCCATCGCCACGAACCGGGATGCGCTGTGCGCAAAGCGGTAGAAGAACACCTGATAAGCGAATCACGTTACACCTCTTATCTGAATATGCTGGAAGATAAAGAGGAAGGCAAATACCGGGCTGCTTACTAATTTCCTTCGTCCAGGCAGCCTGCAAGTTCTCTTCTTTTCTCACAAACGTTTTCCTAATAAAGTTTCTTTTGCTTTTTTATAGAAGCCTATTGTATTTTAAATGCAAAATATTACTTTTGTACTTAGAGTTATTACAATATGTAAAAAGCAATACTATGAAAACCAATCCGACACTACGAAGAACAAGTAGGACGCTGTTCCTTTTGTTCTTGTTCTGCGCGCTATCCGTCCAACTGACAGCCCAAAACGCAGACAAAAAAATCAACGAAACGTCGACGAAAACCAACAAAGGAAACATCATCCGGGGAGTGGTGTACGACACAGACGGGCTTCCACTTATCGGAGCTACGGTGCGCAACCTGCAAAACCAATCGGGAACCGTCACCAACAATGACGGAGTATTCACACTTGCCGGAACCAAAGAAAGCGTGCGCCTGCTTATCTCCTACATCGGGAAAAAGCCGCAGGAGATACGTGCCACCACAGGAAAAAGCATCAAAGTGATTCTGGAAGATGACAACAGTGCCTTGAAAGAGGTGGTCGTAACGGGTATCGTGACGAAAAAGAAAGATACGTTTACGGGGTCGTCTGCCACATTCTCGGGAGAGGAACTGAAATCCGTAGGTGTGCAGAACCCGATAGCCAGCTTGAAAACATTAGACCCATCGTTCAATGTGCTCGACAACGACCTGTTCGGGTCAGACCCCAACCGTCTGCCCAACATCGAAATCCGAGGTAAATCGAGTATGTTGGGTATGCGCGACGAGTTGTCGGAAGATCCCAACCAGCCTCTCTTCATCTTAGACGGTTTCGAATCTTCGCTCGCCGCCATCTACAACTTAGACATCAACCGCATTGCCTCCATGACTATCTTGAAGGACGCCGCCTCAACAGCCATCTACGGTTCCAAAGCAGCCAACGGTGTGGTAGTGGTAGAGACGGTGAAACCCAAAGCCGGACAGTTAAGGCTTAACTACAGCGGCTCGATGGATGTGTCCTTCCCCGACCTGAGCAGCTACAATCTGATGAATTCCGAAGAGAAACTCCGGTTTGAGCAGATGATGGGAAAATATACCTCCAACAATTCGATTGAGGAGATGATTAGTTACGACAATATTTACCAGAAACGGTTGGCAGACATCCAAAGCGGAGTAGACACTTACTGGCTGTCGGAACCGTTGCGCACGGGTATCAATCATCGCCACTCGTTGTATGTGGACGGCGGTTCGGAAGGTTTTCTCTTCGGATTGGGAGTCAACTACAATGGCGTGGAGGGCGTCATGAAAAAGTCGCAACGCGACGTAATGGGAGCCAACATCGACCTGACCTATCGCGTAGGCAGGCTGCAATTCACCAACAAATTCACTGCACAGCAGACCAAAACGGACAATCCGATTGTCTCATTCAGCGAATATGCCGCTGCCAATCCTTATTTCAAGAAATACGACGAGGAGGGAAAGGTGAGCAAACTGCTTGACAACAACCGCATCGAGGGCGCTGTCGGCAATCCG
The DNA here is from genome assembly GCF_024623065.1 of Bacteroides acidifaciens. Lineage (GTDB taxonomy): Bacteria > Bacteroidota > Bacteroidia > Bacteroidales > Bacteroidaceae > Bacteroides > Bacteroides acidifaciens. The sequence continues at coordinate 20,804 of NZ_JANJZR010000024.1, forward strand.
CTCTACAACGACTCGCAAAACAGCCGTAACGAAGGCAAAGACCTGATGCTGTCCAACTTCCTGATTGCCGAATACTCGCCCATCACCGACCTGAAACTGCGCGCACGCTTCGGACTTACGCACACTAACAGCAAAGGCGACAACTTCATCTCGCCCGACGACACCCGCTACGAAACGGTGAACATACTGAAACGAGGCAGTTACGGACACTCGGAAATGGAACAGACCCGCTACGAAGGAGAAGCAACCGCCATCTATGCGAAAGTGCTGAAAGAAGCCCACCGCTTCAATGTAGCTCTCGGCGCCAATATCTCCGAACAGAAATCGCTCACGCAGGGATACTCCGCTTCGGGCTTCCCTTCGGGCGACTTTACGTATCCTTCTTTTTCCAACGGATATACGGAAGGCGGACGTCCCAGTTACTACGAATCGGTATCGCGCTCGGTAAGTGCCTATATGACCGGCGGATACTCCTTGTTAGACCGCTATCTGATGGACGTCAGCTACCGTGTGAACGGTGCATCCGTATTCGGATCGAACAAGAAATACATCAACACATGGTCCGTGGGACTGGGATGGAACCTACACAACGAGAAATTCATCCGCGACAACCTGCGCTTTATCAACTACTTCAAGATTCGCGGTTCTGTCGGCAATCCCGGAAATATGAACTACAGTTCGTCCATGTCGCTCACCACTTTCCGCTACTCATATGCAGCCTACAACTATTTCGGGCTGAGTTCCGTACTGAGCCAACTGGGCAACGACGACTTGAAATGGCAAACCACACTCGACAAGAATATCGGTCTTGACCTGACCATGTTCAACAACCGGCTGGTGCTGACCTTGGATTATTACCACAAAACGACAGACCCTCTGCTTATCGGTATCGGACTGCCCTCTTCGGCCGGTCTCACTTCCTATAACACGAATCTCGGCAAGCAGATATCCAAAGGATTCACCGGTATCGCACAATACTACATCTTCCGCGATTTCAACAAACGGCTCACCTGGTCGGTACGTGGAACAATTCGCCTGGCAAGCAGCAAGCTGGACGGCATCGGCAACGCTCTGGAAAAACTGAACAAATACGGCCAAAGCCGCTCTACCGTACGCTACTACGACGGTGCCGACCCGGATGATATCTGGACCGTACGCTCGGCAGGTATCGACCCGGCAAACGGACGCGAACTGTTTATCAAGAAAGACGGTACCTATACGTACGACTTCTCTTACGACGAAGAGGTAATCGTAGGCAACACCCGCCCGAACGCGGAAGGAACCATCGGTTCGAACTTCGGCTACAAGGGATTCACCGTCGGCGCAACCTTCCGCTACCGTATGGGAGCCGAAACCTTCAACAACGCCGTCTACTCGAAAGTAGAAAACATCGGAATGGCAGGACTGACCAAGAACCAGGACAAACGCGCCCTGTACAACCGTTGGCAGAAACCGGGCGACATCGCGCAGTTCAAGAACATCGCCGATGCAACCAACACCCCGATGTCGTCGCGCTTTGTGCAGAAAGAAAACACCCTGTCGCTCGAATCATTCCAAATCGGCTACGAATTCGACCCGCAGCTTGCCGGCAAGCTCGGCATCAGCGGTATGCGCATCAATGCTTATATGAACAACATCTTCCGACTGTCTACCATCAAAGAAGAGCGCGGAACCAGTTATCCGTTTGCCCGAAGTGTGTCATTAGCCCTTTCATTCACTTTATAAACCTACACTTATCATGAAAGCAAGTATTAAAACATATGTATGGATATTGGTCGCCGTGGTGCTGACCACCGGCTGTTCCGACTGGCTGGACTATTCGCCCAAAGACCAATATGTGAAGAAGCAACAATTCTCTACCGTAGACGGATTCTATTCTGCCGTCAACGGAGTGTACAACCGCATAGCCTCCAATACGCTCTACGGGCAAAACCTGAGCTACGGCATGATAGACATCCTCGCACAACGGTACACGCCGGGCAGCAACAACTCCAATTCGCTCAATTACTTATGGAGCACTTACGACTACAGCAGCACCAACCTGCAGGCAAGCATTGACGCCATCTGGAAAGAGGCTTACTCCACCATCTTGAACGTCAACGTCATACTGAGCGCACTGGAGGAGCAGAACGGAGTGCTGACACAGAAAGATATGGAACTGATAAAAGGTGACTGCCTTGCCCTGCGCGCTTTCATCCACTTCGACCTGCTGCGCCTTTTCGGTCCGAACTACAACGACGGCTCGGCAGAGCAACCCGCCATTCCTTACAACAATTCGGACAAGGCGCAAGCACACGAACTGCTGTCGTCCCGCCAGTTCATCTACGACTATCTGATGCCCGACCTCAACTTAGCGGAAGAGCTACTGAAAGAAGCCGACCCGATACTGACCGAAGGAGTGCTGAACAGCAACAACGAAAACGGAAACAACTACCGACGCTACCGCCAATTGCGTCTCAACTACTTCGCCGTCATCTTGATGAAAGCCCGTGTCCATCTTTGGGCAAAAGACTATACCAACGCCCTGACAGAAGCCGAACGCCTCATCGGCGACGACTATGTGAAAACCACTTTCCCATTCGTTGACTCCGACAAACTGTTGGGCAGCATCTCGCCCGACCGGGTTTTCTCTTCCGAAGTACTGTTCGGACTCTACAATGCCGACCGCGAATCCATCTATTCCGACAACTTCGACGGAACCAACCTTAGCGGAGCAGCCCTCCTGCAACCGAAGGCAGGGTATATCCAGCAGCTTTTCAATCAGGCCGACTACCGGTTCCTGTCGCAATGGCGTGCCAACGGCAACCTGTATAGTTTCTGCAAATACGCCAAAATAAGCTACAACGAAGAGAATCCGCCTTTCTACGCTTTCCTGATGCCGCTAATGAGAATCAGCGAAGCCTATTATATAGCCGCCGAATCTTCCATCATGAAAGACCCCAGCAACCTGATGGCAGGAATAACGGCTGCCCAGACCTACCTCACTCCCATCAAACAGGCACGCGGAATAGGGCTTCCGGGGATGTTCGAACTTCTCACCGAGCACTCCAAAGAGTACCTGCGCGAATTCTGGGGTGAAGGACAGATTTTCTTCATGCTCAAAAGAAACAACCAGGGATTGAACAACCTGTACAATGCGAATACCGATGGCAGTATCACAGCAACCTACCAGTTACCATTGCCGGCAAGTGAACAAGAAAACCGTTAAAAAAACTCAGCAATCATGAAACATATTATTTATACACTCGCCCTTTTACTATTGGCAGGTAGTTGGCTCACCTCCTGCGCCGAAGAAGATTTCACAACCTTTCAAGGAGAAAAATCGGGTATTTACATCCAAAACGTCACCGGATATACGATAACGGGGGTTCCTACTTCGTTTTCCGACTCCACCACGTATTCCTTGTCCGTCTACCCGGAAAGTTCGTCGGAAATAGCCGCCTCGGTAAACGTTTATCTCATGGGCAACATTGCCGACTACGACCGCCCGTTCGTGCTGAAAGTAGACGAAGAAAAGTCCACAGCCAAACGGGGCGTACATTTCGACTACGACGAAAGCACCTGCTTCATTCCGGCAGGCAAAGCCAGCAACAGTGTTTCCGTCGCGCTGAAACGCCATCCGGACCTCACCGAATCGACCCTGCGAATCGAATTCTATCTGGAAAGCAACAACGAATTTACCACCGAACTCGAACAGTATAAAAACAGCGCGTCGTGGAACACACAAGGGGAATACATCTGCGGAACGCGGTTCAAAATTATGTTCCACAACAAATATGACACTCCGAAAGACTGGTCGAAAAATCATTTCGGCGACTGGTCTATCCTCAAGGAGCAACATCTGAACACCATTATGGGATGGTCGCACGAGGACTGGCTGCGTGGAAGATGCCCCTACTACCAATTCGGCTATGCCGCACGGGCACTGAAAGAAGAGTTGCAAGCACTCGCCGACGCCGGTACCCCGGTGATGGACGGAGATGCTTATATGCAACTGGGCCCCAACTATCAAGTAGATTATTCCAACTATGAAACGTCCAACCGCTAAACTTGAACGATTATGAAAAAGATTACAAAAAACACCCTATATCTTGCCTTGCTGCTCTTTCTTACAACCGCCTGTTATGAAGACAAAGGCAACTACGACTACAGCGAAGTGCCGGAAATCACCGCCGAAGGATTGCCCGAACAAGTGACGCTGCTCCAGAAAGCCGATGTGCTGTCCATCACCCCCACCCTCAAGTCGTCCACAGAAGGAATCATCCGGGAGGGCGATCCGAACTACGAATTCGGCTGTTTGCTATACATACGAAGCGGACGTTTGCCGAACGGCTCACGCTATATTGATATCAACGAAGAAAGAAAACAAAAGATAGAATGTATACCTGACGTGGGTCCCGGCGAATATGTCTGCTGGTACACCGTGACAGATAAACGAACCAGTGTCACTACCAACTTCAAGGTGGATGTCAAAATAGTATCCACCACCTACGAAGGATGGATGGTACTTTGCGATGAAGGAGCGGAAAACCATGTACGGCTTGACTTGATATCTGTCATATCCAAAGACCGTATCGTTGTTGCCCGCGACCTCTTGGGAATGAATGCTCCCCTACTTCGGAATGCCAAGAAAATCTATTTCGACGCTTACCCGAAAGACGTAAGAGGAGATGCCATCTTCATCAGCAGCGAGGAAGGAATCTACGAAATAGACAACGCCAGCCTGGAAACTTCCGACAGAAACGATATCAGTTGTTCGCTGTTCCTCAAGGCACTGGAGGACGAAAAACCGGATGTGATTGCCAGTGTGTACTTCAACAATCAGTTTGTCATCACCGACAAAGGCAACCTCTACAAGCGAAACACCTGGAACGCCGGAGGTGGTTTTGAATTTCCCATCAACACACTTATCTCGAACGGGAAGCCGGAATTTACTCTTGCACCGTTTATCGGTACCATGCAAACCCACAATGCGGAAACGGAACTCATCGCACTATTGTATGACAAAGACAACCGGCGTTTCCTGAAATGGGATGACGCCAAAGAGGAACTCTGTGCGTCATTCTCCGACCCGGAAAATGCACTCTTCTCCTTCTCCACCGGAAAAGAGATGATAGCAATGGAAAGCACCAAGTTCGCCTCGGCCACCGTCTATTCGATACTGCAAGACGAAGCACATAAGCGCTATGTCTACGGCATCAACCTTGCCGGAAAAAGTTACCAGCAAACCTATTACCGGCAAATAGAGGCTACGGACTTTGGCAAGGCAAAGCACTTTGCATTCCATTCGCTCTATCCGTATATGTTTTACGAAACCGGCAACAAGGTATATTGCTACCACCTGCAAGGACAAGGCCTCATACCTTCCGCCACTCTGACGTTGGACGGGGAGGAAATCACGATGATGAAGTTCAATCCATTTCAGACACCTGCCGAAAGGCTGTCCGACACATCCGACGAATTTCTGGAGCAGGAACGTTATCTGATAGTGGGTTCGTATAAGAAAGACGACTCCGACCCCAACAACGGAATCGTACGTTTCTACAAGTTCGACAACACCAACGGCACACTGACGGAAGTAGCCCAATACACCGGTTTTGCCAAAGTGCGCGATGTAACCTATCGTGAACGTTGGAAATAACGTTGTTACGCTTGATGGCAAACTTCCGGTTTCTTAGATGGAAAGTTCCGCCCGATTGGTTTTAAACAATAAATGCAAGTTTCGTTTTTATAAACGAGACTTGCATTTATTGTTTGTAATCGGTAGAAAAAAGATTGTGATTACTTCAGCAACTCACCCAACTTTTGTTCCAACTGGTTTCCGCGATAATTAGAGCCGATGATGATTCCTTCCGGACTTACCAGCAGTGTACAGGGGATGCTGTTCACTCCATACTTCTGCGCACCGGCATTCTGCCAGCCTTTCAAGTCGGAAAGTTGCGGCCACGGCATTCCTAACTGTTCAATCGCTTTGAGCCAAGCCTCTTTTTTGTTGTCGAGCGACACACCTACAATCTCGAATCCTTTATCGTGGAATTTCTCATAGGCAGCCTTCACGTGCGGCATTTCCGCCCGGCACGGACCACACCACGAAGCCCAGAAATCAACCAACACATATTTTCCGTTGCCCACAAATTCGGAAAGTTTGCGCATATTGCCCTCCTTGTCTTCCATTTCAAAGTCCGCAAACCTGTTGCCCGAACGGCGCGCCTTTCCAGCATTGAGTTGAGCCAATACCCTCTTCACTGACGGGTATTCCTGAAAATCCTTTCCGGCACTCAAAATCAACTGTTCCGCTTCATCCTCCGAATAGAAACCTTTGACCGACGGAAACAAGTAGGCTCCCAACACATTGTCTTTGTTTTTTACAAACAGACTGTTCATGGCTTGTGACCGACGATCGCGCACGCTGTTGAACACTTCGATAAGCTCCTTTTTCCGCGCATCAGAGGTCTGCGGATTGCGAAACTCGTCCGCCATCTTGTCAATACCGAGACTTGCAGCTTCTCTGTTATAAGCAGCCATCGTGTCAGCGTATTCGTTGAGCCGCTCGCTCAGCGTACCTCCGCTCTGCACCGGAAAATCCTTTCCTGTAAGGTCGAGCGTGATAGTCGCCTCTTCCAACGCGACCAATGCATAAAAACCATGTTCGCTTCTCTGATAAACCGATGCGATATCGTTACGCTCCGTCTCACCCTTGAAAACAAAGGCGCCGTTTTCAATTCTGGCAGAATCCTGCGGCACACGGGTATTCTTCGACATCATGGAAAGGTAGACTTTCTCTCCATTCATTTCCTGGGGAGCTTTCCCCAAAATCGTGTATTTCACACCGGAAAAAGAGGCCAGCGACATACACAGCATACTACATACAAATACAAATCTTTTCATACATTTTGTTTTATAAAGTCAACAATTCCCACCAACCTGCTCTATCCGGAAGGTGACACGGCAAAGATACAAAAAGAATCAACCCATCATCCGACTATACTCTATTTTCTGAAAATAACACTCCATGTATTAAACCTTTTTGGAAATATACCATCTAACTGCAATAAGAAAACATATCTACAAACAATCATATTGTATGTAATCATGAATAAGAAAACTAAATGGGGCATCATTATTCTTGTCGGTGCCGGTATTATCGGTGGTGGAATCTACTCACAATTACCCAAAAAGAACAACGAACTGGCCGCTGCCGACAAAGTGATGGGCGGCAAATCCAAAAAGGGAAAGCAGATTTTAAATGTGAACGCCAAAGTCATAAAGCCACAATCCCTGACAGATGAATTTACGACTACAGGGGTACTTCTGCCTGACGAAGAAGTGGATTTGTCTTTCGAGACTTCCGGCAAGATTGTTGAAATTAATTTTGAGGAAGGAACATCGGTAAAGAAAGGTCAGTTGCTTGCCAAAGTAAACGACCGGCAGTTGCAGGCACAATTACAACGTCTTGTTTCACAATTGAAATTGGCAGAAGACCGCGTATTCCGCCAAGACGCGTTACTGAAACGCGATGCTGTCAGTAAAGAAGCCTACGAGCAAGTGAAAACAGATTTGGCTACCTTGAATGCCGACATAGAAATAATCAAAGCTAATATAGAATTGACCGAGCTTCGTGCTCCGTTTGACGGAATTATCGGACTTCGCCAAGTCAGTATCGGTACCTACGCCTCTCCTACTACGGTCGTTGCCAAACTGACTAAAATCGCTCCCCTCAAAGTTGAGTTTTCCGTACCGGAGCGTTATGCCAAACAGATTAGAAAAGGGACTAACTTAAACTTCAATGTTGAAGGCAATTTGGATGCGTTCGGCGCGCAAGTGTATGCTGTGGAATCGGCCATCGACCCCAACCTGCACCAGTTTACCGCCCGCGCACTGTATCCGAATGTCAACCATATCCTACTCCCCGGCCGCTATGCAAGCGTGTTAATAAAAAAAGACGAAATAGCCAATGCCATCGCTATCCCTACGGAAGCGATTGTGCCGGAAATGGGTAAAGACAAAGTCTACCTGTACAAATCCGGAAAGGCCGAACCGGTGGAAGTCACTACCGGCATCCGCACCGCATCCGAAGTGCAAGTGATAAGGGGGTTGCACATGGGAGATACTATCATCACCTCAGGAACATTGCAGCTCCGCACCGGACTTGCCGTGAAACTCGACAACATTGATTAATACCAACGCCCTATGAATATATCCGAATTAAGCATACGCCGACCGGTATTAGCCACCGTACTGACAATCATTATCCTACTCTTCGGATTTATCGGATACAACTACCTGGGTGTCCGTGAATATCCGTCTGTGGATAATCCGATTATTTCCGTCAGTTGCTCCTATCCGGGAGCCAATGCCGACGTTATCGAGAACCAGATTACCGAACCGTTGGAGCAGAACATCAATGGTATTCCGGGTATCCGTTCTTTGTCCAGTGTCAGCCAACAAGGACAGAGCCGTATTACAGTAGAGTTTGAATTGTCCGTCGACCTGGAAACAGCAGCAAATGACGTGCGCGACAAAGTTTCACGTGCCCAACGCTATCTGCCGCGCGATTGTGACCCGCCTACCGTATCCAAAGCCGATGCGGACGCTATGCCTATCCTGATGGTGGCCCTTCAGAGCGACAAACGTACCTTGTTGGAATTGAGTGAAATCGCTGATTTGACAGTAAAAGAACAGTTGCAAACCATTTCCGATGTAAGTAGCGTATCCATTTGGGGAGAGAAACGCTACTCCATGCGCCTCTGGCTCGACCCTGCAAAAATGGCTGGATACGGTATCAGCCCTATCGACGTGAAAAATGCAGTGGACAGTGAGAACGTAGAACTTCCGTCCGGTAGTATCGAAGGAAATACCACCGAGCTGACAATCCGCACCTTAGGATTGATGCACACAGCAGACGAGTTCAATGATTTGATTATCAAGGAAGAGAATAACCGCATCGTGCGTTTCAGCGACATCGGACGTGCAGAATTGGGACCTGCCGACATCAAAAGTTATATGAAGATGAACGGTGTGCCGATGGTAGGTGTCGTAGTTATTCCACAGCCGGGTGCCAACCACATTGAGATTGCGGACGCCGTATATCAGCGTATGGAACAAATGAAGAAAGACTTGCCGGAAGACGTGCACTACAACTATGGTTTTGATAATACCAAGTTTATCCGCGCATCCATCAACGAAGTGAAGTCTACTGTGTATGAAGCTTTCGTACTCGTTATCATCATCATTTTCCTTTTCTTGCGCGACTGGCGTGTCACACTCGTGCCATGTATCGTGATTCCCGTATCCCTTATCGGTGCGTTCTTCGTCATGTATCTGGCTGGTTTCTCCATCAATGTACTTTCCATGCTTGCCATCGTATTGTCCGTGGGACTAGTAGTAGACGATGCCATCGTTATGACGGAGAATATCTACATCCGTATTGAGAAAGGAATGACCCCGAAAGAAGCGGGTATAGAAGGAGCCAAAGAAATCTTCTTTGCTGTTATTTCCACCACTATTACGCTGGTAGCGGTATTCTTCCCTATCGTCTTTATGGATGGTATGACGGGACGTCTGTTCCGGGAGTTCAGTATCGTAATCTCCGGTTCGGTCATCATCTCTTCATTTGCCGCATTGACTTTCACGCCGATGCTGGCAACCAAGTTGCTTATCAAACGGGAAAAACAAGGCTGGTTCTACACAAAGACAGAACCGTTCTTTGAAGGGATGAACCGGCTATACAGCCGTTCACTTGCCGCTTTTCTGAATAAACGATGGATTGCGCTTCCATTCACATTCATCACCATTTGCCTGATTGGTATCCTGTGGAATGCGGTTCCTTCGGAAATGGCACCTTTGGAAGACCGTTCGCAAATCAGCATCAATACGAGAGGTGCAGAAGGCGTCACTTATGAATACATACGCGATTATACCGAAGATATCAACCAACTTGTCGACTCCATCCTTCCGGATGCGGAAGCGGTGACTGCCCGTGTATCCAGTGGTAGCGGAAACGTACGTATCACGCTGAAGGACATGAAGGACCGCAACTACACGCAAATGGAAGTTGCCGAGAAAATCTCAAAAGCGGTACAGAAGAAGACAATGGCGCGTTCGTTCGTGCAACAGCAATCTTCCTTCGGCGGACGTCGTGGAAGTATGCCTGTCCAGTATGTACTTCAGGCTACCAATCTGGAAAAACTGGAAGAGGTATTGCCTAAATTCATGGCGAAAGTGTACGAAAACCCGGTCTTCCAGATGGCGGACGTTGACTTGAAGTTCAGCAAACCGGAAGCCCGCATCCAGATTAACCGCGACAAGGCGAGTATCATGGGGGTAAGCACAAAGAACATCGCCCAAACGTTGCAATACGGATTGAGCGGCCAACGCATGGGATATTTCTATATGAACGGAAAACAGTACGAAATCCTTGGCGAAATCAACCGCCAGCAGAGAAATAAACCGGCCGACCTAAAAGCGATTTATGTTCGCAGCAACGGCGGAGACATGATTCAACTGGACAACCTGATTGAACTGGAAAGTGGTATTGCCCCGCCTAAACTATACCGCTATAATCGTTTTGTATCCGCCACTATCTCTGCGGGACTGGCAGACGGAAAGACCATCGGACAAGGATTGGACGAAATGGATAAGATAGCCAAGGAAACATTGGACGATACGTTCCGTACCGCTTTGTCGGGCGACTCCAAGGAGTATCGCGAAAGTTCTTCGAGTCTGATGTTTGCCTTTATCCTGGCTATTCTTCTGATATACTTGATTCTGGCTGCCCAATTCGAAAGTTTCAAAGACCCGTTGATTATCATGCTGACAGTGCCGCTGGCTATTGCCGGAGCATTAGTATTTATGTATTTGGGAGATATTACAATGAATATTTTCAGTCAGATTGGTATCATTATGCTTATCGGGCTGGTGGCCAAGAATGGTATCCTGATTGTGGAATTTGCCAATCAGAAACAGGAAACCGGCGAGGACAAGATGAATGCCATCAAGGATTCTGCCCTGCAACGTCTACGCCCGATTCTGATGACAAGTGCTTCTACGGTTTTGGGACTTATCCCATTGGCTTTTGCCACCGGTGAAGGTGCTAATCAGCGTATTGCCATGGGTACGGCAGTAGTAGGTGGTATGGTAGTTTCTACTTTGCTCACCATGTATATCGTACCGGCTATTTACAGTTATATTTCGACGAACCGAATCAAAAAACTAAAAGAATGAAACAGAAAGATAGTTGTATGAGACGCATCATATATATAGTTACCGCATGTGCCTTCTTATCAGTTTCTACTGCGAAGGCACAGGTGCTCACCTTAAAAGAGTGTCTGGAAGAAGGATTGCAAAACAATTACTCTCTGCGTATCGTCCATAATGAAGAGCAAATCAACAAGAACAATGCGACATTGGGAAATGCGGGTTACCTGCCTACATTGGACTTCTCTGCCGGATATACCGGAAACTTGGACAATATTGAGACCAAGGCACGTGCTACCGGGGAAATAACAAAGCACAACGGAGTCTACGACCAGACGATCAATGTCGGTCTTAACCTCAACTGGACTATTTTCGATGGATTCAATATCAGTACGACTTACAAGCAGTTGAAAGAACTGGAACGTCAGGGGGAAACCAACACGCGTATTGCCATTGAAGATTTTATTGCTGCCCTGACTTCCGAATACTATAATTTTATCCAACAGAAGATTCGTCTGAAAAACTTTCATTATGCAATGTCACTCTCTAAAGAGCGCTTGCGCATAGCGGAAGCAAGCCACCTTGTGGGCAAGTTCTCCGGGTTGGATTATCAGCAGGCAAAGGTGGATTTCAATGCAGACAGTGCCCAATACATCAAACAACAGGAATTGCTACATTCTTCACGCATCCAGTTGAATGAACTGATGGCTAACAACAATGTTAATCAAAACATTATTATCAAAGACTCTACCATCGATGTATACAGCGACTTGCAATTTGATGATTTGTGGAATTCAACGTTAGCAACCAATGCTTCTTTGCTCAAGGCAGATCAAAACACGGTACTTGCCCAATTGGACTACAAGAAAATAAACTCACGCAACTATCCATATCTCAAACTAAATACCGGATATGGATATACGTTCAACAAGTATGACATCAATGCAAACAGCAGAAGAGGTGAACTGGGCTTCAATGCCGGAATAACTGTCGGTTTTAAGATATTCGACGGTAATCGTCGTCGCGAAAAGAGAAATGCAAGTCTGGCTTTCAAAAATCGTCGCCTGGAACGACAGGATTTGGAGTTAGCCCTTCGCTCTGATCTCAGTAACCTATGGCAAGCCTATCGCAACAATCTTCAATTATTGAATCTGGAACGTCAAAACCTGATAACCGCCAAAGACAATCACGATATTGCCATGGACCGTTATATACAGGGAGACCTTTCCGGTTTTGAAGTGCGCGAAGCACAAAAAAGTTTGTTAGATGCAGAGGAACGCATCCTCTCTGCTGAATACAATACGAAACTTTGCGAAATATCCCTGTTGCAAATCAGCGGAAAGATCACGAAATATCTGGAATAAGGAAGTAGTTTCCATTTATTTTTTGATTGAGGCTGTCTAAAAAGTCGTCAGTAACTCTAACTCCCCTCCTTCGGGAAGAGGAGAAGAATGAAGATAGAACCGACTTTTTAGACAGTCTCAATTTTTACTGTATAAAAAACAGTTATTACATACCGATGTTTTTCTTTCTTCCTACATTTGCATACTTAAAAACATTAAAATAATAAAAGCCATGAGAAAACTAAGTCTTTTCTTACTATTACTTTTTATCCTGGCAAACGCCTCAGCCCAAAAAGCAACAGATTACAGAAAACAACAGAACTACAAAGATTGGGTACACATCGCCCCCAAATTTGACGATGATTTCTTCAAGACGGAAGAAGCCCAACGCATCGGCGACAACGTGTTACTCTATCAACAAACGACCGGAGGCTGGCCCAAGAATATCTATATGCCAGCGGAACTGACGGAACAAGAATATAATGCAGCACTAAAAGCTAAAGAAAATACCAACCAAAGCACCATCGACAACAATGCCACCACGACAGAAATAGAATATTTGTCACGGCTTTATCTGGCTACGCAAAAAGAGAAATATAAAGAAGGAGTGCTGAACGGTATTCAATATCTGCTCAAATCGCAGTATGAAAACGGTGGATGGCCTCAATTTTATCCGCGTCCCAAAGGTTATTATGTACAAATCACTTACAATGACAATGCAATGGTGAGAGTGATGAACCAACTTCGGAACATATACGAAAAGAAAGCTCCTTACACTTTCCTTCCTGACAATATCTGTGAACAAGCACGCAATGCATTTAACAAAGGGATAGAGTGTATACTCAAAACGCAGGTGCGCCAGAATGGAGAGCTAACAGTGTGGTGCGCCCAACATGACCGTGTCACTTTAGAACCCTGCAAAGCACGTGCCTATGAACTCCCATCACTAAGCGGACAAGAGTCGGACAATATTGTATTACTACTGATGTCACTTCCCCATCCATCTGCAGACGTTGTGAAATCCATAGAAGGAGCTATCAAATGGTTCCAGAAGTCTGCAATAAAAGGAATACAGAAGGAATATTTCACTAACAGTGATGGCAAAAAAGACTATCGCATGGTTCCTTGTGAAGACTGTCCTACTCTTTGGGCACGTTTTTATGAGCTGGAAACAAACCGGCCTTTTTTCTGCGACCGTGATGGCATAAAGAAATATGATATATCGGAAATCGGGCACGAACGCCGGAATGGTTATAGCTGGTATAACAAAGATGGAAGCAAGGTGCTGAAGAGATATGAAAAATGGAAAAAGGAACAGAATAAGTAATCATGAATGATGAAAGGTTGATATTTACACTGAAAAAGTAAATATCCGGAAAGTCTTTAAGTCCTAAAACATAAGAAGAGGGGCTGTCTGACAATAAAATAGTCAGACAGCCCCTTTATGAATTCAAGAGGCTGTCTAGTTACTAACGACTTTTTAGACAGCCTCTCTTCTTACTGTTTCATCCCAACAGGTATCAACCGGTTATTTTTTGCAATTCCACGGTTTCAACTGTTTGAAGAAGTCGTTACCCTTATCATCTACCAAGATAAATGCCGGGAAGTCCTCTACTTCAATCTTCCAGATAGCTTCCATACCCAATTCCGGATATTCCACACATTCGATGCTCTTGATGTTGTTCTGTGCAAGAATAGCTGCCGGACCTCCGATAGAACCAAGATAGAAACCACCATATTTCTGACAAGCATCTGTCACCTGCTGGCTACGGTTACCTTTTGCCAACATCACCATACTGCCGCCATGACTTTGGAACAGTTCTACATAAGAGTCCATACGTCCTGCCGTAGTAGGACCCATAGAGCCACACGCCATACCTTCCGGAGTTTTTGCCGGACCAGCATAATAAATAGGATGATCCTTAATATATTGTGGCAAGTCTTCACCGCGATCCAAACGCTCTTTCAGTTTAGCATGAGCGATGTCACGACCTACAATAATCGTTCCGTTCAATGACAGACGGGTAGCAACCGGATATTTAGCCAACTCTTTCAAAATTTCAGGCATCGGACGGTTCAGGTCGATCTTCACAACATCCCCTTCACCTGCCTGACGCAGTTCAGCCGGAATCAGTTCACCCGGATTTGAATCCAGTTTCTCAATCCAGATACCTTCCTTATTGATTTTACATTTGATGTTACGGTCGGCAGAGCAAGATACGCCCAAACCTACCGGACAAGATGCACCATGACGAGGCAGACGGATGATACGTACATCGTGAGCAAGATATTTACCTCCGAATTGTGCACCCAGCCCAATCTTGTGAGCTTCTGCCAATACTTCTTTTTCCAGTTCGACATCGCGGAATGCACGACCATATTCGTTTCCGGTAGTCGGCAGGTTATCATAGAAATGAGTAGAAGCTAATTTCACTGTCAACAGGTTCTTTTCAGCAGAAGTACCACCGATTACGAAAGCGATATGATAAGGAGGACAAGCAGCTGTTCCCAATGTCTTCATCTTTTCAACCAGGAACGGAACCAATGTACCGGGATTCAGGATCGCTTTTGTTTCCTGATACAAATATGTCTTGTTGGCAGAGCCACCACCTTTTGTTACACAAAGGAATTCATATTCCATACCTTCGGTAGCTTCGATGTCAATCTGTGCAGGGAGGTTACATTTGGTATTTACCTCATCATACATATTCAGAGGCGCATTCTGTGAATAACGCAGGTTTTCTTCAGTGTATGTTTTATATACGCCCAGTGAAAGCGCTTCTTCGTCAGAATATCCAGTCCATACCTGCTGTCCTTTTTCACCATGAATAATAGCAGTACCGGTGTCCTGGCAGAATGGAAGTACGCCTTTTGAAGCAACTTCTGCGTTACGCAGGAAAGTCAGCGCCACATACTTATCGTTTTCACTTGCTTCCGGATCACTCAGAATCTTAGCAACTTGTTCGTTGTGCGAACGACGAAGCATGAATGATACATCACGAAAAGCAGCATTAGCCATCGCAGTCAAACCTTCTTTTTCAATTTTCAGGATGGGATTTCCTTCAAACTCGCTTACTGATACATAGTCTTTGGTAAGCAGATAATACTCAGTTGTATCTTTTCCCTTTTCAAACATGGGCTGATACTTAAACGGAGGTGTTGCCATAAGTTTCTTATTTTATTACGTAATGTTAGTTAGTGTGGCAAAGGTAGTAATTAAGAATGAAGAATGGTGAATGAGGAATGAAGAATTAAGAATGAATAACGGAGAATTCCGGTGCTGAAACAAAACGGCAGACAAGTTGTGCTTTAGTTGCACACTGCCCGCCGTCTATCGTTTCATAGGTTATAGTCTGTTTGCTCTTATATGCCTTCAATACGTTTAATCAGTTCATTTCCAAGCTCTGTTTTCTCTTCAATATGTTTCAACACAGCCGTCACAAACGTATTGCTTTCGAAATCACCGCGTACTTGCTCAAAGTCCTGCTTCATTTCGTCGTGAGAACCGTCGGCACCGAATCCGGTCATGGAAGACAGGGAGAATTCTTTCTTTGCATCTTCATACACCATCTTATCCAGTCCTACAACAGCTTCCTGCCAGGATTTTACGATACGAATCACATCTTGCGCTGTAATCGTTTCCGGATTCAAGCCATAAAATTCCTGAATCTTATTGTAAGCCCACGTCCATTCGTATGTGTAATAATTCTCGTGCATCTCTGCGAAGCAGGCATTGATTGATTTCAATCGATTGATAGTACCGTTCTCAATGCCATCCAGCAATCGGTCGATCTCGCTCTTTGGAGCAATCAGCCCGGACACATCCACCCATTCGCCGGTTCCGATTTCCGTATCCGGCTTCAAACGCTGGCGGATTTCTTCGTTGCTCTGGAAGTTGATGCCTTCCAACCGCTTAATTATTGAGTTACCCAAGAATTTATGAATAGCTATTTCATAAAAGCGGATACCATTATTCAAAGAAGAATTTTTGATTTTGGCACTTTGATAAGAATAGATTTCGGATGTCACACCGGATACCCGTCTCAATTCTTTCAGAATAGAACGTCCTTTGAACATCTTCTGAATGGTATAGGGACTCAAAAGGTTGTAATTGATATAATCCAGTCGGTTCGGGTCTTGCCGCTTGTCACGTTTCGGCCATTTCTGGGCGTCACGAATTGTCCCCACGCTTCGCAGATTAACGCCCGGAACCAGATAAGTCGTATTCCGTTGCTCTATCAGGTAAGAGAAAGGAAGATTGGATGTATCTGCATGATTGACATGGCGTCCCATCACGAGAGAGAAAGCTCCGACACGTGCCGGCCACAGGATGTATGAATCGGAAGTCGTTTTCGCTCCCCTTTCCATCGTCCCCTGGTGAATCGGCCCCAGCTTATACATATGGTTACTTTGATTAGACCCTGAGCCTGCATTCATAAACGAGAACATTCCGGCAATCAGCAAAGTCGATTTGTGATGTGTCACGGTAAAAGGACCCGCGAAAATGGCGCATGCTTCTCCGTTCTCTCCCTGGCAGTTACTAAAGAACAAGGAATCGGAAGCGGAATAGTTATGCCCCAATTTACAAGACTGCCCGACGAAACAACGACTCAACATCGTGCCGTCATCCACCTGCGAACCGGAAGAGATTATAAAATCATCACAAATCACTCCATGTCCGATATGTACGGGAGCCGTCACGTTACTATTCACACTACCATTAGTCAGACGGCAGGTTCCGCAGATATGGCAATAATCGCCAATCCGAACATTCCGGATAGATCCCGTATTTAGAATCATGACATGATTGCCAATACTGCCGACAGCAGATGCATGTTTATTGGAATAATAATCTGCAATGGATTTCATGCGGTTAATCAGTTCGGGACGGTGGCGGTACAACGCAAGTATATACGCCTGGTGCGCAGACAACTTGTCATTTATCAAGACCTCACGTCCTCCGGTTTCATTGAGCACTGCCACTTCCACCCCATTGCCGAAAGTAGTCAACCCATCCACCAGGATGATATCTACATTTTCGATAAAGGTGTCACTGCCAATCTCATAATTTGCAATGTAATTCTGGATATTCTCAATGCAGCAGTTATCCCCTACTGTCACATTGTGCAGCGTCACATGGCGCAATCCCGAATGTTTCTTAATGCCTCCCCGCAATGTAAATTCTGATTCGAATACTCCCAGTTTTACTTCACCCGAGAAACGGGTATGATGGACATACTCACAATTAAATCCATCAGCTACCAGAACATTTCCCCAATCATCGGCCAGACACGACTGGCTCTTCAACTGAAGCACCTCATCTTCAGTTAATCTACGATAGTCTTTCATATAAATAAATATAGTAATATGCCGCTTCCCCCAATCAGCAAAGCAGCACATTGATTAATTATTCCACCTCCTCTTCGTAGGTCTGATAAAGAAAATCGTTATAGGGATATTTCTGAACGTGTAATTCTTTCACTCGCTGATAAACTACATTTTTCAGTTCGTCCATATTGATTCGTTCGCGGGCGGAAATAAAGAGGCAGTTGTCCTCCATCTTTGCCATCCACGTCTTCATCAGTTCTTCGAGTGTTAAGTTTTCCTTTGTTCGGGGGGTAAGGTCGTCCGGCGCTTTCTCCACGTAGGTGTAAGCGTCTATTTTATTAAATACAAGTATCACAGGTTTGCCACTGCCACCAATCTCTGCCAGTGTCTTATTCACTACCTCAATCTGTTCCTCAAATCCGGGGTGGGAAATATCGACTACATGCACCAGCAAATCTGCTTCGCGCACTTCATCCAAGGTAGATTTGAAGGAATCAACCAAATCGGTAGGCAACTTACGGATAAATCCTACCGTATCCGACAACAAGAACGGTAGATTTTCAATAATCACTTTACGTACGGTAGTGTCCAACGTAGCGAACAGTTTGTTTTCCGCAAAGACTTCGCTCTTGGAGAGAAGATTCATCATGGTTGATTTTCCCACGTTGGTATAACCAACCAGTGCGACACGTATCATACGTCCGCGGTTCTTGCGTTGGGTAGCTTTTTGTTTATCAATTTCCGCCAGGCGTTCTTTCAGCAACGACATACGATTCAGGATGATACGGCGGTCCATCTCGAGCTGTGTTTCACCCGGACCACGAAGTCCTACGGAACCTTTACCGCCACCTGCACCGGAACCACCTCCCTGGCGTTCCAAGTGAGTCCAGAGTCGCTGCAAACGCGGCAACATATATTTATATTGCGCAAGCTCCACCTGCGTCTTCGCATTGGCTGTCTGCGCACGCATGGCAAATATATCAAGAATCAGTGAAGTACGGTCCAGTATCTTCACTTTCAGTTCGGCTTCAATATTACGAATCTGTTTCGCAGAAAGTTCATCATCAAAGATGACCATTCCTACTTCACGTTCTTCTTCCTCTTCATTACGAATATATTGTCTGATTTCTTCCAGCTTTCCCTTTCCGACATATGTCACTGAATGAGCTGTCGGCAATTTCTGCGTAAACCGTTTCACTACTTCCGCCCCAGCCGTCTCGGCAAGGAAAGCCAGTTCATCCAGATACTCGTTCGTCTTGCGCTCATCCTGCGTTTGTGTGATGAGTCCGACAAGCACTGCTGTTTCTGTCTGGGCTTCGGAGATTACAAATTCTTTCATAGCCATAGTTTCTACACCTTATTATATATATTATGTATCGTTGGTTCGCGGCAACAAATATAGATAATTTTAATGGAAGCTACCAAAAAGAAAGCTAAAATAAAAACAGACGAAATAGAAAATGACATGTAAAAATGAAGCCGAACTTCATTTTACATGCCATTTCAAATTACATGTTATCTAATTGCCTCAATAATCAGAATCCTTCCGGCATCTCCAATGTTTCCGTAAATCCTTGATAAAGCACTCCCCATCCGCCATTATATGACACTACTCCCCGCATCGGGAAAGACAGCACGTTTCCTTGACGCTCCATACCTTCTGCAGTAAAGTACAACATGCCATAATTCGTCCCGTCATAACCAGTAGGCTGAGGATCCCAAGCTATCAATTCTTGCTTGTCATCACTTAATGAGAAGACTAACGGATATCCTTCTACTATACAGTCTGGTAACCTGTAGATATTTCCTTCTATTGCCTTTTCAATAGGCTGCGGCCATGAATCATCAAATAATTCAGAAGTATAAGTTCCGGTGCCGATACTTTCCCAAGTCAACTTCCTTTGAGCCAACACTTTTATTTTCCCTAATTGTGAAGGGGATAATTGATCTTCATTATCTATAGTCAATACAATTTCGTATTTCTCGGTGGCACCCAAATTATTTATCTCGCCAAATCCAAGTTCTACATATCCAACTGCTTCACCTTTAGCAAAAGTAACGGCTGGGTTATTTAAAGAGAAAATACCTTCGGCTATTGTGGCTTCATCCATACTAATATTTGCGGTACTTTCCGTACTGGTGTTACCCCGATATACAGGGACTCTGATAATACCATTGTCTGCCGCCGTTACTTCCACATTCATCTGAGTGGAAGCAAAGGCAAGTTCTTCCCCGTTTATGTCATATATTGTACCTTCCGCATCTGTATTGCAAGAGGTCAAGGCTGCCAGGCAAAGGGTTATGGCTGCACAAATGTTGATTAAATATATTTTCATATTTGCTTTCATTAAATAAATTACTAATTTACTGAACTATAGGATTCTGATCAGAAGAATCTATATGCTCATTACCATCAATTTCCGACTGTGGCAAAGGAAGAATAAATAGCGGAGAAGAAGCCTCTGTATTCTTTGTGGTTACCTTTTCCGTATGGTTAGATCCTTCATAATTACGATTGTATCCTAAACCTAAACGTTGCAAATCGAAGATACGGCCTGCTTCTCCCCAAAGTTCAACACGGCGTTGAAATAAGATTTCATCCATCAATGTCTGTAGAGGCGCGTTTGTATTCGAGTTGTAAGTCTTGGCATCCGTACGGGCAGATAAACGGTTTTCAAATCCGCTATCTCTTTGATTGCCTAAAGTCTTTATTGTTGCACGCGCGTCATCGTACTTGTCCTGATGGCATTCTGCTTCAGCTTTTATTAAAATCATTTCTTCTGCTCTCATTAGCAGGTAATCACCGGTACGTGTGGTGTAATCTGCCATCTTGAACTTTGTTTGGCAATAACTTGTATAAGAAGAAGACGATTTTTCCTCCTCAGCAGGAATGACACCACGGAACCAAGCGGTTTTGCGTTCGTCCGTATCGGGTATTAGTGCATATAATCCCGTACTAATGCATTGGCGGGCTTTAGAAGCATACATTCCCGGAGCATCGGCATCCATGTGTGAGAAGAAACTAGCAAAGCCACTTGATTGATCGGCTATAATCTCCATTCCCCATAACACATCTGCTACTTTCACACTGTTGTTCCCTCCTAATTCGGCTATAGTCGCAACTTTTAAAGATGGCTTCTTCAATGCTTCGGCTGCTGCGGAGGCTGCATTGGCATAGTCATGCTGTACAAGGCAAATACGGGCTTTAATGCCATTGGCAACATAATAATCCACATGCGATACATGTGTCTGTTCTTTATCATTCAGATTGCCAAGCAAATCAATAGCTTTATTTATATCACTATTTATTTGTGTATATACATCTTGCACTGTACCGCGCGGGCTTCCTTCCGAACCGGCTACAGTCGGTGTCGTATATAAAGGTACTCCCGGTGCTGTTTCATGTCCCTTATAAGTTTGTTGATAGAGTTGGATCAGATAGAAATAGGCATAAGCACGCATGGCATAGGCCTGACCGACAACACTATTCTTAAGTTCGGGGTCTCCTCCCATCGAAGTCTCGGAAGCAATGATATAATTAACATTGCTAATTAATGTATAATAAAAATTCCAGATAGAATAAGAACGTCCCGATTTGCTGGAATAATCGCCATGTACATTCAATCTATAATCTTCATAAAACCATCCTTGACCTTGTTCCTTCATCAAGTGATCTTCAGCCATTAAATCTCCCAACAGGTTAATAGCTGTTTGCCCACAATTTTCAGCTCCCCACTTCTCACTCCATCCCGCCACATACAACATACGATATACGCCATTGATGGCAGTTTCCGCACTACTGGCATCTGCAAATATTGTAGAACCGGAAACTTTATCAGTCGGTTCGGTATTTAATTCATCAGCGCATGAGCTAAATGAAAGGATGCCAATCAAAGAGAATATATATAATAATTTTTTCATCTTTTTACTGTTTGATCTATATTTATTTAAAATGTAATGTCAATTCCCAATGAAACTGTTCTTACAGGTACATAGCCAAAATTTGTTCCTCCGGTAAAATTGTATTGAGGGTCCATACCTTTCAAATGATTAAACAGCACTACATTGTCTGCTGTTGCGGTTAAACGTGCCGACTCAAATCCTATAGATTTCATCCATTTTGAAGGCAAAGTATATCCTAATGCTATATTTTTAATAGCAAAATAGGAGGCATTGATTAGGCTGTTGTCAGTAATGATGTAGCTTTTTCCTATTTCAATACGAGGAATGTCGGTGAGATCTCCGGGCTTTTTCCATGCACGTTCCAACATTTTGCTTTTTGCCTGGCCGATATAGTTGCCGTACAGTAATGTATCATAAACACCATCCAACACTTTACCGCCTATGGAATATGTACATAATATGCTTAAATCAAAATCTTTATATTTAAAAGTGTTGCCAATAGAGCCATACAGGTCTGGAATACGGCTGCCTTGAATTTCCTTACAAGCAGTTGCTTTCGCCATATCATTGGTGATGTATTTTTGTCCCTTAGAGCCATTCTCGTCTGTGTCCCAAGCCCAATACAACTGTTCTCCGGTTGCAGGGTCAACTCCTGCGGCAGTGGCAGTGTAGAATGAATTTAAAGTTTCACCTTCACGAATAATATAAGAGCCGGAAATTATCTCAGGCTTGTCGGCTAATTGCAATACTTTATTTTTAATAGTTGAACCAATCAGGGTCAGACTCCATGTAAATGGCGTATTTTTAAATATATCAACTCCCAATGTAACATCAACACCTGTGTTGCGCATACTTCCTACATTTTTGTTATACCCGTCAAAACCAAGTGAGGATGCCATCGGGAACGACATCAGCATGTCTGTTGTCTTACGTTGATACCACTCTATAGTGGCAGAAAAACGGTCAAATAATTTAGCTTCGATACCGATATTCAGATTTGCATTCTTTTCCCATTTCAAGCCCTTGTTCTCTAAGGAGGTCACGGCAGCGCCACTCATAGAAGAATTTGCATATCCTAAATCATAGAAAGATTGCCAAGCATAGAAATTTTGTTTCGTGCCATCTAATATTGCATCATTTCCCTGAAGACCATAACTGGCTTTTAGAGAAAGATTATTAATCCAACTAATATCGCTCATGAATTCTTCATGAGAAATACGCCAGTTACCGCCAACAGACCAAAATTTACCCCATCTATTGTCCTCATAAAAACGAGAAGATCCATCGGTACGGAAACTTGCCGACAAATAGTATTTATCAGCGAAATCATAATTCAATCGTGACAAGACGGATTGTACGGCATAATTATGCTGATAGGAGGATGCTCCGGTTATGTTGGTCGCCGCATCTAATTCATAAAGTCCGCCAAATGGAAATCCTGTTTTGGTTGCTGATAAGTAATCATATCTATATTTATAGAATTCATGTCCGACTAAAGCCTCAAAATGGTGATTGCCAAACTTACGATCATACGTCAATAACTGATTGAAAGTATAACTGAAAGTGCGAGCTGTCGCTTTTTGCAGAGAACCTTTAACCGCAACAGAGTTACCATTGTATGGATTATAGTAAGTTGCTCCTGCTGAATTTATTAAATCAAAACCGTAATTTACAGAAAACTTTAAGCCTTCCAAGAATGTATTTTTCAAATCACCCAATTCGGCATATACACGTCCGCTGAGATTATCACTTTGTGTGGAGTATTTGTCATCATATAGGGTTGCGATCGTATTCCATTCTGAGTTTGCACCGGCCGGTCTGTTCTTGCCATAGTCAAAAACAGCATTACCTAAATTGTCGTATATAGTAGCACCATCAGCGTCTTTTTCATAAACGGGGAATATCGGTGCCATTAACTGTGCCGAGAACCAGACATTGGACGAACCGGATGAATTTTCTACGGCAGTATTGCTTTCATTGCGAGAATAGTTGGCACTCATTCCGGCTTTCAGCCAATTAGTCACTTCAGAATCAATATTTAATCGTCCGTTATAACGATTGAATTTTGTGGTTTTCAACAGTCCTTCTTCATCTAAATAGCCTAAAGAGAACATATATTTAGTCTTATCATTGCCACCACTGAAGGACGCAACATATTCTTGACGCAATGGATTGGATTTCATAGCTTCGTCCATCCAATCTTCACTATACTTTAATTTTGCATCGCTGCGAACTTTTCCTGTAATAGGATCTATCAATTCCGCAATACCGTAATTGAATGGATTATATTGTTCATCCTTACCCAACATTGCAGTAGCACCACTTTTCATGGCTTCTAATGCTGCATTTCCTGCAATTTCAGGAGAAAGTCCATTATTTATAATTTGATTATTCTTGTATGATTGGAAGACAGTTTCTAAATATCCTGCTTCATTCATCGTTTCATAACGAGGAATAGCACGTGACGAAACGCCCCAATTGGCTTTCAAATTTACTCTAACTTTGCCGGAGTCTCCTTTCTTTGTTGTAATCATAATTACACCATTGGCACCACGAGAACCATAGAGAGCTCCCGCAGAGGCGTCTTTCAGCACTGTCATAGTTTCAATATCATTAGGATTAATTGCTGAAATATTACCGTCATAAGGTACTCCGTCAACAACATACAAAGGCGCTTGTGAAGAATTAATGGAACCATAACCACGAACCACCACTGAAGCACCCGACCCGGGCTGTCCGGAGCCGGAAGTGGTTTGCACGCCGGCTATCATACCATCTAATGCCTTCGTTACATTTGCTATTGGCCTTTCTTTCAGTTTTTCCGACTTAATGACCTCTGCCGAACCTGTAAATGACTCCTTTTTAGTGGTACCATATGCTACCACCATCACCTCGTCTATTAGCTGTGCATCCGATTTAAGAACCACCTTCATTTTAGGCTTAATAACCACTTCTTGCGTCTGCATACCGATATACGAAATCTGCAAAGTCTTTGCAGAACTTGGTACATTCGATAAATTAAAATTACCATCTACATCTGTGATTGTACCTTGAGTGGTACCTTTTACTAACACAGAAGCGCCAACAACTGGCTGCCCGTCTTCTTCAGAAATCACAACGCCTGTGACCTTTTGAGTTTGGGCAGTTACTAGACCTATGCCCACAAAAAGGCATGCCAATAACAGCATCAATTTTCTTTTCATAAATTCTCTCTTAAAGTTTAACTTTACATTATTTGTATCTTTACTCTAACAATTTGCAAATATATTAATAAAACTAAAACCAACCACTATATTTAATGAAAAAAAGTTGTAAATGTAACATTTTGCTATTTAATAAGCAATATTTATGCTTATAAGCATATTTTTCGTTCTTAAAAGTGTTGTTTGTTAAAACAATAACTAACAATTTGCATAAGCAAAATGTATCTTTTAATATTTATTTTATTCGTTTTTAGTCATAAAACTCCTTTAAAAGCTATTCTTTTTGCTTTTTTCGTGGAAAAGCGAATAAAAAAGTAGCATTTAATTTAAAGTTTTGTGAATACTATGTTATTGAAAGACTTATTTTTTTAGAGATATTAATGCTTATTCGCCTCAGAGATAGCACAGAATTACGTCTAATTTATTCTATTATTAATTAAAAAAGAAAGTATGGAAAAGATCAGTTACAACCTTGTGTTTAATAGAAAGAAGAGATTGAATAAAAGAGGAATGGCATTAGTTCAGGTAGAAGCCTATCTGAACAGGAAAAAGATGTATTTCTCCACCAAAATATATCTCAAACCGGAACAGTGGGATGCCAAACGAAAAATGGTGAAAAATCATCCCAATGCGAATGTTTTGAATCGTATGTTATATGAAAATATAGCAGCTATTGAGCAAACTGAACTTGGACTATGGCAACAGGGAAAGACCATATCGTTAGATTTATTAAGAAATTCTATTGATAAACCTCTCAGCAACGAAAGGTCATTTTTGATTTTTTTTAAAGATGAGATAGCTAATTCTTCTTTAAAAGAGAGTACCCGTCAAAATCACCTTTCCACGCTTGAATTACTTCAGGGCTTCAAAAAAGAGGTATTATTTACCGATTTGACATTTGAATTTGTATCCTCATTTGATAATTACCTACAGTCTAAAAGTTATCATCTTAATACTATCGCCAAGCACATGAAGCACCTGAAACGATACGTTAATGTTGCTATAAATAAAGAGTATATGGATATACAAAAGTATGCTTTTAGAAAGTATAAAATTAAAAGCATAGAGGGAAGCCATACGCACTTAGCCCCGGAAGAGTTATACAGATTTGAGAATTTGCAGTTGACAGGAAGATATACGAGATTGCAAAAAACAAAAGATGCTTTTTTATTTTGTTGTTACGCAGGATTACGATATTCTGATTTCATCAGTCTGACCTCCGCAAATATTATTGAATTCCATCAGGAAACCTGGATTATATACAAGTCTGTTAAAACTGGTATTGAGGTACGCCTTCCTTTATATTTATTATTTGAAGGCAAAGGAATCGAGATATTGCAACACTATGAAGATGATCTTGACAGCTTCTTTAAGTTAAAAGACAATTCTAATATCAACAAAGAATTGAATCTGTTGGCAGGCTTGGCGAAAATTGATAAACGTGTATCATTCCACACTGCCCGGCATACAAATGCTACCTTATTATTATATAGTGGTGCCAATATTACTACGGTACAAAAGCTATTAGGGCACAAAAGTGTGAAGACTACACAAGTCTATGCAAATATAATGGATATTACAGTGGTGCGTGATCTTGAGAAAACGGCCTCATCAAAGCTCCACAATAAACAATAGCAATTTATTCTGCCTCTACCTGAAATCGTTTTGGCGTTTTCATTTCTCATATTCTCATAACATGAATATAAGTAGCAGATAATGAAAATAATAACTAATGAGAAATGTTTTATAAATCGACATTTCTCATAGTTTTCATCGTAAAAAGGCTTTTATTTTAGTTATTTCTCATAGTTTTCAGATTCATTTCTCATTGTATTTCGGTCTTGATTGAATAGCTGCTTAATATATATGTATGTACTCTAATCTCTTCCTTTAATTTATATTTTTTCATGGAAACTTGCTTTCATTGTACATTATTACATTACCTATCGTGCAGTCTATTAATAGAAAAGTTCCTTTTGATTAAGGCTAAACTTCTGTTTGCTTAATAGCAAAGTTCCTTTTTATGATTTCTAATCTATAAACGCAACTTGCATTTATAAAAACAAAGGTTCCGTTTTTATAAACAAAGCTTGCATTTATAAAAATGAAACTTGCATTTTAAGTATGCAAATAACAGAAAAGAAGTTTACTATCGGACAAAAACAAGTTTACTCTTAATCAAAAGGAATTTTTCTATTAATGGTTTACAGGAGAAGTAACTGTCATTCAGAGAATACTTCATTCACAATGATGCAGAAAATCATTTAATATGTTTTTTAGATTCATTAATGAGCATACTTATAACAACTGCATAGAGTAATTATGGTATACAATTCAAATCTGTGAAACTGCTACTGATTATAAAATATGGCAATATATATCATCTGCATTTACGTTAATAAAAGGTATAGTATATTGATATAAAGCAAGTTGCTTTTTAATACTGATAGAAATACGGTAGCATAAATCACTCGTTTTGAGTGTTTGACAAGTCATCAATACATTGATAATCTGAATGATAGAAATAATATAATATTTACTATGGGAAGCAAACACTACCTACGCATTTGTTTACTAATCAACTTATTATGAATATATTTAGTTCTGCAAAGACTTTGCAGATTTCGTATATCGGTATGCAAACACAAGAAGTGGCTATAAAGTCTACTTTGAAAGTGGTGTTAAAGTCGGATGCTCAGAAATTGGATGAGGTGATGGTTGTAGCTTATGGTACTACAAAAAAAGCGTCATTTACAGGTGCTGCTTCTTCCATTAAGGGCGACCAGGCCCTGAAAGATATTCCTGTAACATCTTTTGAACAGGCTCTTTCTGGAACGACTCCGGGACTGACGATCAATTCTACCAGCGGACAGCCGGGAGCGGGATTGCAGATTCGTGTACGTGGTACGGGTTCTATGAACGCTTCGAACGAACCGTTGTATGTGATTGACGGTGTGCCTGTTGTCTCGGGAGACATTGCAATCTCTGCCGTGTCAAACGATTCGAAGGCATTTAACGTAATGTCGTCTATCAACCCGAGTGATATTGAAAATATTACAGTGTTGAAAGATGCGGCAGCTGCTTCATTATATGGTTCGCGTGCGGCAAACGGTGTTATCCTGATTACCACGAAGCATGGTAAAGCCGGAAAAACACGTGTTAATTTCAAGGCGAATTGGGGATTCTCGGATTGGGCTATGAAGAATCGTAAGAGTGTGAACGGAAAACAACGCCATGAGTTAACGTATGAGGCATGCTATAATGAGGCTACTATTTATGGTATTCCTGACAATGATGGTAACTATAACGGTCCGGCTTCCGATGCGGAAGCGAAAGCGTACGCAGAGGAGATGGCTGGTTTCTATGCTGATTCTAAATATGATGTGGATTGGGAAGATGCTTTCTTCCGCAAACATGGTTCAAGCCAAAATTATGAATTTTCGGCACAGGGTGGAGACGAGCGCAATTCATTCTTTGCTTCATTAGCCTATAAGAAAGAGGAAGGCAAGTCTAGAACATCTTCATTAGATGGTTTTATGGGACGTATCAATGCCGTTCACCGCTCTGCTGATAATAAGTGGCAGATGGGAGCTAATATCTCTTTGTCCAAACAGAATTCTTCTGTAGCAAGCGAGGGGACTGCCTATTCTAATCCTTTCTTTCTGATCAATTACGTATGTACACCGAATATGCCGATTTATGATGATGAGGGTAATTATTATACGCATCCATTCTTGCAGCAAATCTTCCCTCACACCCATCCGGTAGAAGACATCAGTTTGGATAAGAATGAATCGAGAGTGTTCAGAAGCACCAACAACTTATGGGCTTCTTATCAGATTATTGACGGATTGACATTGAAGGAAAGCGTCAATTATGATTATCTGAACAACAACTCTATCACGTATTGGCCCTTGAACTCTAATAACGGCTCGATGAACAACGGATTGAGGGCCAACTATCCGGTGCAACAGCATAATGTCTATTCATCTACTACGTTGAATTATGTGAAGACATTTGCGCAAAAGCACAATTTGGATGCATTGGTAGGCTGGGATGTAGACGACCGTCGTACGGAGTATGTTTTTGCAACATCTTCAGGATATCCTCATGACAAACTGCCTGAGTCGATCAATGCGGCTACTCCGCAGGAGGGGTCTTCTTACTATACTGAAGATCATTTGCTTTCTTTATTGTCACGTGTCAATTATGATTATGACAATAAGTATTACGCTTCGGTAAATTTCCGTAGAGACGGTAGTTCACGTTTGGGAGCAAACAGCCGTTGGGCTAACTTCTGGTCAGTGTCAGCAGCTTGGAGATTGACGCAGGAGGAGTTTATGAAGGGAATCACGCAGATTAACGACTTGAAGGTGAGAGCGTCTTACGGTATAAACGGAACATTGCCGAGTGATTTGTATGGTCATTTGAGTCTGTATGGGTACGGCTACAATTATCAAGACATACCAGGTTCGGCACCGCAATCTGTACCTAACCCTGACTTGTCATGGGAGAAGAATAAGAACTTCAATATTGGTTTTGACGCTACGTTGTTCGACCGCTTGAATGTTAGCTTTGACTATTATAGCCGTAAAACGAGCGACTTGTTGCAAAATGTACCGACTTCAATGGTTGTTGGCTTCAAGAATATGTTGAAGAATGTAGGAGAGATGACTAACCGAGGTGTGGAACTTGATATCAATGTGGATGTGTTCAAGCACTCACAAGTGAGATGGAATACAGGTCTGGCTCTTTCACACAACTCAAACAAGGTATCAAAACTGTATGGTGGAAAAGATATTATTGATGGTACAAGCATCATCCGCGAAGGTGAATCCTATTATTCATGGTGGAGCCGCGAATGGGCGGGAGTTGATCCCGAAACCGGTGAAGAACAATGGGTGTTGAACACGAAAAATGAAGATGGAACCCTTAACAAGGACTTGACTAAGAATCCGGCTCAGGCTCAGCGCGTAATAATTGGTAAGCCGGATCCGAAACTGACCGGAGGTTGGAGAAACACCGTGTCTTGGAAAGGCTTGGAACTGAATATGCTGTTTAACTTCTCGTTGGGTGGTAAAGTGTTCGATACCATGAGAACTAGTTTTACGGATACCGACGGTTATGTGATTTATTACAACTCTTCTGTCGACCAGCTTGACAGATGGCAGAAACCGGGCGATGTGACAAGTGTTCCGAGACGTATCAACAACTACGAGTATGGAAACTATGGAAGTTCTCGTTTCATGAAAGACTTGAATTATCTGCGTCTGAAGAGCATGAGCTTGTCATACACACTTCCTGCACAGTGGGTGCGTCGTGTGCAAATGGAGAATGTTCGTTTGTTTGTTTCAGGAAGCAACCTTCTGACTTTGACCTCTTATAAGAATGTAGATCCGGAATTGTCGATAAACGGTATTCCCACTTTCGCTTTCCCGAATCTGAAAAGTGTGACATTTGGTATTGAAATCGGATTTTAATAAAAACAGAATATGATGAAAACAATCAATAGATATAAAAATATAGGGGGAGTTCTTTTCGCCAGCTTGATGATGCTATCATCGTGCAGCGATTATCTAACGACTTTGCCTACTGATTCTTTGGTGAGTGATGGAGCAATCAGTACTCCGGAAGATACAAAAACAGCATTGAACGGTGCGTATGCCGGATTGATTGCCGTAGAGTCTAATTATTATTATGGCACAGACTTTCTGGCTCGTGCAGAGGTGGGCGGAGAGGACGCTCAGACAAATAAAGTGGGCGACCGTACAGAGAATTATTATCGTTTTACTGACCGTCAGAATAACGCTCCGCAAGATTTGTGGTATCCTCCTTATACCGTTATCAATAGAGTAAATGTGCTTTTGGAGGCTATTGATAAAGGCGAAGTCCAGATGAATGATGTAGTGAAGAACTCAAAAGGCGAGGCGTTGGCTATTAGAGCCTTGGCGCATTTCAATCTGATTATTACGTATGGTACTCCCTATTTGAAAGACAATGGAGCTTCGCTGGGTGTACCTGTTGTGAAAGAGGTGTTGAATGCAGTTGATTTGCCAAGTCGTTCTACAGTAGCAGAGGGATATAAAGCTGTTTTGGACGATTTGACAGAAGCGTTGAACTGGATCAGTGAAGAGAAAAACTATGGTCATCTGAACAAATGGGGCGTAAAAGCTTTGCTGGCGCGTGTCAATTTGTATAAGGGTGATTATGAAGCAGCTTATTCATATGCCAAGGATGTAGTAGAGAATGGTCCGTATAAATTGATTGACCATGACAAATATCTGGAAGTATGGGGACAAGAGGAAAATGATGAATCGATTTTTGATTTGGCATTGTCATCTACGATGTATTCCGGTAGCCGCGAATTGTGGGGAGCTGTTGTCAGCCCAAGTGAATATGGTGCAGTGGTTGCTACACAAACATTTATCGATCTGTTGAATGAGGATCCGGACGACGTGCGTCTTGGTTTGTTGATTGAAGATAAGAATGGAACAAAACGTACAATCAATAAATATCCGGGACGTGGTGCGGTAACGATTAACAATGTTCGGGTGATTCGCCTGTCGGATATTTACCTGATTGGTGCCGAGGCTGCTTTGAAAAAAACGTCGCCCGATCAAACTTTGGCTAACGACTATCTGCATGCCATTAAAGACCGTGCTCATCCGGGTGTTGAAAAAATTGCTGCAACATTGGATTTGGTAGCTAAAGAACGTCGTAAAGAGTTGGTATTGGAAGGACATCGTTTGTATGACATATTGCGTCAAGGATCAGAAATCAAGCGTCAGGGAACGGGACATTTTTTGAATGGCAATGATTTGATTACAGTGAACTGGAACGATTACCGTACAATAATGCCTATTCCGCAAGCGGAAATAGACGCTAATCCGAATATCAAGCAGAATCCGGGATATTAACATCCGGTTCGGAAGAGACTCTTCCTTAGAATATGGGGCTTGTGGTTGACGAAAATAAAGGAACTCAATCATAAGCTCCATATTCTTTATTATATTTGCGCTCACATTATTATATATACATTAGAAGAAAAGAATGAAAGAATTTGTAATCTCCGAAGCCCAGGCAGAGACAGCAGTGCTTGTCGGACTCATCACACAAACGCAATTAGCTATAAATATGAAGTTCCTTCCGAATATGAAAACAAAGTAGACGACCAGCAAGTCATCTAGGAAGCATCCCCTCTCTCACAATATCCACCAATATCGGCTTCACCCCGCTCACGAAACATTCTACCGCAATCACCATCAGAATCAATCCCATGAGACGCATCATCACATTATTGCCCGTCTCACCCAAGACATTCACCAACTTCGTGGAAGCCCGAAGAATAAAGAAAGTCAGCAGATAAATTAATGCAATAGTGCCTATCAGTATCCCTTTCATTTCATAAGAATGGGCATCCTGCATCAATACGATAGCGTTGGCAATCGCACCGGGTCCACACAACATAGGTATGCCAAGCGGAGTAATAGAGATATCATCCGCATACGTTTTGATTTCCTCATCTTTCAGTTTCATCGGCGTATAACGGGCTTGGAGCATATCGAAACCTATCTTGAAGATAATCACTCCTCCGGCTATACGGAATCCGTTGGTAGAAATACCGAAGAACTTAAAAAGAAACTGACCGGCAAAGACGAAAACCATTATTGTGATAAACGACACAATAGTGGCACGACGAACGATAGACTGACGCTCTTTTTCTGTCATCCCGTGAGTCATAGTAAGGAAGACAGGCATTGTTCCCAAAGGATTGGTCAACGTAAAAAACGAGGTGAAGCAAAGTAAAGCAAATGGCAGAAGTGCACTATCCATGATTATATCGTATTTTTATACATTTATTAAACGCAACAAAAATACGACTTAATCCAGAAAACTTATAATAAATTCATTAATTCTTTCAGAGAATGAATGTGATAAGTGGGAAGAAAAGGGAAAGCAGCCCGTTCCGTCACGTTGTAGAAGGCTTGATGCATCCCTATCCCGTGCGCTCCGGTAATATCCGCTTCCCAGCTATCACCAATCATCAACGATTCGCGCATCTCGGATTGAGTGGCGGACAGGGCAAAATTAAAGATTTCGGGGCGGGGCTTCAACACTCCGAGGTCTTCCGAAAGAATCACCTTCTTGAAATAGCCATCCACGCCTGCCGAACGCATCTTATGCGATTGCAGTTCACGAAAGCCGTTAGAAAGGATATACAAGTTGTATTTAGGAACAAGATACTCCAACACCTCCTTAGCGTGGGGCATCAGACCGCTTTTAGTAGGAATAATGGCAAAGAAATCTTTCGAGAACCGGTCGGCTAAAACCTCATCTTTCACTCCTACCGCCTGCAAAGGATAAAAGAACCGTTGACGGTTCAATTCATCTTTCGTCACCTTTCCTTCACCGTACTCAATCCAAAGTTCGGTGTTACGTTTCTGATAAAGTGTATAATAATGGTCGAACGAATCAAAGTAACGGTCGAATGCATATTTCTGATATACTTCTTCAAAAGTGTCACGGGCATTGCGGGAGAAAGCCCAGATAGTGTCGTCAAGATCAAAAAACAGATTTTTATATTTCATCAGTAGCTATGGGTGTATATAAGAAACAGAAAAGCCAATGTGCTAATTTCTCGAATCCAGGAATCAGCACATTGGCAATTCAAAAAGGGATATCTACATCTACCTTATTTTACCTGGATAACCAAGTATCTGGACACACTCCAGAATTCAGTAGGATTAGTAATCTTCAATGTCAACTGGCCTTTGTCATCTTTCACCAATTCATAAGAACCAGTCGGATGAGTAGTCAACAACTCAGCACGCTTAGAGTACAACTTGATTTCTTTGGTGGTACGAATATCGATTTGAGTGAAATAATCTTTATTGAAATCAGCGCTCTTCAATACATCTCCGCTTTGAAGAATCTTTTGAGCTTTCAATTCAGATTTAGTACCGAATACAAACCAGGCAGCATTCAGGCTCTTTTCCTGCTCGGCAACGGTTTTAGCTTTAGCTTCGTTTTCTGCAACCAACGTCTCTTTGGCAGCAGACAAGTCGCTGACAGCAGCATCCAGTTCCTGAATACGGATATTCTTGGAAGCCAGTTCTGTCTGAAGTTCCTCGATACGTTGTTGTTTAGCGTTCAATTCTGCTGTCAAAGCGGCTACAGCTTTTTTCATCTGCGCAGAATTATACTTACTGTTTTTCAACTGAGCTTCCAATTTTGCAATCTGAGCCTTGTTTTCTTCCATCTGTTTAGAGATGAATTCGATATCAGAAGCAATCTGTTGCTTGGCATTGGCAGAGTTTTCAGTGATGGTTCCACGTTGCAAATCAACACGGCTTTCGGCAGCACTGATCTTACGGAAGCCTTCCTGAACTTCATTGAAAGTACCCATCATATCATCCAATTCAGCATTGCGTTGGTTCAGTTCCATCAAAAGAGAATCATTTTCAGCTTTCAGGTCCTTACTTCCACCTTTAAAGCCATCACACGAAGCCAACATGGCTGCGCATACAAATAAAACAGCTAACTTTTTCATACGTTTACGTTTTACGTTTTTAATGAAATTATTTTAATCGTCTATTCCTGCTAATATTATCACAATCTCGCCCCGTGGCTCGGTGGCGGTAAAGTGTTCTATCAGTTCTGTCAAGCTGCCGCGAACCGTCTCCTCATGGAGCTTGGATATTTCACGCGACACGGTTGCCTGACGTTCGGCACCGAAATATTCGGCAAACTGTGTCAACGTCTTCAACAGACGGTGAGGCGATTCATAAAACACCATGGTACGGCGTTCTTCTGCCAATGCCTTCAGTCGTGTCTGACGTCCTTTCTTTTGGGGCAAAAATCCTTCGAAGCAAAACTTCTCGTTCGGCAATCCCGATGCTACGAGTGCCGGAACAAAAGCCGTTGCTCCCGGCAAGCATTGCACTTCGATACCATTACGTACACACTCACGAACCACCAGGAATCCGGGATCAGAAATCCCGGGCGTTCCGGCATCCGAAATCAACGCAACCGATGCACCGCCCCTTATTTTATTAACAACACTTTCCACCGTTTTATGTTCATTAAATTTGTGGTGAGATTGCATTGCATTCTTTATTTCAAAGTGTTTCAGCAAGATACCGGAGGTACGCGTATCCTCTGCCAGAATCAAGTCGACCTCTTTCAGAACCTTGATAGCCCGAAAGGTCATATCCTCAAGATTTCCTACCGGCGTAGGCACTACATACAACTTTCCCATATATTTTTGTTTATGCTGATTGGTTAAAATGCTTTTTTAATAACTCCAAAAAGTCAACTACCGCTTCTTTCTCTTCGTCTATTTCAACTTTCGAGGAAAGAAATGCGACAGCAGTCTTGTATGAACCCATAACTGATATCTGCTCAATCACACGGTTCATCAAATCAGTATCCCCCTTAAACAGTTCGCGTGAGAAACGGAAAGAATCATTCAAGCTGATAGAATGGCGCAAGCCGGCAGCCAGCTTTATGCTTTCTCCCAACACGGCGTTTTTGGGTTCTTCCTTCTTTATAATGACGGGGGCCTCTTCGATGACGGGTTCTTCTACTATCACAGGTTCAGGAGATTGGATAATAACAGATGTATCCTTTTCCTGAGCGGTAATCTCATCCTCTTTCACTACCGTTTCTTCTACGACAAAAGAAGACAAAGAAGACAAATCAACAGAATCTATTTCCTGCGACAATTCATCCAGACGTCCCTGCATACGCGCAACACTCCGCTTCAACAGTTCAGACAGAGTCTGAGTCGGCTCTTTGGAAAAAGACTCCATGAGATACTTCAACTCATGAACATCCAATTCGATATCTGCTAATAGCTTCTGTTTCATGTTCATCTATTATTAATATGGTGCGAATGTAGGAATAATTTATGCAATAACTTAAAATAATGGATATTTTAACAGTTCTTGCACATTGAATTGTTTACCTTTGTGCAGTCATTTATTTAATCAAGAAAGCACGAAATCACATGGTATTATTTTCAGAAGACCACATACAGGAGACTAAAAGAAGAGGTAGAATTGAAGTTATCTGCGGCTCTATGTTCTCAGGAAAGACAGAAGAGCTGATTCGCAGAATGAAACGGGCTAAGTTTGCACGTCAGCGTGTGGAGATATTCAAACCGGCTATCGACACCCGTTATTCGGAAGAGGACGTAGTTTCACACGACAGCCATTCCATCGCTTCCACTCCTATTGATTCATCGGCAAGTATCCTGTTGTTCACTTCCGAGATAGATGTGGTAGGAATCGACGAAGCACAGTTTTTCGACAGCGGGCTGATAGACGTATGCAATCAGCTTGCCCATAACGGAGTTCGCGTCATTGTTGCAGGTTTGGATATGGACTTCAAAGGAAATCCTTTCGGCCCGATGCCACAACTCTGCGCCATAGCCGATGAAGTATCCAAGGTGCATGCCATCTGCGTAAAATGTGGAGAACTGGCATCATTCTCACATCGTACAGTCAAGAACGACAAGCAAGTCCTTCTAGGTGAAACAGCGGAGTATGAGCCTCTTTGTAGGCAATGCTACCTCCAGGCGCTGGAAGAGGACGGGCAAAAGGTATAAACTCAACAGAAAACAACTATGGAAAGGAAGAAGATAACATTCGACAGTTTTATACGTGGTGCCATCGGATGTGTGATGGTGGTAGGAATATTAATGCTTGTAGAACGACTGAGCGGAGTGCTATTGCCTTTCTTTATCGCCTGGCTGATTGCCTATATGGTTTATCCGTTAGTCAAGTTCTTCCAATACAGGCTAAAGCTGAAAAGCCGCATCCTTTCCATTTTTTGCGCATTGTTTCTGATCACTGTTGTGGGAGTGGCATTATTCTATCTGTTAGTTCCGCCTATGGTTTCCGAAATAGGCAGAATGAATGATTTATTAGTAAGCTACCTCACAAACGGTGGTGGCAATAACGTCCCCAAAACACTTTCCGAATTTGTCCATGAGAATCTTGATTTGGTAGCATTGAACAAAATGCTGAGTGAAGAGAATATCCTTGCCGCAATCAAAGAAACTGTACCCAAAATGTGGGCTTTGCTTGCAGAATCACTCAATATCCTGTTCAGTATCTTTGCTTCCTTTATCATATTATTATATGTAATCTTTATATTACTGGATTATGAAGCCATAGCCGAAGGATGGCTACACCTGCTCCCCAATAAATACCGCAAATTCGCTTCCAACTTGGTTTATGACGTGCAGGACGGTATGAACAGATATTTCCGTGGACAGGCATTGGTTGCATTCTGCGTAGGTATTCTTTTCAGCATAGGCTTCCTGATTATTGACTTCCCGATGGCTATTGCCTTGGGACTTTTCATCGGAGCTCTCAACATGGTTCCTTACCTGCAAATTATCGGTTTTCTCCCTGCCATCGTATTAGCTATCCTCAAAGCTGCCGATACGGGACAGGACTTCTGGATTATCATCGCATGCACATTGGCAGTCTTCGCCATCGTACAAATTATACAAGACACTCTCCTCGTCCCCAAAATCATGGGAAAAATTACCGGGCTGAATCCTGCCATCATCCTTTTATCTCTTTCTATTTGGGGTTCTTTAATGGGAATGTTAGGAATGATCATCGCGTTACCTCTCACCACTTTGATGCTTTCCTATTATCAACGCTTTATTATCAACAAAGAAAAGATAAAATATGATGAAGCCGAAATCGCTGATAATCAAGAGACAAGCGGTATAGAGAAAAAATAATTGAAACTTTTTTCTACGAAATACTTGCAGATTAAATAAAAGTCACTACCTTTGCACCCGCAATCAGGAAATAACTGATTTGCAAATAAGGATTGATTCGCTAGCTCAGCAGGTAGAGCACAACACTTTTAATGTTGGGGTCCTGGGTTCGAGCCCCAGGCGGATCACAAGGAAGCTGAACAAAACCAGACAAAGAAAAGACAACTCCTACAATATCAAGGTATTGTAGGAGTTTTTTCTTTATATACTGTCCGTGACCGAAGACACGAAAAGGTCACTAATATGGGCTCAGTTGTAATTCTTGGGGGATTGCGTTAAAAATCGTATTTTGTTGTAATTCAGAATCAAATTGCAACCTTTCTTCCTCCGATAAACGCTCATATTCTGTATGTATTATATCCGATTCAACCTTGATATAGGTAGCGTAACAAAGCATCCAAATAAACTGGCAGAATGCTGCAGAAATACGAACTTTATTTATTTGTGTCAATTCAGCAGAATTGTCAATCTTTCCTTCCTTATCAATATACTCAATTTCAGGGCATAATCCTTTATCTATAGATGATTCTATAGATAAAGATTGATATTTGGCAAAAGTTTCAGATACGTTTTGACTTTATTTGTAAATAGGATATTCCATGATAAAATGCTTCCAATAAGTAAGTGTTCATTTCTTTGTTGTTCTCAAAGGTGTCTTTTTACGTAACCCTTTCAGCGGGGCTGACTAAAAAGTCCCCACCGAAAAAAAGAAGGTGTGTCAAAATGCGCACCTTCTTTTTTTATGCACAAAGCCCCTACTTTCACAAGCTGGGGCTTTGTT
>NZ_JANJZR010000025.1 GCF_024623065.1 Bacteroides acidifaciens
ACGCGACAAGAAGAGCCGGGGTAAGTTGAAATATCAGCTATAAAATTATGACTGAAGAGAATTTAAACAGGCTCTTAGTCCTTAATAGCCGGGTCATCAACTCTTTTAACCAAACGGATAAAATAAACTGCTCCAGCAGTATTTCCCGGAATGGATTGAAATTTAACTCTTATATGATTTTTACCTTGAACCATTGAGCTAGGTATCTTATATCTTATATCTTGAAATTTAGATTGATTCCATCGCCCTGTATTATCCTCAGTCAGAAGCTTTTCATCATCAATGTAAATATCAAATTTGCGTCCTCCCCATTCTGCACCCCAATAACGAACCATTAAAGACAACTCAGTTTCCGCATTAGTTTTCATTTCGTAGCTGAAGTAACCTTCCGAAGATGCTTCACGGAAAAATTGTTGGTTTGCATTGCCTGTTCTTGACTTTTCTTGTAGTATTTTGTGGTCGGTTTCGGGTTGTTGTTCGCCCGGAGCGACAAAATCAACTGTCAGTTTTTCGAGGATTATCTTTTCCTTTTCGATAGTCGATAAAGAGTCAATATATGTCTGATACCCTTTGTTGGTTAAGGTTAGCCAGTACATCATGTACCTTGCGTCATGGATATTTGCAAAAGGTTCCAGTTTTATATCAATAGAATTAGCCGCTTTGATATTTGCTTTAAAGTGTAAAGGTTCATTCTTAATGGGAACTAATTTGCTCGTGATGTTTTCCATATCATCAACTATCAGAATGGGGGCTTGGTCCACAGGCAGCAATTTCCCACTTGGATATTGCCCCCAACGTCCATCGCCTGCGATAAGCCCTCGTAAATCCTCGGTGCCGGTTTTTGCTCCTAACAATATGGGACCATGCATAAATGCGATATAATTGGGAACATTTGGCAAGTGCTCAATGGTACTTCGCATAGGCAGTTCCACTTCCACTACATCACCTTTATTCCATTTTCTGTCAATACAAATATATGATGAAGGAAGAGCAGAGTAGTTCATGGATTTTCCATTCACAGATACCTTTAAAGCACCTTTATCCACCCATCCGGGATATCTGATCATTAGTTTAAAGGGGGATGATGCTTTTGTCACAGTCAGTTTTGTGCGCTCTTCGTAAGGAAAGTTTGTTTCCTGCCTGAGCGATATTTTCTTATTTTTCCAATTAAGTTCTGATGCAATAAACAAGTTTACGAATAACGAATCATCCGAATGAGTATAAATAAACTGGTTGTATTTACTGTGGTTTTCCATGCCGGTACCTACACAACACCACATTGCTTCGTTGGGTGCAGAATATACCCTGTAGTGGCGCGGACGGGCAGAAGTAAAATATACGTATCCACCATGTTCAGGATGTTGGGTAGATAAAATATGGTTGAAAACAGTACGTTCGTAATAATCTGCATAGTGAGCTGATGGTTGCATGCGAAATAAATCTTCAGTCAATTTTAACATATTGTAAGAGTTGCACGATTCGGGGCCATCAACGTCATTGATATAATCACTACACGAAGTTACGCTTGGAAAATGTTCTCTCCGGCTGTTACCACCAAAAGCTAAAGAACGGTTTCCTGTGATCGTTTCCCACGAAAAGCGGCTGGCATTGGTATATTTTGTGTCTCCACTAAGTTCTGCTATTCTGGCAAAACCGATGAATTTGGGTATTTGCGTATTAGCGTGTTTGTTGTCAAGATTGTCAATACCTTGTGATAAGGGATCAAGAAGTATGTTTTGTGAATACCTTTTAGCCGCGACTAAATATTTTTTATTTCCGGTAATCTGATAAGCATCGGCAAGAATCTCATTCATACCACCGTATTCCATTTTAAGTACCGTCTGCATTTGTTCTTCATTCAGGTCATCCGTGATGCTAATGGCCCAGTCGCAGAACTTAAGAAACAGCGTTTTTGCTTGTTTGTTATTACAATAAAGCCAGGCATCTCTGAGGCCGGCATACATTTTATGCAAATTGTAAAATGGTGCCCATGCGGAATTATAGATACGGAGATCACCTTTTTTGAAAGTCGACCACAGATTCTTACTATTGGGAAAGCCACCGATATAACCAATTGCCCATTCTGTATTGTTAATGGCATTTGCTTCAAGGCATAGTTGAAGCTCCGAAATCATATATTCCATACGCCGTCCACATTCCTTATTGCCTGTTGCAGCATAATTCATTGACATAGCCGAAAGGTAATGCCCTGCCACATGGCCGTCAAGACCATCCCAGTTGGGATAGGTTTTCTTTCTCTCGGTCAATCCTGCTTCTTTGCGGTAAGGCGCCAGCAAACGGTCAACGTCATATTTGAGCAGGACTTCAATATTTAACTCACGGGCATGTTTGAATACTCCGTCAAGTAACTTCACATCCGTTATAGGGAATTCATTTTTGTATAATTTTTCCTGAGCGTTAGTAGGCGTTAATAACAATACTAACGCACAACTTAATAAAAGAAATTTTTGTTTTATCATTTTATTCTTATTTATAATAGAAACATTGATTCTCAAACCAGATGTATTCTCAGTTTTATTATATGTTTTGAATTATTTCAGTGTTTCCGGTGCTCCCAGATAGCTCGGTTGCAATCCGCCGGTATTGATTTGGATTTTCTCAATTACGATTCCCGGATCTAGCGGACGGATGCGAAGTGTATGTTTTCCTTCTTTTGCTAATAAATGATTAGAACGGGATTCGATAATCGGATTTGCCTGCCACTTGCCAAGTTCGCCCTGATAATGCCCATTGAAATTAATAATTTGTTCTTTATCTCCGTCAAGGCAGATTGCATATCTTAATCCTTTATTATCGTTGAAATTAAGGGTAGGGGCGAGTAAAAGTGTGACTTCTACGCTACCTGCTTTTTCTATTTCAATATCATATTCCAAGCACATTTTATCTGGAGTTTTAGTGACGGGAAGAGTCGTTACTCCTGATAATGTCTTTCCAAAATCGGGGATAAGATTCCATGTCGTTTCACCTTCTGCTATTGCTCGTGTGAAGTGCTCTGCTTCGATAGAAATATATCCGTTTGTCTCTATGAAAGTATACGTTCCCGCCTGTTCCGGAACTCGTGTGATCTTAGGCATTATTTGTTTGGGAGGATTATTCCATGAAGTATAACCTATATGAACTTGATCCATTAGGTGGTTCCACTTCCCTTTAGACATCACTTTATGGTAATAATGGGTTAGTAGAGAATCCCGCTCATAGCAGGCTACAACTTTGTCGGCCCATCGGTTAGCTTCCGTCTTTTGTTCGGCAGCAAGACGTTGGTTTTGGGCCTGTGCGTAATACATGTTGTACAAGTTGGCGCATGCTTGTACCGGAAATAAAATTAGTTGGTCGTATGCGTCTTTGTACGAGGCCGGCATTAGAAATCCTAGATTATGTGCATCCAATGCCAACAGATTATATTCATTTACTACCCGTTCCCATTCGTTATAATGAAAGCTGTATGTTTGGGCATTTAAGAGTTCCGGTGTCACACGACGATTGTATTTAGCATATTGGGAAAGAATACGGGCAGCTTCTTTCGCATATTTCTCACCGAATTGTTGGGCGCAGAAATCTTCTGTATGTCGTTGTAAGTTTTGGGCATTGAATTTTTCCGGATTCCATGCCATATCCAAGAAGAATGTAATAGGATATTCCATTGGTTTCAAGTCTCCTACATTTACAATCCATAGTTTACGTACTCCATATTCGTAGGTAAGATTCATTTGTTCCCATACACGTGGAATCGGACTGATATTGATCCATTTGGAGTTTCGTGGAGCTCCTACGTAGTCGAAATGATAATACATGCCATATCCGCCCGAACGTGGTTTTTCGTTTAGGTTAGGGAGCTTGCGCACATTGCCCCAGTTATCGTCACATAAGAGTAGAGTAATATCATCCGGTACTCGCATCCCTTTATCGTAATAGTCTTGTACTTCTTTGTAGAGCGCCCATACCTGTGGGGTGTTTTTAGCTTTTTTCTTGGTGACGGTTTCGATAATTTTTCGTTGGTCTTTGACGATATTTTCCAGTAGTGAGATATTGGCGCCTTCACTCATAGGCTCGTCGCCGTCACCACGCATACCTACGGTAACAATGGTTTCCCAATTTTTTACACGTTCCATTCCGGAAGTCCAAAAGTTACGAAGTTCTTTAGCGTTGTGATTGTAGTCCCATTCACCTTTTCCACGACGTTTCCAGTCTTGTTGTGCCAGTGCCATCGGTTCGTGATGAGAGGTGCCCATTACAATTCCCATCGTGTTGGCTAATTCTCCATTTTGTGGATCATCGTCGTAAAATGCGCTTGCCCACATGGCAGGCCACATAAAGTTACCTTTCAAACGCAATACCAACTCGAAGACATGTTTATAAAATTGGCTGTTGAATCCTCCGAACTTTTCTTGAGACCAGCTCCCCAGGCAAGGCCACTCGTCATTCAGGAAGATTCCCCGATATTCCACTTTCGGTTCTCCATCTGTGTATGTACCTGGTTTGATGTATATGTCCGTTTGTTTCTTGACGGGTACGTCTGCCCACCAATACCAGGGCGAGACTCCGATTTGTTTGGACAGTTCGTAAATACCGTAAATTGTTCCCCGTTTGTCACTTCCGGTAATTACAAGTGCTTCATCCACTCCTTCCAAAGGAGCGGTAACAACTTGCAGGATATATTTTTCGTTTTTGCCTTCCAGCTCTTTTCTATCTATTTTACCGGAGACTATTAATTTTTGTATAAGTGGAGTTTGAAGGGTACCTATTAACAGGCATTGCTTGTCACTAGCCTTTGTGTTGATTTCGGATTGGCTATCGCAGACATTCAACAAATCCTGTTGTAGATTATCAATAGCCATTTTAACTCCTTTGTCTTCGTTTATATCCATCAGAATAGAACAAGGCTTTCCATTTTTTATTAATGGGAAATGGTGGTCAGCTGGTGTGAAAATAACGAATGTATCTGCTGCTGATATTAAAAGGCTGATTATTGAAAAATACAAGAATAGAAATACCTTCTTCATGGTTAATAAATAAAAAGGTTAATCATAATTTATTTTCTTGTTTACAAAGGTAGGACATCTTAAAATAGAATGTACAAAGAAGATGTTTCTATTCCATATAACCGGTGTTACAATGTTATTCTGTACGTTTCATATTGCTTTAGAGGTGTTACATCTTGCTTATTGTGAGTATATAGATACTAAGAATGTTGATATGCATCAATAGCCTTTTTTACTGACCCATGAAGTAAAAGGAGTTTTTGCGCACGGTCATGGTCCAGTCCTAATTCATCCATAATCATCTGCGTCCCTCTTTCTATAAGTTTATGATTGGTCAACTGCATATTCACCATCTTATTTCCTTTCACCCGTCCTAGTTGAATCATGACGGAGGTACTAATCATATTCAGAATCATTTTCTGTCCGGTG
This sequence comes from Bacteroides acidifaciens, assembly GCF_024623065.1. Lineage (GTDB taxonomy): Bacteria > Bacteroidota > Bacteroidia > Bacteroidales > Bacteroidaceae > Bacteroides > Bacteroides acidifaciens. The sequence goes on from NZ_JANJZR010000025.1 coordinate 5,430, forward strand.
CCTGATTTCATCCGGGAACTGCCTGTCACATATTCCGGCCCTACAATCATTTCGATGGCTACATCCGCTTCTGCTGCCATTGGAGAATCGGGATTACTGGTGATACAACCTGTCAGGACACCGTGTTTACGGGCTTCCCGCAAAGCACCGATTACGTACGGGGTAGTGCCGGAAGCGGCAATGCCGATAACGGTGTCTTTTTCGTTGATCTGGTGTTCGACGAGTTCTTCCCAGCCGCGATTTTCATCATCTTCGGCTCCTTCTACCGGATTGCGCAGGGCTGTATCGCCTCCTGCAATCAGTCCGATAATCCAGTTGGGAGACATACCGAAAGTAGGAGGAATTTCGGAAGCATCCAATACTCCCAGGCGACCGCTTGTACCGGCCCCCATATAAAAGATGCGTCCGCCTTGTTTCATGCGGGGCACAATCTGATTGACAAGCTCTTCAATTTGTGGAATAGCCTTTTGTACGGCTAATGCTACTTTCTGATCTTCCTGGTTGATATCTTCTAATATCTCTCGCACAGATTTCTTTTCCAGATGATCGTAAAGTGACGGTTGTTCGGTTATCTGCATTTTTATAATTACTGGTTATAAATTACAATAGGTAAAAGAATTATTGTTGATGGTATTGAATCAGTCCTTCCATCGGACTTTGAAGAATCTTACCGATCTGAATACCTGTTGTTTGCGCAGCTTCCTGCAAAACCTCCTTGTAACAGTGGGCTACGGAACCAATAAAATGTACCGGATATTGCTTATAATCATATTGCATCACGTTTCTGCGGAGAAAAGCGATGAAGCTGTTGAGTACTAGTGAGCGGATAGCCGGTTCTTCCAGGTGTTGTGCAAGGAAAGGGGAGAAACTAGCCAGAAAACGGTTCGGGAAAGGCTGGCGGTAAACGCGGTCGATGATTTCGGGAGCCGTCAGGCCGAACTGTTTTAAGAAAGCTTCTTTGATGGCGGGTGGGAGCTGGTTTTTCAGTATATCGCCTACCAATAGTTTTCCTAAGACTGCGCCGCTTCCTTCATCTCCCAAGATGAATCCAAGAGGGGAGATGTTGTTGACAATCTCTTCACCGTTGTAGAAACAGGAATTGGAACCTGTGCCGAGGATGCAGGCAATCCCGGCTTCATGTCCGCATAGTCCGCGGGCAGCGGCAAGCATGTCCGAGTTGGCTTTGATATTTCCGATTACAGGCAGGCTGTCGGCGATAGCCCGCCGGAGGAAGGGAGCCCTTTCGGGAGTGCATCCTGCACCATAAAAAAAGACGGAGTTGATTGTTCCTTCCGGTAGTTGTGGCAGAAGGGAATGTGTCAGCTCTTGTTGAATCTCTTCTTTTGATTGGAAGAAGGGATTAATTCCCTTCGTTCCCATTCGTTTGACTGGGGTGCCGTTGGAAACGATGCACCAGTCGGTTTTGGTAGAACCACTATCTGCAATGAGTATCATATCTTAATGTATATTTTCTTTTTGTATAATATATAACCTATTGACCAGTTGAGTAAGACAAAGAGGATGGCATAGGCAAGAGAGCCTCCTTCATTCCCGAAAATGGGTTGCAGGATGCCGACATAAAAGGCTTGCTGCAAGGAAGCGCTTTCTCCCTGGTAAGTGACGGTAATAACGCCTAGCAGAATGGCGAGAACGTCTGCCAGCACATAGATAAAGAGCGGATTCACTCCGAAAGACTCAAAGAAACGGCTCCATCTCTTGTATCCTTTGATGTCGATTATCCAAACCAACAAAGCCAACAGGCTGGAACCCAACCCGCAAGTGACCACAACAAACGTGGGCGACCACACCTTCTTGTTAATCGGACATCCGTAACTCAGCAGAAACCCGACAAAAGTAAGAATAGTGCCTATCAGGAAAAGGCGTTCGAGTTTGACGTGGATGTCTTTCGTCTCCATCAACAGTTTGCCCACACAGAAACCTATCAGAACATGAGCAACCGAAGGAACGGTGCTGAGCAACCCTTCCGGGTCGATGGGATGTCCCTGATACATATGGGCGGCTCCTAACACAAAACGGTCGGCAATGGAAAGGATGCTCGTTTCGTCGCAGGCAAAACCATTGCCGGTGATAAGGATTACAAAATAACCGGCCAATAACGCAACAATCACATAAGGGATGTACTTGTGCCTGACAAGCAGCGCAATCAAAGCGGAAGCACCGTAGCAAAGCGCCAGGCGTTGCAACACTCCCAAAATCCGTATTTCACTGACCGCAAACGCTCCGTTGCCATAACAATACTGAAAAAGACAATTCACCGCCACTCCGATAAGGAAAATAAGGCAGGTTCTTTTGACAATCTTGAGAGCGGCGGGAGTACCGAATGTGTAATTGTACTTTCCGAGCGAGATGTAGGTCGAAATTCCCATGATAAACATGAAAAAGGGAAAAATCAAGTCTGCGGGAGTAAGTCCGTTCCATTGTGCGTGCCGGAGAGGGGCATATACATATCCCCAAGTGCCTGGAGTGTTCACTAAAATCATACCTGCGATGGTGAGGCCCCGCATTACATCGAGTGCCAGCAGGCGTCTGTTGCTTGTTGCATTCATAGTTGTTGTTTTTTAGATGTTAAAAACAAAAGTAATATAATATTAAAATAAAATAGGATTGTTTTCGGAAAAAAATCGGTTGGAGGCGGATTTAATAGAAAGAAAGGGATATGACATTTGTACAGTTATATATGGCTACTTGCTGTTAATATGTTTGTTTTTTACGTTTATGACAACTTTTTTTATGCATTTCTTTTGCAAATTAAAATATGTGTGTATTTTTGTGGTATTTAAATGTAATTATTATATGTTATGAATGTAGATAGACCTGTATTGACAAGAGTGAAGTGCTCGCTTTTTCTGTCTTTAGGAAAAAGGGCGAAATACTTCTGCTTGGTTTTCATTTTGTTAGGTAGTGTCGCGACAAATGCTGTTTATGCCCAGCAAACGGTGACAGGAGGGAAAGAAACGGCTCGTTCTCCGCAACGCACGGTGTATAAAGGTATTGTAATTGATGAAGACGATTTGCCGTTGGCAGGTGTGAATGTGACCTTGAAGGGTGATAAGAGCATAGGGGTTACTACCAACGAGAATGGTCATTTCCAGATAGCTCTTCCCGAAGGAAAGAATGTGCTGGTATTCTCTTACATCGGTATGGCGTCTCAGGAAGTGCGTGTGCACGAAGGAAAATCGGTGACGGTGCGTATGTTGCCGGACGCGCAGCAGTTGGGCGAGACGGTGGTGACCGGTATTTATACCCGGAAGATGGACAGTTTTACCGGTGCTGCTTCTACTTACAAGGCAGAGGAACTGAAAGCAATAGGCAATCAGAATATCCTTCAGAGTTTGAGTGCCTTGGACCCCTCGTTCGTAATTGCTGAAAACAACTTGGCCGGAGCCGACCCGAATAGTATGCTGGACATCAGTATCAACGGAAAAACAAGTATCAACGGTCTGTCGGACACGTACGGAACCGACCCCGACCGGCCGCTTTTCATTCTGGATGGTTTTGAAACAACGTTGGAGAGGATTTCCGACTTGAGCATGGATAGAGTGGAAAGCATCACCATCCTGAAAGATGCTGCCTCCGCCGCCATCTACGGTTCGAAAGCTGCCAACGGAGTTGTGGTGGTGGAAACAAAGAAACCCGAAGCGGGAAGATTGCGTTTCACATACAATGGAAACTACCAGGTGAGTTGGGCGGATTTGAGTGACTACAACTTGATGAACGCTGCTGAAAAACTGGAATTCGAGAAATTGTCAGGACGATACGGAGCGCTTGACGAAAACGGGGAAATACTGATGGATGCCAATCGCGCACTCTACTATTCGCGCTATCGCAACGTGGTAGGCGGATTGGATTCGTACTGGCTGAGCGAACCTCTGCGTACGGCTTTTGTGCACGACCATAGTTTGAATGCCGAAGGCGGTGATGCCGCTTTCCGCTACGGGCTGACGTTGCGTTATAAAAATGCAGAGGGCGTAATGAAGAATTCCGGCCGGCAGAATATCGACGGAACGGTGAACTTGGGCTATCGCATCGACCGTTTTAACTTTTCGAATCAGACGAATATCTACTATACGAAAACGGACAATAACGTTGTGTCATTCTCCGAATTCTCCAGTGCCAATCCTTATTATGCGAAGTACGACGAAAACGGTGAAGTGTACAAAGTGCTCGAAAGCTATCAGGTATTGGGAGGAACGGAGTATGCTTACAACCCGTTGTGGGATTTCCAGCAGAAAAGTTTTAATAGAGGCGATCAGTTGACGTTGAATAATAATTTCAATGTTGAGTTCCGTCCTTTCGACAAGATGCGTATCGTTGGTAAATTCGGATTTACGACCACACGTGGAAAGACGGAAGTGTTCAAATCGCCTTTTGACTCCTCCTTTACGAGTGTCGAAGAACTGAAAAGAGGTACTTTTTCACGCTCGGACAACAACAGTACGAGCTATGACGGAAGTCTGCTGGCAAGCTACGGAGATGCTATTGGCGTGCATACGTACAACTTTGTAGGCGGTGCGCAGCTTTCCGAAAACAACACCACGATGGGCGCATATCTGACGCAAGGGTATATCAGTGATAATTTCTATAATCCGAATTTCTCCAATTCCTATCCCGACGGCGGTAAGCCGAGCTCTTCGGTTGCCAAAGCACGTTCTGCCAGTTTCTATCTGAATGGTAACTATGCATATGATATGCGTTATTTGTTCGATTTTAATGTGCGTTCGGACGGTGCTTCGGTGTTTGGAGTGAATAATCCTTTCTCTACGACCTATTCGTTGGGTGTGGCATGGAACATTCATAACGAGAAGTTCTTCCGTCAGTCGAAACTGGTAAATACGCTGCGCTTGCGCTATACGTTTGGTAATCCCGGCAATCAGAATGTGGATGCCAAACTGGCAAATAACGTATATACCTATTATACCAAATATCCCAATCCGTTCGGACTGGCAGCCATAGCCAGCAAATGGGGAAACAAGAACTTGAAGTGGAAGCGTACACAGACACATAACATCGGTTTGAATGCTACCTTGTTCGACAGGCGGCTGGCCGTGGCGCTCGACTACACATTGCGCAAATCCGACCCTGAACTGATTAATGTGGAGCAGCCGACCTCTACCGGAACCTCTTTTATCCCGATGAATATCGGGGCGACCAAAAACAACAATGTTTCCATGACCCTCGGGTACGATATTATCCGCCGACGTGAACTGCTGTGGAAAGTGACCGCCAATCTGTTGCATACTACCACTACCTATTATAATATAGGCGACCTATTGGAGAAACTGAACCAGGAAGGACGTGCGGGACAGACTTTGATACGGTATTACGACGGAGCCAGTGCCACTGCCTTGTGGGCAATCCGTTCGATGGGTATCGACCCGATGAACGGAAATGAAGTGTTCCAGAAGAAGGACGGAACGTACACTTACAAGTGGGATTCGGCAGAAGAGGTGGAATGCGGCGACTCGACCCCCAAGATTCAGGGAAACTTGGGAACTACCGTACGCTACAAAGGTTTCTCGCTGGGCGTGAACTTTGCTTATCGCTTGGGTGGACAGACTGTTTTGCAAACGCTGCTGAATAAGGTTGAGAATATTAACAATGTTGCCGTACGTTACAATCAGGACAAGCGCGCCTTGCACGACCGTTGGCAGAAACCGGGAGATGTGGCCCAGTTTAAGCGAATTGATGATACGTCGGAGACGAAAATCTCTTCCCGTTTCATTGCCGACGAAAATACGTTGCAGTGTACGAGTATATCATTGGGATACGAAGATACTACTTCCGATTGGATAAAAAAGGCAGGGCTGTCATCGGTGACATTCCGTATTTATACCAACAATATCTTCCGCCTGTCTACCGTCAAGGAAGAACGAGGACTCGATTATCCTTTCTCCAGAAGCGTATCCGCTTCTTTGGGCTTACGTTTTTAACCGTTTAAATTAAGAGTTTTATGATAACAAAAGATAAAATAAAGGCAGGAGCGATGGCGCTAATGTTGGTAACGTCTTTCACGTCGTGTGCCGATTGGCTGTCTGTTGATATGGAAGACTCCATCATGGAAAACAAGTTGTATGAAACAAACGAAGGTTTTTTGTCTTCTCTGAACGGGGTTTATGCCAAGATGAACGAGAACTACTCGTCGACGCTGACAATGGGCGCTATCGACGTAATGGCACAGTATTACGATGTGTCGAAAAACAGTACACATACTTATTATGCTTATGCAAATTATCAGCCGGAACAGTTTAAGAGCACTTCCAATGCGCTTTGGACTACGCAATATGAATTGATTGCCAATTTGAATACTCTCTTGGAGCATTGTGACGAGGCGGGGTCTGCCTTGAATGCCGTTTACTATCCTTACGTGAAAGGGGAGGCGCTGGCGTTGCGTGCATTCTTACATTTTGACTTGATGCGGGTGTACGGTCCTATTTATAGAGAGAATACGGCAGAGACCGTCACGATTCCTTATGCGGAAACTTCATCGAAAGAGATACAGCCTTTGTTGTCGGCAAAGACGGTGATGGAAAAGGTGATACGCGACCTGAGTGCCGCTGCGGATTTGTTGAAAGACGACAGGATACGTACGGAAGGTGTATTGAACGGTGCTTCCGACAATCCGAATGAAAATACCAACTTGCGCTACCGGCAATATCGGGTGAATTATTTTGCCGTGCAGGCCTTGCTGGCAAGGGCGTATCTTTGGATAGGCGACAAGGAGAAGGCTTATCAGACGGCGAAGGGATTGATTGCAGAGAGTGAGGAAAAGGAAATATTCCCGTGGACGAAAAAGGCGGCGGTTACGACAACACTCAATCCCGACCTTCTTTTCTCGTCGGAAGTGATATTTTCGCTTTACAACACTTCGCGTACGAACCTGTTTGACCGGATGTTCAACCGGTCGGTAAACCTGAATTCTATTCTCTGCTTTCAGGGTGAGACATTGGAAGAGGGGAATGCCGAATCCAAGCTGACCTATTATTTTGATGACATGGGCGACTTGCGGAGAGAATATATGTGGAAAGTGGAAGAGGTGAACCAGAGCGACGAAGAAGGAGGTACGGTAGGTTCGCACAAGGTGCTCTGTCTGAACAAGTACGAAGGAGTGACCGCAGCCGCGCATCGCTACATGATTCCGCTTGTACGGATGAGTGAGATATATCTGATTGCCGCTGAATGTACGGACGACTTGGAAGAAGCCGTGGGTTATGTGAATGCCATTCGGGCAGTTCGCAACTGTGTGAACCTCACACTGACGGAGAGTGATACGAAAGCGAGCATACAGGAGTATATCACCAATGAGTTCATGCGCGAAGTGATAGGCGAAGGCCAGTTGTTTTTCTATTATAAACGCCACGCCATGCCTTCCATATTGGCAGGCAACGGTTTTAAGAAAGATTGGAGTGGAAATGCGGTGAAAAGTACCGTAGCAATAGATATGCAGAATTATGTATGGCCGATGCCGGAAGTGGAAATGGATAAACGCGTAGTATCTGAATAATAAAAACGAAATCGTATGAAGAAACATATATTAATAGGTTGCACTTTGATGGGAATATTTTCCCTATTGACGAGTTGTGAGAAAGAACTAATGGGATACGAAGGAAAAGATTGCCTTTATTTTGATGTACGTAGGGGGGCTACCCATATTCTTCCTTCTTTGTGGGGGCATCAGTTTTATACGGATATCTCTTTCGGAACAATCGTAGAGGATGACGTTGAACTGTCGTTGAAAGTGATGGCTTCGGGCACGCTGAAGGAGTATGACCGTTCTTTCCGGTTGTCTGTAAACAATGACAGTACGACGGCTATCAGTGGAGTCGACTTCACAGGACTGCAAGATGAGTATATAATTAAGGCAGGAGAGGCAAGCACGGAAGTGAAGTTTACAGTACATCGCTCTGAACAGATGAACGAGGATACCTTGCAGTTGCAATTGCAGTTGCTTCCCAACGAACATTTCGATTTGAGATATGAGAATTATGGAGATTATCCCGGTGTCTACAGCCCGACGGACAATGTGGCTTTTTCGGGCAATCATGATGCGTCTATTCATAATTTATTCTTTTATGATGTGCTCTCCATGCCTCGTGGTGCAGACGGGCTGACCTCTTCGGGCGGATGGTACGGACAGGATAAAGGTGGAACGGGAACCGGGCTTTTCGGTAACTTCTCGGCAAAGAAATTCCGTCTGATTATGGAACTGACAAATACGACAGTGGCAGACTACGCTGACAAAACGGTAATGCCTATGCCAAGAGCCGAAGCCATCAGTCAGACTGTAGCTGCGTACTTGCTGGAGATGGCAGAGTCGCGTGAAACAGTAGTGCTAGACGAAGACGGAACAATGATGTTTGTTAGCAATGTGACAACTTTAGGGGGTAGTAAAGGCTGGGCGCCTTTTACGAAACCGGAAGATTATTTTAAATAAACGAAAATTATGATGGCAATGAGAAAAATACAGATACTGTGCGTTGGGCTTGCAGCTTTGTGGTTGGCTTCATGTACGGACGACAAGGGAAATGATTCGCTTTCTCCGATTAATGAGTTGGAAATAAGCGGTATTGAGGATGAATATTATAACGTCGGTTATAAGGAGACATTGGTTATTCCGGTCACATTGAAAGGGTTACTGTCGGGCAGCGACGAGAATCAGTTCGATTATCAGTGGTATCTTTGCAACAAGGAAGTGACGGAAAATGCGCATAAGCATACAGTGATTAGCACAGAAAAGGATTTGGAGTATCCGTTGGATATTCCTTCCGGAAACTACCGTCTCTATTTCCGTGCTACGGACAAGGAAACCGGTATGCAATGGGAGAAGGTGACTTCGCTGACTGTGTTGAGTCCTTTTGTCCGCGGTTTCTATTTGTGGGGAGATAAAGAAGACGGTACGTGTGGTATGGACTTTGTAAGTATGATTGAAGGACGTGACACTACGATGATGGCAGATTTGTTTGATAACACTGTGGGATTGAAGAAAGCCGGAAACATCGTTTTCACAGGTACGTATGTTGCTACTCCTCATGTAGTCAACTTATGGGCGACGGCGGAAAACGGGGCGTACTCTTTGGAACATTCGTCTTCGTTGGAGAAGTTCGGAGTATTGGAAAATATATCGCTGGACAAAATGGTATTCCCCACTCTTGAGGTGACGCGTCCGTTGAATTTTGTCGATATCGTTCCTCATCCTTATGGTTCGAGCAATATGAACCGGGCACGTAGCTGGCGGGTGTTGCTTACCGAAAGAGATGCTTTCTTTTGCGGCTCGCTACTCTCTTCCGAAGCATACGGCAATCCGATGAACCGATATGATGCGAATACTTCTGTGCTGTACAAGCCTTCTCCTTATGTGTTTTATCAGGACAACTCGACCTATTTGCAGGCTGTGGCTTTTTTTGACGAAACCAATCATTGTTTTACGGTTCAGAATGGGGCAAGTTATGCCGTTACCCATACTGTGAAATGCACTGATTCCGAATCGCCTTTCTGGTTCGACCAAAATAAATACACCCCAGTCCGTGATTTGGTGTATGGCGAAAACGGATTTAACGGGGGATACTCGTATGCGTTGATGAACGATGCCAACGGCGACTATTACATCTATAAATTCAAAGTAACCAGATATGGAGCAGCAGGAGTTACCAAGTCACTTGCACGTACGGTCGACAAAGCTGTGGCTACGGATTTTGATAAAGCCGGCCATTATACCTTCTTCTCCGTGCAACCTGTGATTCTTTATGCGGTAGGAGCCGATTTGTGGGCTTACGATTATGTGCGCAACATCGCCAAGAAAGTGGCTACGATGGATGGAGAAATCACCTATCTGGCTATGGATGCCCATTCCAGCAATACTCCGACCGATTTTATCGTAGCTACCTATAGCGAATCTCAAAAAGGTACGGTTTATAAATATACCATTAAAGACGACCCGAACGACATTGTTGTGGAACCGCACACTTACCATACGGAAAGTTATCCGTGGAAAACGAATCTGAAAGTAGCGAAGGTAGAATACCGTAATTCAAGTTTATAAATTTATTAAAAGCAGAATAGAATGAAAAAATTGTTATTGATCGCCGTGGCGATAGGCCTGTCTTTCCCGTTGCTGGCACAAACGAATTTCCGTTCGCTCTCTTTTTCGGAAGTGATGGATGCTGCCCGCCAAGAGAAGAAGCTAGTGTTTATTGATTTTTATACAGACTGGTGTGGTCCTTGCAAGAAGATGGCACGCGAGACATTCCCGCAGAAGAATGTCGGCAACTTTATGAATCAGAACTTCGTCTGTCTTAAGTTGAATGCCGAAAAAGAGGGCAAGGAGCTGGCAGCCCGTTATGCAGTGAAGGCTTATCCCACCTTTATCATCCTCGATTCGGACGGAAAAGTTCGTTCGGAACTGAAAGGTGCGATGGACGGCGATGCATTTATAGCGAAGCTGAAGGCGGGACTGGACCCCGAACAGACGCCAGAGCGTATGGCAGAGCGTTATCAGGCAGGCGAACGTACGCCGGAACTGGTGAATAACTACGCATTGCACATGATGGAGCAGCGAAAAGAGAAGGAGGGCTTTGAGATAGTGAACAATTATTTCGAATCCTTGTCCGAAGCCGAACGCCTCAAGGCGGTGAATGCCTTCCTCTTCACTCGCTATACGCTCAACATAGACGATGCAAAGGCACGTTTTATGGTGGCACATCGCGATGAGTTTGATGCGACGGTGAAGGAAGAGATTGCAGAAAGAGTAGCTCGGTTGTATCGTGCGAAGTTAATCATGTATTTCTCCGGCTACCAGCTTCGTTCCAATCTTTATAAAGAAGAAGAGTATCAGACGTTGAAAAACGAGATTTGCAGTCTAGGACTGGACAAGGAGTACAAATACGCCCCGATGTTCCGCTTGATCGAAGGAAGGCTGATTTGCGATGATGAGGCCTATGTGGATATGTGCGTGAAAGAATATGACGGATTGGAAGAGGCCGACCGCAGTTTGCTGATAATGAATCTGACACGCCTGATTCAGACGGACGATGTGGCTATTTTGAAGCGGATGTCCGAATTCATACGCAATCATTTGCGCGAAATGGTGCCGAGTTGCATATCCGTTGCCAGTCGTGCGTTGGAGGATATCGAGTCGCGGATGAATAAGAAATAAGGAACTTACAGGCTAATAACCAACTTGTTACAGCATCCCTATATCCTGTGTGCAGGACATAGGGATGCTGCGTATTGTACATATAGGTGCTGGAAACAGGACGTATATGTACTGTAAATCAGTGCTAGGACAAGTGAAAAAATGGTTCGATTCCTCCTTTTATCTCTCTATTTGCTTGCGAATCATAAGCGAAGCGGCAATGCCGGGTATGGTACAGATACACACCCAAATGAAGAAATTGGTGTATCCGAGTTGCTCCTGTATCCAGCCTGCGGGCATTCCCGGAATCATCATGCCCAGTGCCATAAATCCGGTGCCGATGGCATAATGTGCCGTCTTGTGCTCGCCTTCCGCAAGATAAATCAGATAAAGCATATAAGCTGTGAAACCAAAACCGTAGCCCAGTTGCTCGATAGCTACGCAGATGGATATAAACAGGGGATTATCCGGAGTGGTGGCAGCCATCCATACATATAAAATATCCGGCAGGTTGATAGCTAGTGCCATGGGGAGTATCCATTTTTTGAATCCGTCGCGCGAAACAAGGAAGCCACTGATAATCCCTCCGGTCAACAAGGCGATGACGCCTATTGTGCCGTAAATCATCCCGACTGTTGCCGTCGACAATCCCAGTCCGCCTTTATCCATAGTATCGAGCAGGAAAGGAGAGGCTATTTTGGCTAACTGTGACTCTCCCAGCCGATAGGTGAGCAGGAAAAAGAACATGAGTCCCAAATGCTTCTTCTTGAAGAAAGTGACGAAAGTCTGGAGAAAATCTTCTAGTAACTTTCTCGCTGTCAGCCCCGGACGTTTAGTGTCGGAAGCGGGATGGGGGAGAATAAAACGGTGGTAGATAGTAAGGGCAAGAAATAATCCCGCCATAAAGTAGAATGTAATGCTCCATGCCAGAGGAATATTGTTTTGCGATGTCTCCAACCAACCTGCCAACATCACAAGAATACCTTGCCCGAAGATATTGGCGAGCCGGTAGAATGTGTTTCGGATACCAACAAAGAAAGACTGTGCTTTGTCGGTAAGCCCGAGCATATAGAAACCGTCCGCTGCAATGTCATGCGTAGCCGAACTGAACGCCAACAGCCAGAAAAAGGCAAGAGTGAACTGCACATAATGAGGCGTAGGGATAAAAAAGGCTATCCCTGCAAATCCGGCAGCGATGAGTCCTTGCATGGCGATAACCCAGGCACGCTTTGTTTTCACCAAATCAACGAAAGGACTCCACAAAGGTTTGATGGTCCAGGGCAGATAAAGCCAGGAGGTATATAAGGCTATTTCTGTATTCGACAATCCCAGGCGCTTGTACATGATGACGGCAATAGTCATTACCGCTACATAGGGCAGCCCTTCTGCAAAGTAGAGGGTTGGAATCCAACTCCAAGGATTTTTGTTTATGGTTGGCGTTGTCATGGCATCAGTCTGATTTTATTTATATTGTCTCTCAATCGTACTACCGGGGTAGTAGTGAGATAGTATCTCTTCGTATTTATAACCTTGTTCTCCCATTACGGCAGCACCAATCTGGCAAAGCCCCACTCCATGACCCCATCCGGCACCGGTGAGGATAAAGCGAGAAGGGATTTCTTGCTCTTCTTCTTCTTCTTTGTATTCCTTATCCACAACAAAGGCTGAACTGTAGAGATGAGAGGTCGATAGCGTGCGGCGTATTTCCAATTCTTTTCCGATGGTGAGCGTGCGTAGCGTACCTACTATCTTCAGTCGGACGAGACGACCGGACGTTCCCCTTTCTATGGGAATTAAATCTATAATTTTCCCGAAATCAATATCCGAGCGTTTGTGAATCAGTTCGGACAGTTCTTCTTGCGAATAGCTTACCTTCCAACGATAGAAGTCCGCAGTCTCCTGGTCGTAGTTATTTAAAACCTGACTGAGAATCTTCTTGTCCTGTGTGTTGCAGAATGCGACGGGCGAAGTGCGTATCCACTTGTCAGCTTCAGCTTCTACGGTCAGGTCAGGTAGTTTGTTTTCTGTTTGGCTGTCCCGTTGTCCGATAAGATAGGGATGCCTTACATTCTCCCAGCAGTTCTGGAATTCTTCGAAAGCACCGCCGCAGCATTTGGAGAAGCGGGCGTCACAAATCTTTCTTTCATACATAAGCACCTCACCCCGTGTAGCGGAAACAGCCTCAACAGCCTGCGGAGTTGAGGCACGTGTAATCCCTTGATAACGTTGGCAATGGTCGTCGGCACATACGTCAAAGTTCTTGTGGGCTTCATGGTCGTACCATTTGATAAGTTGAGAGTGGAGAGTGGAGAGTGGAGAGTGGGCTGCGTTATCCGGCTGCATAGTAACTCTCAACTCTCCATTCTCAACTCTCAACTTGTTAACCACTCTCAACTTGTTAAGTAGCCAGCTTCGGGAGATAACCGCATGTGCTTTCAACAGCTCTAAAGAGGCCGTTGCACTCATTTCTGATGAAATCACACTGGTGAGATAATCTTCGATGGAAATTATATTGATGGCGGTTAGCTTGTCATCTTCAACGATAATCTTCAGTTCACCTTTGAACCTTTGCACTTCTTTACGTTCCCAATGGAAGTTGATGCCGATGGTTACGTCTTGCAGTTCAAAAAAAGAAGAAGTATTCTGTCGGGGAATGAAGGACAATTCATCATATTCTTTTTCCTGCCAATAGATTTTCCCTTTCCGATAAACGGCTTGTTGTATTCCGGAGATTGCTATTCCATCAGAAGAAATGAATTCATCTGGGAAAGAGAATTGAATCTCTTTCCCGGAAAGAATACCAACTACTATTTGAGGCTCTGTCATAAGGCGGCTTTAATGCGTTCTGCTATTTCTTGTAGTTTTTCTTTAGACATCGATACTTCCTGATAGATATCATATACCTTTTCGGGAGTCAGTTTCTCCATATCCTCTTCGCGTACTATAGGGAATATGCCGTTCATTTCAGCAATAGCAGGACTGATGAGAATTTGTTCGTCTCCTTTGGCGTAATAGCAGTCAGGACGGTGTTTGCTGCGTAAGAAGATGCAGCATTTGTAAGGGTATCTGGTTGCGGCTTCAAGTTCGTCTTCGTAGTTTTCTCCAAAAAAATCATCGGTGCGTTCCAAGCCATACCAGGCAAGAATATTCATCATGGGTTCCTTGCCGTTGCTATCGGCGGATAAAATGTCGTAAATCAAATGAAAGGTCTTTGACATTGTTTCCTTACTATCCGCTTGAACATTGATTAAGCTGACCGGTGCGTATACATAATTTATTTGTAACTTGTCGTCATCTATTAAATCCGTACAATAGTTGGAGAGATCGTAAGAAATTCCAGCCATATCTTCTTCTTTTGTACAGGCTTGAAAATGGGCATGATCGGGAGCGGAAGCACCACATTCCGGCCCGTTATACATGAGGAAGTATTCTCTCATGATGTCGGTGAATTCTATCATGTCATCAAAATATCCTGCTATGGATTGTGGGCGGTGCTCTTTGTCCGCAATGGTGAAGTGGTGTTCAAATACGGGGTAGGGGTTGACCAGTATCTGATAATTCTTATAGCTGAGGAATTCTTGTTCTTGCGGACGGTTTTTCTGGCAGAGGAAACAAGGTCGTGAGTGAATAGAGGCAGTATCTGTTTGTGCCATAGTCGAAAGAATACGTTTCGGGTTAAGGAACGCACCTGCTTCTATGAGGGTCTTGCCTATCCATTTGGAGAGATCTCTTTTTTGCTTTTTATATTGTTCCAATGTCCGATAATTCTCTTTGGCAAGTTCCCATGAAAGGGTCTGCTTTTGGAATAACTGTTCGATTTCCTGCTGAAAGTTCTCTAATGTCGTTTTTTGTTGCAGGATGCGCTGTTCCAATTCCCATGTACGGAGCCGGTCTTTGTATAGATTATTCCGGTTGACTTTCTCAACAGGCAACGCGGCATCCGAATTACCTTCCCAACGGCGACAGAGGTAGACGACATCATATACCCTCCCGATTTGATAGTCGTGTGAGATTCTCAGGCCGAGTGCATAGTCCTCTCCGTAACTTGTGTTCGGCACATTGATTTCCCGAAGAATAGGAGTATAAAAAGCTCTCGGTGCTCCCAGTCCATTAATGCGCAAAGCGTTATTCCGTCCGTTATCGGGTGTCCATTCTTTATGATCGATGATGCCGGGAGCTATCTCGTTCATGTTGAAGTCCGTCATCATGTAAGTGCCGATAACCATCGCGCAATTCTGTTCATAGAAAGCATTAACCATAATTTGCAGCGTATGTTCGTCTTTATACACGTCGTCGCTATCCAGTTGGACGGCAAACTTTCCGCATTTCTCGTGATGGATACCTACATTCCAACATCCGCCTATACCGAGATCATCTCTTTCGGGAATGACGTGAATCAGCCGCTTGTCCGAACTAAGTTCACGCAGAGCTTCACTGGTTCCGTCTGTCGAATGGTTGTCGATGACAATGACATTGAACGGGAAGGTTGTTTGCTGGTTTAGTGCCGAGCGTACGGCATCTTTGATGGTGCGAATGCGGTTGCGTACAGGTATAATGACAGAAGCTTCATATTCAAAAGTATGGGAAGAGAAGTCTACGGGACAGAAGTTGGGATAAAGATATCCGCCAATCTCTTTCAAATGGTTGGTGCATGCCTGTTCCATTTCAATCTGTATCTGGCGGTTTTTAGGATCTACATAATCGAACTGCTTTTCACCGCTTTTCCGTTTGTCACTTTCAACTTCCGTATATAGATATTCGTTGATATGTACCAGTTTGTTCTTTTGGGATGTTTTAAGTCTCAAATCATACAAGCCTGCATATTGATATTCCTCTTCCGTATCTTTTATCGCTTCCTTGAATGTGTTGGCATCGAACAGCAATACCGAACCGAAATCGAAATCATCTCGTAGGCTACCGGGTTGATAGTCAATGACCGGAGCAGGTTTTAGCACACCGTCCATTTGTTGGTAATGGTCTGCATAGACCATGCCAGCTTGGGTCATTTTCATGACTTGAACCATTCTTTCAAGAGCGAACATGCCCAGTTGCAGCGCAGTACGTTTGGTGTAAACTAAAGTATATGCTTTATCAGAATGTTCTGCAATAGCCCGCATCGCTTGTGTCGATTGCATTTTCTCTACGGAGATGAGTTCGCATCCGGGGATGCAGACATTGGTAATCGGTGATGCCAGTAAATAAATCTTGTCTACCAGCGCCGATGTGCGTAACTCCTTAACCGTCTGTGTCGTTTCTTCCAACCTGCTGAAAGGAAGAAAACAGTTGATTGTTGCTTTCATTATTTTATTTCTTGTTTTGTAGTATGAGTTGTGTGAGATGTTTCTTTGTCTTGTCTTTTGATGAGCAAACAAAGCCCGAGGAATGTGAACAAAGCATTGGTAATCAACAACTCGTAACTGATTTGGTAACCGTTGAACCAGGCTCCCGTCTTATAGGATGAACATCCGAACCTGTTTTCCAGATATTCGTAAATGGAAACCAGATTCATACGATAAAAGAGAGGAACGAGTACAAACGCTATGATAATCTGCCCGACTATAAATCTCAGTACCATTTGCAGATAAGAAAAACTGCTTGTCTGAACCATACCCGGAACGGAAACAAAAGTAACTCCGGAAATCGTGGAACCAATCATGGCAAAGGCGACGATATACCAAGCCGATTTACGGTTTCCTACAAAGAATCCTTCATTGTCGGCTTTACGTCCTGCTATATAAGAGATAGTGAACAGGATTATAAAGTATGCCACAATAGTAATGGATATAACGGCTGGGCTCATATCTGCTGTTTAAATTCGTTTGGGGATAAAATATCCTGAATTATATAGCAAATATAGTAGTTTTTAATGATATATTCCAATAAATCGGTGTAATAAAGAGAATTCTTCCTCTATAAGCGGGTTTTGTGCAAAGTCTTCCCTGATTTTCTCCATCAAAGTTTCAAATTCATCATTTTTATTATCACTTGCCATGATAGGGGCCGATGTGTAGAAAGCTAAATATTGAACGAAAAAACGATACTTCCAGTTTTGAGTGAATGTAAAGAAATGAACAGTGACTGTGGATGATAAAAAATGCCGGATGTAACTCTTCCATTACAACCGGCATTTCATTCTGGATAGAACGTTTCTTGTTTATTTCTTATCATTCTGACGAATCTCCACCCGGCGTATCTTACCGCTGATTGTCTTTGGGAGTTCTTCCACGAACTCGATGACACGCGGATATTTATAAGGAGCAGTCACTTTCTTCACGTGGTTCTGCAATTCCTTAATCAGTTCTTCTCCGGCGCGATTCTTATAGTCTTTGGATAGAACAATCGTGGCTTTTACCACCTGTCCGCGAATCTCGTCGGGTACTCCGGTGATGGCACATTCCACAACAGCCGGATGAGTCATCAAGGCACTTTCCACTTCGAATGGACCGATGCGGTAACCGGAACTCTTGATAACGTCGTCTGCACGGCCTACAAACCAGAGATAGCCGTCTTCGTCTTTCCAGGCAACGTCTCCTGTATAATAGATGCCGTCGTGCCAGGCTTCATGTGTACGTTCCGCATCGCGATAATACTCTTTGAAAAGTCCGAGAGGTTTTCCTTTATGGGTACGGATTACGATTTGCCCCTGTTCACCGGCTTCAACGGAACGACCTTCGTGGTCAATCAAGTCAACATCGTATTGAGGGTTCGGCAGCCCCATGCTTCCCGGTTTCGGTTCCATCCATGGCATGGTGGCGATGGTCAGGGTAGTTTCCGTCTGTCCGAAACCTTCCATCAGTTTGATACCTGTCAGTTTCTTGAATGTATCAAATACGGCAGGGTTCAATGCTTCTCCGGCAATGGTGCAGTATTTGAGTGAAGACAAGTCGTACTTTGTCAGGTCTTCGTGAATCAGGAAGCGGAAGATGGTAGGAGGCGCGCAGAGAGAGGTGACATGATAGTTTTGTATCTTTTCAAGAATGTCTCCCGGCGTAAACTTCTCATGGTCGTAGACGAAGATATTGGCTCCGGCAATCCACTGTCCGTAGAGTTTTCCCCATACAGCTTTTCCCCAGCCGGTATCGGCAATGGTGAGGTGCAGGCTGTTCTCGTTCAGGTTGTGCCAAAAACTACCGGTAACGATATGACCTAACGGATAGGTAAAGTCATGTGCCACCATCTTAGGTTCGCCTGTGGTGCCGGAAGTAAAATACATCAGAGAGATGTCGTCGTTAGTGTTCGCATGGCGCGGACGTACGAACGGGGCGGCATTCTCGATGCCCTGATGGAAATCTTCGAAGCCTTCCGGGATTTCCGGTCCGACACTGATTAACTTTTCAACCGTGGGACATTCGGGAAGAGCCTCTTTGATATGTTGCAGGATGATTCCTTCGCCGGCAGCTACAATCATTTTGATGTCGGCAGCGTTGCAACGATAGATAATATCCTTCTTGGTCAGCAGGTGAGTAGCCGGAATAACGGTTGCCCCCAGTTTGTGAAGGGCGATAATGCTAAACCAGAACTCATAGCGGCGTTTCAGAATCAGCATCACCATGTCGCCCCGACCGATGCCCAGGCTCTGGAAGTAAGAGGCGGTCATATCCGTATAACGCTTCATGTCGGCAAATGAGAATTGGCGGCTCTCGCCTTTGTCATTTGTCCAAAGCAAAGCGTTCTTGTCAGGTTGTTCGGCGGCCCAGGCGTCTACTACGTCATAGCCGAAGTTGAAGTTCTCCGGAACGTTTATTTTCAAGTTTTTGATAAAATCCTCTTGTGAGCTGAAAGAGGTCTGTGATAAAAATCTTTCTACCATGATGTTATTACATAATTACTGCCAGAAAACGTAATGTCTTGCCATCGAGCGCTTTCATGCCATGTGGAAGTTTGGAATTGAAATAGATGCTGTCGCCTTGGTTGAGGATGATTTCTTTGCCTTCGATGTTGATAAGCATCCTGCCTTCGATGACCAGGTTGAACTCTTGTCCGGTGTGTTGGTTGTAGTGGATAGGTTCGTCGTCCCCTTTCGGTTCGACGGTAACGATGAACGGGTCGGCGGTGCGGTTCATGAAGCCCGATGCCAGTGACTGGTATTTGTAGGCTTTCGTACGTTCGATGCTGACGCCTTTGCCGGCACGGGTCACGAAATAACTGCTCATCTTAGGTTCTTCGCCGAACATCAGCGTGTCGAGTGAGACATTGTAGGTGCGCGCTATTTTTTGCAGCATGCTGACGGAGATGTCATATTCTCCGGTCTCTGCACGGCGGTATTCTTCAGCAGAGATGTCGCTTTCGCGGGCAATGTCCTCAGAAGTCAGTTCCAGTACATCACGCAATCCGCGGAGGCGTTCTGCGATTTGTTTAATTTGGTCATTCATATTATTTGGTGATTAATTGTTTAGTGGTTAATTATTTATCAGTGATTTAGTTAGTGGTTAATCATTTATTTGGAGGCTTTCATGGCTTGGATAACGGCGGAGGTGAATCCGTTGTGTTCCAGTTCATTGATTCCTTTGATGGTGATTCCTCCCGGAGTGGTTACTTTGTCTATTTCCACACTGGGGTGGGTGTCGTTGTTTAGAATCAGTGCGGCTGCTCCTTTCAGTGATTGTGCTACCATGGTCATCGCATCCTTCGGACGGATTCCCATTTCGATGCCGGCTTGCATGGCTGCCTGAACGTATTTCAATACGTAAGCAATGCCGCAGGAGGCCAGTGCGGTGGCTGCCGCTATCTTATCTTCGGGAATAAGCATCACGGTTCCCATCTCGCTGAACAACCGGAGGATGAATTTGTCTTGTTCATCGTTCGTATTGCGGGCGGCAACAAGTGTCATGCTTTCCAGTTCGCTGATAGCGGTGTTGGGGATAAGGCGGAACATCGGCATTTCCGGTGATACCACATAATGCGCCAGTTCCTCGAAACTGATGCCGGCAGCTACCGAGATGAGTATCTGTTTGCTTTTCAGTTTCAATTCGCGCATCACCGGTTCTATAAACCATGGTTTGACAGCAAGGATGACAATATCTGCACCTGTGGCAGCTTCCGCGTTATTGTGAGTTGTAGAGATACCCGGAAATTCCATTTTCAGTTTCTCTAGTTTTCCGGCACTCGGATTGGACACGATGATATCCGCATCGTCTATCAGGCTTCCTTTTGCCAGGCCGCGGGCTATTGAACCGCCCATGTTTCCTGCACCGATAATGGCTATTTTCATATTACGCTTGTTTTTAATGAGTTGTCATAGGCAAAGGTAACGGTAAATTGCGAAAAAACAAAAAGCAGCCTGAATAAGAAATAAAATTCTGATAGAGGCTGCTTTTATCGTTGGCTGTTTATTATTAATCAAATGAGCGGTTAAAGTGCTTTCTTGAACCGTGCGAGGAACTCGTCTGCTTCTTCCATGCTGAGGCAGAGGGGCGGCAGAAGACGCAGTACGTTCGTGCCGCTTGCTCCCGTGAAGACGTGTTCGTCATAGATGAGACGGCTGCGCAATTCCTTGATGGGTTCTTCGAATTCGAGTCCAATCATAAGCCCGCGTCCGCGCACTTCTTTGATTTGCGGGAATTTCTTCAACTTTTCCAGCAAGTAGTTGCCCACTTTCGCTGCGTTTTCTACCAGGTTTTCCTGTTCGATAACGTCCATTACGGCGAGGGCTGCCGAGCATGCCAGATGGTTTCCGCCGAAAGTGGTTCCTAGCTGTCCGTACACAGGCTTGAACATCGGACTGATAAGAACGCCCGCCATCGGGAAACCGTTGCCGATGCCTTTGGCTACGGTGATAATGTCCGGTCTGATGTCATTGTACTGATGAGCGAAGAATTTGCCGCTACGTCCGTATCCGCTCTGAATCTCGTCGAGAATCAGGATCGTTCCTGTTTCGCTGCAAGCTTTGCGGAGCTCCTGCATAAATTCGGTGCCCGGTATCTTGATACCGCCTACCCCTTGTATTCCTTCAATGATAACGGCGCATGTGTCTCCCTTAGACAGTTCCTGTTTCATCGCTTCCACGTCGTTGAGCGGGAGATAGGTGACATGACCGTTATTGTTGATAGGGGCGATGATGGAAGGATTGTTGGTCGCTTCTACCGCCAGAGACGTCCGTCCGTGGAATGCCTTATTGAAAGAAACCACTTTGGTACGTCCGTTATAGAAGGAGGCCAGCTTCAAGGCATTCTCGTTCGCTTCGGCTCCACTGTTAATCAGGAACAGGCTGTAGTCTTCGTAGCCGGAAATCTTTCCCAGCCGTTCGGCTACCTGTTGTTGCAGCTTGTTGATGACCGAGTTTGAGTAGAAACCAAGATTGGCTACCTGGTTGCCAATCATCTCTACATAGTGAGGGTGTGCATGTCCGATAGAGATAACGGCATGACCTCCGTAGAGGTCCAGATATTCCGTTCCGTTCTCATCCCATACTTTGCAACCGTCGCCCTTGACAATGTTGATGTTATATAAAGGATATACGTCGAATAATTTCATAATTCTTTGTTTTTAAAAGGCTGAAGGCTTCAGCCGCAGTCCCACCGTTTCTTCCAGATTGAACATCAGGTTCATGTTATGAACCGCCTGTCCGCTGGCGCCTTTCAGCAAGTTGTCGATACAGGAGACAATCAATAGCTTCTCACCGTGTTTCTCCAGATGTATCAGGCACTTGTTGGTGTTGACTACTTGTTTGAGGTCGATATTCTTCTCTACGATGTGTACAAAGGAGTCTTTTGCATAATATTCCTCATACATGCGGACGATTTCTTCCAGCGCTACTTTGGTTCTGACTACCATCGTGGCAAAGATACCGCGGGCGAAATCGCCACGGTATGGGATGAAGTCTATCTCCGCATCGAAGCTGTTTTGCAGCTGTTTCAGCGATTGCTTGATTTCCGGCACGTGCTGGTGCTCGAATGCTTTGTACACACTCATGTTGTTGTTTCTCCAACTGAAATGACTGGTGGCACCCGGTTTCACTCCGGCTCCCGTGCTTCCTGTGATGGCGTTTACCATTACATCGTCCGTCAGCATCAGGTTCTTGGCAAGCGGGAGCAGACCGAGCTGGATGCAGGTGGCAAAACAGCCGGGGTTGGCTACGTGCTTTGCCGTACAGGTGGCGCGGCGGTTCAGTTCCGGCAGGCCGTAGATGAAGTCGTGGTCGTCACTCTTGATGCGGTAGTCCATGGAGAGGTCGATAATCTTCAGCTCTTCCGGTATGTGGTGGCTTTCCATGAATTTCTTCGTATCGCCGTGGGCGGTGCAGAAAAAGAGGACGTCGATTTCGTCCAGAGGCAACTGGTCGGTGAATCTCAAGTCTGTTTCTCCGTACAAGCCTTCGTGTACGTCGGTGATTCTGTTTCCGGCATTACTGCTGCTGTTGATAAATACGATTTCAGTCTCCGGATGGTTGAGCAGCAGACGGATTAGTTCGCCTGCCGTATATCCTGCGCCGCCGATGATTCCTGCTTTAATCATATCTCTTCGTCTTTGTGGTTGTTATAGTAAACGCGTAGCGGGGTAGAGGTCACTTTGATAAATCCTTTGGCGTCTTCGGCCGTCCATCCTTTCTGCATTTCGCCGTATTCTCCGAATTTGGTCTTCACGAGGTCGTCTTCCGATTCCACGCCTACGGTAGAGAAGGAGAGCGGGCGGAGCTCGAGGATAGCCGTACCGTTCACGTTGCGCTGGCTTTCCTGCAACATGGCTTCGATGTCGCGCATCACCGGTTCGAGGTATTGGCTTTCGTGGAGGAACATACCGTACCAGTTGGCCACCTGGTCTTTCCAGTATTGCTGCCATTTGCTCAGTGTATATTTCTCGAGGAAGCGATGGGCGCCGATAATCAGCATCGGGGCGGCTGCTTCGAATCCTACACGGCCTTTGATGCCGATAATGGTGTCCCCCACATGCATGTCACGGCCGATGCCGTAGGCGGCACCGATTTCTTCCACTTTCTGGATGGCTTTAATCGGGTCGTCAAACTTCTCGTCGTTGACGGCTTTCAGTTCGCCTTTTTCGAAGGTGAGGCGGAGCTGTTCGCTGCCTTCTTTTTCGACGTGTTTGAGGTAGGCGGTTTCGGGCAGTCCTTGTGCGGAGTCGAGGATTTCGCCGCCGCAGATGGACGTCCCCCACAGACCTACGTTGTACGAGTATTTCAGTTTGGTGAAATCCGCGCTGAAACCATGCTTGTTCAGATAGTCTATTTCTTCCTGGCGGCTCAATGCCATATCACGGGTCAGCGTGATGATTTCTACATTCGGAGCCAACACAAGGAAAGTCATGTCGAAACGGATTTGGTCGTTACCTGCTCCGGTAGAACCGTGGGCAATGGCGTCTGCGCCGATTTCGTTCGCATAACGTGCGATAGCCAGTGCCTGGAAGATACGTTCGGAACTGACCGAAATCGGATAAGTACCGTTGCGCAGCACATTTCCGAAAACCATATATTTCAAGCTTTTCTCGTAGTATTCCCGGGTAACGTCGAGTGTAACGTATTTTACTGCTCCCAGTTTGTAGGCGTTCTCTTCATTTGTTTTCAGTTGTTCTTCACTGAAACCGCCTGTATTGGCACAAGCTGCATATACTTCGTAACCTTTTTCTTTGGCGAGGTACATGACGGTGAACGATGTATCCAGTCCGCCGCTGAATGCCACCACTACTTTTTTCTTCTTTTCTTCCATAGTGCTGTATATTTTTTAAATGTTATTTCTTTCTTGTTCTTTTTTAATGTTCCGCGGTTCTGTCGGGTCGTACAGCATGGCTGTGCAGATACAGAACTTACGGTTCTTGGCAACCAGAATATCATGGTTGATGCATCCTTCGCACCCTTTCCAGAAGGCTTCGTCGTCCGTCAGTTCGTTGAAGGTGACGGGTACGTATCCCAGTTCCGTATTCATCTTCATCACGGCTGCTCCGGAGGTGAGGCTGAATATTTTCGCTTTCGGCCATCGGAGCCGTGCCAGTTGGAAAGAAGCCTGTTTGATGCGTTTTGCCAGTCCCAATCCGCGGAAGTCGGGATGAACAATCAGGCCGGAAGTGGCTACATATTGCTTGTTTCCCCATGATTCGATATAGGTGAATCCGGCAAACGTGTCGCCGCAAAGGGCGATGATTGCTTTGCCTTCTTTCATCTTTGTCGCTACGTATTCGTGTGTACGTTCTGCGATTCCTGTTCCTCGTACGGCGGCAGCATTTCTGATAGTTTCCAAAATAGTGTCAACGTAAACCTCATGCGAGGCGTCGGCTACCATAACATCTATTTGTTGAGTGTCCATTTCTTTATGTATAATATAGGTATAATTATAATTATTCGATATTTGGGATGATGAGTGACAAAAGCTGGCGTATCTTGCTTGCGGCAACTCCTTCACGAAGCACTAACATTATCGTATCGTCTCCGGCAATGGTTCCGAGAATTTCGGTGAACTCATTGTTGTCGATGTCATAAGCCATGCTGCTGGCATAACCGGGACGGGTACGGATAACAGCTATGTTACCGGAGAACTGCAAAGAGATAAATCCGTTATTGCGTAACATGTCGCCGGCACTTTGGTCGGTAGAACGTTTATACATAATGTTATTCGGCAGTACATATACATACTTTCCGTTCATACTGGCAGCCTTGGCTACTTTCAGTTGTTTCAAGTCTCGTGAGAGGGTGGCCTGCGTCAGTTCGAAGCCTTCGCGGTTCAGCTCTTGCAGTAGTTCTTCCTGCGAGCCTACCTCTTTGCTTGAGATAATCATTTTGATGGCGTCTAACCGATTTGCTTTCTTCTTCATTGTATAATTATTCTAATGATGACGCAAAAATATGCATTATTTCGGAGAAGAGATGCATAATATCCTGTTTTTTTGCATAAAATAGAAAAAAACAGGATATTGTTATTAGAAAGATAGCTTGGATGCCAATATCGTTATTTGAATTATGCGATGTTGAAGGTTAGTCTATAGGCAAGCTGTTAACAAAATATTGTTCGCCATCTCTCAAGAAAAATACCTCTTCCTCTTTTCCCCGGGTTTCATTATGAAGGAAAAGTAGTGCGTTCCGGGGAACATCTTTGTATTGTAAATTATTGCTGTCCGGTAAAACTTTGACATGATAGGAAATGGACTATTTTTATCTCATACAGCATGAAACAGACTCGTATAGATGTCTTTTAAGGGCTTTTTGATGCTTAATGCTACCAATTTCACATCGCCTCAAATGACAAGCCCTTTTTCGTAAAACAGGTGTAACTTATTATATTTGTAGAGAATATATGATTTTGTCGTTTTTTACCGGACAGCAATAATTGTAAATAAACACCTTTTGCCTTTTGTTTACCTAACGAAATCCACTTTTTATCTTTTCCCCAATAAAAGAGTTCATAGGTATCTCCCGGACGGATAAAATTGTCGTCGTTGCGTGGAATACATAAAATCTTATTAATTAAAACTTCTGAACCAAAGTCAAAAATAAGTTCCTGTCCTTCTTTCTTAGACAGAAAATAGGTGAGCGGGGCATAATCGAAGCAATTCGCTAGTTTAAATTCATCGTCATTAGCATTATATGGTTCGCATGCGACTATATTTACAGGTTTCACTTCTTGTCGGTCTTGATAAAAGTGTAGTTCTGCTAATTCGAGAAAAGCATTTTCCCTGACTTTGTATCGTACATAGCGGTATTTTTGTTTATTCTGCACCATCAATTCATTATAGCAAACTTTAGACGTATCACATATATGGTATAGCATTTCAGGATGGCTGAAATCAATCGTATTACTTTCCTCAAACTTAGAATCTACAATTTTGTACATTCTATCCTTATTCCATGCAAAGAACGGGAACTTTCGGTAAATCTTAATATCTTCCGATTTGCTTCCTTTATTATCTGTTGAAAAATAATTGAACTGTTTCCCATCAAATATAAATGGATCGGTGAAAGGGATGTATTTTTTCCCCACTTTTGATAAAATGATATAGATGCAATTATCTTCTACATAGCCGAATGACACATTATTTCCATTAAATGACAAAGGTTGATCGCCTTCGTCTATTATACGAACTGAAATTTGTGCTAATACCGATAATGTTGATAATACATTGATCATGAATTAACTGAAAAATATCTTCATAGCTTATATTTTTACATTTAATAATCGACTTGAATACCATGTTGCAAATTTAAATTTGTAAACATGATTTTCATCATAATCATTAATATTTAGTTCCCTACTCCCAGCCCTGCATTCGTATGTCAACCTTCAGCCTTTCTTTTTTAAAGTCTTCTTTCGCCTTTGTGTTAATAGTGTCGATGGTTTTAGTACGGGTGCCGTTGTAGATTGTGTCGAAGCATACCATTAGCAATGCGGCTTTTTCCGTTTGGGAAGGTTAAAAGCAGAGTGAAGCAACTAACTCCCATAAAGTATTCAGATTCGATTATTTTTAGTATTCAAACTCTACCCCGTACCATTTATAAAATTTCGTCTTATAAACCATATCAAGCAATAGTTGGTTTGTTATTTCTGGCTCTTTAATGACATCGGTTGAAAATATGTCTTTTTTTAAAGCTCCAAATTTTAATAACCGATATTTCTTTTCTTCTCCCAGCAAACGCCAGGATGTTGTTAGACTTGGCAAAGCTTCTACCGCTTTTCTTAAAGCCTTTGTTGCTGATGCATAATCTCCAAACCAATGCATTATATATCCATATCGTGCCAAATCTGATGGACTTTGTAAGTGTTGAGTAGAATATCTGTAGATTTCTTTTTTTAACTCATGATAAAATGCTGAATCATTATTTTTCCATTCCTTAACTTGCTGCATTGTTAATAAACGAGGATTATTAAAAATTGCTTTTACAAGAGGATTAATAGATTTCTTTAATAACCCTTTTTGGTAACATACATTTCCAAATGCCCAAGAGTAAAGAGAATTATTGGGATAATCGTATGCTAGGTTTTCTAAAAGGCAATATCCTTGATCCATTTTATCTGTTTGCAAATACAACTGAGACAATAAATAAGTGAGTTGAACATCTCTCGGGCTATATTTTTGAGCTTTTTTCAAAAAAGATATTGCTTTCTCTGCATAAATATCCTGTTTTATCTCTTGGTAGTTTTTAGCACATTCCATTCCCTGATTCACTAAATAAGGAATTCTATTTCCTGGAATATTATATCGTTGCGAGTCGAGGTTGACGAATAAGATTCCACCTCCATAAACGGTTAATAACAACCCTGGTATTAAGTATGATTTTCTATCTTTTGCCGGCTCACAAATTTCTGGTTCGGGCGCTTGTCTTTGTAGAAAAGCTAACAATATAAAAAACATAAGCCATACAAAAGGAATGTCGAACATTGTTGATTGTGCCATTTCTTTGGTCGACAATGCGATTAAAGTAGCAATGATTATCCAAGTATTTTCGTCTTTTCTACGGCTTAATGCAATTCCGATTATCTCTACTAGCAACAGTAGATAAGGTATTATTCCAATGATGCCCTTTTCAATTAGTAATTTGATAATAATGTTTGGTGCAAAAGTTGTAAAAGGAACAGTACTGTCTTGATTTAGTGATTCATCTATAACAAGGGTATAGCTTCCGTTTCCATATCCGAGAATGGGATGCTTCTCAAAAATCTCCCAAGCGGCATAAGTCGAATTTATTCTCCATTCGCTACTCCGTTGTTGTGAAACAGTGGCATTCATGCGCAGGGTAGTTTTCATTTCGGTAGGGAAAAGTATAGCGATTATAGCAATGGCTGCAAAAACGGCGAGCAGCGGTTTCCAGTGCTTGGCACTTTTAGTTGCAGCGATCCATATCACCAAGTAAATGCCTAGTGCAACATAAGCCCCTCTGGAGAAAGAGAGCAAAATCGTTACTATTGTTAGAAATATGAATATACTGGAATAGCGGCGTATAAAACAAATCCACCCTAAAAGTACTAATAGTATTTCTGCCCATACATTGGTTACATATCCTAATGGGCGGAATAAAAAACGAAAATGATAGGTGTCTGTGAAGCCTGCCTCTAATACGGAATTGCGGAATATAATAAACGAACAGACAGTCAGTATCAGAGCTGCCCCAATAGGTAAATAACTTCCTACCTGAAATAGATTCAGAGATTTGCCGGTAGCCAAAAGCTTCCTCACAATCAAATAAACGGTGAATCCATAGAATGAAAATATCATGTTGTATACAGCTGGTACAGCACAACTGGCATAAAAGCATAATACTAAATCATAGGCTACTATGATACTCAACGTCCAGTCTATAAATGTCCATTGTTGGATAGGAAGCGGGCGGACAAATGCTAGAGCTACAATTGACAATAGCATTCCAATCCGGTAATGGTCTTTGAATTGGAATATCTCTATTGTCAACACTGCCAGTAGCAATATTGTAGCCACATAAAAACTGGTATTAAGCTTGTTCTCCATTCTTGCTATTCTGTTTTTTCAGACTACGAATCATTTTCGTAAATAGGTATCCCAATAGTGCGAGGAACAACAGTTGTATTCCGATGTTGCGCATTAAAGCAAAAGGAGGTGTTAGGTTATTAGACAAATAGAGAATGAGTTCCTGCATCTCTCTTGGAAATGAAAGCAGAAAATTATATAGGAAACGTGGAATAATGTATATGAAATAGTATCCCATGAAGAAATTCACTATCACCGCGTATATCGCCAGTCCCCATCTCTCCGCGAGACCTATCCGCAATAAATAGGGCATTTGTTGGATGCGGCGTCTCATAATTCGATACCAGTAATATTTGATTATTTCAATAGAACGTTTACGTAAACTTGGCACTCCTAGGAGGTCAGATACAATCCAGTAACCATCGAATTTAAAGAATGGATTGAGAGTCATCAAAAAGCCTAAATTGAGAATTAATATCATATATCGCAGCATATCGTCACCGGTCATCCAGAAACCGACCAGTAAAACTATAAGAAAGAAACATTGGAAATAGACCCCTGCGATATTTACCATAAATCGTTGCTTTCTATTTAATTTCCATATTTCCGTTACATCTGTATATAGGACGGGAAAATTTAAGTAGATCCCAAAACCGATACTTCCGTGTTTTACCCCACAATATTTACAAGCTGAGGCATGTCCTAATTCGTGAAAGAATGAAGATACTAACATAAATATCAGCAGTCCTGCCATACCAAAAGCATTTGCTCTGTTATTGAAAACTAATAAGTCGGGAACATTGATAAAAAAGAATATGTCCATAATTGTTGCTATAGATAGCAAGCTCCACATAAATTTCCTATTGAATAGAAAAGAAAATCTTTTTGAAAAACGCTCAACAGTGGCGGCTGTTAGAAGTTCCTTTTCGTAAAGGAATGTACATTCTTTCTCTTTGGGAATTGTAAGAAGAGGGTCAATATGCTTTTTAATGAGACTTTCTGTCTGTTCAAAGGTATATTTTCCCTCTTTCTTATTAATATAAGTTTGTATAGCTGCTTCTTGAGTCTCATTCTGTTGTAGGTCAGTTAATAATTCTGCTAAGGGCTGGTTAACCTCAAAATATCTCCCGTTGCAAGAAAGTAGATAATGCTCCTTTTCTGTGGAAGAAGAGAACGGAGAAATGCTGATAGTGTTGTATTTATTCATCTTTTAATAAGCTTTTAGGATGGCACTGTTAATATGTCTGTTCGTGTTATTGTCGTCTCGTGCGGTTTTCTTTCCGAAATTATGTGTATAAATCACTTTTAGAAAGCCTGTCTGTTGATATATGCGCCCTGTCACATAATTTGTGTAATTGTAAGCATCTAATGTCACTGATTGTTTCCACTGGCGGTGTTTGGTAAAAGGGCTTTCCGCTCCTGCTTCCACCAACCAGTTTCCACAACTCCAGCGTGCCGTTAATCCGTATTTAGCCGGTTCATATTTATGGATCAAATCTGCACTAAAACTTTTCGAACTTGTTTTGCCATAAAGACTACATGATAAATCTTTCCAGTAATAGTCCATTTGAATCAATCCGGAAAGACTGCTCGATTTGTCGGAAATCCCTTTAAAGAGAGAAGTAATTGACCAATATCCGTCCATTTTTAAACGAAAATTTTCCGACACTTTCCATGTGGCGGATAGCATGCCTTCATGATGATGGGCACTTACATCACTACGAAAGGTGTTTATGAGTCTACCGTCTTTAATAAAAAACTCATCAGTATTAACATGTTCAACTCTTTCGTAATGAAGTGCCGCATATAGATTGAGGTTTTTAAACTGGCCGCTATAGTTGAAATTGACATCTCCAAAAATAGTATTATCCAAGTTAGGATTTCCTCTTTTAATGATTAATGAATCAATTTCTTGTACAGCATTACTTAATTGGGAAATTTGAGGTTGTGTGTTGCCTAAAACTCCATTGAAAACGATTTGATGTAGGCTGGAGATTCGATAAGTTAAATTTGTTTTCAAGCGTGGTGAGATTTGGCTAATACGCTTCTCGTTATGTAAGCGATATTGCAGTGACGATAATCCGGGGGATACACTGAATGTTAGATTCTTTTTAAACATTCGATTGTATTCTGCATAAAACAAGGTTTGGCCTGTCCATAAATGCTGCCAAGATGAATTGTTTCCATCATAATGGGAAGAACTAATGGTATGATAGTGCCCTATTCGGAGAGATAAAGCATTGCGTTCTTTCCATCGTATTCCATACTTTATATCTGCTCGAACTGTATAGATATCTTCTTTTGTATGAGTTAAAGTGGTATATTTATCTTCCAGGTAATTGTAAGAATAAGAATTATTAGCATAGGTACCTGCCAATGACGACTCAATATACTGATTGTTTTTCAAGTTAAAATATCCATATAAATCTATAGTAGGCATATTGCCGGACTGATTAGTTGTTTTGCTCGACTCTTTATTCATTGTGTGTCCGCCGCCATACTCAAGTAATTCCCGGCTAA
Organism: Bacteroides acidifaciens; assembly: GCF_024623065.1. GTDB lineage: Bacteria > Bacteroidota > Bacteroidia > Bacteroidales > Bacteroidaceae > Bacteroides > Bacteroides acidifaciens. The sequence goes on from NZ_JANJZR010000025.1 coordinate 36,478, forward strand.
AGTTGTCTGGTGCATCATTACGCACGAATGATATTTTCGCCAATAAATTACGTTTTTTATTCTGGTTAGCTATGTTTAACTGTACATATTGGTTGTCGCTCTTAACCTTATTATCCAGTGTATTAGTTTTTCTATCTATAGCATATTTAGGAAAGATAAAATATTCGTGATTATCATTTATATCCCCCTTGTATTTGTTCATGCTATATCCCGCAAAAAGCGTATAATTCATGTTGCCATGTGACAGTTTGCTCACTATGTTATAGTCTCCATTGAGGTATCCCATAGCTTGCCGTCCATCAATTGCCACGTATCCCCCTGACTTGTACTGACGGGTAACATAGTTGATTGCAGCAACATCGTCGGCGTACCTCCCTGATGGTGTGTCGAAATACTCTACTTTCTCTATATCTCGTGGTCTTAAACTCTGCACTTCTCGATAATCAGCTTTCCTCCCATCAATATATAAAGTGGCTTCCCCACCAAATGTTTTTACTTTTCCCTTTATCCTGTCCACTTCCATTCCAGGAATCATCAAATTATATAATAAATCATACCCTGTACCTGCTTGTTTTACCTGTTGCTTGTCAGGCAAAATGAGTAGCCTATCCTTTTGCCGGATAACAGAAGCTCCTTTTACCACCACTTCGTTCAACTCTATGTTATCTGTTTCCATTATCACTGGTGGTAGTTCGTTTTTCTTCTCTGTTGTATTGGCGTTAACTATTTGCTTTTTATATCCTATTGAGGAAAAAACTATAAAATAAGGTGAAGGGGAAACCTTTGTAAATTGATAATAGCCTAATGTGTCAGTGGTTGTACCAGTCACAAAGCTTGAATCGACACGGAATAGTTGTACTGAAACATATGATAATGATTGGCCTTCCAAATCTGTTACTTTACCAGCAATGCTGCATTGGGCATAAAGAATTTGTGGAAATAGAAAAATGGTCAATAAATAAACAAAAAAAACGACGGTATATTTCATATATCTCAATTTATTGTATCATAGGAATCAAATTAACTGTAAAATAGAGAATTCTCCATTGAGGAGCATTCTCTATCGTCTTGGATGAATGTATCTTTTTAAGATATATTCATTTCCAATAGCCTAGCCCCAATTGGTGGATTCGGAATCACATTTCCAACAAAGGAGGTCAACATCTCCTGACGAAGCATCCATTGTTGTGACCAAGTCTAATAATCCATTAGCTAATAATGGATCAGTTTCCAAACGTTTTTCCAGTTCATGAACGAACATCTCGTCGCACAGTTCTTCGTTAACAGGCTGAATGCCAGCCACTGCATTTTTCTTTAATTCTTTCATTTGATTTTTGAATTAGTGGTTAATAATAGTGATTGTTTATATGTTGAATATGCTCTGTTTACAGACAGAGGATATACAGATTTAAATTTGAAACAAGCAGATGCCTTAAAACCATCTTTTGTATGAACAGAACGAGCTAAACATCCTCCTCCACATAATAGTGCATATTTACAAGATTGACAATTAAGAGCATTTCCGGTATTTCTTTCAAACCAATGCTTACGTACTTCTGTCCATTCAGGTTCTTCGTTTGTGTAATGCCCAATAACTTGGTCTGGTTTTCCGACTGTTTCAAGGCATGTAAATATATCTCCTACGGGATCTAGAAGATAGCTTCCATATTGAGCAGAACAACTAGCAGAATATAAACGGCAACGAGAACCATTTTCTAAATATGATAGATAATGTCTATAAATGCCAAAGTCTTGATAATATATTTCTCCATTGTATGTCTTTTGATGTTGCTTATTAAATGTATCCATTGATAAATAATTGATATCAACATCGCAGTTATCATTCTCATTATATTTTCTTAATATGGAAGAGTATGTTTTGAAATGAGGATTTGATGTGAATCCTAGTTTTTTAAATAATTCATTTAGCGATTTGAAATCTTGAAAATTGTTACTATCTGTATTAACTCTTACCGATACATCAATATTTTTTCTTAATAAGATACCAATGTTATTAACTATTTTATCAAAACTGGCTCCTTCTTCATAATGAAATCTACGAGAATTATGATTTTCTTTATCCCCATCAAGTGTAATTTGAAAGAAACTAAAATATTCCGGAGATAAGATGTTCTCAAAATAGTCAATGTCATATCCATTGCTGATTACTTTGAATGTATATCCTAATTGATGACCTTTCAGAACAATATATTCTATTACTTCTTTGTTTTGGCGCAAGAAAGGTTCACCCCCATAAAGAAGTATATTTTTATAATGTAATTCTTTTCTAGGCTCAATTTTCATCATGGTTTTATAGGCTTTATCTACCATCTCTTTTGTAAATGTCCATTTAGACCATTGATTCCCATGATTAGATATTCCATTCTCAAAGCAATAAGAACATCTGAAGTTACAGTCATAGCTAATAATGAATCCAAATGTTTTGTACAATTTACTTTGAGTTTTATGTAGAAGTTGTGCTAATTTCTTTACATACTCAATTTCCTCTTCTTGAGTATGTGTTGTTAGATATCCTCTTTTCTGTAAATATGCTATAGTTTGTTCTGGTAATGAACTTGTTTTGGAAAAATCTTCTATTTCCTTCCAAATGTCTTTATCTAAAATATCAATAGCACCAGTATAGCCATGAGTTAACAGATATTTATCATCTTCAATTTCTAACTTGACTGGAATTGTGTAATATGATAATCTCAGCTTTTCCATTTTTTTTTATTCTAATAAGTTTTACATTTAAATATTACAGATATACATCTGTTTATGGTTAGAAAAAAAGAATACTTGTTCTTCTTTGCCTCGTGTCCAGTCTCTTAGCATCAAAAGAGCATTATCAGGTACTTTGCATTCTATCGTATTTTTATTCGCTACTTTTCTTAATAAAGAAATCCATCCTTTTCTTTTATCAAAATAGAATAACTCATATTCATCTCCTATGCGGATAAAGTTATCGTCATTTCGCGGTACGCAGATCGCATATGTGATATTAACCTCTTTGCCGAAATCGAAAATTATTGAATCGCCTTTGTTCTTTGATAAAAAGTATGTAAGTGGATCATTATCAAAGCAATTTTTCAATTGCATTTCTGGGTCTTTGTTATTATATGATTCTCCTGAAATAATGTTTTGTGGTATTAATTCTTCCCGATCATTAAAAAAATGTAACTCTGCTAATTCAAGTAAAACATCATTTCGAGCTATATATTTAAGATACCTGTTCTTTTGGTATAAGGTATCCATAGGATATGTATTAAAGCATACATAAGGCGTGTCACATACTTCATATAATTTCTTGTTAATCCTATTCCGATGATTTCCTCCATAGAATTGTGCTTTAATAATTCGATACATTCGTTCCTGATTCCATCTAAAAAGAGGAAATTTGCGGTAAAGTGTTTCAGTCTTTATTTTGCTTAAATCTGCTTTAAGATAATGGAGTTGGCCATCAATGAAAACAAAAGGTTCAGACTCTAATTCTAACTTTTCGGATATTCCAGATAGTAGTAGATAAATGTTACGATCCTCAACTGCTCCAAAAGAAACACTATCTTCATGTATTTCTCCTTTACAAATAGGAATTATCCGTTCTTTATTAAATGTTCCTAAATAATACCTTTTATTTATATCTCTCACTGGCAGACTTAATCTGCTTTGAAAGTACTCATTTGAGACATCTTTCTGAAAAATTTTCTTCAATGTAGGAGGAATTGTCACATCAGTCCAAGAGGCTAATATATCATCCTGTATTTGGAACGTTTTCCTATAAATCTTACATTTTTTTCGTTCGTCTGTTCTCATTTCGTTTCTTATTGGATAATATTCCATATAACAAAAGGGTATATTTTGTTTGTTTGTATCTAACAATACACACCAACTATGAGAACTATAAGTTTCTGGTGAATAAGCATAGAAATCGTTTTGGACAGGAATACCTAAAGAACGTAATACGTGGATAGTAAAATTACTTTCTTCTGTACATCCACCTGTGCGATAATCGAGAAGAAAAGAGGGGGATGCACAAACAGTTATATTGTTAAATATATGTGTATGATGGAAACCTTCTTCACGTAAGCGCTGACAAATTGTAGTTGCTGCTTCTACGATATCAGAACCCGTGTAAACCGAATCTAAAAGATAACCATAACGTTCAGCATATATTTCTCTCCAATCTTCCAATGGCTCATTATCAACCCGATATGGCAGTAAATATTCACAAAATTCTGAAAAAGAATAATACTTACCCCATGGTCTTTTACGCCAAGCATCGAAAGCATGATCTATATTATGTATTAAAAAGTCTGCTTTAATACATTCTGCATCTGCAACTTGTTCAAAATTGACATTTCTATTTATGCTATCTAAGATTTCTGAACGAACAGTTCCATTAATTACAAATTCTTTTTTAGCTAACTCAATTAAAGAAATATTTTTGCTATATCCTCCATAGTGATAAGACATATTTTCTATTAAAAATAATGCAGCAGCATACTTTAACGTATCAGAGTCGTGTTTATAATGTTCTATTACTTTTAAGAGTTCGCTTGTATTCTCTTTGGCTTTTTCTAATGCAAGTGCCAATTTTTTATTGTCTCTCGAAGAACAAGATGTCGAAAAGAAATAAAGAATAATTAATAATATATGACTGTGTCTCATATAGGTTAACATTATTTGAATTTGTTGTAATGTCAAATAAATATCTTTTATTGATAGTATTTTTACTAATGCCAATTATTACGCTTGAGCCAATGAAATAATGTATTATCAATAGCTTTAAAATGTACAATTAAACTTAGATGGCAATCTCTTAGTATATGATGAGTTATGTCATGGTTTCATAAACTAAAATTTCCATATAATTGCCAGTTTGCTGACGACAATTCTATTTTGTATTCTCCCGTTTCTTCTGTTCCTAAATCAATAGTTGTGTACTTAGTGCTAGCATTATAAGTTTGCTCATACACTACTTCGCCTGTTGATATATTCGTTATGGTTATTTTAAAATCAGATTCGAAGTCTAATGACTCGGTCGTTAATAAATGATCCATGAGAAATACCTGTGCTGGGAATAGAGTACGTTGTGTAGAATGTTGTTCTGAACCACGTAGTATAACAGTTTGGCGTGTTGAATAAGTATCAATCCCACTATTGGCAAGACACGGTAATTGTGTGACTAGCATACTGCATAGTACGAAAATAAGTAGTTCTTTTTTCATGTCTGTAAAATATAAATTCGGTTTTTCATTTTTGATGTTGCAAACATAGGGATTAGCGTTGATTTGTTTTGTGTAGTATTTTGTTAAAACTTAATTAACAAATGCACGCTTGTTGAAAATCAATACATTACAATTAAATATCTTCTATTAGAATATCAAATTTTATAGGCGTCTCTATATCCATCCTCTTCATGATAGCATCTCTTCTTTTGTATGCAGCATTGGAAGTGCAACCAAATACATTCGCAATATCCGCATATTTCATGCCGATTTTAACCAAACAGCAGAAATAGACATCTTCTTTCAATAGTCGTTCATGCTTCCCCGTCAATCGCTTGATAAACCCATGTGTTAATTGGTCTATTTCCGAAATCAATGTTTCCCATATTTCATTCGGTACTTTTTCGGTTGCATCCGGATTTTCATAATTGTGTTGTTTTATGGTTAATAAACTCTTGTAGGCGACAGACTGACTTGTTAATAAACTGTCGAACAAATAACTTTTTTCTTTTTTTATGTTAGTCAGTTGTTCTGTTAAATGGATATTATATTTCGCGTCATCTGGTAATTGTATTTGTTGCATAAGTTGTTCTATCGCTTTCTCTTTTTCTGCAATAGCTTTTTTAATATCTGTGTATATCTTGTTTTTTTCTTTTAATAACTCATTAAGACAGCTATTCAGTTGATCTAAATATTGTTTATCTTCATTATACTTACTACATTTTTGTCTCAACACCGTTATTTCTGCATCTTTATCCTCCATATCTTTTTTCATTTGGATGGATTGTGTGGAGATAGCTTGTAATAGAGATTCCTGTTCCTGTTTTAGTTGTTGTGCTTTTCGATGGTATTTGATTCGTTTGTATGCAAAAAGAATAATGAGTATTATTATGAAACTACCCCCGGCGTAGATATAATGTAAGTATAATGATAGGTTACTCCTGTGTTTTTGTTCACTTTGTTGGAGAAGGGTCTCTTTTTCAACTGCTAAAATTTCCTTTGTGCGTTCAATGTGTTTTGTGCTATCCATATATACTTCATAGTTATCTTTGAAATGTAATGCTTCGGCAAAGTTTCCTTTTTTTCGTGCTACATTTTCTAGTATGATGCAAGCACCGGCTTTAGTGTAAAAACTGGGAGAAAATAGGCATTTATGAGCATAATAAACTGCTGAGTCATTCTGGTTGCTTTTGTAATAAGCATCGCTTAGACTTAGATATATGCCATATAGTTGAGTGGTGTCTTTTTGCAGCATAAGCTCACGTCTGATATATGAAATAGCCTTTTCCGGTTTTTCCATTTCGTTATAAAGAATTCTTAGGGAGCTAATAACTTCTATTTTTACATATGGATTATTCAGTCTTTCAGCAATGGGTAAGGCGCGGTTTAACAACTCTTCGGCTTTGCCATGAAATGCGGCTCCTTTCATAATACAAATATCCGCTCGTTGTACAAGTAACGTTGCTAAATGGGCAGAGTCAGCCTCTTGTTTAAGAAGTTCTTCTTCGCATACATAAAGAGAGTCCGCTTTGTCCAGTAGATCTTGCTGGTAGTATACATACCCAAGGTTACCATATAGCATACACAATAGTTTATGGTCTTTGGCTTGTTTCACTAATGGCATTGCTTTGAGAAATTCGCGTATGGTGGCAGGATTATTTCCAGATTCCTGATACACTCTTCCGAGATAATAATGGGCTTTTGCCTGCATTGTTATATCATTACCTATCGAATCATAATACTCGGTGGCTATACGAATTAAAGAATCTGTGGTTGGTGTAACGTAGTTTTTGTCTTGTGCTTGGGTTAGTAATAAGGCATATTTAGCATTTTGGGCAGGTGTTTTTATCTCTGACACGCAGACATTCTCCAGTAGATACAATGCGCTGTCCGGACGGGTGGACATCAATGAATCTGCAGCAGATAAAAGTAAATCTCCACTCCCTTTTTGTTGGCAGGCAAAGGTTACGAATATCAGATTAAATAAACAGAGGTAATATATTAGTCTGTTATGTTCTTTGGTCGGGTGCTTGATGTTTTTCATAATTCGGCTTTATATATATAGTACAATTGTGGATTCTGCATTGCTTATCTTATCGTTGCTAATTTATGTTTATTTAAAACATTTGTTGGGAGAAGTTTTTCGTTTGTTTTGTGCGGTAATGAATATATTTTATTCATTACCAATATTAAGAATCAGCTTTCTTATTACTGATAAACTACCGTCTTATCGTATACTTTATTTCTATTTATTAATCGCCGACTATAGTTGTCTACCTGGCTGACTATAGTCGGCTGATTGGACAACCTCAGTCGGCTAGATGGACAACTCCAGTCGGCTTCTTGGGTGCAAGCTGTTCAATTTGCTAAGATTGACAATCCAGATGCGAAGGTTACGGGCTGTGAAAGTGCAAACTATGGGAATTGTGAAGGCGTGAAGGGCGTGAAGAAAAGACTTTTCTTTATTTGTTCACAGAAAACACCTGTCAAACAAATGATTACCATCCGTGAAGGATGTGAAGGAGGAGAACTAAACTTTATTGAGGCTTTGGTAATTTTCGGCACAATTAGTTCAAAACCGCATCGGTTTTGAGTTATTCTTTGGTTTTGTTATTGTATGGAAACTATACTTGAAGAATCCTTTTTCTGTTTTGTGTCAAAATGTATATCCTTTCAATCAAAATGCGTAAGGAGCACGAGGAGGGAATCGCCTATCTTTGCAATATAGGTAAATGGATACCTTAAATATATAGACAGAATACCATGAAACAAAACTTTTTTGCAGTCGACCTGGGCGCAACGAGCGGCCGTACAATCTTGGGAACTTTCATTGAAGGCGGATTAAACCTCGAAGAGATTAACCGTTTCCCTAATCATCTGATTGAAGTCGGTGGTCATTTCTATTGGGATATTTATGCATTATACCGTCATATTATTGACGGCTTGAAACTGGTGGCTCACCGTGGTGAATCTATCACTTCTATCGGCATTGATACGTGGGGAGTGGATTTTGTATGTGTCGGAAAAGACGGAAACCTGCTTCGCCAGCCTTATGCGTATCGTGACCCGCATACGGTAGGAGCACCGGAAGCTCTTTTCTCCCGCATCTCGCGTAGCGAAGTATATGGTAAGACGGGTATTCAGATAATGAATTTTAATTCACTTTTTCAGTTGGATACTTTACGTCGTAATAACGACAGTGCGTTGGCAGCAGCAGATAAGATTCTGTTTATGCCGGATGCATTGAGCTATATGCTGACCGGGGAAATGGTGACGGAATATACGATTGCTTCGACAGCCCAACTGGTGAATGCGCAGACCCGTCGTCTCGAACCGGAATTGTTGCAAGCAGTCGGCTTGAGTGAAAAGAACTTCGGCCGTTTTGTATTCCCGGGTGAAAAGGTCGGAGTATTGACAGAAGAAGTGCAGAAGATTACCGGGCTGGGAGCCATTCCCGTGATTGCCGTAGCCGGACATGATACGGGTTCTGCTGTTGCCGCTGTTCCGGCATTGGACCGCAACTTTGCTTATCTGAGTAGTGGCACCTGGTCGCTGATGGGCGTTGAAACGGACGCTCCAGTGATTAATGCTGAAACGGAAGCGTTGAACTTTACCAATGAAGGCGGTGTGGAAGGAACTATCCGTCTGCTGAAGAATATCTGCGGAATGTGGTTGCTGGAACGCTGTCGTTTGAATTGGGGGGATACAAGTTATCCCGAACTTATCAGTGAGGCAGATGCTTGTGAACCGTTCCGTAGCTTGATTAATCCCGATGATGACTGCTTCGCGAATCCTGCGGATATGGAAAAAGCCATTGCAGAATATTGCCATGCCACCGGACAGCCTGTTCCCGAACAGCGCGGGCAGGTGGTGCGCTGTATCTTTGAGAGCCTGGCTTTGCGTTATCGTCAGGTATTGGAGAATTTACGTTCACTGTCTCCCCGCCCGATTGAGACCTTACACGTGATTGGCGGTGGCAGCCGTAATGATTTGCTGAACCAGTTTACTGCCAATGCTATCGGTATTCCGGTGGTTGCGGGGCCGTCCGAAGCTACCGCTATCGGTAATGTAATGATTCAGGCAATGGCGGCAGGTGAAGAGACGGATGTGGCAGGGATGCGCCGGTTGATAAACAGTTCCATCCCGTTGAAAACTTATCATCCGCAGGATACGGAAGCGTGGGACGCGGCTTATATACACTTTAAAAACTGTATCCGATAATTAATAAGAATAATCATTTTAAACAATAGAATATCATGAAAAAAGAAGAACTGATTCAGAAAGCGTATGAGGTTGCTGTGGAACGTTATGCAGCAGTAGGTGTGGACACCGAACAAGTATTGAAGACTATGCAGGATTTTCATCTGTCACTCCACTGCTGGCAGGCTGACGATGTAACAGGATTTGAAGTACAGGCAGGTTCACTGACCGGTGGTATCCAAGCTACCGGCAACTATCCTGGCAAGGCCCGCAACATCGACGAACTGCGTGCCGACATCTTGAAAGCCGCTTCTTATATTCCGGGTACTCACCGTCTGAATCTGCATGAAATCTACGGTGATTTCCAGGGCAAGGTAGTAGACCGTGACCAGGTAGAACCGGAGCATTTCAAGAGCTGGATAGAATGGGGTAAGGAACATAACATGAAACTTGACTTCAACTCCACTTCTTTCTCGCATCCGAAGTCAGGTGATTTGTCTCTTTCTAATCCGGACGAAGGTATCCGCCAGTTCTGGATTGAGCATACAAAACGTTGCCGTGCAGTTGCCGAAGAAATGGGTAAGGCACAGGGCGACCCGTGTATCATGAATCTTTGGGTGCACGACGGAAGCAAAGATATCACAGTGAACCGCATGAAATATCGTGCATTGTTGAAAGATTCTCTGGACCAGATTTTCGCTACCGAATATAAGAACATGAAGGACTGTATCGAATCTAAAGTGTTCGGTATCGGTCTGGAAAGCTACACGGTAGGTTCCAATGACTTCTATATCGGTTATGGTGCTTCACGCAACAAGATGATTACGCTGGATACCGGTCACTTCCACCCGACGGAAAGTGTGGCTGACAAAGTATCTTCACTGTTGCTTTATGTTCCCGAACTGATGTTGCACGTAAGCCGTCCGGTCCGTTGGGATTCCGACCACGTCACTATCATGGACGACCCGACTATGGAACTGTTCAGCGAAATCGTTCGTTGTGGCGCATTAGACCGCGTACACTATGGTCTTGACTATTTCGACGCTTCTATCAACCGTATCGGCGCTTACGTAATCGGTAGCCGTGCCGCACAGAAATGTATGACTCGCGCCCTGCTCGAACCGATTGCCAAATTGCGTGAATACGAAGCCAACGGACAGGGATTCCAACGTCTGGCTCTGCTCGAAGAAGAAAAAGCGCTTCCGTGGAATGCTGTATGGGATATGTTCTGCTTGAGGAACAATGTTCCGGTGGGCGAAGATTTCATTGCGGAAATCGAAAAGTACGAAGCCGAAGTAACTTCTAAACGATAAGTTATGGATATTTTAATCGGCTTGTTGATTATAGCCATCGGTAGCTTTTGCCAGTCCAGTTCCTATGTACCTATTAAAAAGGTAAAGGAATGGAGCTGGGAAAGCTTCTGGTTGATACAAGGTGTGTTTGCCTGGCTGGTGTTCCCGTTCCTGGGTTCACTGCTGGGTGTATCCCAAGGGGGCAGTCTGCTCGACTTGTGGGGAGCGGGAGGTGCTGGAATGAGCATCTTTTATGGTATATTGTGGGGAGTGGGTGGTCTGACGTTCGGACTTTCCATGCGCTATCTGGGGGTTGCATTGGGGCAAAGTATCTCATTGGGTACTTGTGCCGGTTTCGGAACACTTCTTCCGGCTCTTTTTGCAGGAACGAATTTGTTCGCAGGCAACGGACTGATTCTTTTGCTGGGTGTTTGTATTACGTTGGCTGGTATTGCCATCATCGGTTATGCCGGTAGCCTGCGTGCACAAAACATGAGTGAAGAGGAAAAGCGTGCTGCCGTGAAAGATTTTGCTCTGACAAAAGGGTTGTTGGTAGCATTGATGGCGGGTGTGATGAGCGCTTGCTTCGCTTTGGGGCTGGATGCCGGAACGCCTATCAAGGAGGCAGCTTTGGCAGGTGGTGTTGAAGGACTTTATGCGGGGCTTCCTGTTATCTTCCTGGTTACGCTTGGAGGCTTCCTGACAAATGCAGCTTATTGTCTGCAACAGAATGTGGCTAACAAAACGATGGGCGACTATGCCAAAGGAAAAGTGTGGGGCAATAATCTGGTGTTCTGTGCGTTGGCAGGCGTACTATGGTATATGCAGTTCTTCGGATTGGAGATGGGCAAGAGCTTCCTCACCGAAAGCCCGGTGTTGCTGGCTTTCTCCTGGTGTATCCTGATGGCATTGAATGTAACCTTCAGTAATGTTTGGGGAATAATTCTGAAAGAATGGAAAGGGGTGTCCACCAAGACTATCACTGTGCTGATAGCTGGTCTGATTGTCCTTGTCTTCTCTTTGGTGTTCCCAAATTTGTTCTAAAAAAATCAAGAACGGATTACACGGGTTACGCAGTTTTTTTATAACTTGCGGCAAAACTCGTGTAATCCGTGCCTAATTTAAAAAAATATATATATAATGAAATCAATTTTAGAGAATCGTCCGGCACTTGCCAAGGAAGTAAACAAGGTAGCGGAAGTTGCCGGATACTTGTGGCAGAAAGGATGGGCCGAACGTAATGGTGGCAATATCACTGTCAATATCACAGAGTTTGTAGACGATGAAATCCGTCAGATGGAGCCGATCAGCGAAGTAAAGTCTATCGGTGTGACGCTTCCTTATCTGAAAGGCTGCTATTTCTACTGCAAGGGAACTAATAAACGCATGCGTGATTTGGCCCGCCGGCCGATGGAAAACGGTTCGGTAATCCGTATTCTGGATGACTGTGCCAGCTATGTGATTATTGCGGATGAAGCCGTAGCCCCGACATCGGAATTGCCTTCTCACTTGAGCGTACACAATGACCTGTTGAGAAAAAACTCTCCTTATAAAGCATCTGTACACACACACCCGATTGAGCTGATTGCCATGACACATTGTCCGAAGTTCCTGGAAAAAGATGTGGCCACCAATCTGCTGTGGAGTATGATTCCCGAAACAAAGGCATTCTGCCCGCGTGGTCTGGGTATCATTCCTTATAAATTGCCCAGTTCGGTAGAACTGGCGGAAGCTACCATCAAGGAATTGCAGGACTATGATGTCGTGATGTGGGAGAAACATGGCGTATTTGCAGTGGATTGTGATGCTATGCAGGCATTCGACCAGATTGATGTACTCAATAAGTCGGCTCTGATTTATATTGCAGCCAAGAATATGGGCTTCGAACCGGATGGCATGAGTCAGGAACAGATGAAAGAAATGTCAGTAGCTTTCAATCTTCCTAAATAATATTTGTACGCCAGTCGTTGAATTTGGGAGTGGACACTGCCGGAATGAGTGAAGCGGAAGGTGTGAAGGCGGCTATTGAAGCAGTAAAAGCCCTTTCCCTTAGCATCGGCATCCCTCAGAAACTGCATGAAATCAATGTGAAGGAGGAGGATATTCCTGCATTGGCAGTGGCGGCTTTCAATGATGTTTGTACGGGTGGTAATCCTCGTCCTACTTCGGTAGCAGATATCGAAGCTATATATCGCAAAGCTTTCTAAAAGCTGGTTCTTGCGGAAGCTCTTTTCACCACAGATTGCACAGGTTTACACAGGTTTATACAGGTTTACACAGATTTAATTCTTAAATTATTGATTCTTCTATATCAAGATTCCGTATTAATCCGTGCAGTCTGTGGTGTTTCCTTGCTACAACCGGATGTTTTTTTGTATCCTTGCGTGTGTTTTCTGAAAATAATGTCTATTTTTGTCCAATTCAATTGCATGAAAACACACTGGTATGATCGAGGATAATAGTTTAGGACTTGAATTCAAATATCTGATTGTAAATGACATGGACCGCAAATTCGGCCTGTGGGTAAATACTGTCGGCTATCAATCCATTCCTCCCGATTCGCCTTACCCGTTGAAAGAGCATCCTTCCGGCTACTTCTTTAATGCGGAAAAAGGGCGGGTGCTTCGTGAGTATCAATTGGTATATATCACCAAGGGTCGCGGTTTGTTTTCGTCCGATTCTACCTCTGAAAAGCAAGTTTGTAAAGGCAGGCTGATGGTCTTGTTTCCCGGCCAGTGGCATACATATCGTCCGTTGCGGCAGACTGGTTGGACGGAATATTATATCGGTTTCGAGGGTCCTATGATAGACGCCATTGTTGGTGATGCTTTTTTGTCGCAGGAACAGCAAATACTGGAAATAGGCCTTAATGAAGAGTTAGTCTCATTATTCTCCCGTGCTCTTGCCGTAGCCGAAGCGGATAAGATTTCCGCGCAACAATATCTTTCCGGGATTGTGCTCCACATGATAGGGATGATTCTTTCCGTCTCCAAGAATAAAGTTTTTGAGATGAGTGATGTGGACCAGAAGATCGAACAGGCAAAGATTATTATGAACGAGAATGTATCCGGCAATGTGGACCCGGAAGAGTTGGCTATGCGGCTCAATATCAGCTATTCATGGTTCCGTCGTGTCTTTAAGGAGTATACAGGTTATGCTCCTGCCAAATATTTCCAGGAATTGAAACTTCGTAAAGCCAAACAACTGCTGGTGGGAACTTCCCAGTCTGTGAAAGAGATTTCTTTCTTTCTTGGTTTTCAGTCTACCGAATATTTTTTCTCTTTCTTCAAGAAGCGTACGGGGCTTACTCCGCTGGAGTATCGTTCGTTCGGGCGGGAGGAATGAATTGCCGCATAGCCCTGATGTAAACCTTGTGTGCGGTTGTCCTGACTCAAGATAAGGGACCTTTTTCTATGATTTTTATAAGAATATCATCCCCGCTATATTTCCTGTTATGATGCGATGCGGATGTAATGTCGGGTTGGTCGAATCCGGAAATGAATATAGAATTGCACGAAGAGTAGTTTTCGATTACTATATGTAAATATTAGTAAGATGATTGATGAATGGATGTGCAACTGAGTCTAAATACTGCCTTGTTAATAGAAAAGGATGATATTATGTTAATTGTCTTATTATAAAAGAATTAACCTGTTAATAACTTTGTTGATATCCTTGTTGATAATTGAAATAGGATTGTGAATAACATTAATAAAGAAGAGCTGCCATAAAAAAGAAGAACCGCATTTCTGCGATTCTTCTTATCTTAGTTGCGGAGATCCGACTCGAACGAATGACCTTTGGGTTATGAGCCCAACGAGCTACCAACTGCTCCACTCCGCGATGTTTAACGAGTGCAAAGGTACGGCTTTATTTGGAATACACAAATTATTTGGAGAATATTTTTCTAATAAATTCTCCTTTTTTTCTTATATGACTGAAAATGAGTAGTATAATATTGAGACTTTTTTTTAGTACCTCAAAATACACAAATGTTAATATTCTCTCTATTTTCTTGTATGGTCTAAAGAAAAGCGTTACTTTTGCTCAAAATATTCAGCAATGTGCAATTTGTAACCTATGACCGTATCCAAGACAAAAGCCAAGTTAGTAGATGTAGCCCGTCAGTTGTTTGCGAAGATGGGAGTAGAAAATACGACTATGAACGATATCGCTCTTGCTTCTAAAAAAGGGAGACGAACGCTTTATACTTATTTTAAAAGTAAGGATGAAATCTATCTGGCTGTTGTGGAATCGGAATTGGATATTTTGTCGGATATGATGAAGCGGGTAGCCGAGAAAAACATTTCTCCGGACGAAAAACTGCTGGAGCTGATATATACCCGATTAGACGCAGTGAAAGAGGTGGTCTATCGGAACGGGACGTTGCGTGCTAACTTTTTCCGTGATATATGGCGGGTGGAGAAGGTGCGTAAGAAATTCGACGCAAAGGAAATACAGTTCTTTAAGACTGTTCTGTTGGAAGGACAGGCAAAAGGAGTTTTTCATATTGACGATGTGGAGATGACTGCCGACTTGATACATTATTGTGTGAAAGGCATTGAAGTTCCTTATATTCGTGGACATATAGGTGCACATCTGGATGAAGATACAAGAAACAGATATGTGTCCAACATTGTGTTTGGCGCACTGCATAGAACAGAAATTTAATTAAATAACTTTTAGTATGGGATTATTAGACGGAAAAACAGCCATTGTGACCGGTGCTGCTCGCGGTATTGGTAAGGCTATCGCTCTTAAGTTTGCTGCCGAAGGCGCAAACATCGCATTTACTGACCTTGTCATTGACGAAAATGCAGACAATACAGTTAAAGAATTGGAAGCAATGGGTGTGAAAGCCAAAGGTTATGCTTCTAACGCTGCTAACTTTGAAGATACTGCAAAGGTCGTAGAAGAAATCCACAAGGACTTCGGACGTATTGATATATTGGTAAACAATGCCGGTATCACTCGTGACGGCTTGATGATGCGTATGAGCGAACAGCAATGGGATATGGTAATCAACGTGAACCTGAAGTCTGCATTTAACTTCATCCACGCTTGTACCCCCATCATGATGCGTCAAAAAGCTGGTAGCATTATCAATATGGCATCTGTCGTAGGTGTTCACGGAAATGCTGGACAGGCTAACTATGCTGCTTCTAAAGCAGGTATGATTGCATTGGCTAAGTCTATCGCACAAGAGTTGGGCTCTCGCGGCATCCGTGCCAACGCTATCGCTCCGGGATTCATCCTGACAGACATGACAGCTGCTCTATCTGACGAAGTAAGAGCTGAATGGGCAAAGAAAATTCCTTTGCGTCGTGGTGGTACTCCTGAAGATGTGGCAAACATCGCTACCTTCCTGGCTTCTGATATGTCTTCTTATGTATCAGGTCAGGTGATTCAGGTAGATGGTGGTATGAATATGTAATCGAACAGAATGACTGTTGTATACGAAGACAACCATATCATTGTAGTCAACAAGACCGCTTCCGAGATTGTCCAGGCAGACAAGACGGGGGATACACCGCTTTCGGAGAGTGTGAAACTGTATCTGAAAGAGAAGTATCAGAAACCCGGAAATGTCTTCATCGGTGTGACACACCGGCTGGACCGCCCCGTAAGCGGTCTTGTTATTTTTGCCAAGACGAGTAAGGCACTTACGCGTCTCAATGATATGTTCCGCACCAGTGAGGTGAAGAAGACTTATTGGGCAGTCGTGAAAAATGCGCCGAAAGAACCGGAGGGCGAACTGGTGCATTTCCTTGTGCGCAATGAAAAGCAGAACAAGAGTTATGCGTACGATAAAGAAGTGCCGAATAGCAAGAAGGCGATTTTAGACTACCGTTTAATAGGCCGTTCAGAGAATTATTTCCTGCTCGAAGTTGACTTGAAAACCGGACGCCATCATCAGATTCGCTGCCAACTGGCAAAGATGGGATGTCCTATCAAGGGAGATTTGAAGTATGGCTCTCCACGCTCCAATCCTGATGGAAGTATTTGTCTGCATGCCCGGCGAGTACGGTTTGTACATCCCGTCTCGAAAGAGTTGATAGAGCTTGAAGCTCCTCTTCCCGATGGAAACCTATGGAAAGGATTTGAACTGTTCTAGGCAGTGCAAATCCTTCTTCTTTTTGCCAAAAGAGTAAACTTGCCTGCCATTCTTCCGGTTAATTCTAGCGACAGCCGGTAAATTCCCCGATACATATTATATTTGCATCATTCGCTAATTAAATTACTATATTCAGTTATACTAAAAAAAAATACGAATGAAGGCATTTAAACTACTCGCACTTACTTCCTGCTTTTTACTTGCGACAGGAAGCGGAGTTGCACAACGGGACTATTCAAAAAGTGAAGGACTGCTTCAGTATGTCGACCCTTATATCGGCTCCGGTTATCACGGGCATGTATTTGTAGGAACGAGCGTTCCTTACGGCATGGTGCAGCTCGGCCCTAGCAATATCCATAAAGGATGGGACTGGTGCTCCGGCTATCATTATTCCGACAGCATCCTGATAGGTTTCTCGCATACTCATCTGAGCGGTACGGGATGTACCGACTTAGGTGATATTCTCATTATGCCGTTGAATGAAATCCGTACCCCTAGAGGAAATCAGGATGATATACGTGACGGCTACGCTTCCCGCTATTCGCACGATAATGAGATAGCCCGTCCCGAATATTACTCCTTACTTCTCGATCGCTATAATATCAGAGCGGAACTGGCGGCAACAGACCGGGTAGGCTTCCATCGTTATACATACCCCGAAGGCAAGCCTGCTTCTATATTGATTGACTTGCGCGAAGGGAACGGCTCGAATGCCTATGATAGCTATATCCGTAAAATAGACGACTATACAGTAGAAGGCTATCGCTACGTAAGGGGGTGGAGCCCTTCCCGGAAAGTCTATTTTGTGCTGAAGAGCGACAAGAAGATAGAGCAGTTTACAGCCTACGATGATAATACGCCGAAACCCTGGGACCAACTGAAAGTAGCATCCGTAAAAAGCGTCCTCACCTTCGGCAATGTAAAACAAGTAAAGATAAAGGTTGCTATTTCTTCCGTTAGCTGTGCCAATGCAGCAATGAACCTGCAAGAAGAACTTTCTCACTGGGACTTTGACAAAACAGTAAAGATGAGTGCCGGACGATGGAATAAAGAACTTGCAAGAATGACAGTAGAGACGGATGATGAGGCTTCCAAACGTACTTTTTATACTGCGCATTATCATACCATGATTGCTCCTACGCTTTATTGTGACGTGAATGGAGAATATAGAGGGATGAATGATATGATTTATACTGACCCGAAGAAGGTCAACTATACCACCCTTTCTTTATGGGATACCTACCGAGCCCTGCATCCTCTGATGACTATCATCCAGCCTGAAATGGTAGACAACGTGGTCAACTCCATGCTTTCCATCTACCGCCAGCAGGACAAGCTTCCTATCTGGCCTTTGATGAGCGGTGAAACTAATCAAATGCCGGGTTATAGCTCCGTCCCTGTCATTGCCGATGCTTACCTGAAAGGATTTACCGGATTTGATGCGGAAGAAGCATTGCAGGCAATGAAAGCGACTGCCACTTATGAGAAACAAAAAGGAGTCCCTTATGTGATAGAGAAAGGATATATCCCTGCCGATAAAATCCATGAAGCTACCTCGATAGCCATGGAATATGCAGTAGATGACTGGGGAATTGCCGCCATGGCACGTAAAATGGGAAAGACCGGAGATGCGGCAACTTACGCGAAACGTGCGCATTACTATAAAAACTACTTCGACTCTTCCATCCACTTCATCCGTCCGAAGTTGGAAGACGGTTCCTGGCGTACTCCTTATGACCCGGCACGTTCCATCCATACCGTCGGAGATTTTTGCGAAGGTAACGGCTGGCAATATACATTTTTCGCTCCGCAAGACCCGTATGGACTAATCGGGCTGTTCGGCGGTGATAAACCGTTTGTTGCAAAACTTGATGACTTTTTCACCAACAATGACAGCATGGGCGAAGGCGCATCCAGTGATATTACCGGACTTATCGGGCAATACGCACATGGAAATGAACCGAGCCATCACGTCGCCTACCTGTATGCATATGCCGGCGAGCAATGGAAAACGGCAGAGAAAGTCCGTTTCATCATGGATGAATTCTATACAGACCGACCGGACGGTATCATCGGCAATGAAGACTGCGGTCAGATGTCCGCCTGGTATCTTCTTTCATCCATGGGGCTTTATCAAGTGAATCCGTCGGACGGTGTATTTGTTTTCGGCAGCCCGTGTTTTAAGAAAGTCGAAATGAAGGTACGTGGTGGCAAGACATTTACAGTTGAAGCTCCCAACAATAACAAAGAGAATATTTATATCCAGAAAGTTTATTTGAACGGTAAGCCTTATAATAAGAGTTATATCATATATGATGATATTATCAACGGCAGCACTTTGAAGTTTGTAATGGGAAAGAAACCGAATAAGAATTTCGGCAAGGCTCCGGCAAACAGACCGGTTGCTTTGAATAAGATAAATGAATAAGAAGAACATAGTTTTCAATAGGTAATAGGATTCAGATAGTTGTTTGAACGTAGTTTTCAGTCCTCTTCCATAAGACTAACAGGTTTTATAGAAGAGGGCTGAATGTTATTAATGGAAACAATGGAATAGCGAATAGCGTTAAATATGTGCAAAGAGTTTGTACATAACTTGCTTGAATGTGATTGGCTGATTTCTCTTTGAGAATCCAAAAAAAATCCTGCTTTCAAACTCTATTCTTTTCAGTGAATAGGGATGAGAGCAGGATTTGTGTTTTCTATAACCGGCTGTTTGTTATTTCATTGCTTATGGCAGCGGGTCAGCCTTGGCGGGGCGTTTCGGGTCATAAACGGCTACGCCTACCTTGGAGTCTGCACAGCCATAATACAAATACCATTTGTTTTTGAAGTAAACCATTCCTTCGATAAAGACGGTGCCGTCTACATATTGCCCGCTTTTCTCGAAGCTGTCCATCGGACGGAAGAACGGTTCGTCAAGACGGGTGATGAAGCGGGTCGGTTCGTTGGCATCGAAAAGAGCTTGTCCGGCAGCATAGACGTTGGCGGTGTAGCGTTTGTCTCCTCTTCCCGCATGGTTCTTTCCGTTGTAGAGAAGGACGATCCCTTTTGGGGTGTAGATAGCCGGAGGTCCACATTCGGTCAGATGGCTGTCGAAATATCCGTCGCGGGGAGAGAATAGTTTCTTTAGGGAGCCGTCTATGTTGACAACAGGCGTCCAGTTGATTAAATCATCGGAAGTGGCGGCAAATACATGTTCTTCGCCCCAGTACATAAAGTATTGCCCGTTGATTTTCTTGATAAGCTGTTTTCCTTTTACTACTTCCGTCAGGATAGAGCCGGATTTGCATCCCAGGTTAAAGAATTTCCCGTTGTATGCTTTGGCAAAGGCAGGGCCGTGCTTTGTCCAGTCTTTCAGATTGCGGGAAGTGGCTACTGCCAGGCGGGGCACATGGCGGTTCCATTGCGTGTACATCATTACATAAAGTCCGTCTTCTGTCACGGCAACTCGCGGGTCTTCACAGCCACCCGGCCATTCCAGTTCTTTTTGCGAATCATTGTCCGGATAGAACACCGGCGACTTTTCCCGTTTGAAACGCGTGCCATCGGTAGAAGTGGCATAGCCGAGACGGGAAGTGCGGTGACCGATGCCGACACCGGACTTATCTTCTGAACGATACAATACGACAATCTCCCCATTGTAGAGTGTGGCTGCCGGATTGAAGGTGTCATTCGATTCCCAGGCAATGGAATCTTTTGCCAACGGGCAATAAAACTTAGTGTTTTCTATGGGAGATATTACAGGATTGACGTTCTTCGGACGTTCGAAACCGCCGAAAGCCCAATCGGGCAATTTGTTCTCTTTGTTATTGGCAGACTGTCCGTAGGCGGTACAGGTCATCATCGTTGTAGCAAGTAGAAATAAAAAAGTTGATTTCATAATCTATTAATTGGTTTATGAGGACAATTACTCCTCTACATATAAATTAAAAAAATAAAAAAATGCTGTCATCTGTCACATGATTAGATGCAAGTGCTTGATAATGCATGAGTTATTATGTGACAGCATGATGTGATAGCAATGTGACGACAACTGTTGCTGTCACATTGTGTGTGCTTACGGGAAAAGAATTGTTTCCTTATTTGAAACCATAGTTTCAACGGTGAGAAACCATAGTTTCAGCAGTGGGAAACTGTAGTTTCAAAGGCTTGAAACTTTAGTTTCTATTGCTTGAAACTCTTGTTTCCGAAGCATGAATCAATTATCTCATAGGCAAGAGCAGGGTAGGAACTACCGGATACTGTTCAATAAGTCCACTTTTCCTTCGTTGACAAGTCTCAGGATTAACTCCCCGAACAGTGTATTCTGCCATGCAAACCAGGAACGGGTGAAGTTTTTCGGGTCATTTTTATGGAAGGACTCGTGCATGAAACCTGTTCCGGCATCCGTGTCCATCAACATTTTGATGCAAGTCTTGATTTCCGCATCGTTCTGGCTGGTGAACGCTTTCATCATAATGCTCATCGGCCAAATCATGTCATATCCGATATGCGGGCCACCGATACCCTCTCCGGCAGTACCTTTGAAGAAGTAAGGATTATCCTCACTCCATACGAATTTGCGGGTATTCTGATAAATCGGGTCGTTCACTTTTACGTCTCCCAGATGTATGTTGGCTGTGCCCAAGAGTGCCATGGATAAGCAAAAGGCTTTAGTAATATTCATGGTAATAGTTTTTAATTGATTAAATTTCGGCAAATAATTCGATGAGACAAGCATTGTCGAGCAGCCATTTATACTGCTCTTCGTTGTGTCCCGACCAATCCCGGCCTAATAGTCCGTTTTCGTCCCGGTAACTTTCCCAGGCATGCACGGCATTGTCTGCCATGGCATCGACATACATCGGATTCTTGTCAACTTTATACAGGGCTTTCAGTCCTCTGAATAAAATCACGTTGAACCACGCCATGTCTTTATGCACCTTGACTGCCGGGTCTTTCTTGTCGGCTTTTGTACGGAAAAATGCATCTGTTCCTGCGGCTGTCTGTTGTGCGTCGCGCAAGTACTGTTTGTCCCCTGTTTCCTCGTAAAGCAATACGCCCGCTTGAATCATCTGTCCGCTGTTGTAGGCATATTTGTCTTTGGAGATGTCTCCTTTCAGGTTGATATTGTCCCAGTAAAGGTGGTCGTCAGGGTCGCACAGATGCTTTTTCGTCCAGGCATAAGTCTCTTTCGCCTTTTCCAGATACCTGGCGTCTTTTGTCAGCCGGTACAGTTTGACACCGAGCACTGTCGACGGGGCGTTGGAACAAGTATGCTTCGCCTCTTTCTGCTGTTCGCACCAGAAGATGCCTCCCCCCCCAGACCGTCCGAGAACTCTGATTTTCGCTGTAGGATGGCATTCTTGCAGCGGATTTGAGGTCGTAGAGAC
>NZ_JANJZR010000026.1 GCF_024623065.1 Bacteroides acidifaciens
TAATCTTTGGTTGTCAGTTAGTTATAATAAAAATGAGCGGCAGTTTTGCTACAGTCTATTAAGTGTTAATGATCAGACTATAGGAATACTGTTTTTGATGTATGAGAAATGCCGGTAATGGTATGAGAAATGCATTGTTTTAAGCGTGTTTTCTTGATAAAACCATGAGAAATGCATGTAAACAATTTTATTCTCATTCCTTATACATTTAGTAATCAGGCAAATATGCGTTACTATGAGAATATGAGAAATGTTTTTGCTTTTTTTATTCTAGTGTAAAAGTCTTCCAAAGCCAGGGCCAAGCAGGGCAAACGTAAGGCATATTGCATACAGAAAAGCCCTTTATCTTGAAACAACAAGAGAGAAAAACTTTTGTGGAAGTTGCTACTATTTTATCCGTATTTTCTCTACAAGATCTGTTGTATCTATATTCAGTTCTTACGAAGAGAGGACTCGGCCTTATTTACGCTTGCATAGATAAGAAAAAACTTCTGCATCGAAAAATAAATTCTGATATAACAATGATTAGATAAGAGAGGGCATATCCTATAGGGGATATTTCCTCTTTTATCTATAATAATACGATAAAACAAAACTATTTTAGAGTAAATAAAGAAGAAATCTTTCTTTTTTCGTATTTTTGTCCCAATATGCACGTTTAATCCAAGTAGATAACGAACATTAGCAAAAAAAGAATGAAAGTAATTGATTTAATACATAGCAACAAGAAAACCGCTTTTTCTTTCGAGATACTTCCACCGCTGAAAGGAACGGGAATAGAAAAGTTATATCAGACAATCGATACGCTTCGGGAATTTGACCCGAAATATATCAATATCACTACCCACCGCAGCGAATACGTGTATAAAGACCTCGGTAACGGATTGTTTCAGAGAAACCGCTTGAGAAGGCGTCCGGGAACGGTTGCCGTGGCTGCCGCCATTCAGAATAAATACAATATTACAGTAGTTCCGCATATATTGTGCAGCGGATTCACACGTGAAGAAACCGAGTATGTGCTGCTCGACCTGCAATTCCTGAATATCACAGAATTGCTGGTATTGCGTGGTGACAAAGCGAAACATGAGTCGGCATTTACACCGGAAGGCGACGGTTATCATCATGCTATCGAGTTGCAGGAACAAATCAATAATTTCAATAAAGGCATTTTTGTGGATGGTTCGGAGATGAAAGTCAGCAATACGCCGTTTTCATACGGGGTGGCTTGTTATCCGGAGAAGCACGAAGAAGCACCTAATATCGAGACAGACCTTTACTGGCTGAAGAAAAAAGTGGAGAACGGAGCGGAATATGCCGTGACACAGTTGTTCTACGATAACAGGAAATATTTTGAGTTTGTGGAGCACGCCAAGGCGGCAGGTATCAATATACCTATCATTCCGGGAATCAAGCCGTTCAAGAAACTGTCTCAACTAAGCATGGTTCCAAAGACTTTCAAAGTGGATTTGCCGGAAGAGTTGGTGAAAGAAGCGTTGAAGTGCAAGAATGACGCGGAAGCCGAGCAGGTAGGCATCGAATGGTGTGTATCCCAGTGCAAGGAGTTGATGGCTCATGGAGTGCCGAGTATTCATTTCTACTCTATCGGAGCAGTAGACAGTATCAAAGAAGTAGCCAAAATCATTTATTGATATGTTTTTCAGAGACGTAATCGGACAAGAAGAAATCAAGCAACGGCTCATTCAGGAAGTGAATGAGGGGCGTATTCCACATGCCCAGCTGATTTGCGGACCGGAAGGGGTCGGGAAAATGCCGTTGGCTATTGCATACGCACGTTACATCAGTTGCACTAATCGGGGAAAGACTGATGCCTGCGGAACGTGTCCGTCCTGCGTGAAATTCAATAAATTGGTGCATCCCGACGTCCATTTCGTATTCCCTATCGTGAAAAGCACAAAAGGGAAAAAGGAAGTATGCGATGATTATATTGCCGACTGGCGGCCGTTTGTTATCAATCATCCTTACTTTAACCTCAATCACTGGTTGGGAGAGATGGATGCGGAAAACTCACAGGCATTGATTTACGCCAAAGAGAGTGACGAAATCCTAAAAAAACTTAGCCTGAAATCCAGTGAAGGGGGACATAAGATTACGATTGTATGGCTGCCGGAAAAGATGCATCCGGTATGCGCCAACAAACTGCTGAAGTTGCTTGAGGAACCGCCCGAGAAAACGGTTTTCTTATTAGTATCGGAAGCACCGGACATGATTCTGCCCACTATCCTAAGCCGTACCCAGCGCATGAATGTACGGAAGATTGATGAAGCCAGCATCGACCGGGTATTACAGACGAAATATAACATTTTGCCTGCCGACAGTATTTCCATTGCCCATCTGGCAAACGGGAATTTTATCAAGGCACTCGAAACGATTCATCTGAATGAAGAGAACCAATTGTTTTTTGACTTGTTTGTCAGCCTGATGCGATTGTCTTACCAACGGAAACTCAGGGAGATGAAAATGTGGAGCGAGCAAGTGGCGGGCATGGGACGTGAGCGTCAGAAGAACTTCCTGGAATATTGCCAACGCATGATCCGGGAGAATTTTATCTTCAACCTGCACCAACGCGACCTGACGTATATGACGATTAATGAACAGAATTTTGCAACCCGCTTTGCCCCCTTTGTCAACGAACGGAATGTGATAGGCATCATGGACGAATTAAGCGAAGCGCAACTACATATAGAACAGAATGTAAATGCCAAGATGGTATTCTTCGACTTCTCGCTGAAGATGATTGTACTGTTGAAGCAATAATAAATATATAAACTATGGAATATAAACTTCATAATGGGAGCGGCGGCCTTTGCTGCAAAGGGTGCTCCCGACAAGATAAGAAACTGAACACCTATGATTGGCTGGCGGACATTCCGGGCAATGCGGAAGAGAATGACATGGTGGAAGTACAATTTAAGAATACTCGAAAAGGGTATTACCGCAACAGCAACAAAATCAAACTGGAAAAGGGGGATATTGTTGCCGTTGAAGCGGCTCCCGGTCATGACATCGGAGTGGTTACATTGACCGGCCGGCTCGTTCCGCTGCAAATGAAGAAAGCAAACTTCAAGGCAGATACGGAAATCAAGCGTGTTTACCGGAAAGCCAAACCGGTGGATATGGAGAAATTCAACGAAGCCAAAGGTAAGGAGCATGCTACGATGATTCGTGCGCGTCAGATTGCTTTGAATCTGAGCCTGAACATGAAAATCGGAGATGTGGAGTATCAGGGAGACGGCAACAAGGCTATCTTCTATTATATTGCGGACGAGCGTGTAGATTTCCGCCAACTGATTAAGGTATTGGCAGAAGTGTTTCGTGTACGTATCGAAATGAAGCAGATTGGTGCGCGCCAGGAAGCGGGACGTATCGGAGGTATCGGTCCTTGCGGACGCGAGCTTTGCTGCGCTACGTGGATGACGAGTTTCGTATCGGTATCTACCAGTGCAGCCCGTTATCAGGATATTTCATTGAATCCTCAGAAACTTGCCGGACAGTGTGCGAAATTGAAATGCTGTCTGAACTATGAGGTGGACTGCTATGTGGAAGCTCAGAAACGCCTGCCTTCCAAGGAAATTGAATTGGAAACGAAGGACGGCACCTTCTATTTCTTCAAAGCAGATATTCTGAGCAATCAGATTTCTTATTCTACAGATAAAAGTTTCCCGGCAAACCTGGTGACGATTAGCGGCAAACGTGCGTTCGAGATTATCTCAATGAATAGAAAAGGGGTGAAACCGGACAGCCTGGTCGAAGAAGAAAGAAAGCCGGAACCGAAGAAACCGGTGGATTTGCTTGAACAGGAAAGTGTCACCCGTTTTGACCGTAGCCGGAATAATAAGGACAGCGGCAACAACGGAAACCGGAATAACAAAAAGAAGAAAAAAGGAAATAACAACAATAATAACCGCTCGCAACAACAAGCAGGAGGGGAGAATCGTCCGCAACAACCTCAACGAGAAAACGATAACCGCTCGCAGCCATCAGAAAACGGTAACAGAGGGGAAAGAGAAAACCGGCCGAGAAACAACAATAACAATAATCGGAACAGGGGACAGAATCAAGGACGGAATAACGAAAACAGACGCCCGGAACGTCCGCAAGGCCAAGAGCGTCCGCAGAATCAAGAACGTTCTCAAAATCAGGAAAGACCCAGAAACCAGGATAGACAGCAGAATCTGGATAGACAGCAGAACCAGGACCAGGATAGACCCGAGCGTCCACAAGGGCAGGAACGTCGTCCCAGACCGGAGAGAGGAGAAAGACCAGAAAGAAATCCGAATCAGGAGAAACCGCAGAATAATAATGAAAAGCCTTCTCAGAAATAGTTTATTTTGTCTGTTCGCTGCTTGTTTAGCAGCCTGTAACAACGAGAATACAGTGTATCACTCTTACCAATCCCTTCCCAATGAAGGATGGGGAAAGAGTGATACACTCTCTTTTCTTATTCCTGTCACTGATAGTCTTCCTACCGTTTTCCGGTTATTCGCAGAAGTCCGCAACAGGACAGATTATCCTTATCATGACTTGCACTTATTCATTTCTCAGAATATGTTGGATTCTACGGTGTGGCATACCGATACTATCGCCATCAGCCTTGCCGATTCCACTGGCAGATGGATAGGGAAAGGATGGGGAAGCGTTTATCAGACAGAAACATTTGTCAAATCCGTCCGTCCTTTGCATCCGGGCAATTATACCATTAAGGTAACGAGCGGAATGAAAGACGAGAAATTGCAAGGAATGAATGACATAGGCATACGGATTGAGAAACAACACATAGAGAATTAAAAGTTCTCCTAAAGCCTTCTTCCCCGCCCTGCATCCAAACGCAGGAAAATAAACAGCAATATCGTAAAGCCCCACAAAGAAGATCCACCGTAACTGAAGAACGGCAACGGGATACCGATAACCGGGGTCAATCCCAGCACCATACCGACATTAATAAATAGGTGAAAGAGAAAAATGCTGACGACGGAGTAACCATAGACTCGCCCGAAAGTAGAGGGTTGTCGTTCGGACAGGAATATCAACCGCAAAATCAGAATAAGAAAAGCTATCAGGACGGCAGCCGAACCGACAAAGCCTTGCTCCTCTCCTACCGTACAGAAGATAAAGTCAGTGTCTTGTTCGGGCACATACTTCAATTTGGTTTGCGTGCCATTCAGGAAACCTTTTCCAGTCAGCCCGCCGGAGCCGATGGCAATCTTGGATTGGTTCACATTATATCCCGCACCTATCAAATCTTCTTCCAAGCCCAACACTACCTTGATACGGATTTGCTGATGAGGTTCCAATACATTGTCAAAGACATAGTTACTGGAATACAGAAATCCGATGGAGCCGATGGTGAACAAGGCTATCAAAAAATAGGTGCGTTGCCGTTCACTTAACGCCAGATAAATCAAGTAACCTATCGCCGCCGCACAAAGCCCCCATTGCACCCAAACCAAGCTGAAATGTACCCAGTATTCGGATATCAGATAGGCGATTAATAATCCCCCCAGGCTTCCGCCAATGATGTTGCGGGTAGGCACGGCTTTCTTACGATATATCCATACCATGCCTCCGGCAAACAATAAGACTAGGAGCAATACGACGAACTCTCCCAATGGCGTGGGAGTATCAGCTATAAACACTTCGTCAAAACGGATGCCGACCACAAAATAAATCACCGCGCATACTCCGGCAAAGAGTACCACACCCGGCATTCCTTCCCGGTAGAGAACCAGGAAAAAGGCAAGATATACCAACGCGGAACCGGTTTCCCGCTGACCGATAATCAGCATCATCGGAAGAAGAATAATCAGTCCAAGAATCAAAGCACACTTTTCCTTCTTGATGCTGAATGAGTAGGCGTTCATGTATTTTGCCAACGCCAAGGCAGTGGCGAATTTGGCAAACTCGGCGGGTTGAAGACTGACAGGCCCCATGACGAGCCAGGAACGCGAACCTTTTGTGTCCGGCGCAATAAAGATAGTGACGATAAGCAAGAGAATCATCCCTATATATATAATGTACGCGAACATATCATACATCCGGTCTTCCAACATCAGCAGTACAAAGCCTAACCCGAACGAACAGATAATCCATACGAACTGTTTTCCGGCACGGGTAGAAAAGTCGAGGAAGTCGCGTTCGCCATAGTCATAGCTCGCTCCGCAGACGCTAAACCATCCGCCGACAATCAGGAGCAGATAAATGCAAATCGTTACCCAGTCCAGCGTTTTCCACAAACTATCGTTCCTCGTTACCATATAATATCACTCTGTTACTAAATTCTTCCGCCCTCAATTCGTTCTCCGGCGAGAGCTTGCCTTTCAAATACTGCTCCATCATCAGTGCCCCGAAAGGAACTCCGTATGTAGCGCCCCATCCGCCGTTCTCTACATAGACGGCAATAGCAATCTTCGGTTTGTTCATCGGCGCAAAGCCCATAAATACCGAGTGGTCGTGTCCGCGGTTCTGCGCAGTACCCGTTTTTCCACAGGCTTCCAAATCCGGCACCATCATGGAAAGCATCCGGCAAGTACCGCCCGTAGCGGCGGCACGCATACCTTCCACCACCGATTCGTAATGTCTCTTCTCAATAGTGGTATAGCGTGGGGTACGATAGAGGCTGTCTATCTGGTTATCCTGGATTTCCTTCACGATATGCGGTGTGACGAAATATCCCCTGTTGGCAATCGTCGCCCCCAGGTTGGCTATCTGAAGAGGAGTAGACAAGATTTCTCCCTGTCCGATAGAGATACTGATTACTGTCAGTCCGTTCCAATGTCCGCGGTAGGCTTTATCATAAAATTGGGCATTTGGGATTAATCCACGTTTCTCCCCCGGCAAGTCAACTCCCAGCTTGTAACCGAATCCTTGCGAAACCATGTGGTCTTTCCAAACGGTAATAGCATTTTGCGGTGAGCCGTATTTACGATCGCCGAACATACGGAACAGCCCCCAACAGAAGTAGGAGTTGCACGATGTAGCGATAGCCGGTATCAACGGAATCGGTGCTCCGTGAGCATGGCAACCTACTGTCAGCCTGCCATAATGGAAACCACGCGAACAGGGGAAAGTCGGACTTTGCTCGGTGATAATGCCTTCTTGCAGAAAGGTCAAGCCTTGTGCAGTCTTAAAGGTAGACCCCGGCGGGTAAACTCCCATCAAAGCACGGTTCAGCAGAGGCTTCATCTTGTCGCGCTGCAACATCAGATGGTTTTTACCGCGCTGACGGCCAATCATCAGATGCGGGTCGTAGTTCGGAGAAGATACCAGACAGAGGATTTCACCGGTTTCCGGTTCGATGGCAACGATACTTCCAATTTTATTCTTCAATAAACGTTCGCCCAAAATCTGCAAATCAATATCCAGGCTTAATGTCAGATTCTTACCGGGGACGGAAGGACGGTCGTATTCGCCATCCATATAATGTCCTTGGATACGGCCGTGCGCATCACGCAGCAAGATTTCAATTCCTTTCTCTCCACGCAGATACTTTTCATATGATTTCTCCACCCCCAACTTGCCGACATAATCGCCACGAGTGTAGTATCCATCCTCATCCGCTTCCATTTCTTTGGCAGAAACCTCTCCGATATCTCCCAAAGCGTGTGCGGCGGCATTGTAGGAATATTGACGAATTGTACGCCGCTGGACATAAAAGCCACGGAATTTAAACAGCTTTTCCTGAAAGACACCACATTCTTCTGCCGAAAGCTGCGACATGAATAACTGGTTGGTATAGCGGGAATACCCCGGATTGCGGCGACGGTCTTTCATATCGCTCATAATCTTCAGGAATTGGGCACGGGTGATATTCAGTGACTGGCACAGGTCAAGCGTATCCAAATTCTCGACTTCCTTCGGGACAATCGAAATATCATAGGCAGGCTGGTTGAATACCAGCAGTTTACCTGAACGGTCGTAGATAGCTCCGCGCGAGGGATACTGTATCTTATTAAAAAAAGCATTACTGTCGGCATTCTTCTTATAGTCATCCGTTGTAATCTGCAATACGAAAAGCCGTACCAGATAAATCAGGACAATGGACAGAGCAATGCCGCCGATAACAAATTTGCGTTTCTCTAATCTATAATCTTTTGCCATCTTTACTTCCTTATACCTTCAACAGCCACAATACAAGTTACAGTCAGAATGGTGCAGATCAGCACCCGCAACAGCAACAGCCAAATGCTGGAAAACGAGAAAAACTCAATAAAGAGTAGTGCCAAGCTATGCACAAAAACACTTGCAGTAGTATATTTCAGGAAAGGAGTGATTCCTATTGTCTTGAAAGAAGGGATGAAGCTGTCCAGGTTGTCACGGGGAGTAAACAGACGCAGCAACGAAGGGCGCAGAAAAGCAAACAACACCGTGGCAGCCGCATTCATTCCCGGAGTATCGGCAAATACGTCGACGGTAAGTCCGAAAAAGAAAGCCCACAGCATCAGTTCATTCCGTGAAGTGCCGGAGCTGAACTTCAGTATAAAGTAAATATAGAGAAAGGGGGTAGCGTATCCCGCTATATGCACGTTATTCAGGATAAGCACCTGAAGAAGTACCAAGCCGATAAACCATCCGATTCTATGTATATAGGTGATAATCATTGTTTCGTTGCCTTGTTTTCAAGTTTCATCTGTTCCTCCTGGCCGTTGCGGGCTACTACACGCACATCGCTGAGTTTTCCGAAATCGGTAGCCAGCTTGATTTTCAACAGATAGGATAGTCCGTCGTTGGAGTCGGCCATGTCATCTACCGTACCTACCATGATACCCTCCGGGAATACGGTTGAGAAACCACTGGTCACTACTGTATCTCCCAAATTGAATTCCGCATGGCGGGGCAGGTCTTTCAGATAGGCGTAGCGCGAATCCCCGTGCTCCCACTTCAGATAACCGAAGTAATCACTGCCTATTATCTTACAACTTATATTGGACTTGCTGTTCAACACAGAAATCACGACCGAATAGGACGGAGATGTCTCATACACAATACCTACAATACCATTGCCGTCTACCACTCCCATCTCGGGACGGATGCCGGAAGAAGAACCCTTATCAAGGGTAATGTAGTTATCAGGCTGTGTCAGACTGTTCTTTATCACATGCGCCTTAAACAGTTGGTAATCATTCTGCGGCATTTGGCGGATACTGCTGACTGTCACCGAATCGACCTGACGTTCTTTCAACGCTTTCTCCAGGTTTGTGATTTGCTGTTCAAGCAGCATGTTGCGGTCCAGCAAGTCTTCATTGACCGATTTCAGATGAAAATAAGAGGAAATACCTCCCGAGACTTCATAAACCGCCCCCACAACCGTATTGGCAGAAGTAAAATAGCTACTCTGCTGATAGCGGTTGAACCGAAATAACAAAACAAAACTGGCTACCTCTAATATGATAAAGAGAAACCAGTAATTGTATTTCAGAAGGAAGTTTATTAAATTCCTCATCCCTGACTTATCTCATTAAGAAGGAGAAACGGTCTACATTCTTTAACGCAACTCCTGTACCTTTGGCAACAGCGTGCAAAGGGTCTTCCGCAATGTGGAAAGGAATATTGATCTTATCAGTCAACCGCTTGTCCAATCCACGAAGCAATGCACCGCCACCGGAAAGATAAATACCATTGTGCACAATATCCGCATAGAGTTCGGGCGGAGTGCTCTCCAATGCGCTCAGAATAGCTGTTTCAATCTTCGAAATTGATTTCTCCAGACAGTGAGCCACTTCCTGATAGCATACGGGTACTTCCATCGGAAGAGCCGTGATACGGTTCGGACCGCGAACGATATAATCTTCGGGAGCACCTTCGCCCAATTCGGTCAAGGCTGCCCCTACGTTTATCTTGATACGTTCCGCCATACGCTCGCCGACTTTCACATTGTGCTGACGGCTCATGTATTCGCGAATATCTGCGGTCAGGTCATCACCGGCAACACGGATGGAGTTGTTGGATACGATACCGCCTAAAGAAATTACAGCAATTTCCGTTGAACCGCCACCTATATCAACGATCATGTTCCCTTCCGGCGCTTCCACATCGATACCGATACCGATTGCCGCAGCCATCGGTTCGAAAATCAGATAAACGTCACGTCCGCCGGCATGTTCGGCAGAGTCACGGACAGCACGGAGTTCGACTTCCGTACTTCCCGAAGGAACACCAATCACCATACGGAGAGAGGGTGAAAACAAGTGGTTGCGGGTATTCACCCGCTTAATCAGACCACGCATCATCTGCTCGCAAGCATAGAAGTCGGCAATTACACCGTCCCTCAACGGACGGATGGTACGTATGTTTTCGTGGGTCTTTTCATGCATCAACTTCGCCTTTTCCCCAACGGCAATCATCTTATCAGTACGGCGGTCCAAAGCTACAACCGAAGGCTCATCCACCACGATCTTTCCATTCGTGATGATGATGGTATTGGCTGTACCCAAGTCCATCGCAATTTCTTGTGTAAAAGAAAACAATCCCATTCTTAATTCTTATTTTTTAGTGTTTAAAATGACGGATACCAGTAGTCACCATCGCCATACCGTGCTCATTGCAATAAGCAAATGACAGGTCGTCTTTTACCGAACCTCCCGGTTGGATAACAGCCGTAACACCTTCCTTATCCGCAATTTCCACACAGTCGGGGAAGGGGAAGAAGGCATCCGAAGCCATCACTGCACCATTCAGGTCGAAACCAAATGATTTAGCTTTTTCAATTGCTTGTTTCAATGCGTCTACACGTGAAGTCTGTCCTACACCGCTTGCAAGAAGCTGTTTGCCTTTTGCCAATACAATGGCGTTGGACTTGCTGTTCTTCACAATTTTGTTGGCAAACAACATATCTTCCACTTCTTCCGGAGTAGGAGCTTTGTCTGTCACGGTTTTCAGGTCGGCTACCGTTTCAATATTAGTATCTTTATCCTGCACCAACACGCCGTTCAACAAGGCACGGAATTGCTTCTTCGGCAATTTGGCTTCCTTGCGGACGAGGATGATGCGGTTCTTTTTCTGTCCCAGGATTTCGAGTGCATCCACATCATAATCCGGTGCTATAATCACTTCGAAGAAAATCTTGTTGATTTCTTCGGCTGCTTCCTGGTCGATAACACCGTTGGTAATCAGCACGCCGCCGAAAGCAGAAACCGGGTCACCTGCCAATGCGTCTTTCCATGCTTCCAATACGGTAGGGCGTGAAGCCAGACCACAAGCATTGTTATGTTTCAGAATAGCGAAAGTAAGGTCATCGAATTCGTCAATCAAGTCAACGGCCGCGTTGATGTCGAGAAGATTATTATAAGAGATTTCTTTTCCGTGAATCTGGTCGAACATTGCTTCCAGATTTCCGTAGAAATAACCTTTCTGATGCGGGTTTTCACCGTAACGGAGTTGCTTTTGATTGTTCACTGAACAACGGAAAGCAGAGCCTTCGCCGGCATCGAAATAATTGAAGATAGCCGAGTCGTAGTGGGAAGAAACGGCAAACGCTTCTTTGGCCATCCAGCGGCGTTCTTCAAGTGAAGAAGTGGCACCGTGCTCCATCAACATATCCAACAATGGTTTGTATTGAGCTTGAGAAGCTACGATGATTACATCATTATAGTTCTTGGCTGCGGCACGAATCAGAGAGATTCCGCCTATATCGATTTTTTCAATAATGTCTGCTTCAGATGCACCGGAAGCTACGGTAGCTTCGAACGGATACAAGTCAACAATTACCAAATCTATCTCGGGAATTTCATATTTCTCAATCTGTTGCATATCCTGTTCCAGTCCGCGACGGCAAAGGATACCTCCGAAGATTTTCGGATGTAATGTCTTTACCCGACCACCGAGGATAGAAGGGTAAGTAGTCAAATCTTCCACCGCCTTACAGGGATATCCCAATGATTCAATAAACTGGCGAGTCCCGCCTGTTGACAGAAACTCTACTCCCTCTTCATGAAGTTTGGTAATAATTTCGTCCAAACCTTCTTTGTGGTATACAGATACCAATGCTGTTTTTATTCTTTTAGACTCTGACATTGAATTGCTTATTAAGTATTTGATGTGCAAAGTTACGAAATATTGTTTATCGTACGTAATAAATAAGGTGTGAATTAATAAAAAAAAGCGTTGACTCTTCTATATGAAAAATCAACGCTTCTTCGCAAAGCTGGTTTCTATTCAAAAACTATTACCAGATAGACACACGTTTGTCTTTAGGAACGAACATCGGGTCTTGCTCGGTAATATGAAATGCTTCATACCATGTTCCGATTTGAGGAAGTGCACCGTCTACACGCCATTTGCCTAACGAGTGAGGGTCGAGTTTGGTTAATCGGAGAATTTCTTCCGGACGGATATTTCCTGCCCACACATTAGCGTAAGCCAGGAAGAAACGTTGTTCCGGAGTAAATCCGTCAACGATTTCCAGCGGTGCGGCAGCTGTCGCGTTCTTGAATGCCTGGTAGGAAACTTGCAGACCGCCGTGGTCGGCAATGTTTTCTCCCAAGGTCAATTGACCGTTAGCCTGTACGCCCGGAGCCACTTCGATACTGTCAAAGAAGTTAACCATCACCTGTGCCCGTTCTTCAAACTTCTTAGCGTCTTCTTCCGTCCACCAGTCTTTCAAGTTTCCGTCTTTGTCATATTGACGTCCCTGGTCGTCGAATCCGTGCGTCATTTCATGTCCGATAACGACTCCGATAGCACCGTAGTTCATCGCGTCATCTGCATTCATGTCAAAGAATGGCGGTTGCAGGATGGCTGCGGGGAAGCAGATTTCGTTGGTAGTCGGGTTATAGTATGCGTTGACAGTTTGCGGTGTCATCAGCCATTCTTCCTTGTCGACCGGCTTGCCGGCTTTGGCAATCATTTCATTGTAATCCCATTGGCTGGCACGTTCGATGTTTGCCCAGTAAGAATCGTTTTTAATCTCCAGTGCGGAGTAATCTTTCCATTTATCCGGGTAACCTATCTTTACATGGAAGGTAGCCAGTTTTTCCAAAGCTTTCTCCTTGGTCGGCTCACTCATCCATTCCAGACCTTTGATACGTTCTCCTAAAGAAGTTTGCAGGTTCTTCACCAATGTAACCATACGTTCTTTGGCGGCAGCCGGGAAGTACTTCTCTACATACATCTGTCCTACCACTTCGCCAAGTACACCATCTACAGTGCTCACGGAACGTTTCCAGCGAGGTTGCATTTCTTTCTTGCCAGACATTGTCCGGCTGTAGAAGTCGAAGTTTTGTGCTTCAAAATCGTCGCTCAGGTAAGAAGCGGCGGCATCTATCAATCCCCATTGGAGGTACAGTTTCTGATCGTCCAGTGATACGGTATTAATCACATCGGCTACTTCCTTCATGGCAGCAGGCTGACCAATGTTTACTTCTTCCAAATCTTTCAAACCGGAAACGGTGAAATAAGTATCCCAGTCAAAAGTAGGAAAGTTCTTTTTCAACGTCGCCCTATCCATCTTGTTATAGTTGGCATGAGGGTCACGCAATTCCACTTGTGAACGAGCGGCTTTCGCCAGGCGGGTTTCGATATTCATCACCGCTTTCACAGCTTTCTGTGCAGTAGCCTCATCATAACCTGCCAGCTGGAACATTTTGGCGATATGTTCCTGATATTTATTACGGATATTTTTAGTCTGCTCGTCATCCTCCAGATAATAGTCACGCTGTCCCATTCCGATACCGCCCTGATAGGTCTGCACCATATTCATGGAACTGTTCATATCATCCGCACTTACAAACATGGTGAAGTAAGGACGGATGCCTTTCTTCTGGCTCTCAGCAATATATGCATAGATTTCGTTCTTATCCTTGAGTGCGTCGATAGCTTCCAGTTCAGCCTTAATCGGAGCTACACCTTCCTGGTTCAGCTTCACGCTATCCATTGCGATGTTGTAAAGGTCGCCCACTTTTTGAGCGGCACTGCCCGGAGCGTTATCTGTCTTCGCAGCCAGTTCGGCAATCAGTGCTTTCAATTGCTCGCGGCTGTTTTCGCGCAACATGTCGAATGTTCCGAAACGTGAATATTCGTCTGTCAGCGGATGGTCTTTTATCCAACCTCCACAGGCATATTGATAAAAACTTGTACCCGGCATAGCCGTGGTATCCAGATTAGCAAGGTCGATACCGGACGTCAGCACGGCCTCTTTCTTACTGTTACATCCTGTTGTCATAAGGCATACGGCAAGAATTGGTAAATACTTGGTTACTTTCATATTCAATATAATAATTATAGAATTATCATGCTATCTAAAAGGAAGTTCTAGCCTTTCACTTCTTCCAGTTCCATCGAAACCCGCTCCCACTCTTCAACAATGACATCCAACTGCTGCTTCAGTTTCTGATGTTGTTCATACAGTTTCATGTCCGAAGCTCCTTCGGGGGTTGCCATCTTCGCTTCTACGATAGCAATCGCGGATTCGGTTTCCTCTATCGAGGCTTCGCAATCCGCCACTTGGCGTTCGAGTTTCTTGATCTTCTTATTTAGTTCTTTCTGGGCTTCGTAAGAAAGCTTATTCTCCGAAGGCTGAACGGTTTCGGGTTGATTACCTTTAGCTGAAGCCGTAGGAGAAGCCGACAGTCCCGCTCCTTTCTGAAGCTCGTTCAAGCTATCTATCTTTTTCTTTTGCAAGAATTCATAGATGCCTCCAAGGTGTTCTTTTACAAGTCCACCACCAAACTCATATACTTTAGTCGCAAGCCCATCCAAAAAATCACGGTCGTGGCTGACAAGAATCACAGTTCCGTCAAATTCGCGGATAGCTTCCTTCAAAACATCTTTCGAACGCATATCCAGATGATTGGTCGGTTCGTCCAGAATCAGTAGGTTTACGGGTTCCAGCAGAAGTTTAATCATTGCCAATCGCGTACGTTCTCCTCCGGAAAGGACTTTCACCTTTTTATCCGAAGCCTCGCCTCCAAACATGAAAGCTCCCAGTATATCACGTATCTTCAGACGGATATCTCCTGTGGCTACACGGTCGATGGTATCAAATACAGTCAGGTTCTCATCCAACATTTGTGCCTGGTTCTGCGCAAAATAACCGATTTGCACATTATGTCCGATCGTTAATTTACCTTCGAAATCTATTTCATCCATGATACATTTCACCAAGGTAGACTTACCTTCTCCATTCTTCCCGACGAAAGCAACTTTCTCTCCCCTGTTGATAGTCAGGTTGACATCATGGAAAACGACATGGCTGCCATACGCTTTGCGCACATCTTCGCAAATCACGGGATAGTTTCCGCTACGGCTGGCTGGAGGGAATTTTAAACGCAAGGCGGAATTATCTTCTTCGTCCACTTCGATGCGGTCTATCTTTTCCAGTTGCTTGATACGGCTTTGTACTTGTACGGCTTTCGTCGCCTTATAGCGGAAGCGTTCGATAAAGTCTTCCGTATCCTGTATTTGTTTCTGCTGATTTTCGTAAGCACGGAGTTGCTGTTCACGGCGTTCTTTACGCAGGACTACAAACTCATCGTACTTCACTTTGTAGTCGTAAATCTGACCGCAGGTGATTTCGATGGTACGGGTAGTTACGTTATTCAGGAACGCACGATCGTGGCTGACTAATACGACAGCATTGGCACGTGTAGACAAAAAGTTTTCCAGCCATTGGATACTTTCTATATCGAGGTGATTGGTCGGCTCATCGAGCAGAAGCACGTCCGGGCGTCGTAAAAGCAATTTTGCCAATTCGATACGCATACGCCATCCACCGGAGAATTCCGAAGTAGGGCGTTCCAAATCTTCCCGGCTGAATCCCAATCCGAGAAGTGTCCGTTCGATTTCCGCCTGAAAGTTCGTACCGCCCATCATCAGGAAGCGGTCGTTTTCATGCGTGAAACGGTCTATCAACTGGTGATATTCTTCCGAATCATAGTCTGTCCGTTCCGCCAATTCCTGATTCATCCGTTCCAGTTTTGCCTGAAGTTCAAATATATGTTCGAACGCCAGTTCCGCCTCTCCCATCACTGTCCGGCTGTCGGAAAGAATCATGACCTGCGGCAAATATCCGATGGTTACATCTTTCGGAGTAGCTACCGCTCCGTGTGTCGGCGACTGCAAACCGGCCAATATCTTCAGCATGGTTGATTTGCCGGCGCCATTCTTGCCGACCAACGCAATGCGGTCTTTCTTATTAATTACATAGCTGACGTCCTCAAAAAGCGGCGTCGCATTAAATTCTACTGATAATCCTTCTACTGAAATCACTTCTGCTTCTGATTTATAACATTTTGGACCGCAAAGATACTGAATATTTATTAGATACTACTTAGTATGATACGTTATGAAAAACAAAAAAGCAGTCATTCTTATAAATGACTGCTCTCTATCTTAATCAATGGCTCTTCTTTAGAACAACTTAGCAGGATATTCACCGGCATCAACCAATGCCTGAATCTTGTCTACTACGCTCTGACGGTCTTCCGGATAAGTCACACCGAACCACTTGCTGGTAGTATCCAGCACCTCAACCGTTGCAGTTCCGTCATTAATCAATTTATCTACCATCAATGGGATAAAGAACTCGCTCTTCAGATTTTCCATATTCTTCGGATCGCTAAGGAAAGCCTTAAAGAATTCCTGGCTGTAAGCGAAGTAATCAGGAGTGAATCCCCAGAAATTCATACTAACCGGAGTAGTGTCAGGAGTAGCTGTCCATTCGCCATTGTCATCAATGTACTTCACTTCACCGTCCATACGTTGGATTTTTGTACGTTCTACTACAGATGTCAACAATCCTTTAGTGTCTGTACTACAGATACCGCGAGATACCGTACCGCTTTCACTCAATGTATTTCCTACACGGAAACCTACCATCGAATAAACGTTCTTTGAATTTTCAGGAAGAGCAGAAAGGAATTTACCCATTACCTGGAAAGAATCGCGACCATAAAAGTCATCGCAGTTGATCACTGCAAACGGTTCCTTAATCACATCAGCGCCCATCATCACTGCATGGTTAGTACCCCAAGGTTTGGTACGGTCTGCCGGGCAAGTAAAGCCTTCTGGAAGATCGTCGATTGATTGAAATACCAGTTCGCAAGGAATGTGACCTTCGTATTTGGAAATAATTTTATCACGGAAATCTTGCTCAAAATCTTTGCGGATTACAAATACAAGTTTGCCAAATCCGGCATTGATGGCATCATAGATAGAATAATCCATAATAGTTTCGCCATTAGGACCCAGACCGTCCAATTGTTTCAAGCCTCCATAACGGCTGCCCATACCGGCTGCCAATAAGAATAAAGTTGGTTTCATAAATTGTGTAATATTAAAAGGTTAGTGATGTCAACGGCATCAGATTTCGTTTGCAAATGTACAAAAACTTTCTTTGTTTCAAGACAAAGAAAGAACATTAAAACGGATACCCGATAGCAAAATGTATTCCCAAATTCTTTAAGAAGGCTCCGGTAACATTGTAATAGCCACTTCGTTCCGTATCATACGGCAGATGCAAAGGAATACCGAGGTCGAGACGGAAGACGAGGATATCCATATCGTAGCGGAAGCCGACACCTGTTCCTAAAGCAATCTGTTTCGGGAAAGTTTTCAGACGGAACTGCGAGTCGGGACGAGCCTCGTCCTTGCGCATCAGCCAGACGTTGCCGGCATCGAGAAAGGTAGCTCCCCAGATACTCTTGAAGATACGGAAACGATACTCGACGTTTGCCTCGAAGCGGAATGTACCTGTCTGGTCAAGATAAGAATATTTGCTGTCTTTCGGGTGATAGCCACCAGGACCGATACTACGCACTGTAAAAGCACGGATACTGTTGGCACCACCGACATAGAATTGTTCGCTGTATGGGGCAATCGTAGCGTTGCCGTATGCGAAAAGAGCACCCAAGGCTACACGAGAGGCAAGCTTATTATTCTTGTCTATATTCCACAGATGGCGAAATTCCGTATTGAATTTCATAAACTGGGAGAAGGGGGCACCCAGAAGTTTCTTTCCTTCCTCGTTGTACGGCCGGCCGCAAGCCCGGTAGATGGTAGCGGTCACGTTTCCGGCAGAAGTTATGGTGGATTGCCACCAGATAGGATTCTTCACTCTACGCACAGACGCGTTATCATACGTATAGGTGTACTCCATGGCCGGAATGAACTGATTGTCAAGACTGACATATAACGCAGGATTGTCAGCGGCAATCTTTTTAAACTCTTCCGACTGGTGCTGGAGTACGTTGAATGTCAGTTTGAAAGGCGTGATACTGTGACGGCTGGTACGTGTCGGTTGGAAATCGTAGGTCGCGTTTCCGCCGAAGGATAACAGTTTGTAGTATCTGGCCCGGTTCAGTTGGTCGATATACAGACGGAAAGTAGTCGTGGCGGGAAAGTCAAATTCCCTTTTACCGAAACGCGGGAAAACGACTCTCGGAAAAGTCAAAGAAGTGGATATACCCATTTCCCAACTGTTCATCAACGAACTTTTCTCTCCACCGCCGGTCTGCCATTCGTAAGAACCTTTCAGTTTTACATTCCAGCTTTCACCGCCACCGAACACATTATTCCGGGTGACACCGAATGAGGCGCCGGGACCGGTTTGGTCATTACTTTTAGTTACTACGTTCAGTTCCAGTTCCGCATCCAAAGGTTTGGCGAAAGTCGCCTGCATTGTAATGTCCAACGTATCACAGACAGCTGTCGTATCTTTGGGGGCGTATTGTATATCCATATAGCTGAATATCCCTAACTGACTGAGTTTTTCCTGTACCTGTTCCTGGCGATACTGGCTGTAAAGCCGGGTACGGTTGGAAGCACGCATTTGCGCGTTGCGTACAAACTGCTGATAATTGAGCCAACGATAAAGCATATTAGGGCGAACCTGCAATTTCTTGTAATAGTGAATATTCAGGTTCTTGTACATCATGCTGTCATCCGGGGCTTCTCCGTTCTTTCCAAACAAATAGACAGAGGCATCGCCTAAGTAATAAGGACGTTGTGCCGCGGCAGGCAATCCTGGAACGGGAATCAGGCGAAGGCTGATATGCCCGCCGGGTATCAAAGTAGTATCCGCCTGATAAGTCATATAGTCAGGACGGAAATAAAAATATCCACGATTACGTAATAAAGTGCTGATGCGGGTACATTCTTCGTCCAAGTCTACTACGTTGAACTGTTCGCCCGGACTGATATAAGACATCCGACGTCCTCGCTCCATAATCCGCAGAGTCTGGGGAGTGAAACGCTGATAATACACCGTATCAATAAAATAAGGATTTTTCATATCCACCGTATAGACAAGACTTGCTTTCAGACTGTCTTGCTTGTCAACAATCGTTTCATAAGCTACCTTGCCATTGAAATAGCCATAATCACGCAGTAAGTTGGTAGCGACCTTCACACGCACCTCCGGATTGACCGTAGAAATAAACACGGGCGGGTTTGCGGCAAAACGATTGAACATCCATTTGCCGAATCCCTTCTTGTATTTCACGAAGTTATTGTACATCCACATTTTAAAGGGAATAGGCAACATACCGCCAAGCATCTTCGTACTGGGTGTTTTATCAAGGGCTGCATCTATTTCCGTCAGAGCCGTTACTCCTACGGGCGTTGTCGATTTATTCAATATGACAGTCTTGCTTCCGGTATAAAGCACTTCCCCTTCGGGGAGATGTTTCGTCACCGAACATGCCGATACTACTACACTTATCAGGCAAACAGCCAATATTTTTATATGTATAGCTTTCATCCTTGCTTCTTATTTCTTTATTCTTGTTTCTTCACTTCTTTTTCTTAAAGATAAACAACTCACTTAGTTTGTCCAACTTCTTGCGAAGCACGATACCGACTCCAGTTTCCGTAATCTCGCCTTCGAGCACACTCTCATAGTTCTTGTCATAGAACAGACGGATATAGCGGGTTCCGGTTCTGTCCAGACGATATTCCAAAGAAATGTTGTCGATAAAGGATTCGGCATCATTCGTCGCATTCTCACCCTGAGACACCTTACCGCCGATTACAATCTGGAAGCGGTTGTTGAACAGACGTTGCGAATAACGGAAACTGTAATCCGTACGTTTGCTTCCTGTCTCCGAGTCATCGTGGTCTTCGACACCCACGGATAGACTCGCATTTTTCAGGTTGCCCATCAATGAGTTTATCTGGCTGCTCAATACGGAAGTCAAGGCAGAACCCATGTTCAACTTGCCAAATCCGCCACCACCGCCGCCAATCGGGCCGGTGCCGAGATAGGTTTTCATCACCATAATATACAGGGCTTGCTTACCACGCTCTTCCGCCCCCATGGCAGTCAACTCATTTTGCACAGTCGCATCTTCGGGAGCTGAGACATCGAACGCAAACGAAAGATTATCCAAACGGTTCTTGACAACGACAGAGACATCGAAATTAACCATGCGGCTTCCGCCATTCTCTCCTTCGGAGACGGACGCACGGATGCGGTCGGTCGCCTTGAAGTTCAGCATCGGATCCATCGGATTTCCCGTCCATTCCACATAGCTGCCATCATCAATAGCAAATTCTTTCGCGGCAATCACCGGTAAGGCATATTTCATCAAGCCGCCACTCAAAGTATAGCGTCCCGTCAGGGTCAAGTCACCTTGCGGAGTATATTTCATGGAGAGGTCACCACCACCTTCCAGTTCGATGCGGTTGTCATTGCTTGCATCCAAGTCGACTTTCACGCGGACGGACGGGTCGATATGCACCATCATTACCATATCCAGTCCTCCTAACGAGACGGTCGGCACTTCCTGTCGGACGACAGTCGTGGTATCGCTGAATGAGGTAAAGGTAACCAGACTTCCCAAGCGGTCCTGCACTGTCAAAGGTGAATCTGTCAAGACATAGGAGACATCGGTATTGCCCAAGAGACTTACATTCCCACGCATATTCAGTCCGTCCAAAGGTCCCTTCACCGTTGCCCGGAAGTCGGCAAATACTTTACCGTAGACCAGACTTTCACGGGTGCGTTTGGCATCCAGCAATGTATAATTCTGTGCCAGCATATTCAAATTCGCCATCGGACGACTCATATCACGGAAATCGACATAACCGTCAATGGTAAACGGATTCTTCGATGTAGTATAAATGGCGAATTTATCGAATAACAGCCGGTTGTTCTTTATCTGCACGGGGCGGTTGTCGAACACAAAACGTGCGCCATATTGACTGGAAAAAACAGCAACACTATCCAATACCAGTTCGCCGTTTATCAAAGGCTGCTCAGTGCTGCCCGTGATATTCAAGTTTCCGTCCATGTCACCGGACAGAGTGACCATCTGGTCGGGAATGAACGCATTCGCCACCCGGAGCGGGAAAT
Source organism: Bacteroides acidifaciens (assembly GCF_024623065.1). Lineage (GTDB taxonomy): Bacteria > Bacteroidota > Bacteroidia > Bacteroidales > Bacteroidaceae > Bacteroides > Bacteroides acidifaciens. Next base: position 21,302 of record NZ_JANJZR010000026.1, read on the forward strand.
GTTCCAGTGTCGTATTCACTTCCAGGCTGTCTTTGCCCGTCCGGGTAGGAAGCAGTTTTCCATCCGCCACCAGCACCTCCACCTGGTCGTGGTTCAGATAAGCGTTGAGATATTGTTTTCCCTGTTCGCCCGGCAGCCAGGTAGCCCCCAAAGCAATGTCACCGATACGCTGGCGTTCGTAAGTCAGTTCGTCAATAGACGCTTCGGCAGAGAGCTGCAAGTCTTTTTCAGTTTGTATATAGTGGGCTTCCAAAGAAAACAATCCGGTTACTTCGGGGAAATAAGGCAACACGCTCGTAATCTCTTGCAAGCGGATTCTGCGTATTTCCACATCTATATTCTGTAAAGACACCGTATCGCCCTGCATGGAATGAACCCTAAAGCCCATGCCTTCCTCGTCCCACATATCCACATTGGCATATACGCGCATATTCTTATGCAGATAAATCCAGTTGTGATTCTCGTTGAAATGGAACTGCTGAAAGGCGACAATCGGTTTTTCCGGAATCAGCGTGAAAGCTATTCCGTTGCCCTTTCCCTGTCCTTCGAACAGAGGGCGGGCGTTTACGCCCAATAATACTCCAGTCTCACCTTTACCATTCTTATAATCCACCAGCAATTCCGCATCGCGGTCGCGAATTTCTCCCGTCAAGGTAGTGGAGAAAGAGAATTGCGGATTCTTCGGGCCGTTTATCACTCCGGCACGCAACTTCATAAGCGTAGTGTCCTGTTTCACTGTGAAGAAGACGGTATCCAGTTGCAACGTGTCTACTTTCAGCGCATGAACCGCCGCCTTGCCATTGATTCCCCAATCGGGAGCCATGCCGAATTTCATGGAAGCGTCATGATAGGATATGTTCTTGGTAGCCAGGAAATAGGCTAACGGATTCTCTTTTCCTGCGGAGAAAGACAGGACAGCTGCCGGTAATGCTTTACGCAGTTCGGCGTGATTCAGTTCCTTCTCGTCAATCTGCTTCATCAGGACGTCCACAAAGCGGATAGACTGGCTAATCAGAGGATTGACACCGGAACGTGCACTCAGGTTGAGTTTCATGTCACCGGAAATAAAATGCGTAAACACCCGGTTCTGACGGGCTTCCGCAGAAAGATTGAAAGCAAGCGGGAGTTTCATCGGTTCGGGCATCAGCCCCAGTTCGTGCAAGTCGAGCCGGGTGACATCAACCGTCACTTTTCCGTCGGGATAGCTGTGTGCCAGATTATATTCGGCATCCGTCGTCATCTTCAACAGTTCATTATCACTCGTCAAGTTAGCTGTCACTAACGCACCTTTCAAATCTCCCGTCAGATGGACGTTGGAGAGATGGTATTGAGCATAATGCAATCGGTCTAAAGCCAAATCCAGTTTGGCATATGAACGATAAGACATCACATCCAGTCCGCGCCCGTCAGCGGCAGCAGAAAGGGAAAGCTCATAAATGGAGTCTTTCGGAAGGAAATGATGGAGTTGCAGGTTGTCTATTTTCAAGTCTGCCTTGTAAACCTCGGTGGCAGTATTTAATGCCGCGTTCACATTCATAGCCCCCTGCCCTTCTTTCAGATGCAGGTTTGCTTTGTATTCAGGACCTTTGATGTCTATCTGCGCAACGAGATTCATGCTGTCGGGGATGACAATCGTACCGTTAGGCACTTCACCGGACAAAGCAGTAAGGAAATTCAAGTTCTGCGTTTTCATCTTCAGACCGACGGTTCCCGAGCGGGTAATGCTATCAGCGAGGTTTTCGAGGATACCTCCGCCCTCTAAGGAGAATGCGCCCGGCAAGTCTGCCGTAAAGCGGGAAATCTGCATTTCTTTCAAGTTACCGTCCGTACCGGCACGGATGACAAGCGGACGAAAAGGATAGGCTTCCTTGAAGCTGTCCGGCAGTCCGCCAGTGAATAACATCACGTCCTCTTTGCCGATATACGCATTCAGGTTGGCAGACAAACGCCCCGTAGTCGGGATGTTGACAAGTTCCCAATAAGTATGAGCGGATAAATCTATTTCAGAATGAGGAGTTTGCAGTTTCAAGCCGGGTACACTGATGATTGAATCATTGGAGAATGCCCGTCCCGTCAGTGAAGTAACGCTCAATCCCGAACGTTCGTTCATAGTGAATTCACGGATGACAGCCTTCATATCCCTACCTTTATATAATAAGGAATCCAGCCCGATGCTGACATCACGGACGGCAATATGCGAAGCGTCGAAACCTTCGACGGGTTTAGCCGCACCAGTATCGTAGCTGGCGGAAGTGCCCGACAACAAAAATTGCTTCAGTCCATAGAACTGGTTCTTCAAGTCGGCTTGGGCATCGTCAATAGTCGCTTCACCGATATGCGCAGCCATCCGCATCGAATCAGCGGGAAGCTGCATACTGAACGATACGTTTTTCAGTTTCAGCTGATGAAGGTCTACTTTCCAGTTTACAGGAGCCGAAGCGGTGGTATCCTTGGGAGTAGTCGTGGTGTCGTTCATCAGCATCTGCACATGAGTGTCCGATAGTTCCGTCGCATTAATAACGGCTGTTTCGTTAGACAAATCGACACCGTGACTTTGCAGGAAGAAACGTCCCAATACACCTTTTATCTCCATGCCGTCTATCAAATTGGCAGAATTGAAAGCAACGCGGTTCAATGTCACTTCGTCCACCTCCACTTTCCCTTTGAGCAGCGGCCACGCCTGCACACGTACATTCAGGCTTTCCAGAGACAAGAGTGTGTCCGGCTGCTGAATCACCTCCACGCCACGAACCAACAGATTGAGCGGGAAACGAAGGTCGATTCGTTCCACCTGAATCTGCATGCCGGTTGCTTTAGAAGCATATGCAGTAACCTCCCGACGTATAAGATTCTGTACAGGAGGGACGTAAAGCAACACCATTAGTATTACAAAGAGTATTATAGGAGTAAGCAGAATCCAGCTTACCCGTCGTATCCATTTTCGTTTCATGTAAAAATGTGCCAGTATAAATTAAGTGACACAAAGTAAACAATTTATTTTTAGAAAAGGTTTGGATAAAGGCAAGAAAGATACGATGACCGGTCAAGGAGTAGGATATTTCCGCCTAATCGACACTTTTCATCGACGTTAAGTAATTTTCCGCTTCGCTGATTATAATACAAACGGTTGATAGTGCAGCCGATGCCGTATCGCTTATTTCAGTAGAGAAAGACTCTCCACGGCAGGATTCCAAAAACTTTAAAGGAGCTATTGCGTCCGATGCGCCTATCAACGTGAGGAGAGGGAGCAGTTTATGCGCCATGGCAGCTATCCCGTCCGTATCTTTGTCAACGAAGGCTTGTCGCATCCGTTCGACATTCTTTTTTGTCTCCTCAACAAAGGTCTGAATGATAGAATATGCCGCTTCCGGGTCATCCCCGGAGTAGGCGGTGAGTGCGGAAAAGTTTATTCCGGTGTTTACCATATCTTCTATGATGTGAACCTCATCAGCCGAAAGTTGCCCCTCGTTGACTATCATCAACAATTCTTTTACTGTAAACGGTTTATGCAGGCATCCGGCAAAGCCGTGCTCGCACAAGGCATCCTTATCCATTTCGCTGCGGGCGGTCACGGCAATCACAGGAATGGTCTTTGCCTGCGGAATGTTGGAAGCACGCAGGAGTTTTACCAAATCGAAGCCGTTGATAGCGGGCATTTGTATGTCTGTCAGCAATACATCAAAAACAGAAGTGCGGAGTTGTTCGATAAGCTCTTCGAGCTGCTCGCAACATACTGCGTCAACACCGTGCTGTTTCAGCATGGCTGCCGTCAGGCTGAGTTGGATCTTATCATCATCAATCAAGAGGACACGGATAACTTTCATCAGAGGAACGGCAGTTGCAGCTTCGTCAATATCCGCAGTTTCGTTTTCCGGGGATGATTGACTTTCCGGAATGGATTCGCCTACCGGATACAAGGGCAGAACTACTGTAAAGCAACTTCCCTCTCCCAGTTTGCTCTGCACATCAATCGTTCCTTCAAGCAGAACAACCAGTTTCTTCACGATGGATAATCCCAAGCCGAACCCTTCCTCTCCCTGGGCACCGGACAAACGGGTAAATTCTTGGAAAATGCGTTCGCGGTCTTCGGCTGCCATACCTTTTCCGCTATCTGCAATCGCTATCGTCAGCTTTGAAGAATCATATCGGGCTGTCAGCGTTATCTCGCCTTGTTGAGTAAACTTCACGGCATTAGACAGAAGGTTGTTCACAATCTGCCGAAGCCTCAGAGGGTCACTGACGTAACGTCCGTTCAATTCCGGAGCGACGTGGCACTGCAATGCCAATCCCTTGGCGACCGTCAACGGTTCAAAGCTGACATAGATTTCCTCGAACAACTGCGAAGGATTGAAAGTGACACGATTCACTTCCGCTTTATTAAGGTCAAGACGGTGGAAGTCGAGCAAGTCGCTGACTAGTTTCAAGAGATGTTCCGAGGAACTTTTCATGTTATCCAGGTAGAAGCGTTGCCGTTCGTCCTCCGTCAGACGGGACAGTAGTTCGGTATAACCCATGATGGATCCGAGCGGCGCTTTGAAGTCGTGGGTTATGGCGAGCATCAGTTTTTCACGGGCTACGAGCAGGTCTTCCGCCCGTTTGTTCGCTTCTTCCAACTGCCGACGGTAGCGGTTGCTGCGAGAGATGTCACGTACTATCAATACCAAGAAAAAGGCAGACAACAAAACCGCACCGATAGCGATTCCGGCAATGGTGCGTGCGGAGCGCATTCTTACCTCTTGTTGCATCTCAGCATCCTGACGGGCACGCAAAGTCATTTCTTCTTCGTATTGTTTTATCAGGCTATCCATTCTTGCCGTCAACTGCGAATTCATGCGTTGGTATTTAGTACTGGTGCGCCGGATTGTTCTTCGTCGTTGCAATCGTTTTTCTTCGGTAGCCATGCGAATCTTTTGCTGCAGGGAATCTTTAGAAGCAACCGGTTCCAAAATGGTATCCGTAGCGACTTCCAAAGATGTATTAACGAGTACGGCACTATCCTTGGAAGGAGCAAACACTTCCGCCAGTCTCTTGAAAAAACCTTTCTTATTGGGAGTAGTCAGCAGAGAGTCACGTTTAGTGATAACCCGATGCTGCACCCGTTGCTGAATTATAACAGAGTCTTGCTCGGAAATAATCTCTTCAATCTCCGAAGCGGAAAGCAGGCTGTCATTCGCTTCACTCAATACGCGGAGCATCTGGATGGTATTCTGGTCTTTCTCGTGAATCAGAGTCAGCAGGCTGTCTGTCCGCAGATTCTGCTGGTCGTCGGCAGCCGACAATGTCTCCATCTCATGATGCACAAACACCAGAGAAAAAAGAAGAATCGCAAGTAATAACGTGTAACCGATGGTTACTTTCAGTTTTGTGAAACGATAGGAAGCCATGCGATTTTAAGTATTAAATCATTAAGTATTAATTCGGGGAACGGAGAGTTTCGTCATATAGCGGAAACGCCACCAAAGCATTAATCCTGCACTTGTCAGTCCGAAAGGGAACGCCATCCAAACACCTACTGCTCCCCACCCCATCACGAAACCGCAGAAGTAACCTACAGGCAGGGAGATGATAAAGTATGCTATAAAGGCGATAACCATCATCAGTTTCACATCCGAGATTCCACGCAGAGCGTTGGCAAAAGTAATCTGCAATCCATCGCCAAACTGATAGATGAGGAAAGGGAATATAAGAGAAGTAACCATAGCAGCTACTTCCGGGCTGTCGGTAAACCAATTTCCCAAGTGATTGCGGCAAAGAAAGACAATAAAGGAAAGCACAACGCCCAATGTCATCATCAAATGAAAACCGGCATAGGCGGAACGACGCACATTGACTATGTCATTCTGTCCTTTGAAATTGCTGACACGGACAGCTACGGCAGCTCCCATCCCATAATACATCATAAAGGTGAATTGGGAAATTGCCAACATGACCTGGTGGGAAGCCAAAGCAATCGTCCCCAACCAACCAATCATGATGGCACTCAGGCTGAAAGAGGCTGTTTCCATTCCCATCTGGAAAGCAACCGGCCATCCGAGTCCGTTCAAACGGCCGAAAATGGCACGCGACCACCCCAGCCGGAGAAAACCGACTTTGTAGCGGACAAAACGCGAACTACGCGCAAAGATGATTATAAATACAACCACCATCACGATACGTGAAAACAGCGTGCTGACACCAGCTCCCAACAAGCCCAGTTCGGGAAAGCCGAGCTTTCCGTAAATCAGGATATAGTTGCCGATGATGTTCAATACATTTCCACTGAGCAGTATCCACATAGCGGTTTTGGTATCTGTGATTCCGTCTGTAAATTGTTTGAATCCATTAAAAATCATGACAAACACTAGGGAAGCAAGCAGCACCAGATAGTAAGGTTTAATCAGGGGAATCAATTCGTCCGGTTGTCCGAGATGCTCTATATTCAGATAAAGAACAGTCATACAGACAGTCAACAGAAGCGCAACCATCAGGTTTGCCAGCAGGCTGTTTCGCAGGGCTTGTCCGGCAGGCGCATATTGATGAGTACCGTACAGACCACCCACAACAGGTGTCAGTCCGTACGAGAATCCGGTACTGAAAATGATGGCAAGAGTAAACACATTATTCACGAAAGATGCTGCGCCCAGCTCTACCGTGCTATGATGCCCAATCATTAATGTATCGGCAAATCCGAGTATAATAACGCCTATCTGTCCAATAACAATAGGTAATCCGAGAAAAATTAGCGCTTTGTAATGAGTCTTATATATATCAAATAGTCTTTTCATTGTCCTTGTCTTATAAATACTTGTATGCCGCAAGTAAACCTTGCCGGACGCTACACCCTACTTTTATAATAGAGCACAACCCCGTTCTCCTTCCGGAAAGCGGATTGGGCTACTGTCCGCAATTGTTCTGCCGTGACAGAACGATAACGTTCTACTTCTTTTTCCATGTCTTCCGCCCGGCCAAGCAGTTCGAACCATGCCAAGTTGGTTGCTACATTCAAATAATTGATGTTGCCGAATATCTGGGTGGACTCAAATTTGTTCTTCACTTTTTCCAGTTCCTGTTCGTCAACCAGTTCTTGCTGCAACCGTTCCAGTTCTTCCCTTACTGCCGCTTCCGCCTGTTCCAGAGTGACACCAGCCGAAGGCTTTCCACTAATATGGAATAACCCTGCATCTACACTGCCTGAAATATAGGCATCTATGCTCGAAAATAACTGTTTCTGTTGTACCAAACGCTGGTTCAATCGACTGGAGCGCCCATTGCTCAACACATCCGACAGAATATCAAATGCATAATAATCCGGATGCCGATGATCGCACATATGAAAAGCCATGAACAAGGCATCGAGGGGAACATTCCGTTCTACCGTCAACCGGCGTTCTTCCGTCTGTTCCGGTTCCTGAGGCAGGTTCCGCTGGGGTACTTCCCGACGGGGAATAGGACCAAACCATTTTTCTGTCAGCGATACTGTTTCTTCGAAAGTGATATTTCCGGTTACGGACAGAATCGCATTATTCGGGGCATAAAAACGGAAAAAGAATGCTTTTACTTCTTCCAGCGTAGCATTGGCAATATGCGACAGGTCTTTGCCAATGGTAGGCCATTGATAAGGATGCGCCTGATAAGCCAAAGGGCGCAAAAGATGTCCTACATCTCCATAAGGCTGGTTCAGACAGCGTTGCTTGAACTCTTCCATGACCACTCCCCGCTGTACCTCCAGGCTCCGTTCGCTAAAGTCAAGACTCAACATCCGGTCGGATTCCAGCCAAAAGCCGGTTTCTACGTTCTGACGAGGTACAGTGAGGTAGTAATTGGTTATATCATTATTCGTCCAGGCATTATTCTCTCCACCCGCCAATTGAAGCGGCATGTCATAATCGGGAATATTCACCGACCCTCCGAACATCAGGTGTTCGAACAGATGGGCAAAACCGGTATGCTCGGGATCTTCGTCGCGAGCTCCCACATTATATAATATATTAAGGGCCACCATCTGCGTACTTTCATCTTGCGAATGTACCAACCGTAACCCATTGTCAAGAATGTGCCTGTTGATTTTCATATCATTTAGTCAAGTATTGCCGCTTTTATTATCTTCACATCTTCTTCGGGACGGTCACTACGGTCTGTTTTTACCTTCTGGATTTTATCCACCACATCCATACCTTCCACTACTTCGCCGAATACGGTATATTCACCGTCCAGATGCGGAGTCCCGCCTACGGTCGTATATGCTTCAATCTGTTCGGGGGTGAAGTGGAATTCCGGTTCCTTTGCCGACAATTCCTGTGCTTCCGTAAACAGTTTTTCCTGCAAATCGTAAAGACCGTTTTCGTCATTCTCCTTACGCATCTTATAAATTTCCTTCATATGCTTCTGCGCCAGTTTGTTGAAAATAACGTTGATTTTATTTTCATTCATCTGGCTTTCCATGCCGAGCAACGTAGAATCATTGTACACCTTACCTGTCACGATATAGAACTGACAACCGGAAGATTCTTTTTTCGGGTTCACATTATCTCCCTGACGGGCTGCCGACAAGGCGCCTTTCTTATGGAAATACTTCGGATATACAAATTCTGCCGGAATGGTGTAGCCGACATCACCTGCTCCAAGCATTTTCCCTTTCGGCGCGTTCTTTGAATCCGGGTCGCCTGCCTGAATCATAAAATCTTTGATGACACGATGGAACAGTGTCCCTTCATACATCCCCTCTTTCACCAGTTTGATAAAATTATCCCGATGCTTTGGTGTCTCATTGTACAACTTCACTTTGATATCTCCGGCAGTTGTCTCAATCTTTACCAATGTCTCTTTATCCATGTCTCCTCCTTTTTTTGTTCCAGTCTTGCAGGAAGTTAATCCGCAAAACGATATAGTTAATAATATCAATACAATCTTTTTCATTACGCTTTTATTTAATTTAAGTTTGCAAATATACCATTTTCGCCTAAATCATCTTACCTTTGTAGCTTAAAAGAATCAAAACCTGACATGATGAGCTCCATATTGATCGTTGAAGATGATATCACTTTTGGAATGATGCTAAAGACCTGGTTAGGCAAGAAGGGATTTGAAGTATCATCAGTGAGTAATATTGCACGTGCCCGAAAGCATATTGAAAGTCAGACTGTTGACTTGGTATTATCTGATTTACGGTTGCCCGATTACGAAGGTATCGATTTGTTGAAATGGATGAATGACCGGGGTATAAATATTCCGTTGATTATCATGACAGGATATGCGGATATTCAATCTGCCGTACTGGCGATGAAACTCGGAGCACGGGATTATATTGCCAAACCCGTAAATCCTGAAGAGTTGCTGAAGAAAATATCCGAGGCTTTGCAAACGGAAAGTAGTCCGGCGGTACCCCATTCTACAGCCCGGAACTCTTCCAGTCCTAAAAAAGGAAGTTCTAATTCACAAGACACTTCCGAAACTAACCATTCTTATCTGGAGGGAGAAAGTGATGCTGCCAAGCAGCTATACAATTATGTAGGATTGGTGGCTCCGACCAATATGTCCGTACTAATCAACGGTTCCAGCGGAACGGGAAAAGAATATGTGGCGCATCGTATCCATCAACTCAGCAAGAGAAGCGACAAACCGTTTATTGCTGTAGATTGCGGCTCTATCCCCAAAGAACTGGCAGCCTCCGAGTTTTTCGGTCATGTGAAAGGATCGTTTACGGGCGCACTGACGGACAAAACCGGAGCTTTCGTCGCAGCCAACGGCGGCACTATCTTTTTAGATGAAATCGGGAATCTTAGTTATGAGGTACAGATTCAACTGCTGCGTGCCCTGCAAGAGAGAAAGATACGTCCGGTCGGCTCTACCCAGGAAATATCCGTGGATATTCGTCTGGTATCCGCTACCAACGAGAATTTGGAGCAAGCGATTGAAAAAGGAACGTTCCGCGAGGACCTTTATCACCGTATCAATGAGTTTACGTTGCGGATGCCTGACCTGAAAGAACGAAAAGAAGATATTCTGCTCTTCGCCAACTTCTTCCTCGACCAGGCCAACAAGGAACTGGATAAGCATCTGGTTGGTTTTGACGCAAAGGCGTCACAGGCCTTGCTGAGTTATCACTGGCCGGGAAATCTACGCCAAATGAAGAACATCGTCAAAAGAGCGACTTTATTGGCACAAGGAAGTTTTATTACTTTATTGGAACTAGGAACAGAGTTGCTGGAAGCTCCGGTATCCACCGGTACTAGTATGGCACTCCGCAATGAAGAGACTGAAAAAGAACATATCCTGGAAGCATTGCGCCAAACCGGAAATAACAAGAGTAAAGCTGCGCAATTACTGGATATTGACCGGAAAACTTTATATAATAAGTTGAAGTTATATAATATTGATTTGTAGGCGACAAGCTAAAAAGCAGGGGGCACATTATTTTATTGGGAATCTAACGTATTATTTCAGTTTACCAATTTGAGGAATCTGTTTCAAAACAACCGTATCCGAAATATCAATCTCCGTCACTGCAGATTCGAGCATTTTCGTACGGTTTAGCTCATTCTTGTACGGGAATGAATGAGATTTTGTTTTCAATTACTGATTTGCATAAGTATAACATGAACTTTTGACTCATAAGTTCCACCGGTTTCACCTTATAACTGAAACATCGATGAATAAGGAGATAGCGGGTGAAAGCGTAGGAAAAAAACAGGTGAAGTCTTCCATTATCGCTTTCACCTTTTGAATTTATTTATACCGATTGCTGGGCATATATAGTCATCGTGCTGAATATATAGATGCAATACGGTGAGTATATAGATGCAATCTGTTGAATCTATAGATGTACCAATTCAAGTATTAATAGATGAGAACCAAGATATTAACACCTGACGACTAGGCTATTAACATCTGACAGTTCATCTGTTAATACCTGACAATGGATTTGCTATAAGCCTATTTTCATTAGCTATAAGGATATCCGGATTAGCTATAATGATATTGGTTTTAGCTCAAAGGATATTTTGAAAAGACAAGGTAAAACCGATAATGTCCTGTTTCACCCAATTTTACCCCTCGCTTTCACCCGCTATCTCCTTATTCATCGACATTTCAAGAATCAGGTGAAACCGATGAATGGCAATAATCTTATAGTGGCATTGATATTTGTCAAGTCTGTAGTATCCTATTCTATTTCCACTTTTGCCTGTAATCTGATATCGTTCGAAGCCGCCCCAACCATTATCTGAAAAGTACCCGGCTCCACTACTTCCCTTAAATTCCGGTCTATTATCGTAAAATCACTTTCAGACAAAACGAACTTCACTTCCTTAACCTCTCCACGCTTTAAATAAAAGCGTTCGAAGTGTTTCAACTGTTTCAGGGACTGCACTACCGAAGCGTATTCATCTCTCAAATAAAGCTGGGGTATTTCTTCGCCATCATACTCCCCAGTATTCTTGACCTTGAATGAAACTTCAAAAGAATGAGGGGATATAGCTGATACACATAAATCCGAATATTCGAAAGAGGTATAACTCAAACCATATCCGAAAGCATAAAGCGGAGAAGCGGACAGTTCTACATAATCGTGGTTCTGAGGTGCTTTCTTGTTGTAATAAACGGGAATCTGCCCTACCGAACGAGGAACTGTCAGCGGTAATCTTCCTGCCGGGTTATAATCTCCGAACAGGACATCAGCGATGGCATTTCCGCCTTCTTGTCCCGGATAATAGGCTGTCAACAGAGCATCAGCGTTTTCAGCAGCCCAGGTTTTATTCAAAGGACGGCCTTCGATATATACTACAATCAACGGTTTCCCCGTAGCTTTCAATGCTTTGAGCAATTCCTGCTGTCTCCCTAATAGAGAAAGCGTCGCACGGTCAAACCCTTCGCCACATTCCATGTCACTGACTGTCTTTTCATCAGCAATTGCCGCACCCGTTTCTTTATAACTGGTTTTAAAATCACGGGCACTGGAACCACCTACTACGGCAATTACGGCTTCTGAACGTCGGGCGGCAGCGACAGCCTGTTCTATATCGGATGTCAAAGTATCGCGTATGGAACAGCCTTTCACATATTCTACCTGCAATGGAGATAACTTAGTCCTGATTCCATCCAATACGGTCTTTACATTCTCCTCTTCCTGCGGAGCGGTATAGTCGCCCAACATATTATAACGATTATCGGCATTAGGACCTATCAATGCTACTTTGGAAATATTCTTATTTAACGGAAGCAGTGAACGGTCATTTTTCAGCAGAGTGATTGAGGCTTGTGCTATCTTACGTGCCAAAGCAATATGCGCATCATTGCACACTTCTTTCTCAGCCTTTTCAGGGATGACATATGGGTTCTCAAATAAACCCATTTCAAACTTTAACCGGAGTACACGGGCGACAGATGCGTCAAGCACTGCATTACTGACACGACCGGTATTTACGGCATTGATTATATTCATATACGCATCACCTCCCAAGTCTACATCCACTCCGGCCGATAAAGCCATGACAGCCGCTTCCTCCATGGTTGGCGCAACAAAATGGCTTTGGTGAATCCCTTCGATGCTGTACAAATCCGAAACCACAAATCCTTTAAATTGCCATTCATTCTTCAAAAGTTCAGTCAGTAAGTAGTAATTTGCAGTACAGGGGATACCATCCAACGAATTATAAGAAGTCATGACAGACAAGGCTCCGGCATCAATTGCCTGTCGGAAAGGGGGAAGAAAGTTCTCGTGCAACTCACGTATCCCTACAAAAGAGGGATTTCCGTTCTGTCCGCTCTCCGAGATTCCGTATGCCAGAAAATGCTTCAATGTAGCCAGTGTGCTGTATGGTTGGGATAGATTTCCACCACCCAATCCTTCAACCATTGCTTTCCCTATCCTCCCAGTCAGCACAGGGTCTTCACCGAACGTTTCTTCTACACGCGACCAACGCGGATCACGGGTAAGGTCGAGCACGGGACCATAGCTGATATGCCCGCCCTGAAGTCGTATCTCTTTTCCTATCGCGTTCCCGACTTCATTTATCAATTGAGGTGACCAAGTGGCAGCCATTCCGATTCCCGTCGGAAAGACAGTAGCACCGATTGCCATATGACCGTGTGGAGCTTCTTCTGCCAAGAATATGGGGATTCCCAAACGGGTATTCTCCATTACATATTTCTGCAAGGCATTTCCAGCCTTAGCTGCCAATGCGGGATTCAGACCATTTTCGAGTGTTTTCTTTGTCCACGGGTCGGCACGGTAAGTTGCCCAAAGCATTCCGACATGCCGTTCTTTCATCAGTTGCTTGAACTTATCGGAAACGGTGACTGTTTTTCCTTTTATCTCATACATTTCCCAACCTAAGGGGCAGAGAAGCTGACCGACTTTCTCTTCCACGGTCATGCGGGAGAGTAAGTCTGCCACTCGTTGTTCAACCGGTAGTTGGGGATTTTTATAGGATTCTATCGGCAGTTGTGCAGAAACACAGGTTCCCACCATCAACAGTCCCAAAAACAATAGTAATCCACATATTCTATTTAGCATAAATAACCTCTATTTATATTAATGACTTTATTTCTCCATTTATAAAAAACATTTCAAATAAGAAACCTGCTATCATCCCGCAATGCCTTGTGGCAAAGCTGATTTGACAGCAGGCTTCGTTTGAGTGAAAACAACCTCTATTTTATCCTATTTTAGAACGGACATTTCTGATTGTCGACATAAGTAACAGTACCACCCGGTACGGCATTATGTCCATGTCCAGTCATATCAAGCACCGTACCGTCATCTTGCGTTTCACCATCAAAACGCCAATAAGCGATTAGTCCTTCACTTGTGGGGTCTACATAGCAAACGCCATCCTCAATCTGGGCAGCCGTACGCGCCACGTTCCATACACGGCACTCACTGATGTAACCATCAAAGAAGCGTGCGTTACCTGCCGAACGGCCAATAGAGAATGTATCCTCCCAAGTATGACTGTCATAAGCCATACTCAAGTTTATGGAACCACCATTCTTTGTCTCTACGAAGTGAATCTGCTCACCGTCCAAATAGAGACGTAGATACTGACCGTCATACACAGCAGCGAAGTGTAACCAATGACCTGTAGGAAATTCTTTCTCTACCCATGATTCATAATGGTCTTTCTTATCAGGATGCGAAGCCGAACCAATGGAACCTTTCACAAACTGCAATTTATTAACCGGATTACCGGCACCATCACCAAAACGGAAAAGGAAGTTCTCTTCACATCCACATAACGAACTAATGCCATTGGCACTTCTTTCCTGTCCAACCGGGAAAGATACGGGAAGCACCTTCATCTCCAACGTCATCTGTCCGAGTGCTTTCACCGGACTGTTTTCCTGATCACCGAACGAAGGAATATTGAAATATCCCCGGCGTGCCAGGTAAGCAGCCTTGATATTAATAACCTTAGTCAACATAACATAAGCGGTACGGGAAGTTTCCATCACTTTCAGATCGCTATTTGACACAGAAGTAATAGATACAGGAAGGCAATAGGATACACCCTCCTGTAATTTCTCGGAATCAGCAGTCACCTTGATTTGCGTAGACTGGTTTTGCCCTGCCGGAATCACCACTTCACCACCTTCAAAACTATAGCTACCTTCGGGAGGCATCTGGCAGTTACGACCAGTAGAGGCATTAAAAGACTCAAGTAGCTGAGGAGCCACCTGTACACCAACTTTCACATCAGTGTCCATCTTATCGGTTGAAGTTACGGTTAAGCCTAATGTAGACTGCCCCTCAACGAGAAATTTCACATTTGAAGAAGTCAACGTGCCGGTCATATAGACAGCATCGCTGTAATCTGGTTCAGTCTTGCAACCTGACACACAAAGCAACAAGGCAAATAAAGATAAGAGCGTATATTTCTTCATAACTTCAATTATTATTTAGCATAAACATTAAATACACCACATTCCAAAGATGCACCATACCAACCACCAGCATTCGGAACAGTTATTCGAATATATCGGGCAGTCAACGGAGCATAGAAAACACAATCTTCGGCATCACTTTCAATTTCCCCTTGTGCTTTCCAATCCGTACCATTATCACTTGTGCTGACAGTCATGCCGGCACTGAACACACCGACCTCTTTTTCAGTCCAAGTATCATAATCATATCCGGAACTTGTCATTTTGATACCATCAAAAGAATATGCTTTCCCCATATCAATATCCAGTAAAAGCTCACCTGAGCGGTTAGAAATGGAACAATAAGTTTCATAATTTCCATCAAAAATGGCTTCAATCGGTTCATACCAAGACTGAACAGTCCCATTGGTGGTAGCAGTCCATCCTGTTTGGTCTGCCACTAATGTGCCAGTACCAGTATATCGGGTAGCTTCATGATTCATATTATCCTCGGTCACAGTAATAGTCAAGAAAGAAGGCGCCAGCATATTAGTGCTCAACTGCGAATTCCCCCCTTCTGCCGAAACAAGACGCAAAGGAATAATATATCCTTTCGCACTTTTAAGGGTAGAGAGAACATTCGCGTCATCAGTCAATTTTAGATGTACAGCGTCTGCCACCACCATTTCTCCCGCGGGAATAGTCATTTCTGCATTCTCCAGCACAACAGTTTCAACAGGCAAAGCTTCAAACTCTGTGTCATGTTCTTCATTATAAGCATCAATCAGAGAGTTATCAACCGCTACTGTTACTCTAATGTCTCCACTCGCTTTCTTTGAACATCTCGCCTCCCATGTGAAATCGACATTACTGACTGTACTGATGGGAGTCTGTACTATCTTATACTCCTTGGAATTATCCAAAATGTACACTCTATTATACGGATCTCCATAGACATCGTAAGTCTCATCATCGCCACAAGCAGTAAAACCGAGCACACAGATGGCGAACATACCTATATAAAACAGATTTTTTCTATTTTTCATTGTCATCTTTCATTAAAAAGTTAATTAATGGATAGCCGGATTCTGTATTTGGATACATTGGCGGAATCGATAATAAGGTTCGGGATTGTATTCATGTACATTATAGTCGCGATGGATAAAGAATGCTCCAAATCCTCCTTTACGTTTGCCGTTCGCAGGTTTATAACGTGCCTGATTGTACATGGACTGCATATCACCTTGCCAACCGTCACCCATATTGCAGCAGTATACCACCTTTTCATCAGGCCATCCGCCGGCACCTGTGCCACCACTATATGCCTGAAGGAAACAATAGTTACTATATGGAACAAGACTAGTCATACTGGTACTTGTCTGGTCAATATTCAACATTTTATCACAAATGCCTTCTTGCGAAGCTATTTCTTTACCATAACGTTCTTCAATGAGTTGTAGACGTTCTTCTTTCGTGATATCCGGATTCGGCCCCATATATTTAGCCATATGCTTGTAGAAGTGTTCAAAATTCGAATCACTCAAAAAGTCACCTTCCGGTTCATAGTCAGCATCGAAGCCGTCAAGGTCATTCAGGAACACCTGATCAAGGAAATATTCAGCATACATTTCAAAGGAACGATTAAGCGCTGCGGTTCGTTCATCACCATTCGGCATTGCCTTTGCTTCATTGTAAGCCTTCTTAAAATCGTGTTCGTCAGTTTCCGCGTCAATACGTGTAATTGCCACACAGAGCATTTTGGTACCTTTCACTTTCTGCACAAAACGAATTTCTTCCCATATCTCAGTATTTTCCTTTGCAGGGATACCACCCCACATAGAACAAATATCGAGACTATCGGGCAATCCCATAAATCGAACAGCCGCTGAGTTTTGAGCTCCATACTGCGCAAACCATCCAAAAGCTATTTCATGGTCACTTGCTTTGTAATCGCGCAGGTTTTGGTAGTACTGGTCGTCGTAAGTCAACGGCTTCTGGATAGTCAGCGATTCGATGTCGGTGTTGCAAGCAGACATCAGGCTGCCTGTGGCTATCGCGGTCAACAAGTATTTCATTATTTTCATATTCTAATTACTTGGTTAGATTATTCTACATTATATATCTGATTACCTTTTCACATCCCACCAAAGACGTGTACCGGCAATATCCGTACCCTGCAATAAGGAGACGGCGGCTTGCGTATTCTCGCTATTGTCAGAATACTCTGTTGTCGGGAACTTCAGGCGACTTATGAGTTCTCCTTCAGGAACTTCACCACCGGAACGATTCGAACTGATAGTTACAATTCCTGGATAACCTGTACGACGCATCTCACTCCATGCCTCCTGCCCGTCAGGGAAAAGAGCAATCCACTTCTGTACCATAATACGCTCCAGTTTCTTACTTTCAGAAGCACTGTCATCCCACTTCACTGTCAAGGTCGAAACCATACGGCTTACATCAGTGCTACGTCCTGTTATCGGATCTATGAAAGAAGTAGCCGGCACGTTAACATTGTCAGCAAGATAAGTATCCACCCCTGTAGCCCCCTTGGAAGAGAAAGAGATTTTCACACCTTCTTCATAGTATTCCTGTACTGTCTTATCCCCTAGGTTCAAACGCAATTTAGCCTCTGCCAACAGAAAATAAGTTTCAGCAGCACTCATCCACTGTATATTATCATTTTGTCCCACATTCATACTGGAAGCCGCCTCTGACAATGTTCCCTGATTACGGCTAGTCTGCCCGTTCCGGACTCCATGATATGCCCCGTCTTTCACAGCACCCTTGAAGTAACACGCCAAACGTGGATCTTGTAAACCTTTCAAATAACAATCCATGGTAGCACTCATGCGAAAATCATTAAAACTTTCAAATGCTTCCCACCACTCATTGATGAAAGTGAACGATGCAGACTGCTTCAAAACTGCATTATCATCAACAGACGTCATCAGCCCTATACTATGACCGATTGCAGCTTCTATTTCTGTCCGGGCTTTTGTCTCATCTACATAAGAGATACGCATTGCCAAACGAAGACGGAGTGTATTGGCAAACTTAATCCACTTCTCCACTCTACCATTATAAATATAGTCATAACGTTCCATATAAGGTTCGGATGTCCGGCTATTATATCCAGTAAGCACCTCAATGGCATCTGCCAATTCTTCAAAGAAGCGATAGTATATATCTTTCTGGCTGTCATAAACCACATGAATGCTTGTACCAAACTTAGAATAAGGAATGGGACCATACTTATCCGTAATACGGCTCATACCAAACACCTTGACAATAGTAGCCAAAGCACGTGCAGGTGAAACCTCATCGGTATTCTCTACGATGCTTTGCCACGGCTGCATCACTTCGGTATAAGCGTTGTTGAACGGTGAATTATACCACTGGCGATATAGTTTATAACAGTCGTTATCTTCTGTTCCGGCATAATCCCACGTCTTGACAGGAGCAAAGTAGCTGGCAAATATGTCACCGGTCAGCATCTGAGTTTCCTCAAACAAACCTCCCTTATCCTTACCTACCACGAAAATCCCCCTCTCCATCTGTGTGAAGTAAGCTCCAGTTTTAAGGTTATCGCGTTCCATCTGCTCCGGAGTCACCTCATTCGGATTGATATTCCAACTTTCAAAATGGCTGGTGCAGGCTGTAAGCAACAAACTTCCGGCAAGCAACGCACCATTGACAACTTTTATATATTTTGATATCTGTTTCATCTTGTCGATTCTTTAGAAATTAAGTTTAACAGAGAAGCCTAAATTACGCAGGCTCGGCAACATAAAATAGTCCATACCGCTAAAGTGTGTACCTGTACTTGCCGTCAGCTCAGGATCATAAGGAGCCTTACAATAGAACATGAACAAATTGCGTCCGGTGAAGGCTACATTCATACTCTGAATCCAGGGAATTATCTTTTGAACAGGAACGTCATAACCGAGAGACAATTCCGCTAGACGGACATTTGTAGCACTGTAAACATACATCGAGCCTACACCACTTCCCACAGTACTGTAATATTTCTGCACGGCAGGCACTTCGTGACCATCAATCAATACATATCCTAAATCACGTGCCGTAGCCGTAGCCTTAGAAACACCGTAAGCATCCATCAATGCCTGGGTCTGCGAAACAACCACACCACCGATACGGGCATTAATCAAGCAACTCAATGTCAGCCCTTTCCAAGAGAAGGAGTTACGCCATCCCATCATGTATTTGGCTTGAGAGTTACCTGCATAAATCCAGCCATCCTTACGTTCGCCGGCTTTGTCGTCAATAGCTACTGTATTATTGACATAATCCACATCAATATATCCGTGATGATCTGTACGAAGAGCGGTCACATAGAGGTCACCAATAGAACCACCCTCAAAAAGACGTGACTTCACGATTTCAAGCCCGCCAAGATCCATCATGTCCTGACTCACGACTTCTCCACCCGACAAAGTGGTCGGTTTCAACAACTTTTTAATTTTGTTGCGATTGAGAGTGTAAGTGAACGTAGAGTTCCATTTCACCGGTCCGAGAGGCTGATTCAATGTCAGACTGAGCTCAATACCTTTGTTATCCACTTGTCCACCATTGACATAGATGGAAGAATAACCGGAAGATGAGGGGAGTGAAGGATTGAACAATTGATTGTAGGTAGATGTCTTATACAAAGATACGTTCAGTTCCAATTTATCATTCCAAAGATGAGACTGCAAACCGACTTCCCACGCTTTGGTACGCTCCGGCTTAATATCTGTGTTAGGATACGTAGTAGCTGTTGTGGGAGAAGCCGACTCATACGGATAGGTCTGATAAGCAATATAACGCGTAGGAGCATTTCCCACCTCACTATACGAACCACGTACTTTCAAGAAAGTAAGCACATCGTTTTTGATAGGCAACAGTTCTGTCAGAATGGCAGAAAGACCGACCGACGGATAAGCAACTGACTTCGCCTCAGTCCATGCCAAAGCAGAAGACCAGTCTACACGCCCTGTTACATCCAAATAAAGTTTGCTTTTCCATCCTAACTGTGCGGTAGCAAAAATAGATTGCGTCTGGTCATGATAACCATCTTGCTGAAACTTCACGGTAGACTGCATCAAGTTAAGCGTTGTAAAGCTATTGGCTACCGAGTTCAAACTACCACCAACATCGAAATACTGGTAGTTGACATCTTGAATGCTGGTCCCTAGCGTAGCTGTTAATGAGAAATCACCAAAATATTTATCTATATTCAACATCACATCACCATAAAGCTGACGGGTAGAAGCATCGCCTTTATAATATCCGCCAAAATCCTGACAAAAGATATTATCAGTAGACGCCGAATATTTCTTTTCAAACAGAGCCGAGGTATAATCCATTTTGGCACGTGCCCCCAATGTGATACCTTTAGTGATTTCAAAATTCAAACCTCCACTTACAAGAAAACGATTCTTATGATTGATAAAATTGTCACGGTTGACAATCCAATATGGATTCTGCAAAGCAATTCCCTGATTATCCCACGGCCAATATTGCGTTTTGAAGTTACGAGTTTCGTTATACATCTCGAACTGTTGAAGCATATCCAGACTGTAGCTCGGCGACATCAGATAGACAGGAACTATCGGATTAAAATACTGCCCCTGCGATAGCATATTCTGTTCGCGCACATTCATGTAACTAGCACTCAAGTCGAGACGTAAACGGTCATTAAGCATACTCGTTGTATTCCGGATAGTGAAGTTGTAACGATCCAATGTATTGTTCGGAACAATGCCCGCTGCATTAGTAGCAGCCATAGAAAGGAATGTCTGATTCTTCTCATTACCATTGCTGATAGTCAAAGAGTTAGTTTCATTCCATCCTGTCTGATAGAAATCTAACGGATCGTAATTACTGGGTTGTCCCATTTTCTGCCCCCAACTTTTCAGTTCACCTGTAGTTGCACCATAAGTATTTTGAAACTCCGGAGTTACAAACGGATTGAAAAACGAAGTATTGTTAGCATAACTGACGCGAAGTTTATCTTTTGCACCTTTTTTCGTGGTAATCATGATAACGCCATTGGCGGCATCGCTTCCATAAAGTGCAGAAGCTGCGGCACCACTTAATACAGACATGGTTTCAATATCTTCGGGATTAATCATGGAAGCACCGTCACCGGACTGTCCCATACCAGTCATAAAGTCGTCCGGCTGTGTAGTTTCCAATGAAGGCATCGGAATACCGTCAATCACATACAGTGCATTATTATTTCCAGAAAGGGATTTTGCTCCACGCATCACCACCTTCGCTCCACCACCTATACCGGATGAACTGGAGTTGATAACCACACCGGCAATTTTACCGGACAAGCTGTTTACAAAATTGGCATCCTTAACACCAACTATTTCACTGGCAGATACTTCCTGAACATTATAAGAAAGCGCCTTCGCTTCTTTTTTAATACCAAGGGCGGTGACCACCACTTCATTCAATACTTGTGAATCATCCTCCAAAGTAACATTCAAGACCGAACCCGTGACAGGTTGTTCCTTTTTCTGATACCCCACATATGAAAATAATAACACCGGATTGGCAGTATGAACAGTCAACGTATAATTTCCATCAAGATCCGTCACCGTTCCATTAGTGGTTCCTTTCTCCACTATGGAAACACCAATCAGCGGTTCTCCATTTTTATCAACTACCGTACCTTTAACGCTTTGCGTCTTTTGCTGGGCAACTTTAGTTTCCTTAGCTGTCAGTACAATTTGATTATCCAATATCTTATATTCGATATTAGTACCTTCAAAGACTTGCTTCAGTACTTGAAAGATATTTTTATCCGATACGGAAACCGTTATCCGTCGGTTAAGATTCAGATTCTTGCTATTGATAAAAAAGCCGAATCCGGACTCACGTTCGATAGTGTGCAGCACCTCTTCGATGGTGCTGTTCTTCATGTTCAGCGAGATAGAGTTTCTTTGTGCATATCCGTCAGACGCATAAGTCAGCCCAACAGAACAAACAAGCAGCATTAATAGTAATTTCATAGCCAACGATATTTCCTTTAAGGTTCGTCTAAGCGACTTTAATCCTCCAAGAAATTGGACGATACAATAATTTTGCATAGATTTGTAACGAGTTTAATTAGAAAATTGGTAGTTATACTTGCCTGCAAACAAGTAGTTCACAATTACTGAGGCTCATACGGGAAGATACGGCCAATATCGTCCCGTATTTTTTTTGTTTTTAAGGGTCTTTGTTTTTCATGGCAATAAGTTTTGGTTTTCAAGGTTTTATATTTTCTAGCACTAAATAAATATCTCTATTTTTATCTTTTCTTTACCGGCAGTTCCATTGTTATTCAAATAACGCCAACGTACTTTTGAAGATACACTGATAAAATTAAGTACCTGTTCCAGATTCCGGTTGGTAAATGTTCCTGAGAATGAGTCGTCATGCGGTACATTCTCCTGTATGACAAATTCGGCATTGTATCTATCTGCCAAGATATCCAGTGCATCCCGTAATGACGTTTGACGGAAAATGATTTTGCCATCTTTCCATGAAAGTTCTCTCTCACCGGAAGTTGTATAGAGTTGTGTCTTTCCATTTTGAGAATTATAAACCAACTTTTGCCCGGGAGCCATTATAATATATTGCGGCTGTTGCCCGGCATTGTTGAATTCAAAGTTGACTTTTCCTTCAACCAAGGTTGTAATAACCTCATCTGCTTCTTTGTATGCCTTTACATTGAATTTGGTACCCAATACTTTTATAGCAGACTGATGGGCAGTGGAAACAATGAATTGTTTCTCTGGGTCTTTCCGAACATCAAAATAAGCTTCTCCATCAAGTTCAACTTTGCGTGTACGGGAAGAAAAACGATTTGGAAAAGTCAATGTACTTTTTCCGTTCACCCACACCGTGGTTCCATCGGCAAGTGTTACTAGGGTACGCTGTCCGGCAGGCACGTAAACAGTCTGCATCTCTACATTTTCTTTTTGGAAAGCCTGTATCATTATATAGCTCAAACCGAAAGCCACTACAAACACGGCTGCAATCTGCCATACCCACCGTGCAACGGGACGCAACGAAAAAGTCTTTTTCGTTTTCCGAGAGAGACTTTCCGTATCCTGCCATAGGAATGCATCGTAACTTTTACGAAGTGAAATGAACTCTTTGAGATTGGCAGCATCCGCATCAATCCAAGTGGCAACCTCTTCTTTCTCTTGTTGGGATGCTTTGCCTGAAATATATTTTAATAGTAATTCTTTATTCATAATAACGTATAGTTTATAAACAGGAATAAGCAAGGTTACTTGCCCCCTTTCATAAAGAATACCACCCACCAAGCATATTCCCTAGTAAGAAATGCGATTTTTTTTGTTATTACCCCAAAAAAAGTAGAAATAACAGCCCCATACTGCCGCTTTAAATGAAGAAAAATAAAAATGGAGCATAGTCTTTGAGAC
The DNA here is from genome assembly GCF_024623065.1 of Bacteroides acidifaciens. Taxonomy (GTDB): domain Bacteria; phylum Bacteroidota; class Bacteroidia; order Bacteroidales; family Bacteroidaceae; genus Bacteroides; species Bacteroides acidifaciens. The sequence goes on from NZ_JANJZR010000026.1 coordinate 44,590, forward strand.
TGTCTCGTAGCATTTTAACCGCTCTAGTGATATGATATTCCACCCCTTTCACACTTATCCCTAATTCTTCGGCTATCTCTTTATGCGATTTACCATCCAATCGGTCGCGTACGAAAGCAATGCGGGTTTTCTCAGGCATACTAGCCAATAGCGTCTTTACTTTTGCCCGTAATTCTTCTGATAGTATTTCATTAGGATCGCAGGCCTCCAATGTAGATATGCGAATCTCCAGTTCGCGCTGTCCCTTATCAAGCAGAGTTTGATAAACATTTTCCTGTGCTTGTATATGTTTCAGATAATTTAGTGATTTACTGCGGATATAAGTGATCAATATAGCTTCAATACTCGGAATCTCCCGCTCTTTGCTCAATTCCCATAGATGAATGATTGCCTCCGAAACGATATCCTCTGCAACTTGGTCGTTGTGGACATACGACAAGGTAAACAGGAAAGCTTTCCTGTAATAAGTTGTATATATCGAATTGAAGTTAATTTGAGCCATTCAAGCAGTTTCATAAGTATTAAACTGCTGCAAAGAAATATATTTTATATGTGAAACAAAAACTTTTTAGAGAAAATTTAAATATGGCTAAAATTCCTTTTATTAAAAGATAAGAAAACCTGCGAACAAACATTTGCTTAATTCACAGGTTTCCTTCTTCCTTTTGTATAAAAAAACAGCCCAAGTTTATCCAAGTTCAGCTCTTTTATACGCTGATTAATGGATCTAAACTTATCGGTATTTTAAAAACTGATGTTTATCACTACTCGATAGCTACCGGAGTATCCAATGTGGTAATTCTTATACCATTAGTTGTGCCATTTATTTTACCAGTAGAGTCTGTAATAACTCCTCCTTCTTCGACTTCCGTTCCGTTCAACTTATAATAGAGTACTAATCCATCCGATTTCGGATCAACGCCCAACACATTCTGTTTAAGCTGATTTTCCGTACGAGCTACATTCCAGACACGAAGTTCACACATTTTGCCATACAACGGACGTTCTCCCCATGGGAAGCCCGGAATCTTACCAATGTTGAAACCTACATCTGAATTTGGATCAAAACCCGGAATACCCCAATCTGATCCGGCCCATTTCGAGCCATTGACATAAATAGCCGTTTTTCCCAAAGGTTGGTCATAAGTCAAAGCAATATGATACCAACGCTTCGCCTGTAATGCCTCCTTGACTTTATATCCCTGTGTTCCTGCGACTTCCAGAATATCCCTAGGAGTTACCCCGCCTCCTGCGTCACCGATACGAAGAATCATTTTGCCTTCAGTCCCCATAATCGTATTGTTATCGCCAAATCTGTCGATATAAACCAATGCTTCATAAGTGAACGATGAGAAATAAGTTCCAACCGGGAATTTTACAGAAATATAATTGCTATTGAATGTACCGACTTTGGTTATCTTTAGAGGTTTAGAGAGAATGAAATAAGCAATGCTTGTTCCGGGAAGAGTCGATATAGAAGTCGACTGTACACGCACCGGCAAGGCATATGATTTTCCCTCTTCAAGCGTCTCCAGATTAGAGAGTTCCAGTTGTACATTTTCCGCATACAACTTTCCACTTGGAATAGTAGAAGTCGCACTGCTTAATTTTACATTCGATGCATCAAACATCTCATAAGCTGTCCCATATTGCGTGTTGTATTCGTCCAGTACACTTTTATCAGCGATGGCATACGACACATCCACCTGCGAAGAAACCATGGAAGAAAGTCTTGAAGATAAATCAAAACTCCTTACCCCACTTTCATCTTCCAACGAGAATACATATTCCCTATTTTCAAAATAAAGTTTAGGTTCCAATAAGTCACTCTCGCTATTATTGCAAGCGCTCATCAGCAAGGCCATACCTCCTAACACCAAATAATTGAATCTATGTTTATTCATAATTCTTTCGTTTTATTGATTTACCAACCCGTCTATTCTGACTTGTTCTCTTCTTTACTTTGATTTGCTTTCCATTCATTGAAAACCTTCTGATTTATTTGAATGGCTTGACGCATCCACTTGTAATCGGGAGTATTGTCATAATCGTTATCGAAACGATAAGCCCCTATTCCACCTTTATAACTTTTGGACGGCATATGAGCAGCTTGGTTAAGCAACTGACCACCATTAACGGCATACTTTTCGAAATTTTCCGTGCAAATTATTTTCTTGGGATCTACACCATATCCTTCAAGACTAGGTCTGGAAGAACCATAACTTTGTATAATCCAATAATCGACATACTCATCCAACTCTCTGGTAAGACCATAAATTTGACCATCAATACAAATCATCTTATGTCCTTTGCCTTCCGGGTCGCTTTTCGGACCAATATAGTTATTCATCTCCTTTATTAAATGAATTAAGTGCCTATTCTCACTTAACGTTCCATCCATATCAAACACACCACTTCCGATTTCCCAGTCAACATCATAACCATCCCAGTCGTTTGCATCCAAAGAGTCACAAAGAGCTTTAGCGAACTTTGCCAAACATTCATAATGGTTTTCACTGTTGAATTCGCCTTCAAATCCCCAAAATTCCCAACGAGCTTTCTTCTTCGCATCTTCCAGTTTGGAATCACTCCAGCCTTCTTCCTCTGCCTGTTTTTCCACAGGAGTATATACCGAGTTTGGAGTTGCCCCTTTGCCAATATAAGAAAGCAGGCTCACCTGCAACAATTTTGTACCTTTCACTTTTTGCACAAACTCTTTATCCGCTTTCTGTTCAGGAGTGATATCAAAGCGTCCGGGAGCACCGCTCCACATGGAAACAAAGTCCATACTGTCCGGCATAGAAGTCAGATATCCTTTTCTGTAAGCTCCGGCAGGAGACCAATTGGAGTACCATCCGAAAGCAACGGGACGCCCATAATTCCAGGCGGTTGCCTTGTAGGCACGCAGATTGGCATAATATTCACTATCGCCCATCGTATTATTACCTCCGATGTGCTCCATATCTATATTTTCCACATCAGTGCAGGAAGTTGTTATCATCAAGCCTGCCAGAGAGAGGAAATATAATAAATTTCTTAATGTTTTCATATTCTTCATTTTGTATCAAAATAGTGATTATAGGTTATCGTTTACAGTCCCACCACAAGCGGGTTGAAGATTTATCTTCGCCTCCTTGACCGTTATTAAGTAACAGCAAAGCTGCGTTATAAATAGCCTGTCCTTCCTCTGTCTGGTAAAAACTTGTAGGATAAATCATACGGCGTACGCCACTCTCTTTAGTTGCACCTTGACTCGAACCATTATTTACCATTACAGGATTCAATTTCGGATATCCGGTTCTTCTCCACTCTGTCCAAGCCTCCTGACCATTAGGGAAAAGAGCAATCCATTTCTGAATGATGATCTTCTCCAATTTCTGTTCTGTGCTACCTTCAAATTTAGCAGTAGCAGTAGAAGGTGCCGGGAAGCTACAAGCATAGAAACCTGTGAATTCATGCTTCATCGGTGCTTTACCAGAATTCATATAGGCATCCACAGAAGTAGTTACACCATTTTCCTGGAACGACATTTCAATACCTTGTTTGTAAAGCGCTTCAGCACTACCGAAGTCGGCAGGCCATACTAAAGCAGCTTCAGCACGCAAGAAATAAACTTCGGAGGCACGCAGCCAATAAGTCGGAGTGTTACTTTCAATCTTTGGTTTAGAAAACAATTTATAAACATCATTCGGCGCAAAAGTATGTCCGGCAGGCACTGCTTGATATTTTTTACCGTCATAAGCCACTTGTCCGGCTGTACTTGCCGCGTCTACAGGCTTAAAATAAGCACCTAAACGAGGGTCAGCATATCCCATTAAGTAGGAGAATATAGATGATCCCATACGTGACTCCTCGTACGTTTCGGACAACCATTCAATGTTATTACGGAAAGTAATACCAGCACCTGCACTCATCTGTGCTTCATCATCCCTTGCAGTCATTACACCTATAGAATGTCCGACAGCCTGAATCGCATACTTCTTTGCCATTTCTTCATCAGCAAAACGAACGCGAATCGCCAGACGAAGCATCAATGAGTTGGCGTATTTCACCCATTTCCTGGTATCGCCAGCATAAACCGCATCATATTCCTCCATCACTTTTATACCGTTCACAGCTTTTTCAGTCAATACGTCAATGGCATCAGTCAAGTCTTGAAACATAGCAGTATATACCGCCTTTTCCGAATCGAAAGGTATATTCATTGTCGGATCGGCAGCATGGGTGTAAGGCATTGGCCCGAAACACTCCAACGTTTTGTGCCAAGCCGAAATTTTCAGAACTTGTGCCAATGCATAAATTTCAGGGGCATCATTTTTTTCTGAAAATACTTTCAATTTCTTCCAAGAATTAAATGCATTGGTATACGAACGTGTATAAGTGCCCGCAATCCAACCGTCAATTAAAAAATAGGTTGTATTGTTACGGCCCGAATTCCAACTGGTAGAGTTATTCTGCCCGAAGAAACCACTCCAACAATCGGCCGAAAGATGATAATCAGTCTGATATTGATTAATAATGTCTGTATCATCGGCTTGAGTACCCACCGGAAAAACAGTTTGCTCCATGGCCGTAACCAAACCGCCTACAGCAAAACCATCCATCAGCCCTTCTTCTTCAGTCATTTCAAACGGATTGGTATTGATTCTTTCATAATCACATGCCGTCAAAAATGACAAGAGGCATATACCTGCTAAGAGTTTATATTGATTTATCTTTTTCATAATAAAGTTGGTTTATTATAATTTAAATTTAATGCCAAAACCAAAGCTACGTACACTTGGTTGCATAAAGTAGTCGTTACCTTGTCCATAAGTACTTGTAGAAGGTGTAAGTTCAGGGTCAAACGGAGCTTCACAATATAACATCCAAGGATTATTTGCGATAAACGAAACCGTAACATCTCTCAGTACATTTCCAAACCATTTATTAGGCATAGTGTAGCTGAATGACAATTCTTGCAAACGAATATTGGTAGCGCTGTACACATAATAACCGGATGTTTCATAGTTTCCTGTACCAATCATTTGATAATAGGCCTTCGCGTCTACTCTACCTTGATTTTTTATCAAAGCCCCCCCGGCATCCCGTGCCTCAGCCGAACGTTTGGAAACCCCAAAACGGTCAAGCAAAGCTTCTGTAGAAGAAGTTACTACACCACCAAAGCGTCCGTTAACCAGGAAGTTTAGCCCAAAACCTTTGTATGACAATGCATTACTCCAACCGAGATTGAAATCCGGTGAGGTTTTGCCCAAGTAAACAGGTTCACCTCTTTCCATACCAAATTTTCCATCACTCTCTACTGCCACAAATCCTTGACTGTCTTTCTTAAAAAATGTATTGGCATAAATATCATGGATACTACCTCCCACTTTCAAAATCGTACGACCTTTGTCTTTCACAACTTCGGGAATATTAATCGGCGAAGTTCCCTCCAAACCTGTCTCATAATTAGTTACCATTTCTTTAATTTCGTTGACGTTACGTGAAAAAATCAAAGTAGAAGAGAAAGATAATCCGTTTTTAAACTTATCGCTATATCCCAATGAAGCTTCCCAACCACGGTTCTCTACATCACCTGCCTGCAAATAAATTTGTTTGTATCCAGTATACTCGGGAAGTTCACCCAAGAATGTCTGGTTCTCCGTATTAGAATGATAGTAAGTAACTTCCGCACTCAATTTATTCCACAAACGAAAAGTCAAACCAAATTCATAAGATTTGGTACGTTCTGCCTTGAAATCAGTGAAAGGATAGATATAGGTAGGATTCAAAAGGCCACCCACAAGCGGATCAGTCACCGTACCGGGAGTCAAACCCGCACGAGATACTGGAGCACCTACTCCAGTGACAGAACCACGTACTTTTAAGTAAGATATAAATTCAGGTAGTTTTACCATTTCAGATACAATGGCCGACAGACCAACAGAAGGATAAAAGAAAGATTCCTCATTGGTATTTACCAAACGAGAATTCCATTCGTTACGACCGGTCAAAGTCAGATAGAGCATACTTTTCCACCCCAACTCCACGTTAGCAAAGATGGCATGATTACGCACACTGTCACCACCTCCTTTTTCGGAGATACGTCCATTTTTTGTATCGATATTAGTAGTGGTAAATTTATTGGGAAGCTTGAGTAAGGCACCTTTATATCCTCTTTCCAAAGCCCAATAATTAGAATAGCTCCAACCAAGGTTGGCAGCAAGACTGAAATCCAGAATGCGTTTGTTGATATTCAGCATAAAGTCGGCATACTCCTGGCGGTCATTGTAATTACTGTACCCGTAATGCCCCTTAGTACCTTCTGCAAACTTCTGATCGGAAGAAGCATAAATTTTACGTTCAAAACTCACATAGGTATCGTCCATTCTGAAACGACCGGCAACATTCAGCCAATCGGTGATTTTATAGGTCAATCCCACATTGAACATGTAACGGCTCTTTTCATTGGTAGCTACATTGCGATAAGCTGTCCAATAAGGATTTTGAGAAGCATAAGTAGACTCACCCACAGGCCAGTATTGCACAGGTAAATTACGGCTCTCATTATAGCGTTCAAAAGTCTTTATGTCCTCAAAATTCTCACCGCGCGGGAACAAATAAGCAGCCATCACCGGATTCCAATACTGACCTTGCGAAACCATATTTTTATCTTTTTGCTTCACATACGATGCTCCCAAATCCAGTTGTAACTTATCATTCAGAAATGTAGAAGTGTTACGAATGGTGAAGTTTAAACGGTCGTATGCGTTATTGGGCACGATACCTTTAGAATTAGTAGATGAGATAGAAGCAAAAGTCTGATTCTGCTTAGTTCCCGTGGTCAAAGTAAGTGAGTTTATGAAATTCGTACCGGTATTAAAGAAATCATGCTTAGGGTCGTAACTTGACGGAGTTGGCAATTTCTCTCCCCAGCTTTCATACACATCTTTCTTGTTTCCATATGTATTTTGAAATTCTGGAGTCATATACGCTTTGCTAAACTCAGTAGAAGATGAGAACTGAATAGATAGTTTCCCTTCTTTACCTTTTTTGGTTGTTACTAGGATGACGCCGTTTGCCGCACTACTACCATACAACGCAGCAGCCGAAGGACCACTCAACACAGAGAGACTTTCGATATCTTCAGGATTAAAGTCAGCAATACCTTCTGTTCCAGCCTTTCCTTCACCCATAATACCACTGTCTGTATTTCCCATATTGGTATTAAACAAAGGAATACCGTCTACCACATATAATGCATTATTATCTCCTTCGATGGATTTTGCACCACGCATCACAACACGAGTTGCACCACCGACACCAGCCGCACTCTTGTTTATGGTTACACCGGCTATCTTACCGTTCAATGAGTTTACAAAGTTTGCGTCTTTCACAGTAGTCAATTCATTACCTTTTATCTGTTGTACATTGTAAGACAATGCTTTTTCTGCACGTTTAATACCCAATGCAGTAACAACCACCTCATCTAGCACCTCCGTATCCTGTTTCATAGTAATCGGATAAAAATCTTTTTTAGAAACAGTTACCATTTGAGTAGCATATCCTATATAAGAAACTTTCAAAGTAGAGTTGTCTGAAGCTTTTATTGCAAAGTTTCCATCAAAATCGGTAATTGTACCGGTCGAATTGCCATCCACTGAGATATTAACTCCAATCAGTGGTTCACCGCTCTCATCAACAACTTTCCCTTTGATATCCTTCATAGTTTGTGTTGCAACTGCAGGTTTCTTCTCAGTGATTATAATATAATTACCTTGAATTTGATAGGCGAAACCTGTTCCTTTCAGGATTACATCAAGTGCTGCCGATACAGCAACATTTTGCAAATTAAGATTTGCTATTTCTTTTCCTTTCAATTCGGAGTCACTGTAGTTAATAGACATTTTCGACTGTTTTTCTACAGCTTTCAGAGCATCAACAACAGTGATATTTTTCTGCTGAATAGTAATTTTATTACCACTTTGAGCAAAAGCAAGGGTAGATGTTAGTAACAATAAACTTAAAAAAGTGAGAAAGCCTCGCTTATGAACTATTTGTTCTGCTATTTTTTCGTAAATTTGTAGCATCTTTAGTATTAGTTAATTGGTTATTATTCTATGATCATTCAGAATAGCGTCAATACACGCTAATATTAAGGAGAACTTGATTTCACATCCGGAAGGAACGGGCATTCCTTCCGGATACTTTTTCACATAATATCTTCAATTTAAATAGGTTCTACAACTGATTTATTTCTTATTGGTTACATAGCATTTATTTCCTTTAATAACATAGTCTACATCTCCCACTACTTGTGATATAATGCTCATAATCTCTTCCAGACTTGCTTGATTCTGGAAACGAAAACTATAGGTATTCTTCTTCATACTATGAAGACTATAAACAAAGGCATAAGGGAATTTACGTTCCAGGCTTGTGAAAATATCTTCCAGATGCATATTACTAAAGACCAATTCTCCACGCTGCCATGCTGTCACATCATCTATTTCAGGCAATTGCAGGTTATGTTCTTTTGTATGCTTGTTATATATCAATTGTTCATTAGGCTTTAGAATAACATTAGATATCAGATTATTGAACTCCACTCTTACACTTCCTTCCAGCAAAGTGGCAATCAACTCATTACTTTCCGGATAAGCGTTCACATTAAATTCCGTACCCAAAGCAGTTACTTGATAATCGTTCGCTTTTACAATAAAAGGATGTTTCTTATCCGGTTTCACTTTAAAGTTAGCCTCACCTATCAAGTATACACTTCGCGTCTTTCCATTGAACTGCTCTGGATATAATAAAGTACTTTTTGAATTCAACATGACATGCGTGCCATCAGGCAAGGTGAGTTCGTGAATCTCCGCTGTTGGTATATAACACTCTACCAAATCTTTTACAGGCCGATCTTTTTCCAACATCAGATAAACAGAAACAGATGATACAGCCAGTAAGAAAATAGCCGCCGCTCTCCATACAAATAGCTGATAATTCTTATGAGAAACAGGCTTTAATCCTATATTTTGTTGCATTTGGCGTATTGATTGTTGCATTCCATTGGGTACTTCCTGTTCCCCTGCCTGTTTCCAAAGCATACGGAGTGCTTTATCCTTTTCGTCAACATGCTCTTCATCAGCCAGCCATCGTTGTACTTTCTTTCGTGTACCAGCTGAATAATCATTGTTTCCGAATAATTCTACGAGTTGTTGAATACAGTCTTTCATAAACCTTTTCTTTCTTTTTGGGGCTTTATATACTAAATTTAAGTACATGACAAAAATTTGAAAACATCGAATTTTGGGGTATAAGTCGGACGCAGAAGTATTGTTGAAATCTCCTCCAAACCATACTTGACAAGCGACTTTTCCTTTCTTCCATGTTTCAGAATCCTTATCGGTTTAATATTTATATCTTTATGTTCACCAACGAGATATGCCCATACAAGAGCCATGCAGACCATCGCGACAAGTCTTGCGAT